>JBLZYV010000068.1:0-23374 GCA_050282565.1 Comamonas sp.
TCCCCGGCGAGTCAGACCACGAAGCATGCGCGCTCCGACGCGCATGCCACCCCGCAAACGCCCCGCCACAGGCGCAGGCAGAAGGGGTAGGGAAACCATCGGGCCATCGCTTCGCTCGGCCTGGCAGGTATCAGTGCGCATGCTCGGCGGTGGCCTTGCCGAGTTCGGCCTTGAGCATGAAGCTGCCGTCACGAACATAGCGCTGGCCGGGGGCCAGGCCTTCGAGCACCTCGGTGGTCTGGGCGTCGGCGCGGCCCAGGCGCACGGGCTGGGCGCGGAAACCGCCGTCCGCCGGCACGAAGACCACGCTCTGCTGGTCGAGCTTCTGGATGGCCTGCGTGGCCACGGCCAGCGGCACCTGCTGCGACGAGGCGGTGAGTTCGACGTTGACGAACAGGCCCGGCCGCCACAGGCCCTCGGGGTTGGGCAGGGTGATGCGGGCCGGCGCGGTGCGTGTGTCCTGGCCGATCAGCGCGCCCACGTAGGCCACCGAGCCGGTGGCCGACGACTCGAAGGCCGTGGCGCTGACGGTGGCCTGCTCGCCCACGCGCACGGCGGGCAGGTCGCTGGCGGCCACGCGCATCTCGGCCCATACGCTGCGCAGGTCCGAGATGGTGAACACGGCCGTGGTCTCCTGCACGGCCTCACCCATCGACAAATGCTTTTCGACCACCACGCCGTCGAAGGGCGCGCGCAGCTCGAAGCGGTTGAGCGCGCCGCCGCCTGTCTTGCTGCTTATTCCGGCGCCGGTGGCCGCCAGCTTCTGCTGCGCGTTCGACACGGCGATCTCCGCCTCGCGCAGCGCCTGCTGGGCCTGCAGGTAGTCCTGCTGGGCCGAGACCTTTTCCTCCCACAGCTGCTTTTCGCGGGCATGCGTGTTCTGCGCCAGCGCCAGGCGCTTCTGCGCGGCCAGCAGCTCGCTGCGCTGCTCCGACACCGCGGCGCTGCTGAGCACGGCCAGCACCTGGCCCTTCTTCACCGCCTGGCCCAGGTCGGCGGTCACGCTGTCGGCGACGCCGGCCACGCGCGGCACCACGTGGGCGGTGCGGTCCTCGTTGAAGCGGATCTCGCCGGGCAGCTGCAGCGTGCGGCGCACGGTGGCGGGGCCGGCCTCGGCCAGCTTCACGCCGGCGGCCTGCATGCGCGCCGCGTCCATGGCGATCAGGCCGTCATCGTCGTCATGTTCGGCGGGCTTGGCGGACTTGTCTTTGGGGGCGGCCTCGCCATGGTGCTCTTCGTCGGCGTGCTCGGCCGAGTCGCTGTGCCCATGGCCGGCCTGCGGCGCGGCGCTGCCGCCGGAGCCACCCTGCAGGATCAGCACGGCGGCCAGGGCGCCGAGCGCGAGGATGGCGGCCACGGCGATGGCCGTGCGGCGGCGGCTGGTGGGAGGAGGTGTGGTGTTCATGGTGGAGTGGATGGGGGGGATCAGGGGCCGGTGCCCAGCAGGCGGTCGATGCTGGCGGCGGCGCGGTGGGTGGACAGCAGCTGGTTCAGGTACTGGCTGCGCGCGTCGGACCAGGTGCGCTGCGCGTCGAGCACCTCGAGGTAGCTGAACTTGCCCAGTGCAAAGCCCTTGGCCGACAGCTCGTAGGCCGATTGCGCGGCGGGCAGCACCTGGCTGGACAGCTGCTCGGCCTGGTCGCGGCTGGTCTGCAGCTGCTCGCGCGCCTCCTGCAGCTGGGCCTGCAGCTGGGTGCGCACGGCCTGCAGTTCCTCCTCGGCCTGGTCGGCGCGGCGCAGGGCCTGCAGCTGGCTGCCGTGGTTGTTGTCGAACACCGGCAGCGGCACCGAGACGCCGAACACCACCTGGTTGCGGCCGCCGTCCTGGCCGTCCTGCGAGCGCTTCACGCCCAGGCTCACCGTGGGATCGGGCAGGCGCTTGGCGCGCTCCAGCTCGGCGGCGGCGCGGCTTTGTTCCAGCACCTGGCGCGCGCGCAGCACGGCCGGCGCCAGCTCCAGGCGCTGTTGCAGCACGGCGGCCTCGGGCACCGGGGGCAGGGCGTCCACGGCGCCTTCGGCGTCGCCGAAGCCGGCCATGGTTTGGGCGCTGTCGCCCCACAGCGCCTGCAGCTGTTGGCGCGCCACGCGCAGGCCCGACTGCGCCTGCGACAGCTCCAGGCGCGCGCCCGACTCGGCGACGCGGGCCTTGGTTTCCTCCAGCGGCGCGACCTTGCCCGCGGCCACGCGCTTGGCGGCGGCCTCGCGGGCGTTGGCGGCGATCTCCAGCGTCTGCTGCGACAGCGCCACGCGCTGCTGCGCGGCCAGCAGGCCGAAGAAGGCGGTGCTCACGTCGGCCTGCAGCGCGGCCTGGGCGGCGGCCAGCTCGGCCCGGGCCAGGTCGCGGCCGCGCTCGGCCACGCGCATGCGGGCCTCGCGCTTGCCGCCGATCTCGATGGGCTGGTTCCACTGCAGGGTGCTGGAGCGGGTGCTGCGGCGCATGTCCTCCTGCGAGTAGGACAGCTCGGGGTTGGGGCGCGCGCGGCTTTGCAGCACGCCGCCATCGCTGGCATCGACCCCCAGCCGCGCCGCGCGCAGCGTGGGGTTGTGTTCGAGGGCCAGCGCCTGTGCCTGGGCCAGCGACAGCGGCGGCGACGAAGTGGCGGCCGGCTGCGCCGCGGCCCCGAAGGCCAGCAGCAGCGCGGCGCCCAGCAGCCCGCAGCGCAGGGACAGGGACGAGGCAAAAGACATGGAACAGAACTCCGTGGATAGAGTCGGCACTCTAGAAAGCCGGCAGCGACGCACTTCTGACCGCCAGATGACAAATTCGTCATCTGGCTGGCGGCAGGCTGAGCGCCGGCATCGCGCACAATGCGGGCCATGAAGCTGCTGGTGATTGAAGACGAGGCCAAGCTGGCCGACTACCTGCGCCGGGGCCTGACGGAAGAGGGGTTCATCGTCGATGTCGCGCACGACGGCATCGACGGCCTGCACCTCGCCACCGAGCTGGCCTACGACCTCATCGTGCTCGACGGCATGCTGCCCGGCATCGACGGGCTGGCCGTGCTGGCGGCGCTGCGCCAGTCCAAGCAGACGCCGGTGCTGATGCTGACCGCGCGCGGCCAGGTGGAAGACCGCGTCAAGGGCCTGCAGGGCGGGGCCGACGACTACCTGGTCAAGCCCTTCGCGTTCTCGGAGCTGGTGGCCCGCATCCACGTGCTGCTGCGCCGCGGCGCCGCGGCCCAGGCCGCGCCCGAGGCCACGGTGCTGCGCATGGACGACCTCGAACTCGACCTGATCCGCCGCCGCGCCACGCGCGCCGGCCAGCGGCTCGACCTGACGGCCAAGGAATTCAACCTGCTCAGCCTGCTGCTGCGCCGCCAGGGCGAGGTGCTGTCGCGCACCGAGCTGGCCTCGCAGGTCTGGGACATGAACTTCGACAGCGAGACGAACGTGGTCGAGGTGGCCGTGCGGCGCCTGCGCCTCAAGCTCGACCAGCCCTTCGAGCGGCCGCTGCTGCATACCGTGCGCGGCATGGGCTATGTGCTGGAGTCGCGCGCACCGTGATGCCCTGGCGCAGCAACGTTCCCCACCTGGGCCGGCGCCTGTCGCGCTGGCTGGCGCTGCAGACCATGCTGGGCCTGGGGCTGGTGTGCGTGGCGGTGTACGTGGTGATCGCGCTCGCGCTGTCGCTGCGCCAGCAGGAGGCGCTGGACCACAAGCAGCAGGCCGTGCAGCACCTGCTGACGGAGCGGCGCGTGCTGCATGGGCCCACCGACCTGGCGCACATGCTCGATGACTTCCTGACCGGGCACGACGAGCTGTCGCTGCGCATCTCGGACACCCAGGGCTCGCTGGTCTACGAAGGCCCGCGCCGGCCGGCCAGCGGTGCGCACACGCTGCACCGGCGCTTCGAGGTGACATTGCCGGGCTCGGCGCAGCCGGCCCGGGCCGACCTGGTGCTGGACCGCAGCACCGACGACGCGCTGCTGCGCCACCTGGCCTGGACGCTGGGGCTGGCCGCGGTGATCGGCACGCTGCTGGTGTCGCTGGCCGGCATCTGGCTGGTGCACCGTGGGCTGGCGCCGCTGCATTCGCTGGTGGAGCAGACGCGCCGGCTGTCGGCGCAGGACCTGCAGCGCCGGCTCGACGACAGCGGCCAGCCGCAGGAGCTGCGCCCGCTGGTCGCGCAGTTCAACTCGCTGCTGGAGCGCCTGGCCGTGGCCTACCGGCAGATGGAGGCCTTCAACGCCGACGTGGCCCACGAGCTGAACACGCCGCTGGCCACGCTGATCAGCAGCAGCGAGCTGGCCCTGCGCAAGCCGCGCAGCGAGGCCGAGCTGCGCGAGGTGCTGGCCTCGAACCTGGAGGAGCTGCAGCGCATGGCGGGCATCGTGGCCGACATGCTGTTCCTGTCGAACGCCGACCGCGGCCAGGGCGCGCGCTGCGCGCGGGTGGACAGCCTGGCCGCGCTGGCGGGCGAGGTGGCCGAGTTCCACGAGGCCGCGCTGCAGGAGGCCGACCTGCAGGTGCAGGTGCGCGGCGACGCGGCTGCGGCGGTGGATGCGCGGCTGCTGCGCCGCGCGCTGTCGAACCTGCTGGGCAACGCCACGCGCTATGCCCGGCCGGGCTCCACCATCGCCATCGAGATCGGCGACGGCGGGGAGCCCTGCGAGGCCTGCACGGCGGAGATGCCGCAGGTGGCGCTGGTCGTGAGCAACCAGGGGCCGACCATCGCCGCGCAGCACCTGCCGCGGCTGTTCGACCGCTTCTACCGCGCCGATGCAGCGCGCCTGCAGGCCGACGGCAACCACGGCCTGGGCCTGGCCATCGTCGCGGCGATCGCGCGCATGCACGGCGGGCGCTGCTTCGCCGAGTCGCAGGGCGGCCTGACGCGCATCGGCATCGAGCTGCCTCGCGGCTGGTGACTATAAAAACAATAGCTGCTGGCGATTGCGGTTATTGGTTTTTAAATGAGAAAGCGTATGAAATCGAGAAACAGAGAGCGCTAGCAGCTATTGTTTTGATACCGTCCAGCGTGCCCGCGAGGCCCTCCAAACCCGCTATGCTTGGCGCACCATGGCCCCTGCTTCTCCTGCTTCCGTTTCGCTGTCCGAGCGCATCGCGCTGTACCTGAACCTCGTGCGCTGGGACCGCCCCGCCGGCTGGCTGGTGCTGGTCTGGCCCACGCTGGTGGCGCTGTGGGTGGCGGCTGATGGTTTTCCGGGCTGGCACCTGCTGGCCGTCTTCGTGCTGGGCACGGTGCTGATGCGCAGCGCGGGCTGCTGCATCAACGACATCGCCGACCGCAAGTACGACAAGCACGTCAAGCGCACGGCGCAGCGGCCCATCACCTCGGGCAAGGTCTCGGTCACCGAGGCCGTGGTGCTCGGCGTGGTGCTGGCGCTGCTGTCGCTGGGCCTGGTGCTGACCACGCGCTGGGAGGCCGTGGCCTGGTCGGTGCCGGCGGTGCTGTTCACCATCCTCTACCCGTTCACCAAGCGCTTCTTCGCGATGCCGCAGGCCTTTTTGGGCATCGCCTTCAACTTCGGCATCGTCATCGCCTTCGCCGCGGTGCAGGGCGAGGTGCCGCTCACGGCCTGGCTGCTGTGGCTGGCCAATATGTGCATGGTGCTGGCCTACGACACCGAGTACGCGATGGTCGACCGCGACGACGACCTGAAAATCGGCATGCGCACCTCGGCGATCACGCTGGGGCGCTACGACGTGGCAGGCATCATGCTGTGCTTCGCGCTGTGCTGGTGGCTCACGGCCTTCGCGCTGCGCCCGTCGGTGCTGGGCTGGCCGCTGTGGCTGGGCATGGGTGTGGCCGCGGGCCAGATGGCCTGGCACTACGGCCTGATCCGCGAGCGCACGCGCGAAGGGTGCTTCCGCGCCTTCAGCAAGAGCCACTGGATCGGCGCGACGCTGTTCGCCGGCGTGGCGCTGGGCTTCGCGCTGAAGTGAGCGGCAAGGCTGGCGCCGGCGCAGCGCCCGGCCTATCATGGGTGTTGGCGGCATGTGCCGCGGATACCAGGGGCAACACCATGTCCAGATTCGCTTCGGTTGTCGGTCTTGCACTGGCTGCGCTGTGCGCGCTGCCGCTGGGCGCAGCAGCCCAGAATGCCGGCGAGCGCACGGCGGGCGCGCCGCTCAAGGGCGTGGACGTGAAGCTGGGCAAGGCCGCCGAGGCCCGCGCCGCCGGCCAGCCGCCGAAGGCGGATGCGCCGGCCAAGGCCGCGGCCGACGGGAAGCCCGGTACCGCCCCGCAGCCGGCGCAGGCCGGCATCGTCAAGTCCAAGTCGAACATCACCAACAACTGAAGGCCCGCGCCGCGCGGCGCTTGACACAGAGCTTTCATCACCGGCGGCCAAAAATGGTTGTTTACTCAACAACCAGCGTTGGCTGCCATGTTTGCCCTGCGATCGATTGCCTCTGCCTGCCGCACCCCGGCGCGCCTGTCCCCATCCCTTTTTCTGGCCGGCGCGCTGCTGCTGGCCGCCCTGCCTGCCGCGGCCCAGACGGCGCTGCAGGCGGGCGACGTGGCCGTGGTCGGCTTTCGCTCCGACACACCCGACGGCGTGAGCCTGGTTCTGCTGCGTGGCGTGGACGCCGACACCGAAATCCGCATCACCGACAACGGCTGGCTGCAGGCCGGCGGCTTCCGCTCGGGCGAGGGCGTGCTGGTGTGGAAGGCCACCGAAGCGCTGCCGGCGGGCACGGTGGTGCACCTGGGCAGCGCCGATACCAAGGCGCCCACGGCCAGCGCGGGCAGCGTCTCCGTCGCGGGCTCGTTCAACCTGGCCTCGGGCGGCGACAGCCTGATCGTCTACCAGGGCAGCGAGGCCGCGCCCAGCCTGCTCTATGCGGTGAACAACACCTCGGGCGGGGGCTGGCAGGCCGATGCCGCGAACAGCAATACCTCGGCCCTGCCGCCGGGGCTGGTGGCCGGCACCACGGCGCTGGCGCTGGCCCAGAAGGACAACTACGCCTACAGCGCCCTGCTGCGCCAGGGCACGGCGGCCGAGCTGCGCGCCACCATCGGCGCCGCCGGCAACTGGTCGGGCGACAGCACCGCGGTGCCGGCGCCGCCCGATGCCTTCGATGTGACTGATGGCGGTGGCGGCGGGGGCGGCACGACGCCGCCCGGCCCCGTCGCTGCCAAGATCTCCGCGGTGCAGGGCGCGGTGGCGGCATCGCCGCTCAAGGGCAAGAGCGTGGTAGTGAAAGGCATCGTCACCGCCCATTTCCCGCAGCTGAACGGCTTCTTCCTGCAGTCGCTGCCCGAGGATGACGATGGCGACGCCGCCACGTCGGAAGGCGTGTTCGCGTACTACGGCAACCAGCCCGTGGACGTGGGCGTGGGCCAGGTGGTGCAGCTCACCGCCACGGTGGACGAGTACAAGGAGCAGACCCAGCTCGGCAACATCACCGGCTTCAGCGTGCTGAACGGCGGCGCGCTGTCGGCGCTGCCGGCGGCGGTGGAGCTGTCGCTGCCGCTGGCCGACGCCGCGCTGTGGGAGCGCTACGAAGGCATGCGGGTGCGCGTGCGCGCCGCCGACGGCCCGCTGGTGGTGACCGACAACTACACGCTGGGCCGCTTCGGCACCGTGGTGCTCGCCAGCGGCGGCCTGCTGCCGCAGTACACCGAGCAGCATGCGCCCAGCTACACGGGCAACCAGGCCTTCATCGCCGCGCAGCTGCGCAACCAGATCATCGTCGACGACGGCAACGGCAGCCAGAACCCGGCCGCGCTGCCGGGCCGCGGCGGCCAGCCGCTGAGCGCCGCCAACCCGCTGCGCGCCGGCGACCGCACGCCCGAGGTCGTGGGCATCCTCGACCAGTTCGTCGCAGGCACCGAGGCCGCGCACCAGACCAGCTACCGGCTGCAGCCCACGCAGGCGCCGGTGTACGAGGGCGACGAGCGCCCCACGGTGCAGGCGCTGCAGCAGGCCGTGGGCGAGGCCACGGTCAAGGTCGCATCGGCCAACGTGCTGAACTTCTTCACCACGCTGGGCAAGACCCGGTTCAGCAACCCCTTCGGCGATTCGCTGGAAGGCCGCGGCGCCGACAACGCCCAGGAGTTCGCCCGCCAGCGCGACAAGGTGGTGGCCAACCTGCTGGGCCTCGATGCCGACGTGTACGGCCTGATGGAGATCCAGAACAACGGCTTTGCCGACGACGGCGCGCTGGCCACGCTGGTGGCGGCGATGAACCAGCGCCACGGCAGCGCGGTCTTCGCCTTCGTGCGCGGGCCGTTCGATGCGGGCGGCGGCAAGCAGGTGCCCGCTGCCGGGCGCGATGCGATCAGCGTTGCCCTGGTCTATCGGCAAGACCGCGTGCGCCCGGTAGGCAAGGCCGCGGTGGCCGACGACAGCCAGTACGACGCCTTCAGCGCCGCCTATGGCAGCCGGGTGCCGCTGGCGCAGTCGTTCGAGGTCGACCTGAAGGACGGCGGCACCGAGCGCTTCACCGTGGTGGCCAACCACCTCAAGTCCAAGGGCAGCGTGAACGACCCCGACACCGGCGACGGCCAGGGCGCGAACAACCTCGCGCGCATGCGCGCGGTGACGCAGTTGCAGGCCTGGCTGCAGGGCACGCCCACCACGGTGGTCACCGACAAGGTGCTGCTGCTGGGCGACTTCAACGCCTATGCCAAGGAAGACCCCATCGCCTTCCTCGAAGGCCAGGGCTACACCAAGCTGGCGCCGGGCCAGTATTCGTACGGCTTCCAGGGGCTGTGGGGCGCGCTCGACCATGTGTTCGCCAGCCCCGCGCTGGCGGCCAAGGTGGGCAACGCGGTCAAGTGGCACATCAACGCCGAAGAGCCGCCCGTGCTGGACTACAACACCAACTACAAGAGCCCGGCACAGGTGGCGGCCTACTACGCGGACGACGCTTACCGCTCCAGCGACCACAACCCCATCGTCGTCGGCCTGCGGCTCGACCCGCCGGTCGTGCCCGTCGATCCCACGGACTACGAGGTGCAACTGCCGTCCGGCCCGGCGCTGAACCTGGCGCTGGCGAGCGAGGCGCAGTGCCGCTTCGAGGCGGCGCCCGTGGTCAGCGCCGGCGGCCACGGACCGCTGCCGCGCGGACTGGAACTGCTGCACGCGCCGCTGCAATGGGCGGCGACCGGCTGCACGCCCGGCGGCGCGGCCACGCTGCGCATCACCTACCCCGAGGCGCTGCCGGCCGGCACGCAGTACTGGAAGTGGGGCCCCACCGCCGCCAACCCGCAGCCGCACTGGTACAGCCTGCCGGCCACGGTCAGCGGCAAGGTGCTGACGGTGCAGCTCAGCGATGGCGCCGATGGCGATGATGACCTGGCAGCTAACGGCCGCATCGCGGACCCGGGCGCCGCCGGCCGGCTGGCCGCCGACCCCGGCCCGGGCACGCCCGTGGCCACGCCGGTGCCGGCAACCGGCCCGGCCGCGCTGGGCCTGCTGGGCGGCCTGCTGGCGCTCGCGGCAGCGGGGGTGCGCCGGCGTCGCCGCTGACCACGGCACATAAAAAAGCGGCCATCGAGTCGATGGCCGCTAAACACTGGAGTCGCAGAAAAAATCGTTACCAGGCGCGTGTGGTGGGCGCCCCCCTCTGCAAAGTTGTAAGCAGTAGTTTAATCCAAAGTGTCGAACACCGCATCGTCCGGGCCGACAAAGGCCGGCGAGCGCCAAGTGACATCGCGCATCGAGCGCGCCACCTGGTTCTCCACGCCCATCAGCACCGCGAACAGTGCCATGCGCACGGGGATACCGTTGTCGGTCTGGCGGAAGATGGCCAGGCGCGGGTCGAGGTTCAGGTCGGTCGAGAGGTCGTTGGCGCCGGGGCGGGCGTCGCGCGGCAGCGGGTGCATGATGATGGTGTCGGGCTTGCAGACCGCGTCCACCAGCGACTTCTGCACCTGGAACTCGGGCGTGTAGCCCTCGATGTTCTCGCCCTCGAAGCGCTCCTTCTGGATGCGCGTGGCGTAGACCACGTCGGCGCCCTTGAGGTCCTGCAGCGACGACGAGACCTGCACCACGTGGCCGTTCTTCGAGGCCAGGTCCACCAGGTAGGCGGGCATTTCCAGCGACGACGGCGAGATCAGCGTGAACTTCATGCCCTGGTACAGCGACAGCAGGCGGATCAGCGAGTGCACGGTGCGGCCGTACTTGAGGTCGCCGACCATGGCGATGTGCGCGCCGTCCATCAGCTTGCCCAGGCGCGAGAACTCGCGCTGGATGGTGTACATGTCGAGGATGGCCTGGCTAGGGTGCTCGCCCGGGCCGTCGCCGGCGTTGATCACCGGGATGTTGGTGGCGCGCGCGAACTCGGCCACCGAGCCCTGCTCGGGGTGGCGGATGACCAGCGCATCGACGTAGCCGGCCATCACGCGGCTGGTGTCATAGATGGACTCGCCCTTGGCCATGGACGAGAAGGTGAAGCCGGTGGTGTCGCACACCGAGCCGCCCAGGCGGCAGAAGGCGGCGCCGAAGCTCACGCGGGTGCGGGTGCTGGCCTCGAAGAACAGGCTGCCCAGCACGGCGCCCTCGAGCACGCGGCTCACCTTGTGGCGGCGCGCGATGGGCTGCATCAGGTCGGTGATGCGGAACAGCTCTTCCAGGCTCTCGCGCTCGAACTGCGACACCGACAGCAGCTGCGGCCGGCCGTCGGCCGCCATGCGCTCGGCCAGCGGCTTGGCGTGCTTCTTGGCGTCCTGGCCCGAGGCTTCGCGCGACAGGATCTCGGAGACGAACTTCTGCGCCATGTCGGGCATGGCGCGGGCCTCGCCCGAGGCCTCGGGCAGCAGCCAGGTGTCGAGCGTGCGGCGGCGCACGCCCAGGCGCTCGGCGAATGCGTCGCGCGTGAGGTTCATGCGGCGCATCGCGTCGCGCAAAAAGTCCTGTTGGCTGTCCATGGCGGTGTTCCTGTCGGCAAATGTCGGCGAAATTATACGCTTTGCGTAGAATATTTGTGCTGAATATACGCATTGTGTTTTGTGCAAACCCGTGTCGGACAACTTCGCCAGCACGGCCGTTTTGTTTGCGCCGCCCGGGGCCATCCGCTACCGTGGGGCCATCCGCATGGACCCAAGGAGGATACGCATGGACCAGAACGTGGTGGTGCTGAGCTTTGCCGAGGCCAGCAAGGCCTACCAGGCCCTGTCGGAGCTGAAGGCCGCGGGCGTGCAGGAGCGCGTCCATGTCGAGACCGCGGCCGTGGTGGCGCGCGAGGCCGACGGCCGCCTCGTCGTCAAGGACGGCGCGAGCGACGGCGAGATGGCGTCGGGGCCGCTGACCGGCACGCTGCTGGGCGCGGTGATCGGGCTGCTGGCGGGGCCGCTGGGCATGCTGCTGGGCGGCATGTCGGGCGCGGTGATCGGTAGCTCGGTGTCGCTCGACAAGGTGCAGGACCGGCTGAGCATGATCGACCAGATGATGCGCGCGATGCCGGTGGGCTCGACCTCGCTGATCGCGGTGGTGCAGGAGTCGTCGGCCGAGGCGGTGGACGAGCTGGCCGCCGGCCTGCAGGGCACGGTGCTGCGCCGGCCGCTGGCGGCCGTGCAGGCCGAGGTCGATGCCCAGAGCCAGGCCCACGAGGCCGCCAGCCGCGAGGCGCGCCGGGTGCTGCACGAGCAGCAGAAGGACGAGTGGCAGGGCAAGTTCGACAACTGGAAGGAAGAACTCGGCGAGGGCCTGGACCGGCTGCAGGCCCGGATCGCGGAGCTGTTCGGCGGCCGCAAGTAGTCAAAAAGAAGAGCTGCTAGCGCTGGTTCTGCAAGGGTTTCGATGCAAAAGTATTTGGAAATCCTTGCGTACCAAGCGCCAGCAGCTCTGTTTTTTGATGGTCGCCGAACTGCGCCTTGCAAGGGCGCCGGCTTAGCGCCCGAACTCGTCGCCCAGTTCGGTGGCGCGCTTTTCGGCGGCGCGCATCGCGGTGACGAAGTGCTCGGCGATGTGGCTGGCGCGCATGCTCTCCAGCGCGGCATAGGTGGTGCCGCCCTTGCTGGTGACGCGCTCGCGCAGCACGGCCGGCGGCTCGCTCGATTGCGCCGCCAGCTGCGAGGCGCCGACGAAGGTGCCCACCGCGAGCTGGTGCGCCTGCTCGGGCGACAGGCCCATGTCGGTGCCGGCCTGGGCCATGGCCTCGAGGAAGTAGAAGACATAGGCGGGGCCCGAGCCGGACAGCGCGGTGACCGCGTCGAGCTGGCCTTCCTGCTGCACCCACAGGTACTGGCCGGTGGTGGCGATGACCTGCTCGACCAATTGCTTTTGCGCCGCGCTGACGCCGGGGCGCGGGAACAGCCCGGTCATGCCCAGGCCCACCAGCGCGGGCGTGTTGGGCATGGCGCGCACGATGTGGTCGGTGGCCAGCCACTGGGCCATGCTGTCCGAGCGGATGCCGGCGGCCACGCTCAGGTGCAGGGCGCGGGCGGCGTGCGGCGCCACGGCGGCCGCGGCTTCCTTGAAGGTCTGCGGCTTGACGGCCCAGACCACCAGCGCGGCATCGGCCAGCGCGCTGCCGGCGGCCTCGAGCACCTGCACGCCGAACTGCTCGCGCAGCTTCTGGCGCTGCGCCTCGAAGGGCTCGACCACGGTGATGCGCGCGGCCGGCGCGCCCTGGCGGATCAGCCCGCCGATGATGGCGCTGGCCATGTTGCCGCCGCCGATGAAGGCGATGGGCGGAAAGGAGAAGGGGGTGGAGGTCGAAGCGGTCATGGAAGGTGCGGGCGGATGAAGCGGTCAGCCTTGCATTATGGCGTGCCGCACCGCCCGGCCTCGGCCAGCGCGACCAGCTGGGTCACCTCGGCCGGATTGAAGTTGTCGTCGCTCAGCACCAGCAGCACGCGCTCGCCGCCGGCCAGCCGCGGGCCCCAGGCCATACCCTCGAGGTTGTCCACGCTGCGCAGGCCCAGCGCGGCGAAGTCCAGCACCAGGGTCTTGGCCGCCACGCGATGGTTGCCGGGCGCCAGCTGCGCGAGCGCCAGCGTGTCGCTGGCGGCGTCGCCCGCGATGCGGGTGCTGATGCGGTACAGCCGCGCGCCGAAGCCGTGGCCCAGCACGTACGAGCGCTCCAGCACCAGCAGCTGCCCGGGGCCGTCGTCCAGGATCTCGCTCACGCCGTTGACGGCGGCCTGCGGCAGCAGCGGCGGCGCATCGGCGGGCAGCGCATCGGGCTGGTAGGCGATCTGGCGCAGCGCCTGGCCGCTCGCGGCATCGAAGGCGGTGAGGCGCACCGGGCCGCCGGGCTGGCCGTGGCGGGGCAGGGGGCCGTCCTGCTGCAGCGGGGCTTCCATCGAGACCCAGACCGTGCGCCGGTCGTCGTCCACGGCGATGCCCTCGAACGTGAAGTTGTTGCGCGGGCCCTGGCCGCGCACGCGGGGTTGGGGCAGCTGCAGCTGCGCCGGCAAGGTCCAGCTGCGCAGCCAGTGGCCATCGGCCCGCATCTCGTTCAGCTCGGGGCCGAAGCCGCGGGCGAAGTCGCCCTCGCTGCTCCACAGCAGTCGGTCACCGCCGGGCAGCAGGCGCAGCGCCTCGGGGTCGGGCACGGCCACCTGCGGCTGTGCCGCGCGGGTGCCGGCATAGGGCTGGGCCAGCGGGCTGCGCAGCGGCTGCACGCCGGTCAGCGCAAAGCCGTGCAGGCCGGCTGCGTCGTAGCGGATGCGGGCGGTATAGAGGCGCGCCGGGTCGCGGGCCGAGCGGTCGTCGCTGAGCAGGTAGTACTGGTCGTGCGCCGCGTCGTAATCGATGGCCGACAGGCCGCCGACCGTGGTGCCGCCGAATTGCATGGCGTGGTCCCAGCGGATCTCGCCGAGCAGGCGCCAAGCGCTGCCATCTGCGGCGCAGATGGCGGCCGGCGGCGGCGCGGTGGCGCAGCCGGACAGCCACAGCGCTGTCATCCAGGCCGCCCATACTCGGGCGCGCCTGGAATCGTGGAGAGGGCGGAGGGCAGGAGAAGCAGCGGGCATGGAGCGATGGGGCCGGGGGCGAGCATGGTTTCCCCCTATTGTTCACATTTCTCACGGACGCAAAGGATGGCCGCCCCCTATGATTCCAGGCACTTCGGCATCGGCATGTGGCCCGGCGCCGCAGCTAGAGGAGGAGAGTCTGTCATGGCAACAAACGTGAAGAAATGGTCCGCCGAATTCATCGGCACGTTCTGGCTGACCTTTGGCGGCTGCGGCAGCGCGGTGCTGGCCGCGGCGTTTCCGAACGTGGGCATCGGCCTGCTGGGCGTGTCGCTGGCCTTCGGCCTGACGGTGCTGACCGGCGCCTATGCGCTGGGTCCGATCTCGGGCGGGCACTTCAACCCGGCCGTGTCGGTGGGGCTGGCGGTGGGCGGGCGCTTCAAGGCATCCGAGCTGCCGGGTTACATCATTGCGCAGGTGCTGGGCGCGATCGCCGCCGGTGCCGTGCTCTACGTGATCGCCACCGGCAAGGCGGGTGCCGACATCGGCGGCTTCGCCACCAACGGCTACGGCGAGCATTCGCCCGGCGGCTACTCGATGCTGGCGGCTGCCGTCGCCGAGGTCGTGCTGACGGCCATCTTCGTGATCGTGATCCTGGGCGCCACCGCCAAGCGCGCCGCCGGCGGCTTTGCCGGCGTGGCCATCGGCCTGTGCCTGACGCTGATCCACCTGATCTCCATCCCGGTGACCAACACCTCGGTGAACCCGGCGCGCAGCACTGGCGTAGCGCTGTTCGGCCCCTCGATCGCCACGACGCAGCTGTGGTTCTTCTGGGTCATGCCCATCGTTGGCGCGGCCATCGGCGCCATCATCTACAAGGCCCTGCTGGCTGACGAGCAGGACTGATCCCCGCAGCGCCCGCTGCAGCACAGCGCCAGAAGGCATGCACCGCGAGGTGCATGCCTTTTTGCTTTTGCGGCGGACCGTACCGGAAGGGCTCGCCGTGACGCGGATTCACATTTGATTAACAATATGCCCATTCGGAGAATTTATAGCCGAAGCCAAAAAAACAGGGAGGCATCCGCAGCAAGCGGGTGTGGGGAGGAAAAGACATGCACATCCTGCTGGTGGCGAGTGCGTTCAACAGCCTGACGCAGCGCATCTACACCGAACTGGCCGAGCACGGCCACAGCCTGGGCGTGAGCCTGGCGCTGGGCAACGACGAAGAGCTGCGCGAGGCCGTGCGGCGCCATGCGCCCGACCTGATCGTGGCGCCCATGCTGACCACGGCCATCCCCGAGGACATCTGGTCGCGCCACACCTGTTTGATCGTTCACCCCGGCCCGCCCGGCGACCGAGGGCCCTCGTCGCTGGACTGGGCCATCGCCCAGGATGCGCCGCAATGGGGCGTGACCGTGCTCGAGGCGGTGGCCGAGATGGACGCCGGCGACGTCTGGGCCTGGCGGCCGCTGGAGGTGGCGCCGGTGGGCAAGAGCGAGCTGTACCGCGGCGAGGTGGCCGATGCCGCTGTCGCCGCCGTGCGGGAGGCCGTCGAGCGCTACGCCAGCCGCACGCACCGGCCGGAGAAGCAGGCTGCGGCCGATCTGGCCGCCGGCTGGCGCTGCTTCATGCGCCAGCCCGAGCGCGCCATCGACTGGTCGCGCGACAGCACCGCCGAGGTGCTGCGTCGGCTGCGCGCCGCCGACTCGCAGCCCGGCGTGCTCGATGAACTGCTGGGTGAGCGCTGGTACCTGCACGGCGGCCATGCCGAGACCGAGCTGCGCGGCGTGCCGGGCACGCTGCTGGCCACCCGCGACGGCGCCGTGTGCCGCGCTACGGTCGACGGCGCGATCTGGCTGCCGCACCTGCGGCCGGTGGCGGCACCCGGCGAGCCCGCCAGCTTCAAGCGGCCGGCGGTCGATGCGCTGGGCGCACGCCTGCCGCCGCTGCCCGAGGTGCCGGCCGGCGCGCAGGACTGGTCCGAGATCCGTTACGAGGAGCAGGGCGACGTGGGCCTGCTGTGGTGGCGCTTTGCCGGCGGCGCCATGGGCACGGCCCAGTGCCAGCGCCTGCTGGCGGCCTGGCGCCGGGCCTGCGAACGGCCGACGCGGGTGCTGGTGTTCGGCAGCGAGCGCGACTTCTTCTCCAACGGCATCCACCTGAACCTGATCGAGGCCGCGGCCGATCCGGCGGCCGAGTCCTGGGCCAACATCAACGCGATGAACGACCTGGTGCAGGCCATTCTGTGCACCACCGACCGCCTGGTCGTCGCGGCGCTGGGCGGCAATGCCGCGGCGGGCGGCGCCATGCTGGCGCTGGCGGCCGACGAGGTCTGGTGCCGCGAGGGCGCGGTGCTCAACCCGCACTACCGGCTGATGGGCCTGCATGGCTCCGAATACTGGACCTACACGCTGCCACGGCGCGTGGGCACGGCCATGGCGCAGCAGCTGACCGAAGCGGCGCTGCCGCTGGGCGCGCAGCGCGCCCGCGCGCTGGGTCTGGTCGACCGCGTGCTGGACGTGCCGCCGCAGGGCTTTGGCGACGCGGTGCGGCGCCTGGCCGCCACGCTGGCGGCCGGCCCGGGCCTGCGCCAGCGCATCGCCGGCAAGGCCGGGGCCCGGGCGCGCGACGAGGCGGCCAAGCCGCTGCAGCGCTACCGCGACGAGGAGCTGGCGCAGATGCGGCGCAATTTCTTCGAGCCCGGCGAGCCCTACCACGCGCTGCGCAGCGCCTTTGTGCGCAAGCACAAGCCCGCATGCACGCCGGAACACCTGGCGGCCCTGGGGCTGAACGAGCCACGGGCAGCGCAGCCCTTGGCAGCACCGGCCTTGGCGGAGCCGCAGCGCGTGCGGGCCGGCCTGGCCGGGCTGCTGGGGCGCCTGGCGGGGGCGATGCGCTAGCCGATCAGTCTGCGGTGGCCTGGCGCACCGCGTGTTCCCACTGCTGCATCAGCGCCTCGGCGCGGTCGCGGCCCAGCGTGGGGTGGAAGCGCCGGTCGGCGCGCCACAGCGTGGCGATCTCATCGGTGCCGGCATAGACGCCGCTGGCGAGGCCGGCGAGGAAGGCGGCGCCCAGCGCCGTGGTCTCCACGCAGGCCGGGCGCACCACCGGGATGCCCAGCAGGTCGGCCTGGAACTGCATCAGCAGGTCGTTGACGCAGGCGCCGCCGTCCACGCGCAGCTCGCTCACCGGGCGGCCGCCGGCGGCAGTGGCGTCGCGGCTCATCGCGCTCAGCAGCGCGGCGCTCTGGTAGGCGATGGATTCCAGCGCCGCGCGGGCGATGTGGGCCAGCGTGGTGCCGCGCGTGATGCCGGTGATGGTGCCGCGCGCGTCGGGCTTCCAGTACGGCGCGCCCAGGCCGGTGAAGGCCGGCACCATCATCACGCCGCCCGAGTCTGGCACGCTTTCGGCGAGCTGCTGCACCTGGCCGCTGTGCTCGATGGCGCGCAGCCCGTCGCGCAGCCACTGCACCACGGCGCCGCCGACGAAGACGCTGCCCTCGAGCGCGTATTCCGGCACCGCGTTCGGCTGGGCCGCGCTGGTGGTGAGCAGGCCGTTGTGGCTGGTCTGGAAGCTGTCGCCGGTATGCATCAGCATGAAGCAGCCGGTGCCGTAGGTGTTCTTGGCCATGCCGGCCGCAAAGCAGGCCTGGCCGAACAGCGCGCTCTGCTGGTCGCCGGCCACGCCGCCGATGGCGATGGCGCTGCCCAGCACCTCGGCATCGGTGCGGCCGAAGTCGGCGGCCGACGGCAGCACCTCGGGCATCAGCGCGCGCGGAATGCCGAGCAGCGCCAGCAGCTCGTCGTCCCACTGGTTGCTGTGCACGTTGAACAGCATGGTGCGGCTGGCGTTGCTCACGTCCGTCACATGGCGCCTGCCGCCGGTGAGCTGCCAGATCAGCCAGCTGTCCACCGTGCCGAAGGCCAGCTCGCCGCGCTCGGCGGCGGCGCGCGCGCCGGGCACCTCGTTCAGCAGCCACTGCAGTTTGGTGCCCGAGAAATAGGCATCGACCAGCAGGCCGGTCTTGGCCTGGATGGCGGCGGCGTGGCCCTGCTCGCGCAGCTGCGCGCAGGCGGGCTCGGCGCGGCGGTCCTGCCAGACGATGGCGTGGTGCACGGGCTCGCCGGTGGCGCGGTTCCACAGCACGGTGGTTTCGCGCTGGTTGGTGATGCCTAAAGCGCGCACGTCGGCGGCGCGGATGCCGGCCTTGGCCAGCGCCTCGCGCGCGGTGGCGAGCTGGGTGCGCCAGATCTCGCGCGGGTCGTGCTCGACCCAGCCGGGGCGCGGGTAGATCTGCGGCAGCTCCAGCTGGGCCTGGGCCACGGTGCGGCCCTGGGTGTCGAAGACGATGCTGCGCGAGCTGGAGGTGCCCTGGTCCAGGGCGAGCAGGTAGGTCATGGTGCGGGTTCTATGAAAAAGTGAGCTGCTGGCGCTTGATCCTGTTGGGTTTTCAATTCAAATTACATTGAATTCAAGACTGGATGAGCGCCATCAGCTCCTGTTTTTGAATCAATCGGCGACGATGCACTGCACGCCGGCCTCCTGCAGCAGTGCCGGAAACGGCTCGGGCGGCGGCGCGTCGGTGAACAGGCGCTGGATCTGGTTCAGCCGCGCCAGCTCCACCATGGCCTGGCGGTGGAACTTGCTGTGGTCTGCGGCCAGCCAGACCTCGCGCGCGTGGTCGATGATGGTCTGCGCCACCTTCACCTCGCGGTAGTCGAAGTCGCGCAGCGAGCCGTCGGGCTCGATGCCCGAGATGCCGATCAGCGCGATGTCGACGCGGAACTGGCGGATGAAGTCCACCGCCGCCTCGCCGACGATGCCGCGGTCGCGCGTGCGCACCACGCCGCCGGCCACGATCACCTCGCACTCGGGGTTGCCGCTGAGGATGGCGGCCACGTTGAGGTTGTTGGTCAGCACGCGCAGGCCCTTGTGGTGCAGCAGCGCGCGCGCGACGGCCTCGGTCGTGGTGCCGATGTTCAGGATCAGCGAGCAGTCGTTGGGCACCTGCGCGGCCACGGCGCGCGCGATGCGCGCCTTGCCTTCGGCATGCAGGGTCTCGCGTTGGGTGTGGGCCAGGTTCTCGACGGTGGAGCTGGGCACGCGCACGCCGCCGTGAAAGCGCATGACCAGGCCTTGCTCGGCCAGGCGCTGCACGTCGCGGCGCACGGTCTGCAGCGTCACGCCGAGCGTCTCGGCGAGCTGTTCCACGGTGACGGATTGGCGCAGCCGCACTTCGTCGAGCAGCTGCAGTTGGCGGGGATTGGTATTCACGCGATTGAGGACGTAGAGGGCGTTTTCACTGTAAAGCGAACCAAAAGAGAAAGCATCCAGGGTAAACCTGTATTCAAAACGATCATAAAAGAACAAAAATGATCGAAATCGAAACGGTTCCCGCCGTTTCGCTCAGACACAACAAAGCGGCCCGGGCGGGCCGGGGGACACAGCGATGGAGTTGGTTCTGGATCGCATCACCAAGCGGGTGGGGGCCGAGACGTGGCTGCACAGCATGGACATGGCGCTGCACAGCGGCGCCGTGACCGTGCTGCTGGGCGCCACGCAGGCCGGCAAGACCAGCCTGATGCGCATTATGGCGGGGCTGGATGCGCCGAGCACCGGCCAGGTGCGCGTCGATGGCAAGGACGTGACCGGCATGCCCGTGCGCGAGCGCAACGTGGCCATGGTCTACCAGCAGTTCATCAACTACCCCTCGCTCACGGTGGCCGACAACATCGCGTCGCCGCTCAAATTGCGCGGCGAAAGGAACCTGGAGCAGCGCGTGCGCGAACTCGCCGGGCGGCTGCACATCGAGATGTTCCTGGATCGCTACCCGGCCGAGCTGTCGGGCGGCCAGCAGCAGCGCGTGGCACTGGCGCGGGCCCTGGCCAAGGGCGCGCCGCTGATGCTGCTGGACGAACCCCTGGTCAACCTCGACTACAAGCTGCGCGAGGAATTGCGCGAAGAGCTTTCGCAATTGTTCGCGGCGGGCGACTCCACCGTGGTCTACGCCACCACCGAGCCGGGCGAGGCCTTGCTGCTCGGCGGCTACACGGCCGTGCTCGACGGCGGCGAGCTGCTGCAGTATGGGCCCACGGCCGAGGTCTTCCACGCGCCGAACTCGCTGCGGGTGGCGCGGGCCTTCAGCGATCCGCCAATGAACCTGCTGGCCGCGCAGGCCGTGGAAGGCGGCCTGCGCCTGCCCGATGGGTCGCTGCTGCCCCTGCCCGGAGCCTTGCAGGGCGGCGCGCTCACCCTGGGCGTGCGCGCCAGCGCGCTGCGCCTGCAGGCCCAGCCGGGCGACATGGCCGTGCCCGGCCGCGCCCTGCTGGCCGAGATCTCGGGCTCGGACACCTTCGTGCATGCGGACACGCCCTGGGGCGAGCTGGTGGCGCAGGTCACCGGCGTGCACTACATCGCGCTGGGCAGCGCGGTGACGCTGTACCTGAACCCGGCGCAGGTCTATGTCTTCGGCGCCGACGGCGCCCTGGCGCTGGCGCCCGCGCGCACCGGGAAGGCTTGAACATGGCACGCATAGAACTCGACCTCGCGCACTCGTACCAGCCCAACCCGCGGCAGGACAGCGACTACGCGCTGCTGCCGCTGAAGATGAGCTTCGACGATGGCGGCGCCTATGCGCTGCTCGGGCCCTCGGGCTGCGGCAAGTCCACCATGCTGAACATCATGTCGGGCCTGCTCGTGCCTTCGCAGGGCCAGGTGCTGTTCGACGGCCGCGACGTGACGCGCGCCACGCCGCAGCAGCGCAACATCGCCCAGGTGTTCCAGTTCCCGGTGATCTACGACACCATGACCGTGGCCGAGAACCTGGCGTTTCCGCTGCGCAACCGCAAGCTGCCCGAGGAGCGCATCCGCCAGCGCGTGGGCCAGATCGCCGAGATGCTGGAGATGAGCGGCCAGCTGGGCCAGCGCGCCGCGGGCCTGTCGGCCGATGCCAAGCAGAAGATCTCGCTGGGCCGCGGCCTGGTGCGCGAGGACGTGGCGGCCGTGCTGTTCGACGAGCCGCTCACCGTGATCGACCCGCACCTCAAGTGGCAGCTGCGGCGCAAGCTCAAGCAGATCCACCATGAGCTGAAATTGACGCTGATCTACGTGACGCACGACCAGGTCGAGGCGCTGACCTTTGCCGACCAGGTGGTGGTGATGACGCGCGGCCGCGCCGTGCAGGTGGGCACGCCGGGCGAGCTGTTCGAGCGCCCGCAGCATGCCTTCGTGGGCCACTTCATCGGCTCGCCGGGCATGAACTTCCTGCCGGCGCAGGCGCAGGGCGATGCGCTGGACATCGCCGGCCAGCGCCTGGCCGTGCCGCGGGCGCTACCGGGCGGCAGCCTGCAGGTGGGCGTGCGGCCCGAGTACCTGGCGCTGGCGGCCGAGGGCGCGGCCGGCGCCTTGCCCTGCCGCGTGCTGCGCGTGCAGGACGTGGGCACCTACCAGATGCTGACGGCCGAGGTGGCGGGCGACGTGCAGAGCCAGGTGCTCAAGGCGCGCTGCGCCAGCGAGCAGCGCCTGCCCGCCGTGGGCGAGGCCGTGTGGCTGCAGGTGCTGGGCGAGCACACCTGCTTCTACCAAAATGAGGAGCTGCTGCCATGAGTGCAACGACCAAGCCGGTCAACCAGAAGGCCTGGTTCCTGATCCTGCCGGTGATCCTGTGCGTGGCCTTCTCGGCCATCCTGCCGCTGATGACGGTGGTGAACTACTCGGTGCAGGACATCATCTCGCCCGAGCGCCGCGTCTTCGTCGGCACCGAATGGTTCGCCGCGGTGATGCGCGACGAGGAACTGCACGGCGCGCTCGTGCGCCAGATCGGCTTCTCGCTGGCGGTGCTGGCGGTGGAGATACCGCTGGGCATCCTGCTCGCGCTGGCCATGCCGGCCAAGGGCTGGAAGTCATCCGCCGTGCTGGTGGTGGTGGCGCTGTCGCTCTTGATCCCGTGGAACGTGGTCGGCACCATCTGGCAGATCTACGGCCGGGCCGACATCGGCCTGCTGGGCGCGGCGCTCAACAAGCTGGGCGTGGACTACAGCTACACCGGCGATGCCACGCACGCCTGGCTCACGGTGCTGGCCATGGACGTGTGGCACTGGACGCCGCTGGTCGCGCTGCTGTGCTTTGCCGGGCTGCGCAGCATTCCCGACGCCTACTACCAGGCCGCGCGCATCGACGGCGCGAGCAAGTTCGCGGTGTTCCGCTACATCCAGCTGCCCAAGATGCGCGGCGTGCTGATGATCGCGGTGCTGCTGCGCTTCATGGACAGCTTCATGATCTACACCGAGCCCTTCGTGCTCACGGGCGGCGGGCCCGGCAATGCGACCACCTTCCTGTCGCAGTACCTGACGCAAAAGGCCGTGGGCCAGTTCGACCTGGGGCCGGCGGCTGCCTTCTCGCTGATCTATTTCCTCATCATCCTGCTGCTGTGCTTCATCCTCTACAACTGGATGCAGCGCGTGGGCACGGCAGACAAGGAAGGGGCAAAAGAATGATCACCACGCTCCCTTCGTTCACTGCCCCCCCGAGGGGGCTCGGCCTCCCTTGGGGCGGCCCTGCGGGAGGCCGGACATGACTGAAGACCGCCGTTTCCACAAGCGCACGCTGTTCCTCGTCGCCTACCTGCTGTTCGCCGTGCTGCCCATCTACTGGATGGTCAACATGAGCTTCAAGACCAACGAGGAGATCCTGTCGAGCTTCTCGCTGTGGCCCCAGCATTTCACCTGGGCCAACTACCAAACCATCTTCACCGACGCCTCCTGGTACTCGGGCTACATCAACAGCCTGATCTACGTGGCCATCAACACCGTGATCTCGCTCACGGTGGCGCTGCCGGCGGCCTATGCGTTCTCGCGCTACCAGTTCCTGGGCGACAAGCATGTGTTCTTCTGGCTGCTGACCAACCGCATGACGCCGCCGGCCGTCTTCCTGCTGCCCTTCTTCCAGCTCTACACCACGGTGGGCCTGATGGACACGCACATCGCCGTGGCCCTGGCCCACCTGCTGTTCAACGTGCCGCTGGCCGTCTGGATCCTGGAGGGCTTCATGAGCGGCATCCCGCGCGAGATCGACGAGACGGCCTATATCGACGGCTACTCCTTCCCGCGCTTTTTCCTCACCATCTTCCTGCCGCTGATCAAGGCCGGCGTGGGCGTGGCGGCCTTCTTCTGCTTCATGTTCAGCTGGGTGGAGCTGCTGCTGGCGCGCACGCTGACCAGCGTGAACGCCAAGCCCATCGTGGCGACCATGACGCGCACCGTCTCGGCCTCGGGCATGGACTGGGCGACGCTGGCGGCGGCCGGCGTGCTGACCATCGTGCCGGGCGCCATCGTGATCTGGTTTGTGCGGCATTACATCGCCAAGGGGTTCGCCATGGGAAGGGTTTGAGGCACCCCCTGAGCGGCTTACGCCGCTTCCCCCTCTCTACCCGCTTGCGCGGGGGAGGGGGACGACACCCTCGGGGCGGGGCGGCCCTTCCTCGGTGTCCCTGGGCTGGGCTCTGCCGGTTTCGAGAAGGTGCGGGATTGATGCTGGATTTCTGAAAGG
>JBLZYV010000069.1:0-12239 GCA_050282565.1 Comamonas sp.
AACATCCCCTGGACGCTGCACCGCGACAAGCCCGACCACGCCTACCTGAAGCCTGCGGCCGAGTGCAAGCCCATCGAGTACCCGAAGCCGGACGGCAAGCTGACCTTCGACCGCCTCTCCAGCGTCTTCATCAGCAACACCAACCACGCCGAGAACCAGCCCTCGCACCTGACGCTGAAGGATGCTTCGGTGCCGGTCAACATCAACCTGGCCAAGTACGCCGGCCCCGAGGCCCGCTTCTGCCCGGCCGGCGTGTACGAGTTCATGCCCGACGAGACCCAGGGCGGCCACGCCCAGCGCCTGCAGATCAACGCGCAGAACTGCGTGCACTGCAAGACCTGCGACATCAAGGACCCGACGCAGAACATCGTCTGGGTCACGCCCGAAGGCGGCGGCGGCCCGAACTACTCGGGCATGTAAAGTCTTTCAAACCCGCAACGGCCACCCCAAGGTGGCCGTTTTTTTTGCCCCCGCAAAGCGCGTCGCAACTAGGGATTCCGATATGCGCTTAATGTATCTTGCGCGCGTTACCGGGTGTAGACTGCTGCCACTTTTGTGCGAGGTCCAAACCCGCACGTCCGTTCAACTTTCACGTTCCGTGGAGATACGCATATGAAGCAACTGGCCTGGGCACCCTTGGGCGCGCTCGCACTGGCAATCGCCGCCATCGCCCCCGCGCAAGCGGCGGATCAGAAATCGGTGGCCGTGACCGCCATCGTCGAGCACCCGGCGCTGGATGCCGTGCGCGACGGCGTGCAGGCCGCGCTGAAGGCCGAGGGCTTCGAAGCCGACAAGAACCTGAAGTGGCAGTACCAGAGCGCCCAGGGCAACACCGGCACGGCCGCGCAGATCGCACGCAAGTTCGTCGGCGACAAGCCCGACGTGATCGTTGCCATTGCCACCCCCTCGGCCCAGGCCGTGGTGGCTGCCAGCAAGAGCGTGCCCGTGGTGTTCTCCGCCGTGACCGACCCGGTCGTCGCCAAGCTGGTGCCGAGCTGGGAGCCCTCCAAGACCAACGTGACCGGCGTGTCCGACCTGCTGGCCCTCGACAAGCAGATGGAGCTGCTGAAGAAGGTGGTGCCGAACGCCAAGCGCGTGGGCATGGTCTACAACCCCGGCGAAGCCAACTCCACCGTGGTGGTCAAGGAGCTGAAGGCCCTGCTGCCCAAGATGGGCATGACCCTGGTCGAAGCCGCCGCGCCCCGCTCGGTGGACGTGAGCAGCGCCGCGCGCAGCCTCGTCGGCAAGGCCGACGTGATCTACACCAACACCGACAACAACGTGGTGTCGGCCTACGAATCGCTGGTCAAGGTGGGCCAGGAATCCAAGCTGCCGCTGGTGGCCTCGGACACCGACTCGGTCGGCCGTGGCGCCGTGGCCGCGCTGGGCATCAACTACCGCGACCTGGGCGAGCAGACCGGCCGCATGGTGGCCCGCATCCTGAAGGGCGAGAAGCCCGGCGACATCAAGCCCGAAGTCTCGACCAAGGTGGAACTCTTCGTGAACCCCGGCGCCGCCGAGAAGCAGGGCGTGAAGCTGTCCGACGAACTGATCAAGTCGGCCACCAAGGTCGTCCAGTAAAAATCATGAGCAGCCGGCGCTTGCACCATCCGTGCAAGCCGGCTATTGACATCACAGCCCCGCCAGAAGCGGGGCTCTTTTGTTCGCAACGACCATGACTCTGTTTTCCTTTCTGGGCGCCATCGAGATCGGCCTGATCTTTGCCCTGGTCGCCCTGGGCGTCTATATCTCCTTCAGGCTGCTGCGCTTTCCCGACCTCACGGTGGACGGCAGCTTTCCGCTCGGCGGCGCGGTCTGCGCCGTGATGATCGCGGGCGGCTACAGCCCCCTCGTGGCCACCATCGCCGCGGGCCTCGCCGGCGCGGTGGCGGGCTTCATCACCGGCTGGCTCAACGTCAAGCTCAAGATCATGGACCTGCTGGCCAGCATCCTGATGATGATCGCACTGTACTCGGTGAACCTGCGCATCATGGGCGGCCCCAACATCCCGCTGATCAACGACCCGACGCTGTTCAACCAGCTGCAGCCGGCCTCGATGGAAGACTACGTGTTCCGTCCCTTGCTGCTGCTGGTGATCGTGATCGCCGCCAAGCTGGCGATGGACTGGTTCTTCCTGACCGAGCGGGGCCTGGCCATCCGCGCCACCGGCACCAACGCCCGCATGGCGCGCGCCCAGGGCGTGAACACCGGCGGCATGATCCTGCTGGGCATGGCGGTCTCGAACGCGCTGGTGGCGCTGGCCGGCGCCCTCTTCGCGCAGACCCAGGGCGGCTCCGACATCTCCATGGGCATCGGCACCATCGTGATCGGCCTGGCCGCAGTGATCGTGGGCGAGGCCATCCTACCGTCGCGCCGCCTGGTGATGGCCACGCTGGCCGTGATCCTGGGCGCCATCGTCTACCGCTTCTTCATCGCGCTGGCGCTGAACAGCGACTTCATCGGCCTCAAGGCCCAGGACCTG
Organism: Comamonas sp.; assembly: GCA_050282565.1. Taxonomy (GTDB): domain Bacteria; phylum Pseudomonadota; class Gammaproteobacteria; order Burkholderiales; family Burkholderiaceae_C; genus Comamonas. Next base: position 2,483 of record JBLZYV010000069.1, read on the forward strand.
AACCTGGTGACCGCCGTGCTGGTGACCGTGGCCCTGGTCATCCCGCAACTCAAGCGCAAGCTGGCCAAGAAGCTGTGATGCCCGGAGACAACAACATGCTGAGCGCAAAAGACCTCAAGATCACCTTCAACCCCGGCACGCCCATCGAGACCCGCGCCCTGCGCGGCGCCACGCTGGAGATTCCCGCCGGCCAGTTCGTCACCGTCATCGGCTCCAACGGCGCTGGCAAGTCCACCTTTTTGAACGCCATCTCGGGCGACCTGCTGGTGGACACTGGCTCCATCGTCATCGACGGCGAGGACATGACCCGCAAGCCCGTGTGGGAGCGCTCCTCGCGCGTGGCCCGCGTGTTCCAGGACCCGATGGCCGGCACCTGCGAGGACCTGTCCATCGAGGAGAACATGGCGCTGGCGCATGAGCGCGGCAACTTCCGTGGCCTCTCGAAAGCCGTGAAGGCCGCCAACCGCGACCTGTACCGCGACCGCCTGGCCACGCTGGGCCTGGGCCTGGAGAACCGCCTGACCGACCGCATCGGCCTGCTCTCGGGCGGCCAGCGCCAGGCCGTGAGCCTGCTGATGGCGGCGCTGCAGCCCTCGCGCATCCTGCTGCTGGACGAGCACACCGCCGCGCTCGACCCGCGCACCGCCGACTTCGTGCTGCAGCTCACCGCGCGCATCGTCGAGGAAGGCAAGCTCACCACGATGATGGTCACCCACAGCATGCGCCAGGCGCTGGACGTGGGCACGCGCACCGTGATGCTGCACCAGGGCCAGGTGGTGCTGGACGTGAGCGGCGAGGAGCGCGCGAAGATGGATGTGCCCGACCTGCTGCAGATGTTCGAGAAGGTGCGCGGGGAAAAGCTCTCGGACGACGCGCTGCTGCTGGGCTGAGCCCGGCGCCAGGGGCGCCTGCAGCCCTCCCCCAACAGAAAGTCCGCCATTGGCGGACTTTCTTTTTGATAGCTGCCAGCGCCTGGCAGTTCTATATATTTGATGGTTTCATATCTGAAAACCAGATATGGCAAGCGCTGGCAGCTCCTCCAACGATAGCAGCCGCTTCAGCCCAGCAGCTTGCCGCGCAGCTGCGCGATCTCGTCCGCGCCCAGGCCCAGTCCCTCGGTCAGGTAGCGGTCCATCGAGCCGAAGCCGCGCTCCGCCTCGGCGAACTCCGCCTCCAGGTAGCTGCGCTGCACGCCCAGCAGCGGCCAGTACAGGTCGGCTGCGGCCTTGCCGTTGTGCGCCAGCATCTGCTGGTAGGTGGCCTGCATCCAGGCCTCGGTGTAGGTGTTGGTGAGCAGGTAGTCCTTGATGGTGGTCTCGCGCGGCACGCCGGCGATGGTGTGCAGCAGCGCCGTCACCCAGCCCGTGCGGTCCTTGCCGGCGGTGCAGTGGAACAGCTGCGCATCGCCGGTGGTAGCCATGCTGCGCAGCAACTGGCCCACGCGCCCGCGCATGCCGGCGTCGCGCACCATCACGCGGCCCATCTCCTCCATCGCGGCCTCGGCCTCCTTGGGCGTACGGAAGGGCGAGAACACCGGGTCGGCCGTGCCGAAGATGTTCACGTGCACATAGCGGATTCCTTCCGGCAGGCGGTCCGGGTCCTTGGCCACCTCGTTCGTGGTGCGCAGGTCGTACGCGGTGGTGATGCCCAGGCCAGCCAGCGTGGCCGCGTCGGCCGCGCTGGGCAGCACGGCGTTGGAGCGGTAGAACGCGCCGCGCCGCAGCGGCTGGCCGACCGCATTGCGGTAGACCGAGGCGTCATCGGCGCCGGCCACGTCGCGGAAGTTGTTGATGGACGCCAGCCGCGGCGTGGCCGCCTTCGGCTCGATGCCGCCGCCGTCACCGCCGCCGCAGGCCGCCAGCAGCCCGCCGGCACCAGTGGACACCAGCCCCAGCAGCCCCAGGCGCAACATGTGGCGCCTGTCCATGCCGCTGCCGGCCATCGCTGCGGTCGTCCCTGTCAAACCCTTCATGCCTGTCTCCTTGTGTGGATCTATGCCATCCATCCACCCCTCGTGGATCTTTGGCAGGGCGCAGGCTATCAGGGACGATTCACTTTCCAAACCGGCTCTACACCTTAGTCTGAACGGCCTAGGCGGGGTGGATGAAGGTACGGGGTTTGGTGGTTTTGATAGCTGCTGGCGCTAGCCATTGCTTGACTTCAGATGCTTTTCCTCCTAGAGCCAAACAATCATGAGCGCGAGCAGCTATCAAAACAGGAGTACGAAAAACTCAATGCCCCTGGCGGTTGGGGCTCTGGATCTGCCATTTCTGCATGTGCCGGTACACCGTGGCGCGGGACATGCCCAGGCTGCGCGCCGCCTCGGTCACGTTCCAGCGGCTGGCCTTCAGCGCCTGCAGCAGCGCGGCGCGCTCGCCCGGCGCTTCCGCCGCCTCGGGCTCCACCCCGCCGAGCGACAGCATGCGCTCGGGCGGCAGCACGGCGGGCTGGCCGCCCTGCAGTTCGGCCGGCAGGTGCTCGGGGCCCACGGCCTCGCCGCCGCTCAGCGCCATCGCCGTGCGCAGCACGTTCTTGAGCTGGCGGATATTGCCCGGCCAATCGTGGCGCAGCAGCAGGCCGCGCGCGGCCTCGGTGATGGCCACGGCACGGCCGTAGAGCTGCTGGCCGTCCTCGTGCAGCAGGCGGTCTATCAGCTCTGCCTTGTCGGCGCGCTCGCGCAGCGCCGGCAGCGCCAGCGTCACGCTGTTGAGGCGGTAGTACAGGTCGAGCCGGAACTGGCCCTGCGCCACCATCTCGCGCAGGTCGCGGTGCGTGGCGCAGATCAGCTGCACATCGACGGCGATGGGCTGCTCCGAGCCCAGCGGCGTGACCTCGCGCTCGGCCAGCACGCGCAGCAGCCGCGTCTGCATGGCCTGCGGCATGTCGCCGATCTCGTCGAGGAACAGCGTGCCGCCATGCGCCTGCGCGATCTTGCCGCGCGCGCCCTTGGCCCGCGCGCCGGTGAAGGCGCCTTCGCGGTAGCCGAACAGCTCGCTCTCGATCAGCGTCTCGGGAATCGCCGCGCAGTTGACCGCCACGAAGGGCTGGGCCCGGCGCGCGCTGGCCTCGTGCATGGCCTTGGCAAAGGCCTCCTTGCCCGAGCCCGACTCGCCGTGCAGCAATATCGCCAGCCCCTTGTCGAGCACGCGCAGCGCCTGGCGCGCGTTGGTCTGCATCTGCGGATCGTGGCCGGCGATCGCCTGCAGCGCATCCACATCGACCGGCGCTGCGGCAGGCGCTGCCGGGCGCGGCGCCGCTGGTGCCGCAGCGGGCCGGCGGCGCGGCGGCCGCACCAGCGCAAAGCACTGCGTGCCGGTCGGCAGGTAGCGCATGGCCAGCGGGTAGCCGCCGTGCTGCGCCGCCTCGGCCACCTGCTCGAAGCGCTGGTCAAAGACGGCCTCGATGCTGCGGCCCACGTCGGCGACCAAGGCGCCCTGCTCGCGCAGCGACTGGCTGATGGCGACGATGCGGCCCGCCTCGTCGAGCGCGAGCATGCCGTCGGCCGAGACCTCGAGGAAGTCGCGCCGCCGCGCGAGCTTGAGCACATGGTGGTGCTCGAACTCGTGCAGGAAGTTCGCGTCCTCGGCCATGCGCGCGGCCGAGCGCACCATCTGCAGCACCAGGTGCTGGCTGCGGCGGTCGTCGGGCGACTCCATCGCCGAGGCGTCGAGCACCGCCAGCGGCCGCCCGTCGGGCGCGAAGATGGGCACGGCGCTGCAGGTCAGCCGCTGGTTGGGCGCGCGGAAATGCTCCGCATGGTGCACGGTGATGGCGCGCTGCTCGAGGTTGGCCAGCGCCACCGCGCAGGTGCCCTCCTTCTCCTCGGTCCAGCAGCTGCCCAGCCACAGGCCGGCTCGGCGCCAGTCCTGGTCGAACAGCGGGTTGCCGATGAAGTCCACCGCCACGCCGTGCGTGTCGGTCAGCAGCACCACATAGCCCGCGTCGCGGATCTGGCCGAACAGCGTCTCCATGCCGCCGCGCGCGATGCGCATGAAGCGCTCCATGGGCTCGCGGTGGTCCTTGAGGGCATTGGTGGTCAGCACGCGCGGCGGCTCGCCGCGACCGGGGTCCAGCCGGTGCAGCTCGAAGGAGCGCAGCCGCGAGCGCTCGATCAGCGCGACATCGACCGGCGCGGCCGGGGCGCTGTCGGTAGGCTTCGTGGGGTTCCATTGCATTGTCTGTCTCCATTCGCCTCGCGCTCATCGGCCGAGGTCGGACCTGCATGGGATGCGACAGCTGCCGCAGGCGGCCGCGACAGTTGTTGCATACCTGCGCATGATAAGCCCGCGGCTTGCAGCGGCCTTAGAACGTGTTCCAAGTCTTTCGATGGAACCCGCAAGGCAGCCGCAGACTGCAATCGAGGCGTGCGCCGCAGGCCATGCTGGCGGCCTGGACAAGGCGCGCAACGATGAGTGCGGTCTGCGGCTGCCTTGCCCTTCGGGTTGCCCCGCCAAGCCAGCGTCTGCGGCGTTGCAAATCCTCGCCGGGCCACCAGCCCGGCTGTGGTATTGCGCCTTGCATCCACTGGCTTGGCGGGGCAACGGGCTCCATGGAAAGACTTGGAACACGTTCCTATGGCAAAACCGGGTTGGCCTTGTTCTTGCATGGCTGCCGGCATGACCCTCGCACATCCCCTCTCCATCGGCGTCATCGCCAACCCCTCGTCGGGCCGCGACCTGCGGCGGCTGTTCTCGTGGGGCAGCACCTTCTCGATGGCCGAGAAGATCAACGCCATGCTGCGCCTGCTGTCCTCCGCGGGCGCGCTGGGCATCCAGGAGGCCTGGCTGATGCCCGACACCTCGGGCCTGGCGCGCGAGGTGCAGTCGCGCGCGCAGCAGGCACGCCTGCGCCAGCCCGCGATGCCCGAGGTGCGGCTGCTGGAGCTGGCGCTGACCGACAGCGCCCAGGACAGCACCCGCGCCGCCGCGCTGATGGCCGAACGCGGCGTGCGCGCCATCGCCGTGCTGGGCGGCGACGGCACGCACCGGGCCGTGGCCCGGGGCTGCGACGAAGTGCCGCTGGCCACGCTCTCCACCGGCACGAACAATGCCTTTCCCGAGCGCTTCGACGCCACGCTGGCCGGCATGGCCGCCGCGCTGGTGGCCACGGGCCGCATCGGCGAGGACGTGGGCGTGCGGCGCAACAAGCGGCTGCTGGTGCGCGGCCGCGGGCTGGAGGACATAGCGCTGGTCGACATCGCCGTCTCGCGGCAGGACGCCACCGGCGCCGGCGCGGTGGACTGCGCCCAGGACCTGCAGGAGCTGTTCGTGAGCTTCTGCGAGCCGGGCGTCATCGGCCTGGCGTCCATCGCCGCGCTGCTGGAGCCCACCGGCCGCGACTGCGCCCACGGCCTGCACCTGCGCATGGCCGCCGGAGCGCCCTGCGCCGTGCAGGCGCCGCTGATGCCGGGCATGGTGGCCGAGGTGGGCGTGGGCAGCCTGGCCCGCCTGCAGCCCGGCGTGCCGGTGGCCATATCGGCCACGCGGGGCACGCTTGCGCTCGACGGCGAGCGCAGCATCGAGATCGCCGCCCATGCGCCGCTGACAGTGACGCTGGACGGCCTGGGCCCGCGCAGCATCATGGTCGAAGCGGTGCTGCGGCAGGCCGCTGTGGCCAACCGGTTGCGACTGGGCTGAACGGGGCCGCGGCCGGCCTTTCCAGCCACTCGGCCAGCAGTTGCAGCAGCGCGGCGGGCTGGTCGGCGTGCAGCCAGTGGCCGGCGTCCGCGAGGTCTTCGATCCGCGCCCGCGGGAACAGCGCGTGGATCGCGTCCTCGTGGCGCGGCAGCACATAGTCCGAGGCCTCGCCGCGCACGAACAGTGCGTCGACAGCGCTGGATGCGCGCAGCAGCCCGGCCGGAAAGCCCAGCAGCCCCGGCAGCGAGCCGCCTATGCCCAGCCAGTGAATGCGCCAGGCCAGCCGTCCGTCGCGCCAGGCCAGGTTCTGCAGCAGCATGGCCCGCAGCCGGGCCGAGGGCACAAAGCGTTCGAGCTGGCGGTCGGCATCCTGCCGCGAACGGGCGGCGGCCAGGTCCAGCCGCAGCGCGGCGCAGACCAGGGCCGAGAAATGGTCGTGGTAGGCGACCGGCGCGATGTCGAGCACGGCCAACGCTTCGGTGCGTTCGGGGTGCCGCAGCGCGAAGGCCATGGCCACCTTGCCGCCCATGCTGTGGCCCACGATGCGGGCCTGGGCGATGCCCTGCACGTCGAGCAGCTCGCGCAGGTCCTCGGCCATGGCTTCGTAGTCCATGGCATCGGCGTGCGGCGACAGGCCGTGGTTGCGCAGGTCCACCGCCAGCACGCGCGTTCGCGCCGACAGCGGCGCCGCGATATGGTGCCACTGCGCGGCGCTGCCGAACAGGCCATGCAGCAGCACCAGCGGCACGCAGCCGGCGTCGCCACCCGGGTAGCTGCGGCAGGACAGCCTCATGCCCTGCCTCCCGTCACAGCTCGCGCCGCTGCATGGCCCCGGCGATGTACTCTGCCTGGCGGATCGCCAGCGCCACGATGGTCAGCGTGGGGTTGGCCGCGGCGCTGGAAGTGAACTGGCTGCCGTCCGAGATGAAGAGGTTCTTCACGTCGTGCGCCTGGCCCCACTTGTTGACCACGCCGTCGGCGGCCTTGGCGCTCATGCGGTTGGTGCCCATGTTGTGGCTGGCCGGATAGGCCGGCATGTCGATCACGCGGGTCGCGCCCACCGCCTCCGACAGCTTGCGCCACTGCACCAGGCCGTGGGCGGTGATCCTGTCGTCGTTGGCGTGGTAGGTCTTGGTCACGATGGGCACGGGCAGGCCGTACTGGTCCTTCTCGGTGGGGTGCAGCGTGATCGAATTCTGCTCGCGCGCCAGGTCCTCGCCGCAGACCCAGACGCAGCTCATGTGGTCGTAGGCCTCCATGGCCGAGGCGAAGTCGCGCCCCCAGCCGCCGGGCTTCATGAAAGCCGCCGTGTATGGCAGGTGGATGGCCAGGCCCTCGAGGTAGTAGCCGCCGACGAAGCCGCGCTTGGTGTCGAGCGGCACCTCGTCGGCCACCACGGCCGCGATGTCGAAGCCGCGGTACATGTAGACCGGCTTCTTGTGGATGGACACCGCCGCCGCCGTGGCGTGGTTCATGTAGTTCTTGCCCACCTGGCCCGAGGAGTTGGCCAGGCCATTGGTGAACAGGCTGGAGGCCGAGTTCAGCAGCAGCCGCGGCGACTCGATGGAGTTGCCCGCCACGCAGACCACGCGGGCCTTCTGCAGCTGGCGGCGGCCCTTGCCGTCCACATAGAGCACGCCGTTGGCGCGGCCTTCCTTGTCGTGCTGGATCTGCAGCACCATCGATTCGGGCCGCAGCTCGACCTTGCCGGTGGCCTGGGCGCGCGGCACCTCGGTGTACAGCGTGGACCACTTGGCGCCGATCTTGCAGCCCTGCATGCAGAAGCCGATCTGCTGGCAGGCCGGGCGGCCGTCATAGACCTCGCTGTTCGACGCCGCCGGGCGCACGATGTTCTTGTAGCCCACCTTGCGGGCGCCGGCCTCGATCACCTTGTAGTGGTTGTTGGGTGGCATGGGCGGCAGGCCGCTGGCCTTGCTGCCGCTCACGCCCATCTTCTTCTCGGCCAGGTCGTAGTACGGCTCCAGCTCGGCCAGCGTGATCGGCCAGTCGAGCACGTTCGCGCCCTCGATGGCGCCGTAGGTCGTCCTGGTGTGGAAGTCGTGCTCCTGGAAGCGCAGCGCCACGCCCGACCAGTGCACCGTGGAGCCGCCCACGCCCTTGACGATCCAGGCCGGCAGGTTCGGGTAGGTCTGGGTGTGGTGCCAGCCGCCGGCCGAGATGCGCTTGTCCAACCACGAGATCTTGTTGAACATCGCCCATTCGTCGTTCTCGAAGTCGTTCTGGGTGTAGTGCTTGCCGGCCTCCAGCACCACGCACTTGACGCCGCGCTGCGCCAGCTCGTTGGCCAGCGTGCCGCCGCCCGCGCCCGAGCCGACGATCACGACGACGCTGTCGTCATTCAGGGAAAATTTGGTTTGGTCTGCCATGATGGATGTCTCCTTCGCTGATGCCCGGGCTGTCACAGCCAGTCGATGTCGTCGAAGCCGCGGTTCACGTAGCCGCCCTTCTGCCAGGACGAGCCCTCGTAGCCGAACAGCGGCCACAGCTTCTTGTTGTTGTAGAGGCCGGTGACCAGGCCGCCCTGGATCTTCTTGAAGAACGGCGTGGCCTCGATGTCCTTGAGCAGCGCCACGCGCTCGTCCTCGGTCTTCACCGCGGCATAGGGCACGCCGTAGCGTTCCTTGGCGCGGCGGTCCAGGTCCTTCACGCCGTCGGTCAGCAGCTGTTTCTCAGCCTTGTCCTTGGCCGCCGCCGCGTCGTATGGCGCCACGGCCTCGACATAGAACTTGTCGGCCAGCTTGTCGTGCGGGTAGATGTCGCGCGCCATGCGCACCAGGGTCTTGCCGGTGGCCGCGCCCAGGTGGCGGAAGCTCTGCTGGGCGGCCACGTCCTTGGCGGCCGCGAGGCTGGCCGCGGGAATGACCGTGATGCCGATGGCCCCGAGGCCGCCGCCGCGCAGGAAGCTGCGGCGCTGCAGCGCGGGCTGCTTGTCCAGCACGCGCATGGCGCCGGGTGCCGGTTGGTCGTTGAGGTTTTTCATCGTCGTGTCTCCATCGCTTTATGGGTTGGTGTGTGGATCGGGATCCCGGGGTCGCAAAGGTCGTTCATCGGCTCACATCGGGCAGGCCTCCTGTTCCAGGGCGGCCTGCAGCGCCCGCTCCAGCCGCTCGGCGCAGGCCTGGCCATCGAAGGCCGCGGCCAGCTCGCCGGCGCTGACGGTGGCGGCGGCCAGGGCTTGCACATCGGATGCATCGCAGCCCAGGGCCTCGCCCATCAGCCGCCACGGCGAAGGCTGCAGCAGGAGCCCGCCGACCAGCAGCACGCCGTGGGCGCGGCGCACCTGCGCCAGGCCGGCGATCTTGCGGCCGCCGGCCAGCACCTCCCAGGGCGACAGGCCGCCAAAGCAGGCCCAGTCCACCGCCGTGCGCTGCGCAGCGCTCATGGCGCGCAGCGCCTCGGGGGCCAGGGCCTGTGCGTCCACCCCGCCCTGCCGCAGCACCTGGGCCAGGGCCTCGCCCAGCCAGCGGTAGCTGGCCACCAGGCCCTGGCGGGCCAGCGGGTGATCGGTCGGCAACGCCACCGACAGGCCCAGCATCCACGGCCCGGTCAGCACCGCGCCGCCGCCGGACTGGCGCAGCAGCACCGGCACGGAACCATCCGCCTGCGCCAGCAACCGGCGCTGCGAACAGCCGAGCACGATGGCCGGCTCCCGGTAGCGCCAGAGGCGAAAGCCGGGCACGGCCACCGGCTGGGCAAGCTGCTGCTCGTTCCACAGCTGCTCGCGCACGGCCTCGGGTGGTGTCAGAGAGGGGATCGTGGACATGGCCGGCCTTACAGCGAATCGGGGGCTTCGAGGTGGGCCTTGACGGCCTGCAGGAACTGCGCTGCCGGGTAGCCGTCGATGGCCCGGTGGTCGAACACCAGGGTCAGCGTCGTCATCGCGGCGATGCCCAGCTTTCCGTCCCGAACCACGGCGCGTTCGCGCACGCTGCTCACGCCCAAGATCCCCACCTGCGGCGCGTTCAGCACCGGGGTGAACCAGTCGATGCCGGTCATGCCCAGGTTGGTGACCGTGAAGGTCGCGCCCTGGTAGGCCTTGGGCGACAGCTGGCCGGCGCGGGCGCCGGCCGCCAGCTCGCGCGTTTCCTGCGCGAGCTGCG
>JBLZYV010000069.1:12249-22799 GCA_050282565.1 Comamonas sp.
GGCACCATCAGCCCCTCGTCCAGCGCCACGGCCAGGCCCAGGTTCACGGCGCCCTGGCACTCGATGACGTTGTCCTTGAGCAGTGCGTTCATGCGCGGGTGCCCGGCCAGCGCCAGCGCGGTGGCGCGCAGCACGCAAGCGGTGATGGTGGGCTTGGCCCCGCCCTCCGCCATCGGGTGGGCCCGCAGCCAGGCCTGGCAGGCCGAGACATCGACATCCACGCCCATGGCCACGCGCGGCGCCTGCCAACCCACGGTCATGTTGCGCGCGATGGCGCCGCGCAGGCCCTTGAGCGGGATGCCCGGGGCGCTGGCGTTGGCAACGCCGGCTTCAGCGACGGCGGTGCTCATGCCAGCGTGCCCAGGCTCTGGCCGGGCTTGAAGGTGCCTTCGGCCGGCACGAGGATGGACTCGACCACGCCATCGGCGGGCGCCAGCACCTCGTGGCTGGACTTGACCACGACCACGCTGGCCAGCGGCTGGCCGGCCTTGACGCTGTCGCCCACCTGCACCAGCCAGTCCTCGACCAGGGCCTCGGTGCCGGGCTCCACGTCCTGCCAGGCGTCTTGCGGAAGAATGATGTCGGTGCTCATGCGAAGGCTCCTTCGAGTTGCGGTGCGGCGACGAGCTGCTGTGCGGCGGCAACGATGGCGTCGACCTGGGGAATGACGAACTGCTCCAGCGGGCGGCTGAAGGGGATGGGCACGTCGGGCACGGCCAGGCGCCGGACCGGGGCCTTGAGGCGCACGCTGTCAAGGTTCTCGGCCACCAGCGCGGCGATCTCGCCCGAGAGGCCGAAGCTCAGGTAGTCCTCGTCGGCCACCAGCAGGCGGCCGGTCTTGCGCACCGACCTGAGCACAGCCTCGCGGTCCAGCGGCACGATGGTGCGCAGGTCGATCACCTCGGCGTCTATGCCCGCATCGGCGAGCTGCTGCGCGGCCAGCACGGTCTTCTGCACCATCTGGCTCAGCGTGACGATGGTCACATCGGCCCCCTCGCGCACGACCTTGGCCTGGCCGAAGGGGATGGTGTACTGCTCCTCGGGCACCTCGTTGGTGCTGCCCTCGAAGTACGACATCCACGGCAGGCCCATGATGCCCTTGTGGAACAGGAACACCACCGGGTTGTCGTCGCGGATGGCCTGGGTCATCAGGCCCTTGGCGTCATAGGCGTTGGACGGCACCACCACCTTCATGCCCGGCATGTGGGCAAAGGTGCCGTACAGGCACTGCGAGTGCTGGGCCGCGTCGTTGTAGCCGCCGCCGATGCCGGCCATCAGCACCATGGGCATCTTGATGTTGCCGCCGGCCATGTAGATGTTCTTGGCCATGTGGTTGTAGATCATGTCCATGCACACGCCGAAGAAGTCGACGAACATGATCTCGGCGATGGGGCGCATGCCCTCGGCGGCCGCGCCGATGGCCGTGCCGATGAAGGCAGTCTCCGAGATCGGCGTGTCCATGATGCGGTCCTTGCCGTGCTTGGCCAGCAGGCCGCCGGTGGCGCCAAAGATGCCGCCGTACTTGCCGATGTCCTCGCCCATCACGAAGACATTGGGATCGCGCTCGATTTCCTGGCCGATGGCCTCCGACACGGCCTGGGCCATGGTCAATTTGCGGGTTGTCATGCTGGGTCTCCGAAGTTCGTGGGGCGTTAGCAGAAGACGTGCAGCAGCGCGTCCTCGGGCTTGGGGTACGGGCTGCTGCGGCCGTACTCGTAGGCCTCGGCGATGCGCGCGTTGACACGCTGGCGCAGCGCCTGGTCGGCCGCGTCGTCGAGCAGGCCGGCGCGGCGCAGGTGCTCGCCCAGGCGCGGGATCGGGTCGTTCTTGCGCAGCTCGGCCGCCTCGCCCTTGGGGCGGTAGGTCTCGGGGTCGCCCTGGAAGTGGCCCAGGTAGCGGTCGGTCTTGACCTCGATCAGCGTCGGCCCTTCGCCGCGGCGGGCGCGAGCGATGGCCACGCCGGCGGCCTCGTAGACCGCGAGCGCATCGTTCTGGTCCACCAGCACGCCGGGCATGCCGTAGGCGGCGGCCCGGTCGGCATTCCAGGCCACCGAGGTGGACTCGCTCTTTTCCACCGAGATCGCGTACTTGTTGTCCTCGCAGACAAAGAGCACGGGCAGCTTCCACAGCGCCGCGAGGTTCATCGACTCGTGGAAGGCGCCCTGGTTGGTAGCCCCCTCGCCGAAGAAAGCCACGGCCACCCAGTCCTTGCCGCGCTTCTTGGCGGCCAGCGCCGCGCCACAGGCCGGCGGCATGCTGGCGCCGATGATGCCGCTGCAGCTGAACTTGTGCGCCGGATCGAACAGGTGCATGTGCCCGCCCTTGCCGCGTCCCAGCCCGGTGTCCTTGCCGAACATCTCGGCCGTCATCGGATTGAGCAGCACGCCCTTGGCGATGGCGAAGTGGTGCGGGCGGTGCGAGCCGACCACGGTATCGTCGTCATGCAGGTGGGCGCACACGCCCACCGCCACCGGCTCCTGCCCCGCGGCCAGGTGCATCTCGCCCGGCACGGGGCCGGAGCCGATGTCGAAGGCCAGGCCCTTCTGGATATGCGGCGGCAGCTTGCCTTCCATGTAGACCCGGGCCATGGTCTCTTCGTATTCCCGGATCTCGATCATCTTCTCGTACATCCACAGCTTGCGCTCGGTGCTTGGATTCATGGTGATGTCTCCGTCTGTCGTTGGGTTGCGGCCCACCGGTTGCACCGGCCGGGCCCTGCATGCACGCCATCGCGTCCACGCACCCTTCAGCGCAAGCGGTGTGCCAACCGCCGTGCCATCACCCACAAGTACGGGTAAATCCCAGGAAATTCCGGCATGCCAGCCCGGATTTCGGCCCTGCCCTGCCCTGGCAGCCCGCGAGACGGGGTGGTCTCACCCCGGGCGCATGCGACAAATGCGACAGCCCGATGCGACAGGTGTCGCATCGGGCTGCGGAAGGTGTGACAAGTGTCTCAACCCCCATGAGACAGCGCCGGCGATCAGGACATGGGCGCGGGCGTAGGCTGGCCGTTCACGAGCCGCCAGACGCCCAGCGGATTTGGCGCATATGTTTGGCAAAAGCCATGCGCATGGAAAATCAAAAACAATAGCATTTAGCGCTCATCTGTATTTACTCTCAATATGTTTCCCATTCACAAACCAATGCAGATAAGCGCTAAAAGCTCTCTTTTTTGAAAGACAGGCCCTTGCCGCAGCGGCAGGTCAAACGACCTTGGCCGTGCCCGCCTCTGCCGCATCCATGGCCGTCAGCGGCCCGTGCATGCGGTGAAAGCTCAGGTCGGCCGCCGTGAAGAAGGCCTGCGAACGGCCCCGGGCGAAGTCGTCGACATGCACGACCGTGGCGCCGTCGGCCTCCTGCCACGAGATCGCGTAGACACCCTCGCCGATCTGCTGCCACTGGCAGCGCGCCTGGCCGCTGGCGCCCGCGTAGGGGCCGGAGACGATGGCGTACTGGATGGTTTCGCCGTCTTCGGAGTAGATGTTGTGCGCGGACAGGCCGTCGTAGTCAACGCGAAAGCTGCGGCCCGCAAATGGCGGACGCGAAGTGTGTGTGGAATTCATGGTGGATCGCTGCAGGAACGGGGAACGATTCGCGCCGCCCGCCCCTTGTGGGAGGGCCGGCGTGGCCGCCCGGGTCGACGGGGAGTGAAAAACAGGCAGCACGTGCTCGGCGAAGCCGCCTTCGGTCAAGCGCGCGCCAGGGAAGCCATGGCCCCAGCGCTCCTCAATCCCACACCGGTGCCAGGCCCTCGGGGCTGACTTCGCGGCCGTTGCGCTCCAGCGTGGCGATCAGGGCCATGTCCTCGGCGTCCAGCTTGAGGTCGCGGGCCAGCAGGTTGCTGGCGAGGTTCTCGCGCTTGGTCGAGGACGGAATCACCGCATAGCCCAGTTGCAGCGCCCAGGCCAGCGCCACCTGCGCCACCGTGGCCTGGTGCTTGTCGGCGATCCGGGTCAGCACCGGGTCCTTGAGCACCTTGCCGTAGGCCAGGGTCATGTAGGAGGTCACCTGGATGCCCTGCTCCTTCAGGAAGGCGGTCAGCTTGCTGCCTTGCAGGTAGGGGCTGAGTTCGATCTGGTTGGTGGCGATCTCGCCCTGGCCCACGGCGGCGATGGCCTGGCGGGTCAGCTCGATGTTGAAGTTGGAGATGCCGATCTGGCGCGTCAGGCCCAGGGCCTTGGCCTCGGCCAGCGCCTCCATGAACTCGGGCAGTTCCACGCCATTGCCAGGAGCCGGCCAGTGGATCAGCGTCAGGTCCACGTAGTCGGTGCGCAGCTTCTTCAGGCTGTCCCGCAGGCTGGGCACCAGCTTGGTCCTGGCGTAGTTGTCGGTCCAGATCTTGGTGGTCACGAAGAGGTCTGCGCGCTGCACGCCGCTTTCGGCAATCGCCTGGCCGACTTCAGCCTCGTTGCCGTAGATCTGCGCCGTATCGACAGCGCGGTAGCCCACGTCCAGGGCGTTGCGCACCGAGTCGATCACGACCTGGCCATTCAAACGGAAGGTACCGACGCCGAAGGTTGGGATATTGCTCATGGAAAAACTCCTAGGGGGTTTAGATGGAAGAAGAAATCGAAACAGGACGGCGGCCGGTATTGCCCAGCCAGACCAGTCCCAGGCCACCGGCGGCCAGGGCCGCTCCGGCCAGCGGCACGGCCGCATAGCCCAGGCCCTGGCCGATCACGGCGCCGCCCAGGGCCGCACCCACGGCATTGCCCAGGTTGAAGGCGCCCACGTTGACCGACGAGGCCAGGCCAGGAGCCTGGGCCGCGGCCTGCATGACGCGCATCTGCACCGGCGGCACGATGCCGAAGGCCGCGGCGCCCCAGGCCACGAGGCCGATGGCCGCGCCCAGATGGGTGCTCATCAGCAGCGGCAGCACGGCCATGACGACGGCCAGCGCCGCGAGGATGAACTTGGTGGCGCCATCCAGCGACCAGTCGGCCAGCTTGCCGCCTATGCTGTTGCCCAGCGTGAAGCCGATGCCGATCAGCACCAGCGCGAAGGCCACGAAGCCGGGGCTAGCGTGGGTGATGTCGGCCAGCACGGGAGCCACATAGGTGTAGAGCGTGAACATGGCACCCGCGCCCATCACCGTGGTGCCCATGGCCAACAGGACTTCGGGGCGGGTCAGCACCTTCAGCTCGCGGCGCACATCGGGGCGCGTGCCGGGCTCGCCCTGGGGCAGGGCCAGCCACAGCGCAGCGATGGTGAGCAGGCCCAGCACGGCCGTGCCGCCGAAGGCCACGCGCCAGCCCACCTGCTGGCCTATCCAGGTCGCGGCCGGCACGCCGCCGATGTTGGCGATGGTCAGGCCCATGAACATCATGGCGATGGCGCTGGCCTGCTTGTCCTTGGGCACCACGCTGGCTGCCACCACGGCCCCTATGCCGAAGAAGGCTCCGTGGTTGAGGCTGGTGATCAGGCGCGACAGCAGCAGCGTGGTGTAGCTGGGCGCGAACGCCGACAGCAGGTTGCCCACGGTGAACAGCACCATCAGTGCCATCAGCGCCGCGCGCTTGCCGAAGCGGCTGAACAGCAGGGTCATGACCGGCGCGCCGGCCATCACGCCGATGGCGTAGGCCGAGACCAGCATGCCGGCCGTGGGGATGCTGACCCCCACGCCGTCGGCGATCACGGGCAGCAGGCCCATGGGGGTGAACTCGGTGGTGCCGATGGCGAATGCCCCGATGGCGAGGGCGAACAATGCAGCAGAGGATTTCATGGCCTGCAGTGTGCCCGGTTAATATTTGCAGATTAAGCCCAGTATCAAACAAACACTCTTGAATTCAGTTCAATAATGAAAACCACACTCGATGAACTGCAGGCTCTGGTGGCCGTGGTGGATAGCGGCTCGATCACCGCGGCGGCGGAGCTGCTCGGACTGACGGTTTCGGCCGCCAGCCGCACGCTGGGCCGGCTGGAGGAAAAGCTGCAGACCACGCTATTGCGCCGCACCACGCGGCGGCTGGAGCTGACCGAGGAAGGCACTGCCTTCCTGCTGCAGGCCCGCGCCATCCTGGCCTCGGTCGACGCGGCCGAGGAGCAGATGGCTGCGCGGCGCATGCGCCCGGCCGGCCGGCTGCGCGTCGATGCCGCCACGCCCTTCATGCTGCATGTGCTGGTGCCGCTGGTCGAGGGCTTTCGCGAGCGCTACCCCGAGGTGGAGCTGGAGCTGAATTCAAATGAGGGCATCATCGACCTGATCGAGAAGCGCACCGACGTGGCCTTCCGCATCGGCGTGCTGAAGGATTCCACGCTCCATGCGCGGCCCATCGGCGTCAGCCGCGTGCGCGTGCTCGCCAGCCCCGCCTACCTGAAGCGCCACGGCAAGCCTGCCAATCCGGGCCAGCTCGCCCGCCATGCGCTACTGGGCTTCACCCAGCCCGAGTCGCTGAACGACTGGCCGCTGCGCGATGCGGCCGGCAACACCCTGCGCATCCAGCCGACGATCGCCTCCTCCAGCGGCGAGACGCTGCGCCACATGGCGCTGGCGGGCTTGGGGCTGGTCTGCCTGTCGGACTTCATGACGCGCGAGGACCGCCGCAGCGGCCAGCTGGTGCAGCTGTTCCCCGGCCAGACGCTGGACGTGCGCCAGTCGATCAATGCGGTCTACTACCGCAACACCGCGCTGGCGGCACGCATCACCTGCTTTGTGGACTATGTGGTCGAGGTGCTCGGCCAGCGGGCCTTCCAGGACTAGGCGTCGGCCGACCAGACGGCCAGCTCGTAGCCGTCGGGGTCGATGAAGTGAAAGCGCCGCCCGCTCGGAAACGCGAACACCGCGCGGCTGATGGGCGCGCCGGCCTCCTCCACGCGGCGCTGCGCCGCGGCCAGGTCGTCGGCATAGAGGATCACCAGCGGGCCGCCGGGCCGCACCTCGCCGCCGGTGGCGAACCCGCCGGTGAGCCGGCCGTCGCTGAACTCGGTGTAGCTCGGCCCATAGTCGGTGAAAGTCCAGCCGAACACCTGGCCATAGAAGGCCTTGCTGCGGGCGATGTCCGCCACCTGGAACTCGATGTTGTCGATCTGCCGATCACGGCCCTGGGTGCCCATGCGATCCTCCGTTGCGCTGTGCTGGCCATGATGCCACCGGCCGGCGCCAGCGGCTGTCGGACACGGCGCCTCACACGCCCAGCGGCAGGTCCGCCTTCTTCAAGGTGCGCAGCACGAAGCTCGACTGGCTGTGGCGTATGCCCTTGATCTTGTAGAGCTGCTCGCGCAGCAGGCGCTCATAGTCGCGCGTGTCCTTCACCACCACGCGCAACAGGTAGTCGTATTCGCCCGAGACCAGGTGCGCCTCGACCACCTCGGGGATGGTGGCCAGCACCTCGCCGAACTTCTCCAGCGTGTTGTCGGAGTGGCTGTCGAGCGTGACCTGCACCAGCACCGTGTCGCCCAGGCCCAGCGCCTGCGGGTTCAGGCGCACGGTGTAGCCCTCGATCACGCCGGCCTCCTCCAGTTTCTTGATGCGGCCCCAGCACGGCGACGGGCTCAGGCCCACGGCGTGGCCTATGTCCTGCAGGCTGGCGCGGCTGTTGGCCTGCAGCACCGCAAGAATTTTCCGATCCAGACGATCAAGCAGCATGATTTTTTACCATTCTCAAATCAGCAGAATATTTTTCCAAATTACCACCAATTATCAGATAAAACAAAAAATCCTCCCGGCGCTATGCACGCATACTTTCTCCATCGAAACACTTTTACCGAAGCCGCTTTCTCGCAGAGCCTGTTTACCGACAATCCCTCGCATGCCCAGCTCCCTGGCGGTTACCGCTGCCCGGGAGCTGTTGCATTGGACGGCCCGAAGCGGCTGCAGCCGTGGCATAGTTCGCCCTGTTTTACAGGACCTGTGCGATGTTCAAACGATTGAATCGACTCTCCGAAAGCCACGGCGCGCTACAGCCGGGCAAGGGCATGGTGCTGGGCGTGGCCGCGCTCATCCTGGCCGCGCTGTGCCTGCTGGGCGTGCTGGCCTTCCACTTCCCGCAGTACCTGACGACGCCCGAGCTGCGCAAGTCCTACAGCGTCGATGCCCTGCGGCAGCTGCTGTTCTGGTGCATGGTGGTCTCGGGCGGCGTGAGCCTGGGCCTGATCGTGCTGGGCCGGGTGCGCTGGATCGCCGCCTGGGCCTTCGGGCTGGTGGCGCTGTCGCTGCTGCTGGGCGGCCACAAGGTACCGGTGGGCGACTTCCCCGACCACACGCCCTACATCGGGCTGGACTGGTTCATCCTCGACCTGCTGGGCTCGTCGCTGATCTTCATCTTCATCGAGAAGCTGTTCGCGCTGCGCAAGGACCAGCCGGTGTTCCGCCCCGAGTGGCAGACCGACTTCCAGCACTTCCTGGTCAACCACATGGTGGTCGGCTTCATCCTGCTGGCCACCAACCTGATGGTGCACAAGTTCTTCGGCTGGGCGGCGCACGACGGCATCCGCGGCTGGGTGGCCGGGCTGAATTTCTGGGTGGCGCTGTTCCTCATCATCCTGGTGGCCGACCTGGTGCAGTACTGGACGCACCGCGCCTACCACGAGGTGCCGCTGCTCTGGCGCATCCACGCGGTGCACCACAGCGTCAAGAGCATGGACTGGCTGGCCGGCTCGCGCCAGCACATCCTGGAATTGCTCATCACCCGCACCCTGGTGCTGGCGCCGATCTACGTGCTGGGCTTCTCGAAGGAGGTGATCGATGCCTACATCATCATCGTCGGCTTCCAGGCGGTGTTCAACCACGCCAACGTGAGCGTGCGGCTGGGGCCGCTGCGCTATGTGATCGTCACGCCCAACTTCCACCACTGGCACCACAGCCAGGACCAGGAGGCGCTGGACAAGAACTATGCCGCGCACTACGCCTTCCTCGACTACCTGTTCGGCACCGCGGTGAAGAGCGACAAGCCCTGGCCGCAGGACTACGGTGTGCTGGGCGACTATGTGCCCGACGGCTTCTTCAAGCAGCTCAAGTTCCCGTTCACCTGGAAGGGCTGACATTCTATTTTGATAGCTACCAGCGCTTGCTGCATAAGCGCTGGAGGCCAATTTCACACAAATCCCGATGAGCACACCCGATTTTCGCGCCCAGGCCATGGTGCTGGCCGCCGGCCGCGGCGAGCGCATGCGCCCGCTGACCGACCATACGCCCAAGCCGCTGCTGCCGGTGCGCGGCAAGCCGCTGATGCAGTGGTCCCTCGAAGCGCTGGCCCAGGGCGGCGTGGGCCGCCTGGTCATCAACACCGGCTGGCTGGGCGCGCAGGTGGCGGCGCAGTGGCCCGAGGCGCCCGCCGCCGCGCAGCTCGCGGATGCGGCCGTGCAGATCCGCTACTCGCGCGAAGACCTGGACTTCGGCGGCGGCATCGAGACCACCGGCGGCATCAGCCGCGCCCTGCCCTGGCTGGACGACAGCTTCTGGCTGGTGTCGGGCGACGTGTTCATGCCCGGCTTTGCCTTCGACGAAGCCCAGCGCGCGCGCTTCGCCGCATCCCATGACCTGGCCCATCTGTGGCTGGTGCCCAATGCGCCGCACCACCCGCGCGGCGACTTCATCCTTGAGGCCGACGGCCGCGCCACCAACCCAGTGCCCGGCGATGAGCGCCCGCGCCTCACTTATGGCTGCGTCGCGCTGCTGAAAAAGGAATTGTTCCTGCCGCCCTACTGCGACATTCCGCCCGGCAACCCGCAAGGCGCCAAGATGCCGCTGGTGCAGCAGTTGCGCGCCGCGATGGCCGCGGGCCGCTGCGGTGCCACGCGCTACGACGGCCCCTGGACCGACGTGGGTACGCCCGAGCGCCTGGCCAGCATCGCCTGAGCGCTGCGCCGCCGCTGGCGGCAGGCATTTCCCGAACTTCCGACAGGCATCGCCAGCGATGCCTGTTTTTTTTGCTCGTTCTGTCATCTTTCATTTTGAATAGAAACTATTCTCATTTAGATTATCATCATATCTTTACATCATTCCCCAGGCGCCCTCCTGCAGCGGCGCTTTCGCATCCATGCTGCTTTCACTTGCCGCGGCCCTGGCCCTCACACTGGCCAGCCTTGTCGCCGTGCTGGCCACCGAACGCGCCGCCAGCCGCATCACCGGCACCCGAGGCTGGTGCCTGGCCCTGCTGCTGATCGGCCTGGCCGTCTTCCTGCTCTTGCGCCCGCAGGCCGGGCCCGAAGCCGTGGCCATGGCCACCGTCGGCCTGATGGCCGCCATTCCGTTGATCGCCACCCTGGTGGGCTGGCGCCAGCGCCGGGAGGCCTCCGATGGCCGCCGCTGAATCCCACGCACGCCAGCCGGCCCGCAAGGCCACGCCGCCGCTGGACCTGCTGCACCACGGCATCGTCGGCGGCCTGCTGGGCTTTCCGCTGGCGATCTGGCTCAGCGGCGCGCTGTACTACGCGGCCGACGCGGCGCATGACATCTCCACCTACCAGGTCGCGATGTGGGCCGTGCCGCTGCTGTGGGCCAGCTGCACCGCGCTGGCCTTCATGGCCCCCAGCAAGCGCGCCTGCTGGATTGCGCTGCTCGCGGCCAACGCCCTGGCCTACGGGCTGCTGAAGGCGGTGCAGGCATGAAG
>JBLZYV010000070.1:0-22781 GCA_050282565.1 Comamonas sp.
AGCCCGGTATTCCCCATAGCCGTAGCTATGGGGAATACCGGGCGACAAAGCAGGCGCCCTACGGCGGGGCAACCCGAAGGGAAGGACGAATGCCGACCTGGGCGGCCCCGGCGGATCGCGGTGTTGCGGCACCCAACCAATAGCAGCGGCTATTGGCTGGGCACCGCGCCTAGCGCTGCATCCCGGCATCCGTCCTTCGCACTCCCAGTTTGAGGTGAGCAGGCCCTTATGCTTCATGAAAGGCCAAACTGGCACGGTTATCATCGGGCCTCCATGCTAGAGCAATACATCCAACAGCAATTCATCGACAGCGCCGATCTGCAATACCAGGTAGCCCAGGAGATGGGCGAGGGCATTGCCAACGCCGTCCATGTGCTGCTGGCCTGCGTCACCAGCGGCAACAAGATCCTGTGCAGCGGCAACGGCCTGTCGGCCGCGCAGGCGGCGCAGTTCGCCGCGATCTGCGTGGGCGGCCTGTCGCGCGAGCGGCCCGAATTGGCGGCCGTGGCGCTCGACACCGGCGCGCTGGCCTGCACGCAGCAGGGCCTGAACCTGTCGCTGGACCTGGCGCCCTGGGCGCTGGCGCGCCAGGTGCGCGTGCTGGGGCAGGTGGGCGATGTGCTGCTGGTCATCTCGGTGGACGGCGACGACGCCTCGCTGCTGTATGCGGTGCAGGCCGCGCACGAGCGCGAGATGTCGGTGCTGGCGCTGACGGGCCGCACCGGCGGCGCGCTGGCCGATATCTTGATCGAAACCGATGTCCTGCTGTGCGTGCCGCACGATGCCATGGCCCGGGTGCGCGAGGTGCACCAGCTGGTCCTGCATTGCCTGGCCGACGGCATCGACATGCAATTGTTAGGAGAAGAGGAATGAGGTCTGTCCCCGCTGCTTCGCTGAAGCGTCTCACTTTGCTGCTGGCCGCGGCCGGCGCGCTGGCTGGCGCCGTGTCCGGCTGCGTCCCCGTCGTGGTGGGCGGCGCCGCGGCGGCCGGCACCGTGATGGCGGTGGACCGCCGCACCACCGGCTCGCAGGTGGAGGACGAGGGCATCGAGCTGCGCGCCGGCAACCGCATCAACGAGGCGGCCGGCCAGGGCGGCCACATCAACGTCACCAGCTACAACCGCCAGGTGCTGCTGACCGGCGAGGTGCCGAACGAGGCCTTCAAACAGAAGGCGCAGGCCGCCGTGGCCGGCACGCAGAACGTCAGCTCGGTGGTCAACGAGCTGGCGGTGATGGAAAGCTCGACGCTGTCGCAGCGCTCGGAGGACGCCTACATCACCGGCAAGGTCAAGGCCAGCCTGATCGACGCCAAGGACCTGTCGGCCAGCACTATCAAGGTGGTGACCGAGCGCAAGGTGGTCTACCTGATGGGCCGGGTGACCGAGCGCGAATCCAAGCGCGCGGCCGAGATTGCCCGCGGCGTGAGCGGCGTGGTCAAGGTGGTGCGGGTGTTCGAGATCCTGTCGGAGCAGGAGCTCAAGCAGATCAGCGTGAACCGCACGACCGGCACCAACGCCGCGCCGGTGATCACCGATACCAGCGCCGGCCCGGTGGGCGGCGCGAAGGCGGCGCCTGCCACCGTGGTCCCGGCACCCGCTGCTGCACCGGCCACGAGCACGGGCGTGACCACGTCGCCGGTGACCAGCTCGCCGGTGAAGCCGACGAACGACGGCTTCACGACCAAGCCCTGAGCGGCTGACCGTCCCATGAAAAAAGGCCGCTGCTGCGGCCTTTTTTATTTCTTGCCCAGGCGGGCGATGAGGCTGGAGGTGTCCCAGCGGTTGCCGCCCATCTGCTGCACGTCGGCGTAGAACTGGTCGACCAGCGCCGTCACCGGCAGGCGCGAGCCGTTGCGCTTGGCCTCGTCGAGCACCAGGCCCAGGTCCTTGCGCATCCAGTCCACCGCGAAGCCGAAATCGAACTTGCCCTGCAGCATGGTGGGGCCGCGGTTGTCGAGCTGCCAGCTCTGCGCCGCGCCCTTGCCGATCACGTCGAGCACCTGGGCCATGTCCAGGCCCGCGTTCTGGCCGAAGGCGATGGCCTCGGACAGGCCCTGCACCAGGCCGGCGATGCTGATCTGGTTCACCATCTTGGTGAGCTGGCCGGCGCCGCTGGCGCCCATCAGCGTGAAGGCGCGGGCGAAGGCCATGCCCACGGGGCGGGCCAGCTCGAAGGCCTCGGCATCGCCGCCGCACATCACCGTGAGCTGGCCGTTCTGCGCGCCGGCCTGGCCGCCGGAGACCGGCGCATCGACGAAATGCAGGCCCAGCCGGCGGGCCTCGGCGTGCAGCTCGCGCGCCACTTCGGCCGAGGCGGTGGTGTGGTCGACCAGCACTGCGCCGGGCCGCATGCCGGCAAAGGCGCCGTCCGCGCCCAGCACCACCGAGCGCAGGTCGTCGTCGTTGCCCACGCAGCAGAACACCAAGTCGGCGCCCGCGGCGGCCTCGCGCGGCGTGGCGGCGGCGCGGTGCGCACCGGTGGCGCCAAATTCATCCACCCACTGCTGCGCCTTGGCGGCCGTGCGGTTGTAGACCGTGACGCTGTGGCCCGCCAGGGCCAGGTGGCCGGCCATGGGGTGGCCCATCACGCCCAGGCCCAGGAAGGCCACGGTGCGCGCGGGAGTGGGTTCGTAGCTGCGGGCGTTGGTGCTGCTGGAGGTCATGGGTCTTTCAAAAAAGTGAGCTGCTGGCGCCAATATATCAATGCTTTCAAATGGTTTTGTATTGAAAGCGTAATAGGGACGAGCGCTGGCAGCTATCGTATTGGAACCATGTCTCAGACGATGGTCAGGTGCTCGGTGCCCTCGGCCAGGTCGGAGCGCTTGGCACGCTGGCTGTTGAGCTTGATCTGCAGGCGCAGGTCGTTGACCGAGTCGGCGTTGCGCAGCGCGTCTTCATAGGTGACGAGGTTGGCCTCGTACAGGTCGAACAGCGCCTGGTCGAAGGTCTGCATGCCGAGGTTGCGGCTCTTCTTCATGATCTCCTTGATCTCGGCCACCTCGCCCTTGAAGATCAGGTCCGAGATCAGCGGCGTGTTCAGCATGATCTCGACCGCAGCCACGCGGCCCTTGCCGTCCTGGCGCGGCAGCAGGCGTTGCGACACCATGCCGCGCAGGTTCAGCGACAGGTCCATCAGGAGCTGCGCGCGCCGCTCCTCGGGGAAGAAGTTGATGATGCGGTCCAGCGCCTGGTTGGCGCTGTTGGCATGCAGCGTGGCCAGGCACAGGTGGCCGGTCTCGGCGAAGGCCACGGCGTGCTCCATGGTCTCGCGGTCGCGGATCTCGCCCATCAGGATCACGTCGGGCGCCTGGCGCAGCGTGTTCTTCAGCGCCGCGCCCCAGTCGTCGGTGTCGATGCCGATCTCGCGCTGGGTGACGATGCAGTTCTTGTGCGGGTGCACGAACTCGATCGGGTCCTCGACCGTGATGATGTGGCCGAACGAGTTCTCGTTGCGCCAGTCGACGATCGCCGCCAGCGTGGTCGACTTGCCCGAGCCGGTGGCGCCCACCATGATGCACAGGCCGCGCTTGGACACGGCCACTTCCTTGAGCACCTGCGGCACGCCCAGCCCGTCGATGGTGGGCACCGTCAGCGGGATCGTGCGCAGCACCATGCCGACCTGGCCCTGCTGCATGAAGGTGTTGACGCGGAAGCGCCCGATGCCCGCGGGCGAGATCGCGAAGTTGCACTCCTTGCTGCGCTCGAATTCCGCCACCTGCTTGTCGCCCATGATGGAGCGCGCCAGCGCCAGCGTGTGCGAGCCGCTCAGCGGCTGGTTCGATACCTTGGTGACCTTGCCGTCGATCTTGATCGCGGGCGGGAATTCGGCGGTGATGAACAGGTCGCTGCCGCCGCGGCTGACCATCAACCGCAGCAGGTCGTTGATGAACTGGCTGGCCTTGTCTCTTTCCATGGTGTCTCTCCTTCGCTCAGCCGGGGAAGTTCTCGGGTGCCTTGGCCTTGCCGCGCGCTTCGGCGGCGCTGATGACGTTGCGGCGCACCAGCTCGGTCAGGTTCTGGTCCAGCGTCTGCATGCCCACGTTCTGGCTGGTCTGGATGGTGGAGTACATCTGCGCCACCTTGGCCTCGCGGATCAGGTTGCGGATGGCCGGCGTGCCGAGCATGATCTCGTGCGCCGCCACGCGGCCCTGGCCGTCCTTGGTCTTGCACAGGGTCTGCGAGATCACGGCCTGCAGCGATTCGGACAGCATCGCGCGCACCATCTCTTTTTCTTCGGCGGGGAAGACGTCGATGATACGGTCGATGGTCTTGGCGGCGCTGCTGGTGTGCAGCGTGCCGAACACCAGGTGGCCGGTCTCGGCGGCGGTCATCGCCAGGCGGATGGTCTCCAGGTCGCGCATTTCGCCGACCAGGATCGCGTCCGGGTCCTCGCGCAGCGCCGAGCGCAGCGCGGCCGAGAACGAGTGCGTCTGCGGGCCGACCTCGCGCTGGTTGATCAGGCACTTCTTGGATTCGTGCACGAATTCGATCGGGTCCTCGACGGTGAGGATGTGGCCGTACTCGTTCTCGTTGAGGTAGTTCACCATCGCCGCCAGCGTGGTCGACTTGCCCGAGCCGGTGGGCCCGGTCACCAGCACCAGGCCGCGCGGCTTGAGCGACAGCTCGGCGAAGATCTTGGGCGCGTTCAGCTGCTCCAGCGTCAGGATCTTGCTCGGGATGGTGCGGAACACGGCGCCCGCGCCGCGGTTCTGGTTGAAGGCGTTGACCCGGAAGCGCGCCAGCCCCTCGATCTCGAACGAGAAGTCCACCTCGAGGAATTCTTCATACACTTTGCGCTGCGCGTCGGTCATGATGTCGTAGACCATGGCGTGCACCGTCTTGTGGTCCAGCGGATCGACGTTGATGCGGCGCACGTCGCCGTGCACCCGGATCATCGGCGGCAGGCCTGCGGACAGGTGCAGGTCCGATGCCTTGTTCTTGACGCTGAAGGCCAGCAATTGCGTGATGTCCACTCTTTTCCCCCCTCGTTTTTGATACGCTGCGTTGCATTATGAACAGGATTTTGCAAAACATGGAGCAGGTGCGCCGGCAGATCGCCGACGCCTGCGCGCGGGCCGGGCGCGATCCCGCGGGCGTGCAGCTGCTCGCCGTCTCCAAGACCTTCGGCATCGAGGCGATCGCCGAGGCCATCGCCGCCGGCCAGCGCGCCTTCGGCGAGAACTACATCCAGGAGGCGGTCGAGAAGATCGTCCATTTCCGGGCGCAGCCCGAGGCGGCGCCGGGCCTGCAGTGGCACTGCATAGGCCCGATCCAGAGCAACAAGACCCGGCTGGTGGCCGAGCATTTCGACTGGGTGCACACCATTGACCGGGCGAAGATCGCGCAGCGCTTGTCCGAACAGCGCCCGGCGCACCTGCCGCCGCTGCAGGTCTGCCTGCAGATCAACCCCGACGGCGGCGCCACCAAGTCGGGCATCGCACCGGCCGACGCGCCCGCGCTGCTGCGCGAACTGCTGGCGCTGCCGCGGCTGCAGTGGCGCGGCGTGATGAGCATCCCCGATATTGCTCCTGATTTTGAAGCACAATGCGCTGTCCACAAGAGCGTCAGAGCAGTTTTTGACAAGATCACCGCGTTGGGCCTGCCGGGCCTGGAGCGCTGGGACACGGTCTCGCTCGGCATGACGGCCGACCTGCAGGCCGCGATCAGCGCCGGCAGCACCATGGTGCGCGTGGGCACCGGCATCTTTGGACAGCGCCACTACGCCTAGGCGTGCTAAGCTGCGACGCGAAAAATTTTCAGGAGTGATGCATATGCCCGGCTTGCTGCCCGATGTCGATCCCGATGGCCTGCTCGAGTTCTCGGTGGTCTACACCGACCGCGCGCTGAACCACATGTCCAAGCGCTTTGCCGGCGTGATGCAGGACATCCTCGGCATGCTCAAGGAGGTCTACCACGCCCACACCGCCGTGCTGGTGCCGGGCAGCGGCACCTTCGGCATGGAGGCCGTGGCGCGCCAGTTCGCCAACCGCGAGAAGGTGCTGATCGTGCGCAACGGCTGGTTCAGCTACCGCTGGACGCAGATCTTCGACGAGGGCGCGCTCGGCGGCGGCTCGGTGGTCTGCAAGGCCCGCCAGCAGGGCGACGGCCCGCAGGCGCCCTGGGCGCCGTGCCCGGCGCAAGAGGTGGCGGCCGCCATCCGCGCCGAGAAACCCAAGGTGGTGTTCGCGCCGCACGTGGAGACGGCCAGCGGCATCATCCTGTCCGACGACTACCTGCGCGCCGTGGCCGATGCCGCGCACGAGGTGGGCGCGCTGTTCGTGCTGGACTGCGTGGCCTCGGGCGCGATGTGGGTGGACATGGAGAAGACCGGCGTGGACGTGCTCATCAGCGCGCCGCAGAAGGGCTGGAGCAGCTCGCCGTGCTGCGCCATGGTCATGCTCTCGGCCCGCGCGCGCGAGGCCATCGAGCACACGCGCAGCTCCAGCTTCTCGTGCGACCTGAAGAAGTGGATGCAGATCGCCGAAGGCTACGAGAAGGGCCAGCACGCCTACCACACGACCATGCCCACCGACGCGCTGGTGCGCCTGCGCGACGTGATGCTGGAGACCCGCGAGTACGGGTTCGCCAAGGTGCGCGAGGAGCAGATGGCCCTGGGTGCCCAGGTGCGCGCGCTGCTCGAATCGCGCGGCTTTCCCAGCGTGGCGGCTGAGGGCTGGAAGGCGCCCGGCGTGGTGGTGAGCTACACCACCGATCCCGGCATCCAGAGCGGCAAGAAATTCCTCGACGTGGGCCTGCAGACCGCCGCCGGCGTGCCGTTGCAGTGCGACGAGGGGCCAGATTTCAAGACCTTCCGCATCGGCCTGTTCGGGCTGGAGAAATGGCACAACGTGGAGCGCACCGTGGGCCAGCTGCGCACCGCGCTCGACACGATCGCCAAGGCTTGATGCAACAGGAATCCAAGAGATGAGCAAAACCCTATTCGCCCTCGCGGCCTGCGCGCTGCTGGCCGGCGCGGCCCATGCCGCCGAACCCGTCAAGACCGTCAGCAGCCTGGTCTATGAAAGCCTGAAGGACGGCACGGGCGACAGCCCCAAGGCCAGCGATACCGTGAAGGTGCACTACCGCGGCTGGTTCCCCGAATCGGGCAAGGAGTTCGACAGCTCGATCGCGCGCGGTCAGCCCATCGAGTTTCCGCTGTCGGGCGTGATCCCGTGCTGGACCGAGGGTGTGCAGAAGATGAAGGTGGGCGGCAAGGCCAAGCTCACCTGCCCGCCGGCCATCGCCTACGGCAGCCGCGGCGCCGGCGGCGTGATCCCGCCCAACGCCACGCTGAACTTCGAGGTCGAGCTGCTGGGCATCAAGGGGCGCTGAGCCCCATGATGCCGGGGCCGGTCAGCGGTAGTACGCCTCGACCGTGCCCTTGAGCTTGATCAGCAGCGGGCGGCCCTTGC
The DNA here is from genome assembly GCA_050282565.1 of Comamonas sp. GTDB lineage: Bacteria > Pseudomonadota > Gammaproteobacteria > Burkholderiales > Burkholderiaceae_C > Comamonas. The sequence continues at coordinate 7,412 of JBLZYV010000070.1, forward strand.
GGTCCAGGGTCTTGCCGGCGGGCACCTTGACCCAGCCTTCGCTGACGCAGTATTCCTCCACGTCGAAGCGCTCCTTGCCGTTGAAGCGGATGCCGATGTCGTGCTCGAACACGGCGGCCACGTGGTGCGGGCTCCTGGGGTCGATGCTCAGGTGGTCGGGCAGTTCGGGGCGCTCGGCGGTGTCGGTCATGCTCGGGATTCTCCGTTGGGCAAAGGCGCCATTGTCCCGGATTTGCGCGCCCCCGGCGGCGTGATGCCCAGGCGCCGCGCCAGGCGCTGCAGGTTGGCGCGGTCCAGGCGCAACTCGCGCGCGGCCGCCGCCCAGTTGCCGGCATGGCGCTGCAGGCTGGCCTCGACCAGGCCGCGCTCATAGGTATCGACGGCCTCGCGCAAACCTTGCGCCGGCGCGGCCTCGGGCGGGGGCGCAGTCTGCGGCGCGGCCACGGCGGCAGGCGCCTTGTCCCACAGATCGCCCAGGCCCAGCGTGACGATGCGCGGCCGCGCCGAAGGGCTGTGCGGCGCCCGGCTCAGCGCCTTGAGCACGCCGCGGCTCAGCAGGTGCTCCAGCTCGCGCACATTGCCCGGCCAGGGCTGGGCCAGCAGGGCCGACTGCGCGGCGGCATCGAGCCGCAGGCCGCCGAGCTGCAGGCGCGAGCGGTTCTCCTCCAAAAAAAAGCCGGCCAGCAGCAGCGCGTCGCTGTCGCGCTCGCGCAGCGGCGGCACGGTCAGCGGGTAGACGCTGAGGCGATGGTAGAAGTCGGCGCGCATGCGGCCGGCCTGCACCTCGGCGGCGAGGTCGCGGTTGGTGGCGGCGATCACGCGCACGTCCACATGGTGCTCGCGGTCCGAGCCCAGGCGCTGCAGCTGGCCGCTTTGCAGCACGCGCAGCAGCTTGGCCTGCACCGGCAGCGAGAGCTCGCCCACCTCGTCGAGGAACAGCGTGCCCTGGTGCGCCTGCTCGAACTTGCCGCGCCGCTCGGCCAGCGCGCCGGTGAAGGCGCCGCGCACATGGCCGAACAGCTCGCTCTCGACCAGGTTGTCGGGCAGGGCCGCGCAGTTGATGCTGACCAGCGGCCGGCCGGCGCGCGCCGACTGCGCGTGCACCGCCTGGGCGACCAGCTCCTTGCCGGTGCCGGTCTCGCCGCTGACGAGCACGCTCAGCTCGCTGGCGGCCACGAGCGCGATGTCCTTCTGCAGCTGGCGCATGGCCGGGCTGTGGCCCAGCAGCGGGCGCAGGCCGGCCGGCGCGGGTTCGGGCGCCGGCGCGGGGCGCGCCTGGGCCAGCGCGCGCAGGCGCTCGGCCGTGGTGACGGTGGCGGCCGCCAGGTTGCTGAAGGCCTGCAGCGCGGCCAGCGAGGCCGGGTCGGCAAAGCGGCCGGCGTCGAGCGCATCCAGCGTCAGCAGCCCCCACGGCAGGCCGCCGGCATGCAGCACGCAGCCCATGCAGTCGTGCACATGCAGCACGGCATCGGGCTGGGCGATGAGGCCGTCGTACGGGTCGGGCAGCGGGCTGTCGGGCGCGAAGCGCATGGCCTGGCCGGCCGCCAGCAACTGGGCGAAGCGCGGGTGCTCGGCGAGGCGAAAGCGCCGGCCCAGCGTGTCGGGCACCAGACCGTCGATGGCCACGGGGCGCAGCCATTCGCCGTCCAGCCGCAGCAGCGCTGCGGCGTCGGCCGGCAGCACGGCGCGCAGCGCGGCCAGCAGGCGGCGGAAGCGCTCGCGCTCGGGCAGGTCCTGCGCCAGGTCGGCCACCAGCGGGACCAGCGCATGCAGCATGGCGGATGTGGTCATTTTGACTTTGTTTGAGTCAGAAGGACTCCATTTTAAATGGGTTGATTTGACTCGTTGCCTTGCAAGTGATTGATCTGCAAGCGGCGGCATCCTGGCACGGGGCTTGCGTTAAGGAAAGAGAGTCCATTGACCGCAAGGAGCTTTTTTGTGCTGACCGACCAACAACGCGCCATCGTCAAATCCACCGTACCGCTGCTCGAGACCGGCGGCGAGGCGCTGATCACCCATTTCTACAACACCATGCTGGGCGAGCACCCCGAGGTGCGCCCGCTGTTCAACCAGGCGCACCAGCAAAGCGGCGCCCAGCCGCGCGCGCTGGCCTTCAGCGTGCTGATGTACGCCAAGCACATCGACAAACTCGAAGCCCTGGGCGACCTGCCCGCGCAGATCGTGAACAAGCACGTGGCGCTGCAGGTGCAGGCCGAGCACTACCCCATCGTCGGCGCCTGCCTGCTGCGCGCCATCCGCGAGGTGCTGGGCGCCGAGATCGCCACCGACGAGGTGCTGGCCGCCTGGGGCGCGGCCTACCAGCAGCTGGCCGACATCCTGATCGCCGCCGAGCGCAGCGTCTATGACCGCACGGCCGAGGCCGAGGGCGGCTGGCGCGGCGAGCGCGCCTTCACCGTCGAGAAGAAGGTGCAGGAAAGCGCCGAGATCACCTCGTTCTATCTGGTGCCCGCCGACGGCGGCACGGTGATCGCCCACCTGCCGGGCCAGTACATCGGCCTGCGCGTGGTGGTGGACGGCGAGGAGCAGCGTCGCAACTATTCGCTGTCGGCGCCGGCCAACGGCAGGAACCTGCGCATCAGCGTCAAGCGCGAGGCGGGCGGCAAGGTGTCCAACTTTTTGCACGACCAGGTGCAGGTGGGCGGCACGCTGCAGCTCTTCCCGCCGGCCGGCCACTTCACGCTGCAGGACAGCGACAAGCCGCTGGTGCTGATCAGCGGCGGCGTCGGCATCACGCCCACGCTGCCCATGCTGGCCACGGCCCTGGCGGCCAAGCGGCCCGTGACCTTCATCCACTGCGCGCGCGAGCGCTCGGTCCATGCCTTCCGCGAGCGCATCGACCAGCTGGCCGCCGAGCACCCGCAGCTCACGCGCTACTACTGCTACGACCGCGCCGTGCCAGAGGACCAGGTCGACGCCGAAGGCTACCTGACCGAAGAGCGCCTGGGCCAATGGCTGCCGGCCTCGCGCGATGCCGACGTCTACTTCCTTGGCCCGCGCCCGTTCATGCACGTGCTCAAGCGCTCGCTCAGGAACCTGGGCGTGCCCGACAAGCAGGTGCGCTACGAGTTCTTCGGTCCGGCCGAGGCGCTGGCCTGATAAATGGATAGCTGCTGGCACTTGCTGTGCAATGCTTTCAAATATGAAAGGCATTGAAGTGCATATATAGAAAGCGCTGGCAGCTATTGTTTTTGCTGGCCTATAGTGGCGGCATGCTGACCGCCGAACAACAAACCCTGTTGCGCCGCGCCAAGCGCGTGCCGCTGTTGCTGCTGCTGGCCGCGGCCGTGCTCTTCCTCGGCGTGAGCTGGCTGCTGCCGCAGCCCGGTGTGCAGGCGCCGTCGTGGCAACTGGCCCTGCGCTGCACCAAGGCCGTGGCCGAGGCGGCGATGGTCGGCGCGCTGGCTGACTGGTTCGCGGTGGCGGCGCTGTTCCGCCACATCCCCATCCCCTGGATACAGCGGCACACGGCCATCATCCCGCGCAACAAGGACCGCATCGGCGAGAACCTCGCCACCTTCGTGCGCGACAAGTTCCTCGACGCCGACTCGCTGGTGCGGCTCATCCGCCAGCACAGCCCGGCCGACAAGCTGGCGCAGTGGCTCAAGAGCCCCGCCAACGCCGAGTTGCTGGGCCACCAGGTGGCGCGGCTGGCCGCGGCCGCGCTCGACACGGCGCAGGACCAGCAGGTCGAGCGCTTCATCAAGACCGCGCTGCGCACGCTGCTCGGGCAGATGGACCTGTCGCAGACCCTCTCGAAAGTGCTGGCCGCGCTGACCCAGGACGGCCGCCACCAGGTGCTGCTGGAGCAGGCGCTGGGCAAGCTCATGGAGCTGCTGCACGAGGCCGAGACCCGCACGCTGATCGCCCAGACCATCGCCCACTGGCTCAAGACCGAGCACCCGTGGAAGGAAAAGATGCTGCCCACCGACTGGCTCAGCGGCAAGGGCTCGGACATGGTGGCCAGCGCGCTCGAATCGCTGCTCGAGGCCATCGCCGACAACCCGCAGCACCTGCTGCGCGCCAAGTTCGACGCCAGCATGCACGAATGGGTGGACCGCCTGGCGCACGACCCGGCCTGGCTGGCCAAGGGCGAGGAGCTGCGCCGCTACCTGCAGCACGACCCGCAGGTGGGCGCCTACGTGCAGGCGCTGTGGCAGAGCCTGCGCGCCGGCCTGCAGCGCGACCTGGCCAGCGAGAACTCGATGCTGGCGCGCAACGTGCGCGCCATGGGCCTGTGGCTGGGCCGCTCGCTGGCCGGCGACGAGGCGCTGCGCCGCTCGCTGAACCAGCGCATGGAACTCTGGGTGCAGGGGCTGGCGCCCGACATTTCGCAGTTCCTGGCCGCGCACATCCAGGAAACCGTCAAGCGCTGGGATGCGCGCGAGCTGAGCGACCTGGTCGAATGGAACATCGGCCGCGACCTGCAGTTCATCCGCATCAACGGCACGCTGGTGGGCGGGCTGATCGGGCTGGTGCTGTTCTGGGTCGACCAGGCGATCAAGCACCTGATGTAGGCAAAAAAAGGCGCCCCGCAGGGCGCCTGAATCTCCGCTCCAGTTGAACGTTCAGAACTTGTAGGTCAGGTACAGGAAGGGGACGATGGGGTCCAGCGTCACGCGCGTCTTCGAGACCGCCACATCCTTGCCGCCAACCCGGGTGGTCAGCGTGGCATCGGTCTTCATCGGGATGTAGGACACCGAGAAGGTCAGGCCCCAGTTCTTGTCGAAGGCGTAGTTCGCGCCCACGTTCAGCACCGGTGACCACTTGGCGTCGATCTTCGCCGTCGTGCTCGATGCGCCCGGCGGCAGCCGGAGCGCGCCACCCAGCGTGTTCTGCAAACCATTGGTCAGGCTGACGCTGTGGAAGGAGGTATAGGTGAGACCGGCGCCGACCGACAGGCGGAACTTGTCGTCGGCATTGCCGAAGAAGTACTTGGCCAGCACCGACGGCGCATACAGCCTGGCGCTGCCGAGTTCGCCGATCGGCGCCAGCGTGCCGGCGCCCTCGATCTTGATCTTGGGCGGCACGCCCAGCACGCCTTCGATGGCCCAGTTGTCGGTCAGGAAGTAGTGCACGTTCAGGCCCAGCGTCGTAGCGCTCTTCACGTCCGCGCCCGAGCCGGGGATCTCGCGTTCGAAGGGGCTCACGAAGCGCAGCGGCGTGGTGCTGTCCTGCGGCGCGTAGACCAGCGCGCCGCCGCCGACCACCCAGTCTCCGGCTTTCTGTGCATAAGCGCTGCCCGCCGTGGCAGCCAGCAGCGCGAGGCCAACGGCCCGGGTTTTGGAAAATTTCATTGGCTTGTCTCCTTGCATGGTGAATGGGTTATGGAGCTATTTTCAACCGAGCTTGCAGAAAAAAGCACGACCGTTCGTATCAGATGTGTATAAAAAAGTACATTCGTTCGAATTTGTCGCTTGTTCAAAAAAAAACCTGCCGGGTAGGCAGGTTTTGCTGTATTTGGAGGAGAGGGGCTCAGGCCAGCAGGCGCTGCAGGGCCTCGCGGTACTTGGCGGCGGTCTTCTCGATCACGTCCTGCGGCAGGCGGGGCGCCGGCGCGGTCTTGTCCCAGGGCTTGCCGTTCACCTTGGCCTGCTCCAGCCAGTCGCGCACGAACTGCTTGTCGTAGCTCGGCGGGTTGGCGCCCTGGGCCAGCGCGTCGGCGTAGCCCTCGACCGGCCAGTAGCGCGAGCTGTCGGGCGTCAGCACCTCGTCCATCAGCACCAGCTGGTTGTTCTCGTCCAGGCCGAACTCGAACTTGGTGTCGGCGATGATCATGCCCTTTTCGAGGGCGATGGCCGCGGCCTTCTGGTAGATGGCGATGCTGATGTCGCGGATCTGGGCGGCCAGCTCGGGGCCGACGATCTCGACCGTGCGCTCGAAGGTAATGTTCTCGTCGTGCTCGCCGGCCTCGGCCTTGGCCGCCGGCGTGTAGATGGGCTGGGGCAGCTTGGCCGCGTTCGTCAGCCCGGCGGGCAGGGGCACGCCGCAGACCGACTGCGAATCCTGGTATTCCTTCCAGCCGCTGCCGGCCAGGTAGCCGCGCACCACGGCCTCGATGGGCACGGGCTTCAGGCGCTTGACCAGCATGGAGCGGCCCTGCACCTGCGGTACCTCGGCGGGCGTGACCACGCTCTCGGGCGCATCGCCGGTCAGGTGGTTGGGGCAGATGTTGCCCAGCTTGTCGAACCAGTACAGCGCCATCTGCGTCAGCAGCGCGCCCTTGCCGGGAATGGGCTCGCCCATGATCACGTCGAAGGCCGACAGCCGGTCGGAGGCCACCATCAGGATGCGATCCGTGCCCACCGCATAGTTGTCGCGCACCTTTCCGCGTGCAAGCAGCGGCAGCGAGGTGATCTTGGAAGTGTGCAGTGCGGTCGTGGTGGCTTGGGTCATGGTCGGGAAGAGGGCTCGATTGCGGAGGTCTGGCCAAGGCTGGCGCGGACCCAACAGGGGATTTTAGTCGCCAACGGATAGATGCCTGCCGCAGGTGGCCTTGTACCGGGGCAGGGCGGCCGGCCTGCGCAGCAAAGCACGTAGTCCGATAAGTGAAAAGCAACGGCCCGGGCCTGCTGGGAGCCTGCACTTTTAGGAGCGGCACAGGCCATGCCCATCACGGCCAGAACGCAATTGCTTGCAGGCCGTCGGCCACGGTTTTGTAACAAACGCGACCGTAGCCGAAGCAAGGGGCCGGGCAATACCCGATCCACAGCACTGTCATGGGCTTGCAATTTTGCAGAGCCGGGCGCATAGTGGTTTCCACGCATGCATGTGTTTCCGCCCTCGTAATGCCTCGGTTTTTTCAAAATCGGCGCATGTTTCTGTCCTGCAGAAGGAGACTTGTTCATGAATCTGACGATCAGCGGTCACCACTTGGCCGTCACCCCCGCGCTGCGCGAATATGTAACAGCCAAGCTGTCTCGCGTGACGCGCCATTTCGACCAGGTGGTGGATGCAAAGGTTTTGCTTTCCGTCGAGAAACAGAAGGAAAAGGAGAAGCGGCAGCGAGTGGTTTGCAACCTACGCGTGAAGGGCGACGACCTGTGCGTGCAATGCAGCCACCACGATCTCTATGCGGCCGTCGATGCACTGGTCGACCGTCTCGACCGCATGGTGAACCGTCACAAGCAGCGTGTTCAATCCCACCACAGCGATGCCCTCCGGCAAGCCATGGCATGAGCCTTTCTACGGGCGTTAAAGCCGAGTAAAAAGCTTGAACGATCCGTATCCGATAATACGGGGCAGCTACGCCACTGCTGTGGCGTGGCTGCGTTTGTCCGAGCATGCCGCGCCGATTGCCAGCTGACACACACTCCATGAACTGTCTTGCCTCCATATTGCCTCCCGCCCAAGTGTTAGTGAGCGTTGATGTCACCAGCAAAAAACGCGCATTCGAGGAAGCCGGCCTCCTGTTTGAAAGCCTGCATGGGCTGTCGCGCGCCCTCGTCACGGACAGCCTGTTTGCCCGTGAACGTCTGGGATCGACCGGCCTCGGGCATGGCGTGGCCATTCCGCATGGCCGCATCAAGGGGCTGAAGTCGCCGATGGCGGCGGTGTTCCAGCTGGCGCGTCCCATCGGCTTCGATGCACCGGACGAGCAGCCGGTCAGCCTGCTCATCTTCCTGCTGGTGCCCGAGGCGGCCACCCAGCAGCACCTGGAAATCCTGGGCGAGATCGCCGAGTTGCTGAGCAATGGCGCGCTGCGCGACCAGATGAAGGTGACCGCTAATGCCCAGGAACTGCATGACATGATTGCCCACTGGCAGTCGGCCTCCCACGTTTCCTCCCACCAGGTATCCGCCTGAGCGCTGCACGGCCTGCGCCCATCCAGCCCGGGCCAGGCGTCTGCCCTGGGTAAATGCCATGGGCGCCTTCTTGTGGGCGGAAGTCCTGCTCTGTTAACCTCGGCGGCATGCCTGCGCGCGGCCCGCGGCAGGTTGAATCGGAAGGATCCGGATCGTGAAACCCAATGTCGTCAGTGCCGACGTCCTGTTCGAGGCGTTTCGCAGTTCCCTGCGCTGGGAGTGGCTCGCCGGCCTGGGCGCGTCGGAGCGGCGCTTCGACGAGGTGGCGGTGCGCAGCGCGCGCTCCAGCGCCGACCTCGTCGGCTACCTGAACTACATCCATCCCTACCGGGCCCAGGTGCTGGGTGAGCGCGAGATCGCCTACCTCACCAATTCCACCACCGAGGACTGCAAGCGCCGCATCGCCCGCATCGTGACGCTGGAGCCGCCGGTGCTGGTGCTGGCCGACGGCCAGGGCGCGCCGCAGGAGCTGCTGTCGATGTGCGAGCGGGCGCAGATCCCGATGTTCTCCACGCAGGAGTCGGCCGCCTTCGTCATCGATGTGTTGCGCGCCTACCTGTCCAAGCATTTCGCCGACCGCACGACCATGCACGGCGTGTTCATGGACATCCTGGGGCTGGGGGTGCTGATCACCGGCGAATCGGGCCTGGGCAAGAGCGAGCTGGGGCTGGAGCTGATCACCCGCGGCAACGGCCTGGTGGCCGACGATGCGGTCGACCTGTACCGCATCAACCAGACCACGATCGAGGGCAAGTGCCCCGATTTGCTGCAGAACCTGCTCGAGGTGCGCGGCATCGGCCTGCTCGACATCCGCGCGATCTTTGGCGAGACGGCGGTGCGGCGCAAGATGCGGCTCAAGCTCATCGTGCACCTGGTGCGCAAGGAAACCATGGAGCGCGACTACGAGCGCCTGCCGTCGGCGCCGCTGACGCAGGACGTGCTGGGCATCCCGGTGCTCAAGGTCGTGATCCAGGTGGTGGCCGGCCGCAACATCGCCGTGCTGGTCGAAGCCGCGGTGCGCAACACTATTTTGCAACTGCGCGGTATTGATACCTACCAGGAATTCGTCGACCGCCACCGCAAGGCCATGGCGCGCGGCGTCGAAATTTAAATGCCCATAAAAATAGCTGCCAGCGCTTATCCAGTAAGCGCTGGCAGCTATTTGTTTGGTAGTGACTAGACTAGCGGTGCAGCTTGGCCGCGCACTCGGCGCACTGGCCGTACAGCGCCATGGCGTGGTCATGCACCGTCCAGCCCTTCTGCTGGGCGATCAGCTGCTGGCGCTTTTCGATCTCGGGGTCGAAAAACTCTTCCACCTTGCCGCAGGTCGTGCAGATGAAGTGGTCGTGGTGCTGGCCTTCGTTCAGCTCGTAGACGGCCTTGCCGCCCTCGAAGTTGCTGCGGATCAGAATGCCGGCCTGCTCGAATTGCGTGAGCACGCGGTACACGGTGGCCAGACCGATGTCGGAGCGCTCTTCCAGCAGCACGCGGAACACGTCTTCGGCCGTCATGTGGCGCTGGCTGCCGGTCTGGAAGATGTCGAGGATCTTCAGTCGTGGCAGGGTCGCCTTGAGGCCGGTGCTCTTGAGTTCGTCGATATGGTTGTTCATGGCTCCTGGAGTGTTTGCGGGGCTTGGCAACAGGCCTGCCGCTACAATGGCCGATCATATCGCTATGTATATAACCATGCCCGTTCAAGTCACCTCCAGCGTCCGCCTCGCACTGATGCTGGCGCTCGGAGCCAGCGTCGCGGCCTGCGGCACCTTCAACGATGCCAGTCGCAAATTCGCCAGTGCCATCACGCCCTACAAGGTCGAAGTGGTGCAGGGCAACGTCGTGACCAAGCAGCAGGTCGAGGCCTTGCAGCAGGGCATGAGCCGCCAGCAGGTCAAGGATGTGCTGGGCACGCCGCTGCTGACCAGCGTTTTCCATGCCGACCGCTGGGACTACGTCTTCACCATCAAGCGTCCCGGCGTGGCCGAGCAGACCCGCAAGTTCTCGGTCTTCTTCAAGGAGGACGCGCTCGACCGCTTCGAGGGCGACGAGATGCCGAGCGAGGAAGAGTTCGTCGCCTCGCTGACCACGGCCATCAAGAACCCTAAGGTGCCGGTGCTCGAGGCCACGCCCGAGCAGTTGGCCAAGCACAGCAGCAAACCGGCCGCCGAGGGCGATGCCGAGGCCGCGGACGCCGCCAAGCCCGATGCGCCCACGGGCGTGCGGCCCAGCAGCTACCCGCCGCTGGAAACCCCGGCGCGATAGGCAAGTTGGGGCAGGGCCCGCGCGGGCCCTGCATGAGCATTGATTGACCAGGCGATCTCCAGAATGACCACTTCTTCCACTTCCGCCCGCCGCATTGCCGTGGCCGGCGCCGGCGGCCGCATGGGCCGCATGCTGATCGAGGCCATCGTCCAGGCGGAAGGCCTGGTGCTGGCCGGCGCGCTCGACGTGCCGCAGAGCCCTTTGCTGGGCAGCGATGCCGCGGGCTTCCTGGGCAAGACCAGCGGCGTGGCCATCACTGCCGACCTGCAGCAGGGCCTGGCGCAGGCCGACGTGCTGATCGACTTCACCCGCCCCGAGGGCACGCTGGCCCACCTGGCCGTGTGCGCCGAGCGCGGCGTGCAGGTGGTGATCGGCACCACCGGCTTCAGCGAGGCGCAGAAGGCCGAGATCGCCCGCTTCGCCGAGAAGACGGCCATCGTCTTCGCGCCGAACATGAGCGTGGGCGTGAACGTGACCATGAAGCTGCTGGAGATGGCGGCCAAGGCGCTGGATGCTGGCTACGACGTCGAGATCGTCGAGGCCCACCACAAGCACAAGGTGGATGCGCCTTCGGGCACCGCGCTGAAGATGGGCGAGGTGATCGCCGAGGCCCAGGGCACGCGGCTGGCCGACCGCGCCGTGTACGAGCGCTACGGCGACACCGGCGCGCGCGTCGACGGCAGCATCGGCTTTGCCACGGTGCGCGGCGGCGACATCGTGGGCGAGCATTCGGTGATGTTCATCGGCAGCGGCGAGCGCATCGAGATCGCGCACAAGTCCAACAGCCGCGCCGGCTACGTGCAGGGCAGCCTGCGGGCCGCGCGCTTCCTGGCGGCGCACCGCACCGGCCAGTTCGACATGTACGACGTGCTGGGCCTGAACGTCTAGGCAAGACCATGACCCCCGTGCAATGGCTGGCGCAAACGGACTGGGTGAGCCGCTGCACGGCCGGCGTGCTGCTGGCCATGTCGGTGGCGAGCTGGGTGATGATCGCCGCCAAGTGGTGGTGGCTGGCGCGGGCCGGGCGCGATACGCCGCGCGCCATCCACGCCTTCTGGCAGGCGCCTGACTGGGCGCAGGCCGCGCAGCAGGCCTCCAGCCTCGACCGCAGCGGCATCGTCGGCCCCGCGGTCGCCGCGATGCAGGGATTGACCGCCAGTGCCACCGGCCTGGCGGCCGCCAGCGGCACGCCGGTGCAGGCCACGCGCGTGCTGCGCGATGCATTGCTGGCCGCGGCGCGGCAGTTGCAGTGGGGCCAGACCCTGCTGGCCACCATCGGCGCCACGGCGCCCTTCGTCGGGCTGCTGGGCACGGTCTGGGGCATCCACCAGGCGCTGGTGGCGCTGGCCGGCACGGCGCGCATCAGCATCGAGCAGCTGGCCGGCCCGGTGGGCGAGGCCCTGGTCATGACGGCCGCGGGCCTGGCCGTGGCGATTCCCGCCGTGCTGGCCTACAACCTGCTGGGCCGCCGGGCGGCGCTGGTCGAGGAGCAGCTCGAAGGCCTGGCGCACGACTTGTGCGAATGGGCCAAGGGGCGCATGGACGCGGAAGACCCGCTCGCGTCGCCGGCCGGCGGCATGCCGGGGGCACACCAAAATCTGGCGTCGGTGGGCGCGCGCTGAAAGAGGCTGGCCATGGCATTCGGGCGCTTACGGGCATCGCAGGCCGCGCAGCCGATCAGCGCCATCAACGTCACGCCGCTGGTGGACGTGATGCTGGTGCTGGTGGTGATCTTCATCCTGGCGGCGCCGCTGCTGGCGGCCTCTTTGCGGCTGGACCTGCCGCAGGCGCGCTCGGCCACGCCCAGCGATGCGCCGGCGGCCATCGCCGTGCAGATCGATGCCGAAGGCCGGCTCTTTGCCGACGGCGAGGCCACCGACCTGCCGGCGCTGCAGGCACGGCTCAAGCAGGTGGGCGCGAGCCGGCCCGATACCGAGGTGCAACTGAGCGTGGACCGCGCCGTGCCCTACGGCAGCGTGGTCGGCGTCATGGATGCGGCCCACTCCGCCGGGCTGAGCCGGCTCGGCTTTGTGGCGCAGCCGGCCGGGGGATCGAAAAAATAGGAGCTACTGGCGGTTGCTGCATGGGTGTTTGCTATTGAAAGATAGCTGAATTCCTCATGCAACAAGCGCTGGCAGCTCCTTTTTTCATTGCGGAACGCTGCCCAGCCGCAGCGCCAGCGCCAGGTCGCTGCCCGAGGGATTCTGGAAGGCGCGCAGCCCGAACTCGGGCAGGATGGCCACGAGGTGGTCGAAGAGGTCGGCCTGGATGGCTTCGTACTCCACCCACGCCGTGGTCGCGGTGAAGGCGTAGATCTCGATGGGCATGCCGTTCTCGGTGGGCTGCAGCATGCGCGCCATCAGCGTCATGTCCTGGCGCAGGCGCGGGTGGGCGCGCAGGTAGGCGTTGACGTAGGCGCGGAAGGTGCCGATGTTGGTGAGCGCGCGCAGGTTCACGATCTCGTGCGCCATGTCGGGTGACTGGCGGGCGAAGTCGGCGTTGTAGGCGGCGATGTCGGCGCGCACCTGGGTCAGGTAGGGACGCAGCAGCGCGATCTGGCCCAGCGCGTCGATCTCGGCGGGCGTGAGGAAGCGCGCGGTGCCGGCGTCCAGGTTCAGCGCGCGCTTGATGCGGCGCCCGCCCGATTCGGACATGCCGCGCCAGTTGCGGAAGCTCTCGCTCATCAGCCGCCAGGTGGGAATGGTGGTGATGGTGTTGTCCCAGTTGCGGATCTTCACCGTGTTCAGCGCCATGTCCACCACCGCGCCGTCGGCGCCGACCTGGTCCATCTGCAGCCAGTCGCCCACGCGCAGCATGTCGTTGCCCGCCAGTTGCACGCCTGCGGTGAAGGATAGGATGGTGTCCTTGAACACCAGCATCAGCACCGCCGACATCGCGCCCAGCCCCGACAGCAGGATCAGCGGCGAGCGGTCGATCAGGGTCGCCACCACCACCACGCCGGCCACCAGCAGAATGACGAGCTTGCCCAGCTGCACATAGCTCTTGATGGAGCGCGTGGGGGCGCCCGTGTCGCGCGCCGCGGCGATGGACGCCTGGTTGTAGTGCTCCAGCGCATCCAGCAGCGCGGTCAGCACCCGTGCCGCCTGCAGCACGGTGACGGCCACCGCCACGTTGCGGACCACGGTGGTGGCCACCGGGTGCAGGTGCGGCACCGCGAAGATGCCGGCCTGGATCACCAGCGACGGCACCAGCTGCGACAGCCGCGTGAGCACCGCGTCGCCCAGCAGCGCCTGCAGCCAGCCGGCGGGCAGGCCGCGCCGAAAGCGCGGCACGGCGCGCAGCAGCACCAGGCGCACTGCCCAGCGCAGCGCATAGGCCAGCAGCACCAGCGCGGCCAGCGCGATGGCGGTCTGCATCCAGGGATCGAAGGCGTGGAGGGAAGCGAAAACGTCAAAGCTCACGGGGGCGTGTTCCTGAGGTTGGGGGAGGGCGGGCATGCCGGGGCCAGCGCGGGCCGGGCGCGGAGAGTGCTCTTGAAACAAGAGCTGCTTGCGCAATGCAGGCAAGCGTTATCGATGGATTTGATGGGTATTTTGACAGCGTGGCCAAAAACCCGGCGCCGCACTGCGTTTTCGGTGCCGCGCCGCATACCATGGCGCCGTGGTTGCATTGGCCGAAGCGCCTACAATCTTCGACCAATTCGGGACGCGCTCCAGCGATGGCCGCGGCCCGCCTGTTTTTTGCGGGACGCGCCCCCTGCCGGTGGCGCGTCCGCCTGTTTTTCCGAGCCGTTCCATGCAAGACAAATACAACCACATCGAAGTCGAGCGCGCCGCGCAGGCCCACTGGGCCGCGGGCGACGCCTACCGCGTCACCGAAGACAAGACCAAGCCCAAGTTCTATGCCTGCTCCATGCTGCCCTACCCCAGCGGCAAGCTGCACATGGGCCACGTGCGCAACTACACCATCAACGACATGCTCACGCGCCAGCTGCGCATGAAGGGCTACAACGTGTTGATGCCCATGGGCTGGGACGCCTTCGGCCTGCCGGCCGAGAACGCCGCGCTCAAGAACAAGGTGCCGCCGGCCAAGTGGACGTACGAGAACATCGCGTACATGAAGAAGCAGATGCAGGCCATGGGCCTGGCCATCGACTGGAGCCGCGAAGTCGCCACCTGCGATCCCGACTACTACCGCTGGAACCAGTGGCTGTTCCTCAAGATGCTGGACAAGGGCATCGCCTACCGCAAGACCCAGGTCGTGAACTGGGACCCGGTGGACCAGACCGTGCTGGCCAACGAGCAGGTGATCGACGGCCGCGGCTGGCGCACCGGCGCGCTGGTGGAAAAGCGGGAGATCCCCGGCTACTACCTGGCCATCACCGGCTACGCGCAGGAGTTGCTCGACCACGTGCAGCTCGGCGGAGACAAGGCAACCCTCACCGGCTGGCCCGACAAGGTGCGCCTGATGCAGGAGAACTGGATCGGCAAGAGCGCCGGCGTGCGCTTCGCGTTCACGCACGACATCAAGAATGCCCAAGGCGAACTGATCGGCGACGGCAAGATGTTCGTCTTCACCACGCGCGCCGACACCATCATGGGCGTGACCTTCTGCGCCGTGGCGCCCGAGCACCCGCTGGCGCTGCACGCGGCTGCCACCAACCCCCAGCTCGCTGCCTTCATCGAGGAATGCAAGAAGGGCGGCACGACCGAGGCCGAACTCGCGCTCAAGGAAAAGGAAGGCCTGCCCACGGGCCTGTTCGTCACGCACCCGGTCACGGGCGCCCAGGTCGAGGTCTGGGTCGGCAACTACGTGCTGATGAGCTACGGCGACGGCGCCGTGATGGGCGTGCCCGCGCATGACGAGCGCGACTTCGCCTTTGCCAACAAGTACGGCCTGCCGATCAAGCAGGTCGTGGCCGTGGAAGGCCAGGGCGCCTACGACGACAAGCAGTGGCATGACTGGTACGGCGACAAGGAACGCGGCGTGCTGATCCACTCCGGCGAGTTCGACGGCCTGAACCACAAGGACGCCGTGGCCGCCGTGGCCCGCCTGCTGGGCGACAAGGGCCTGGGCGAGCTCAAGACCACCTGGCGCCTGCGCGACTGGGGCATCAGCCGCCAGCGCTACTGGGGCACGCCCATCCCGATCATCCACTGCGAGGACTGCGGCCCGCAGCCCGTGCCCGAGAAGGACCTGCCCGTGGTGCTGCCGCAGGACCTGGTGCCCGATGGCTCGGGCAACCCGCTGGTCAAGAGCGAAGCCTTCCACGCCGGCGTGGTCTGCCCCTGCTGCGGCAAGAGCGCGCGCCGCGAGACCGACACCAT
>JBLZYV010000071.1:0-22747 GCA_050282565.1 Comamonas sp.
AGCGGCGGGATTCGAACTCGCGACCCTCTGCTCCCAAAGCAGATGCGCTACCAGGCTGCGCTACGCTCCGACAAGCTGCTATTGTAACCACATCAGCCCGACCCTTTTGGGAAAATGCTCGATTTTTATGTTTGGCAGAGCATCTCCATCGGGTGACTGCAAAGCCCTCAGGAAGAGCTGGACGGGTTGGGGCCGCGGCCCGGCAGGTGACGGAAGGTGATGCGGCCCTTGCTCAAGTCATAGGGCGACATTTCCAGCGACACCTTGTCGCCCGCGAGGATGCGGATGTGGTGCTTGCGCATCTTGCCGCCGGTATAGGCAATGAGTTCGTGACCGTTGTCCAGCTTCACGCGAAAGCGCGAATCAGGCAGCACCTCGGTCACGGAGCCTTGCATCTCGATCAGTTCTTCTTTAGCCATAAACCTCGTTCAATCCTTTCGTTTGTCCGGCCAGACGAGCCCGGCCGGTGCGCGCCTGGCATCCGCGGTGGATGCCCCTGGCACTGCCAATCGTCGATTGGCCTGGTGTGCCCCAACGCTTGCGCGCCGCCTGGCAGCTCCTGGCCCTCGCACCGAAGGCCTGCCGCCGAGCACAAATCAACTCTGCTCCATGACGCCATAGCGCAGATTGAGTAAAAAGCTCTCCATTCTACTATGGGCCACCTATTTCTGCCTAGGTTCTGCCGAATCGCGCGTGGCCTGGATGCACAGGTCTATGATGGTTCCATCGCCTCGTTCCCTGCCCTACCCACGCTTCAGGCCATGACCACACCGCAACGCTTTTGGCTGATGAAAAACGAACCCGATGTGTGTTCCATCGACCACGCGCTGGCCGCGCCCGATGCAACCGTGGCCTGGGATGGGGTGCGCAACTACCAGGCCCGCAACTTCATGCGCGACGACATGCAGGCTGGCGACGGCGTGCTGTACTGGCACTCCAGCTGCCCCGAACCGGGCATCTATGGCCTGGCACGCATCGCCGGCCATCTGCGTGTGGATGACACCCAGTTCGATCCGCAGTCGCCCTACTACGACCCTAAGTCCAGCCGCGACAAGCCGCGCTGGCTGCTGCTCGACGTGCAGGCGCTGAAAAAATGCGCGCCTATTACCGTGGGTGAATTGTGGCGCCACCCCGAGCTGGCCGACATGCGGGTGCTGCAAAAGGGCAACCGCCTCTCCATCACACCGGTGGACCGGGAGCACTGGGACTTCATCCTGCGGCTGATCGACGCACAGCCCGCCAGCTGACCGTCCACACCCCATCGGGCACTGCTTTCTGCATGCACAATGGCGGCGCAACAACTCTCAAGGAAGACTTCCATGGCTTTTGCCGACAATCTGCGCCAGCTCCCCAGCATTGCCCACATCGCCGCACTCAAGCTCATCGATGGTGCCGGCGAGGTGGCGGCCGTCATCGAAAACAAGCCCGGCAAGGCGGGCTCGCTGGCGGTCTACCATGCGCTGGCGGCCAAGCATGGCGGCATCACGGTCGAAGCCGCGCAGGAGGGCCTGCAGCTGTTTGCCGAGCACACCGACGACGCGCGCCAGCACCCGGGCAACCACCCCAATATCGACCGCCTGCTCGAAGTCATCGCCACGACCCAGGGCTACCGGGTGGAGCTGGTGCCCGCAGCGGCCTGACCCATGGCGGTGGAACTGAGCAAGGAAGCTCGCGAGCAAGCGATTGCCTCGATCGAGCGCTATTTCCGTACGAACATGGACGAGCCCATCGGCAATGTCGCCGCGGGCGCGCTGCTGGGATTCTTTCTGGAAGAGATCGGCCCCGCCGTCTACAACCAGGCCATCGTCCATGCGCAAGAGCGGCTGCAGCAGCAGGTCTCGGACATGGACATCGACCTGCACGAAGAGGCATTCCGCTACTGGCAGAAATCCGCCAAGGGCCGGTAGGCCCGGGGCCCCTCATCGCCCCTACGCGCCTTTCGCCGATTGCGGCGCCCCGTGTTTTGTGCTGAGATAGTCAGTGCCGTCCGTGCGCGGTTCCGGCCGCATGGCGCTGCACCGTTCACGGGGCATACGGAGGCTGCTATGGAAATCCGCTTCGTCGTGGGGAAGATGCCGGTCACGTTTGCGCGCGAATGGCTGTCCGGCGCCATGAAGCTCATCACCCCCAATGAGACCATCTGGCTCCAGAACCCGCTGGACCCGGCCACCCACTTCAACTGGCAGCACGAGCAGAGCTGGGAAAGGCCCGTGGCCAGCCACCAGGTGCGCGTCGAAAAGCGCCACACCACCCTGGTGCCCGGCGCCGGCCCACAGCATTACCGCATCTTCGTCGACGATGTGCTGGTGGCGGATGTGACCGGCGTCTGATCCGGCAGGGCTTCGCCCCAGGCGGCGACCTCGGCGGCCAGCGCCTCGATGCCGGCTTCGCGCAGGTCGTCGCTGGCGAAGCGGGCGCGCTGTGGCCATTGTGCAAAGTTGCGGGCCTGCGAGCGGCTGTAGTGCGGGTCGTAGTGCAGCGCCATCAGCTCGGCGAACAAGGGGGCCAGCGCATGCTCGCGGGCCCAGGCCTGCCAGCGCTCGACCACCTCGCGGCCCTGCAGCTCCTTCAGGTAGGCCAGCTTGTCGCACAGCCCTTCCACGTCGTCGCCCAGGTAGGCATAGTCGCGCAGCAGGTAGTCCAGGCGGGCTTGCGAGGTCGCGTCGATCTCGGCGCATGGTGCTGCGCGCAGATGCTGGACCAGGGTGAGCGGCAGCGCCACGCGGCCGATCTTGGCGCTCTCGCCCTCGACGAAAACGGGCTTCGCCGGATCGAACTGCGCCATGTGGTGCGCCAGCTGTGTCTCGAACTGCTTCTGGCTGGGCTGCTCCACGCCCGGGAAGCTACCCAGCAACGACCCCTTGTGCCGCGCCAGGCCTTCCAGGTCCAGCACCTGGGCGCCGCACCGCTCCAGCGCCTGCAGCAGGCGCGTCTTGGCGCTGCCGGTGGCGCCGCACAGCACGCGCAGGCGCAGTTGCGGCACCAGCAGCTCCAGCTGCTGCACCACATGGCCGCGGTAGGCCTTGTAGCCGCCCTGCAGCTGCTGCGCGTCCCAGCCCACCAGGCGCAGCCAGGTCACCATGGAGCCGCTGCGCAGGCCGCCGCGCCAGCAGTAGACCAGGGGTTTCCAGTTGGCCGGCTTGTCCGCCAGGGTCTCGCGCAGGTGGCGGGCCAGGTTGGAGGCCACCATGGCGGCGCCCACGCGCTTGGCCTCGAACGCGCCCACCTGCTTGTAGAGGGTGCCGATCTGCGCCCGCTCGTCGTTGTCCAGCACCGGGCAGTTGATCGCGCCGGGTATGTGGTCCAGCTCGTATTCGCCGGGCGACCGGGCATCGATCAATACGGGGAATCGGGACAGGTCGGCAACGGTGACAGGTTTGCGGTGGGACATGGTGCGCCGATTATGGCACCCGCAGAGACATCAAAAACAATAGCTTATGGCGATTGATACATAAGCGCTGAAGGCCAATTTCATCTATTTTTACACCGTGGCGCGCAGCGCCTGCTCCACGACGCCGCGGTGGAGCGTGGGCACGAAGGCCTCGATGAAGGCGAACGCATAGCCGCGCAGCCAGGCGCCCTTGCGCAGGCCGATGCGGGTGGTGTTGATCTCGAACAGGTGGCCGGCATCGATGGCATGCAGGGTGCGGTCGCGCTGCGCATCCACGGCCACCGACGCCACGATGCCCACGCCCAGTTCCAGCTCCACATAGGTCTTGATGACGTCGGCGTCCATCGCGGTGAGCACCACGTGCGGGATCAGCCCCTCGCGCGCAAAGGCGTCGTCGATGTGGGCGCGGCCGGTGTAGCCGCGCTCGTAGGTGATGACCGGGTAGGCGGCGATGTCGGCCAGGCCCAGCGGGCGGCCGAGCTGCTGCAGCGGGTGGCCGCTGGGCACGATGACGCTGTGCGTCCAGCGGTAGCCGGGCAAGGTCAGCAGCTCCTCGCAGTCCGACAGCGCCTCGGTGGCCACGCCGATGTCGGCCACGCCTTCGAGCAGCATGTCGGCCACCTGGTTGGGCGAGCCCTGGTGCAGGTGCAGCTCGACCTGCGGGAAGGCCTGGCGGAAGTCCTTCACCACCGCGGGCAGCGCATAGCGCGCCTGCGAGTGGGTGGCGGCGATCGTCAGGTGCCCGCGCGCGCTGTCGCGGTACTCGTCGCCG
Organism: Comamonas sp.; assembly: GCA_050282565.1. Taxonomy (GTDB): domain Bacteria; phylum Pseudomonadota; class Gammaproteobacteria; order Burkholderiales; family Burkholderiaceae_C; genus Comamonas. The sequence continues at coordinate 4,164 of JBLZYV010000071.1, forward strand.
GCGTGGCGCAGGTTGTCGGCCTCCTGCAGCAGCCGGGTCACGATGGGCAGCAGCACCTCGCCGGGCGGCGTGAGGCCGGTCAGGCGCTTGCCGGCGCGGCGAAAGATCTCGACGCCCAGCTCCTCCTCCAGCTCGCGGATCTGCCGGCTGATGCCCGGCTGCGAGGTGTAGAGCGTGGCCGCCACTTCGGTCAGGTTGAAGTCTTGCCGCGTCGCCTCGCGCACGGCTCGCAGTTGCTGAAAGTTCATTGCAGGCAGTTCGGCGGCCCTGGCTGCGTGCCGGGCCGCAAAAAATCAGTCGACGAAGATGCCGCCCTGCTCGGGCTCCAGGAACTCGAGCTGGTTGCCCGCCGGGTCCTTGGCGAAGAAGCGCAGGTAGCCGGGCAAGGCGCTGCTCTCGACCACGGCGGTCTGCGCATCCAGCAAGCGCTGGCGCAGCTCGGGCAATCCGTCCACCTCCAGCGCCAGGTGCGAGACCGAGCCAGCCGCGCGCCCGGTGGACGGCACCAGGTCGATGCGCTGCCCGCCGGCCACGAAGCGCAGCGCGCCATTGCCGGCACCGGCCGCGCCGACGGACAGCTCGGGCAGGCCGAGCAGTTCGCCGTAGAAATGGCGGATCAGGGGCCCGGTGCCCACGGGAAAAGGCAGTTGCACATGGTTGATGGCTTGGACTGGCATGGCGTCATCTCCACTCGAAAATATCAATCAAAACAGGCTCTAGTGCTTGTCAATCAAGCGCTGGCTGCTCTACTTTTTGGTATAGATCTGGTCAAAGCTGCCGCCGTCGGCAAAATGCGCGGCGTCGGCCTTGGCCCAGCCCCCGAAGGCCTCGTCGATGGTGAAGAGCTTGAGCGGTGCAAACTGCTTGCCGTACTGCGCCTTGGCCTTCTCACCCGTGGGGCGGTAGAAGTTCTTGCCGGCAATGTCCTGGCCCTCGTCCGAGTACAGGTAGCGCAGGTAGGCCTCGGCGATCTTGCGGGTGCCGCGCTTGTCGGCCACCTTGTCCACCACCGTGACCGTGGGCTCGGCCAGGATGGACAGCGACGGCGTGACGATTTCGAACTTCTCGGGGCCGAACTCCTTCAGCGCCAGGTAGGCCTCGTTCTCCCAGGCCAGCAGCACATCGCCCATGCCGCGCTGCACGAAGGTCACGGTGGAGCCGCGGGCACCGGTGTCGAGCACCGGCACGTTCTTGAACAGCTTGGTCACATAGTCCTTGGCGGCGGCCTCGCCGCCCTGGCGCTTGCCGAATTCCCAGGCCGCGAGGTAGTTCCAGCGCGCGCCGCCCGAGGTCTTGGGGTTGGGCGTGATCACCTGCACGCCGGGCTTGACCAGGTCGCCCCAGTCCTTGATCGCCTTGGGATTTCCCTTCTTCACCAGGAACACGATGGTCGAGGTGTACGGCGCCGAGTTCTGCGGCAGGCGCTTTTGCCAGTCAGCGGGCACCAGGTTGCCGTGCTTGTTCAGCGCGTCGATGTCGCCGGCCAGCGCCAGCGTGGCCACGTCGGCGTCGATGCCGTCGATGATGGAGCGCGCCTGCTTGCCCGAGCCGCCGTGCGACTGCTTGATGGTCACGTCCTGGCCCGTGGTGGCCTTCCAGTGCTTGGCAAAGGCCTGGTTGAACTGCACATACAGCTCGCGCGTCGGGTCGTACGACACGTTCAGCAGCGTGACGGGCGCCTGGGCTTGCTGGGCCAGGGCGAAATGCACGGGCGCCAGCGCGGAAAGAGACGCGATCAGGCCTGCGGCTATGGGAAACTTGATAAAGTGGCGGCGACGTTGCATGGGGGCTTTCCAATGTCCGGTAAAGAAGCTGCAGGCATTCTGGAAGCAGTCCTACGAAACTCAAACCAATATATATTTGGTTTTTTATCACCAAAACTCATATAGAACCTGCATAGCAGGCCGGCACCGGTCTTGCGCGCAGGCACAACCACGGAATCACACCAATGGCACGCATGGTCCACTGCATCAAATTGAACAAGGAAGCCGAGGGGCTGGACTTTCCGCCCTACCCGGGCGAGCTGGGCAAGCGCATCTATGAAGGCGTGAGCAAGGAGGCCTGGGCGGCCTGGCTCAAGCACCAGACCATGCTGGTGAACGAAAACCGCCTGAACCTAGCCGACGCCCGCGCCCGCCAGTACTTGGCCCGCCAGATGGAAAACCATTTCTTTGGCGGCGGCGCAGACGCTGCCGCGGGCTATGTCCCGCCCAGCGAGTAATAACGCAGTGAAGCGCTGCAAGCAGCAACGCTGACGCCAGGGGGCTGGCTACAGGCCGCCCACCGGCGAATCCTGCCCCTTCACCTCCTCAGACAGCTCCATCACCATCCGCGCCACCAGATACAGGCGCGGCACGATGCTCGATACCAGCAGGTATTCGCCGTGGATGGAGTGGGCGCCATAGCCTGGCACCCCGCAGCCCTCGACCACGCCGCCGCGCGTCTTCAGGCCGGCAAACGCCGCATCGGTGCCGCCGCCGTGGGCCGTATCCACCACCGCCAGCCGCTGCCCCAGCTCGTCCAGCGCAATGCGCTGCGCCCGGGCGGCGATACGGCGCGCCGCGTCGCTGGGCTCCAGCGGCGGGCGGCGCACCTCGAAATCCAGCTGGACCCGGCTGTCCTCGAACAGCTGGTTCTGGATGCGCTGGCGCATGCGCCGCTCCAGCCGGTCGAAATCCGCCACCCGCGTCGCGCGCGCATCGGCCTGCGCCTCGGCGGTGTCGGGGATCACATTGCGGCGCGTGCCCGCCGTGGCCAGCGTCCAGTTCAGCTCCAGCCCGGCCTCGGGCTGCGACAGGTCGCGCATGTTCATCACCTGGTGGCTCAGCTCGTACAGCGCATTCACGCCCGCGGCGGGCTCGGCGCCCGCGTGGGCCGCGCGGCCCTGCACGCGCAGGTAGGCCGCGCCGATGCCGCTGGTGCCCAGGCGCAGCGTGCCGGCGCGGCCGCCGGTCTCCAGCGACAGCACGGCGTCCTGGTCCTGCGCCAGCCGGGTAATGGTCTCGCGCGAGCCCGGCGAGCTGATTTCCTCGTCGCTGTTGAGCAGCACGGTGAGCTGCCCGTAGCGCTGCAGGCCCTGCTCGCGCAGCAGCCGCAGCAGGTGCACGATCAGGGCCACGCCCTGCTTGTCGTCGACGATGCCGAGGCCGTAGGCGTGGTCGCCGTCGATGCGGAACGGCTGGCGCGCCAGATCGCCCCGCTGGTAGACCGTGTCCATGTGGGCGATGAGCATGATCTTCGCGGTGCCGCTGCCGCGGAATACGGCCTGCACCATCGGCCCGACGCGGGCCGGCGCATCGGCCAGCGGCTCGATGCGCGGCGCCTCCAGCACCTGCACCGCCCCGCCTTCGGCGCGCAGCCGCTCGGCCGCCACGGCGGCCATGCGCTGCAGGCCCTCGATGTCGAGGCTGCCCGACTCGATCTCCACCAGTTGCTGCAGGGTGCCGAGGAACGGCGCCAGCTCGCGCTCGGCCGCAGCATACAGCGTGGGCTGTGCCGCAGGCGGCATGGCAAGCGCACCCGTGGCCGCCAGTGCCAGCAGCCAGGCACCGCAGCGATTCAACCGAAAACCCATGCCCATCCTTTGCGTGAGCGGCGATCTTACGCCGACGTGCGCACCCGGGACGCCGGGAAACACACCGAGAATTCCGAGCCCCGGCCCAGCGTGCTGCGGATCTGCAGCGTGGCGCCGTGGCGCTGCAGCACGTGCTTGACGATGGCCAGGCCCAGGCCGGTGCCGCCGGTGTCGCGCGAGCGGCTGCGGTCCACGCGGTAGAAGCGCTCGGTCAGGCGCGGGATGTGCTCGGGCGCAATGCCGGGGCCGCTGTCCGTCACCTTGAAGCAGGCGCGGCCGTCGGGCTGGATGTCATAGCTCACCACGATCTCGCCGCCGGCCGGCGTGTAGCGCACGGCGTTGTTCACCAGGTTGGTCAGCGCGCTCTGCAGCTCGTTGCCCGCGCCGGCCAGCTCGCCCACGGCGGCCAGCGCCGGCCCTTCCGGAAAGCGCAGCTGGTGCGGCTTTTCGCCCGGCTTGGCGATCACCTGCGACAGCGCGCGCGCATCCTCGGCGCAGCGCTGCAGCAGCGAGCGGGCCGGCACCCATTCGGTCAGCGGCGGCGGCGGGTTGCCCTCGAGCCGCGACAGCGTGAGCAGATCGACCACCAGGCTTTGCATGCGCTGGGCCTGCTTGGACATCAGCCCCAGGTAGCTGGCGCGCTCGTCGTCGCCCAGCGGCAGCGTCTGCATGGTCTCGACGAAGCCCATCAGCACCGTCAGCGGCGTGCGGATCTCGTGCGACACATTGGCCACGAAGTCGCGCCGCATGGCATCGGCCAGCTCGATGGCCGTCACGTCGCGCGACAGCAGCAGCTTGCGCCCCGCCTCGTACGGAAACATCTGCACCGACAGCCGCAGCGGGCTGGTCGCGCGGATCACCGGGCTCGCCAGCACCACGTCGCGCGCAAAGTCCTTGGCCGCCAGGTAGTTGGCGAACTCCGGCGCGCGCACCAGGTTGCCGATGGCCTGCATGCGGTCGCGCTCCAGGTCGAAGCCGAAGTGCTCGGCCGCCACCTGGTTGCACCACTCGATGTGGCCCTGGGCGTCGAGCAGCACCACGCCGTTGGGCGATACCTGCAGCGCGGTCAGCACCTGGTGCAGCTGGTCCTGCGCGTCCTTCTGGCCCTTGCCCAGCTGGCGCAGCAGGCGGCGCGTGCGGTCGGTGGCCTCGCCCCACAGGCCGAGCATGCGCGGCATGGTCTGCACGTCGCCGGTCTTGAGCCAGGCGATCGCGCGCGCGCCGCGCCACAGGTCCATCAGGAACCAGCACCACACGGCCGCCAGCGCGGCGGCCAGCGCGCCGATGGCGCCATGCCACCACCAGCCCAGGGCGGCGCCCAGGGCCTGGAACAGCAGGAAGATGAAGATTCGTAGAAGCATGCGGATTCGCAAAAAGAAAATGCTGCGACGGGCGCAGCACATGGTACTGGTTAATCCGGGCACCGCAGGTCCCGGGGCAGCGCTCAGGCCCGCTGCGCCGCCTGCGGCTGGGCCGTCACGCGGTAGCCGGCGCCGCGCACGGTCTCGACCATCACGTTGGCCGCGCCCAGCGCCTCGCGCAGGCGCTTCACATGCACGTCCACCGTACGCTCCTCGATGAAGACGTGGTCGCCCCAGACCTTGTCCAGCAGCTGCGAACGCGTGTGCACGCGCTCGGAGTGCTTCATCAGGAAGTGCAGCAGCTTGAACTCGGTGGGCCCGAGCTTGAGCTGCGAGCCCTGGTAGCTCACCCGGTGGGTGGCGGCATCGAGCACCAGCTCGCCGATGCTGATGGTGTCGTTGGCCTGCTCGGGCACGCGGCGGCGCAGCACCGCGCGGATGCGGGCCAGCAGCTCCTGCGTGGAGAAGGGCTTGGTGATGTAGTCGTCCGCGCCGGCATCGAGGCCCGCGATCTTGTCGGGCTCGTCGCCGCGCGCCGTCAGCATGATGATGGGCACGCCCTTGAAGCGGCTGTCGGCGCGCCACTTGCGCGCCAGCGACAGGCCGCTCTGGCCCGGCAGCATCCAGTCGAGCAGGATCACGTCGGGCACCATCACGTCCAGCTCGCGCTGCGCGGCGTCGCCGTCCTCGGCCCAGATGGGCAGGCAGCCGTTGTGCCGCAGGTTCACCGCGATCAGCTCCGCGATCGCCGGTTCGTCTTCCACTATCAGGATGCGGGGTAGTTTTTTCATTACTTCAAAAAGTATAGCTACTGGCGCTCACCACATATGCGCCAGAGGCCAAAATCATTACAGAACGCTGGATTCGATCTCGTCCATCGTCGTGTGGCGCACATCGATGCCCTTGACCAGGTAGATGATCAGTTCGGCCACGTTCTTGGAGTGGTCGCCGATGCGCTCGATCGCCTTGGCCAGGAACAGCAGGTCCAGGCTGGCCGAGATGGTGCGCGGGTCTTCCATCATGTAGGTGACCAGCTTGCGCACGAAGCCGTCGAACTCGGCATCGATCAGGTTGTCTTCCTTGAGGATGGCCACGGCCGCCGCGGTGTCGAGGCGGGCGAAGGCGTCCAGCGCCTTGCGCAGCATCGTGGACGCCATCTCGGCCGCCACGCGGATGTCGGTGGTGGGCAGCGAGCGGGCGGCGCCGCTTTCGATGATGGAGCCCACCATGCGCGCCATCTTGTGGGCCTCGTCGCCCATGCGCTCGAGGTTGGCAGTGGCCTTGGAGAACGCGATCAGCAGGCGCAGGTCGCGCGCCGTGGGCTGGCGCCGGGCGATGATGGACGACAGCTCATAGTCGATGTCCACCTCCATGCGGTTGACCCGCTTCTCCATCTCGGCCACGCGCTCCACCGCATCCAGGCTGAAGTTCGACAGCGCATAGATGGCCTGCTGGATCTGCGACTCCACCAGCCCGCCCAACTCCATCACCCGGGTGGAGACATTGTTGAGTTCGCTGTCGAACTGCGAAGAGAGGTGCTTTTCGGTCATATGCGTCTCGTTCTTTAGTAGAAAATGCCTCTGGCGCCCGTCCATCAAGCGCAAGCAGCTATCAATTCAATAGTATCTCACCAATCAGCCGAAGCGGCCGGTGATGTAGTCTTCCGTCTCCTTGCGCTGCGGCTTGAAGAACATCTGCTCGGTGGCGCCGAACTCCATCAGGCTGCCCAGGTACATGTAGGCGGTGAAGTCGCTGCAGCGCGCCGCCTGCTGCATGTTGTGGGTCACGATCACCACGGTGTACTCGTCCTTGAGTTCGGCGATCAGCTCTTCCACCTTGGCGGTGGAGATCGGGTCCAGTGCCGAGCAGGGCTCGTCGAGCAGCAGCACCTCGGGGCGGATGGCCACGCCGCGCGCGATGCACAGCCGCTGCTGCTGGCCGCCCGAGAGGCCCGAGCCGCTCTGGTGCAGCTTGTCCTTGACCTCGTTCCACAGCGCGGCCTTGCGCAGCGCCCATTCGACGCGCTCTTCCATGTCGGTCTTGCTCAGGTCCTCGAACAGCTTCACGCCGAAGGCGATGTTGTCGTAGATCGACATCGGGAACGGCGTGGGCTTCTGGAACACCATGCCCACCTTGGCGCGGATCAGCGCCACGTCCTGCTTGCTGGTCAGCAGGTTCTCACCGTCGAGGATGATCTGGCCCTCGGCGCGCTGCTCGGCATACAGCTCGTACATGCGGTTGAAGGTGCGCAGCAGCGTGGACTTGCCGCAGCCCGACGGGCCGATGAAGGCGGTGACCTTCTTCTCGGGGATCTCGAGGTTGATGTTCTTGAGCGCGTGGAACTTGCCGTAGTAGAAGTTCAGGTCGCGCACCGAGATCTTCGACGTCAGGGCGTTGGCGTTGTCCATTTGGGTTTTCGTCAGCATAGTCAGATCCGTAGCAATTATTTTTGGCGCGCCAGGGTCCGCGCCAGGATGTTCAGGCCCAGCACCGCCAGCGTGATCAGGAACACGCCGGCCCAGGCCAGCGACTGCCAGTTCTCGTAGGGGCTCATCGCAAACTTGAAGATGGTCACCGGCAGGCTGGCCATGGGCTTGGTCAGGTCGGCGTTCCAGAACTGGTTGTTCAGCGCCGTGAACAAGAGCGGCGCGGTCTCGCCGGCGATGCGGGCCACGGCCAGCAGCACGCCGGTGATCACGCCGGCACGGGCCGCGCGCAGCGTCACCATGCTGATGACCTTCCACTTGGGCGTGCCCAGCGCGTAGGCGGCTTCGCGCAGGCCGGCGGGCACCAGCGACAGCATGTTCTCGGTGGTGCGGATCACCACGGGGATCACGATCAGCGCCAGCGCCACCACCCCGGCCAGGCCCGAGAAGCTGCGCATGCGCACCACGACCACGCCATAGACGAACAGGCCGATCACGATGGAAGGCGCCGACAGCAGGATGTCGTTGACGAAGCGGGTGGTCGACGCCAGCCAGCCGCTCTTGTCGTACTCGGCCAGGTAGACGCCGGCCATCACGCCGATGGGCGTGCCGATGCAGGTGGCCATGGCCACCATCACCAGCGAGCCCCAGATGGCGTTGGCGATGCCGCCCTCCTCGTTGGGCGCGGGCGTCATCTCGGTGAACAGCGACAGCGAGATGCCGCCCAGGCCCAGGCGCAGCGTCTCCCACAGGATCCAGACCAGCCAGAACACGCCGAAGGCCATGGCGGCGAGCGACAGCGTCAGCGCGATCCGGTTCATGCGCTTGCGGCGGCCGTACTTGGCGGCGCGCAGCCGCGTGGCCTCGGCGGACTGGATCAGCGAATCGGAGGTGGAGGTGGAGGTGGAGGTGTTCACGAACGGGCTCCTTCCGCGCGTTGCAGGCGGTTCAGCATCAGCTTGGAGCAGGCCAGCACGATGAAGGTGATGAAGAACAGGGCCAGGCCCAGATAGATCAGCGAGGCCTGGTGCAGGCCCTCACCGGCCTCGGCGAACTCGTTGGCCAGCGCCGAGGTGATGCTGTTGGCCGCCTCGAAGATGGACAGCGAGTTCAGCTGGTTCATGTTGCCGATCACGAAGGTGACGGCCATGGTCTCGCCCAGCGCCCGGCCCAGGCCGAGCATGATGCCGCCGAACACGCCGGTCTTGGTGAAGGGCAGCACCACCTTGAACATCACTTCCCAGGTGGTGGCGCCCAGGCCGTAGGCCGATTCCTTGAGCATGGGCGGCGTGACCTCGAACACGTCGCGCATCACCGACGAGATGAAGGGAATGATCATGATCGCCAGGATCAGGCCGGCCGAGAAGATGCCGATGCCCACCGGCGGGCCGGAGAAGAAGGCGCCCAGGTAGGGCACGTTGCCGAAGACGGCCTGCAGCGGCTGCTGCACATAGGTGGCCAGCAGCGGGCCGAACACCATCAGGCCCCACATGCCGTAGACGATGGACGGCACGGCGGCCAGCAGTTCGATGGCCGTGCCCAGCGGCCGCTTGAGCCAGACGGGCGACAGCTCGGTCAGGAACAGCGCGATGCCGAAGCTCACCGGCACGGCGATCAGCAGCGCGATGATCGAGGTGGCCAGCGTGCCGTACACCATGACCAGGCCGCCGTAGCGGTTCTGCACCGGGTCCCACTCGCTGGACAGGAAGAAGCCCAGGCCGTACTCGCGGATGGCCGGCCAGGCGCCGACGAACAGCGAGGCCATGATGGCCAGCAGCAGGAACAGGGTGAGCAGCGCTGCGCCGCGCGCCAGCATCGCAAAGATTTTGTCCGCCATGGTGTTGGAGATCAGTGGCCGGCGCGAGGGCGGCTGCCCCTGCTGCGCGAGGGGCCCGGGGCCCGAATCGGCGGTGGATGGGATGGGCAAGGAGGTCGACACGTTCTGCGTTCCTTCTAGGGGAGAAAGGCCGCCGGACCCAGGGGTCTGGCGGCCTACGAGGCGGTGTTTACTTCACGGCCACCGGCTTGCCGGAGCCGTCCTTGATCTCGCCCCAGGCCTTGGCGATGCTGGCCTTCACGCCGTCGGGCATGGGCACGTAGTCCAGGTCGGTGGCGGTCTTGTCGCCGTTCTTGTAGGCCCAGTCGAAGAACTTGAGCACGGTGGTGGCCTGCACGGGCTTGTCCTGGCTCTTGTGCATCAGGATGAAGGTCGCGCCGCTGATCGGCCAGGCTTCCTTGCCGGCCTGGTTGGTCAGCACCTGGTAGAAGCTCTTGGCCCAGTCGGCGCCGGCGGCTGCGGCCTTGAAGGCCTTGTCGTCGGGGGCGACCATGGTGCCGGCCGCGTTCTCGAGCAGCGCGTAGGTCATCTTGTTCTGCTTGACGTAGGCGTACTCCACGTAGCCGATGGAGTTGGGCAGGCGGCCCACGTAGGCGGCCACGCCCTCGTTGCCCTTGCCGCCGGTGCCCAGCGGCCAGTTCACGGCCGTGCCGTCGCCAACCTTGGCCTTCCAGTCGGCGTTGACCTTGGACAGGTAGTTGGTGAACAGGAAGGTGGTGCCCGAGCCGTCGGCGCGGCGCACGGGGGCGATGGCGGCGTCAGGCAGCTCCAGCGAGCCGTTCAGCGCCTTGATCGCGGGGTCGTTCCACTTGGTGATCTTGCCCAGGTAGATGTCGCCCAGCACCTGGCCGTTGAGCTTGAGCTCGCCCGGCTTGATGCCCTTGATGTTGACCACGGGGATCACGCCGCCGATCACGGTGGGGAACTGCAGCAGGCCCTTGGTCTTCAGGTCGTCGTCGGTCAGCGGCATGTCGGATGCGCCGAAGTCCACGGTCTTGGCATCGATCTGCTTGATGCCGGCGCCCGAGCCCACCGACTGGTAGTTGATCTTGACGCCGCTGGCCTTGTGGTAGTCGGCCGCCCACTTGGCGTACAGCGGTGCCGGGAAGCTGGCGCCGGCGCCGGTGGCCTCTTCGGCCATGGCATGGGAGAAGGCACCTGCTGCCACCAGGCCAGCCACCAGCACACGAATCGCGGACAGTTTCATGAAAACTCCTATGGATGATGAAACGCAATAGCCCGGACTGTAGAGATTCTTTATGACATTCCTATGACAGGTTCCGTCATATTCCAGAGGGTGGCGGCGCAGCGCATCCGCCCGCCCGTCACACCGAACTGTCACACGGATTTCATGATTCCGTCGTAATTTACCGTGCTGGCGTCATGGGCGCTGGCGGGCGCCGGTGCTATGCTGGCCTTCTGTATCGACGAATCGGCCTTATTCAGCTTTCTATGCAAGACGGAACCCTCCTCGCAGCCGTGGACCTCGGCTCCAACAGCTTTCGCCTCGAGATCGGGCGCCATGCGCTGGGCCATATCGAAAGGGTGAGCTACACCAAAGAAATGGTGCGCCAGGGCGCGGGGCTGGACGAGCAAAAGCGCCTCACGCCCGAGGCCATGCAGCGCGGCTGGGAGTGCCTGGCGCGCTTTGGCGAGCGCCTGCAGGGCTTTCCGGCGCAGCACGTGCGCGCCGTGGCCACGCAGACCCTGCGCGAGGCGGTGAACCGCGACGAGTTCCTGTCGCGCGGCTCCGAGGTCCTGGGCTACCCGATCAGCGTGATCTCGGGCCCCGAGGAAGCGCGCCTCATCTACCAGGGCGCGGCCTACTCGCTGCCGCCGTCCGACGAGAAGCGCCTGGTCGTCGACATCGGCGGCCGCTCCACCGAGCTGATCCTGGGCCAGGGCTACCACACGCGGCAGGTGGCGTCCTTCCCGGTGGGCAGCGTCTCGTGGTCGCTGCGTTACTTTCCCGACGGCGCCTTCAGCCGCGCCAGCCTGCAGACCGCGCAGATCGCGGCGCAGGCGGTGCTCGAAGAGGCGCTGAACGGCTTTCCCCGCAGCAGCTGGGACACGGCCTACGGCACCTCGGGCACGGCCAATGCCATCGCCGAGGTGCTGCACGCCCACGGCGAGCCGGACGGCCTGATCCGCCGCGAAGGCCTGCAGTGGCTGTGCGAGCAGCTGCTGGCCGCGCAGAACGCCGCCAACCTTCGCCTGCCCGGCCTCAAGGAAGACCGCCGCGCGGTGGTGGGCGGCGGCGTGGCGGCGCTGTGCGCCATCTTCGAGCTGCTGCAGATCCCCGAGATGCGCATCGCCGACGGCGCGCTGCGCCAGGGCGCGCTGCGCGACATGGTGCAGCACCAGGAGCACCACGACGCCCGTCGCGTGACCATCGGCGCGCTGATGCAGCGCTTTGCAGCCGATGCGCCGCAGGCGCAGCGCGTGCAGGCCACGGCCGCGCGGCTGTACGAGCAGGCCAAGCGCTACGTGGGCATCACCGATCCGCTGCAGCTGCGCGCGCCGCTGCTCGAATGGGCCTGCGAGCTGCACGAGATCGGCTGCCTGATCTCGCACAACGATTCGCACCACCACGGCGCCTATGTGCTGCAGCACTCGGACATCGCGGGCTTCACCCAGTCCGAGCTGACGCACATGAGCGCGCTGGTGCTGGGCCAGCGCGGCAAGCTGCGCAAGGTCGAGGCCTACCTCGGCGACAACGAGTTCGCACTGCAGCTCCTGAGCCTGCGCCTGGCCGTGCTGCTGTGCCATGCGCGCCGCGAGCCCGATTTCCGCTCGCTGCAGCTGCGCGCCAAGCCCGACAAGTGGTCGCTGCGCGCCAGCCCCGACTGGGCCGAGCAGCACCCGCAGTCCGCCTACCTGCTGAACGAGGAAGTGCAGCAATGGGCGCGCACCGCCCGCGTGTTCCAGTTCAAGGTCGCCCAGCCCAAGCTGGAAGCGGCCGGCGCCAGATAAAAGATAGCTGCTCGCGCTTGCTGCATATGGATTTCATATAAAAAACCATCTAAAACCCATGTATAACAAGCGCTAACAGCTATTTTTTTGATAGCTACAGCGCGACCGGCGCCACCGGCCCCGCGCCGTGGAAAGTACCGTTCAGGTTGGCGATGAACTGGTCCACGCTGGCCTGCGTGGCCTCGGGCGACCAGCCCGCCACATGCGGCGTGATAACGATGTTGGGCAGCTCCACCAGCGGCTCGGGCCGGTGCGGCTCGCTCTCGTACACGTCGATGCCCGCGCCCGCGATGCCGCCGCTGCGCAACGCCTGCGCCAGCGCCTCGGTGTCCACCACCGAGCCCCGGGCAATGTTCACCAGGTAGCCCTGTGGCCCCAGCGCCGCGAGCACCCGCGCATCCACCAGGTGCCGGCTGGCCGCGCCGCCGGGCGTGGCGCAGACCAGCACGTCGGCCCATTCGGCCAGCTCCAGCACCGACGCGAAATAGCGGTGCTCCACGTCCGAACGCTCGCGGCGGTTGTGGTAGCCCACCGGCATGTCGAAGGCCGCAGCGCGGCGCGCGATCTTCATGCCGATCTGGCCCAGCCCCAGGATGCCCAGCTTCTTGCCCGACACGCCGGGCGGGTGCGCCAGCGTGAAGCGGTCCACGCCGGCGCGCGCCTGCCGGTCCAGCTCGCGGAAGCCCCGCACCGCGGCCAGGATCAGGCCGAAGGCATGGTCGGCCACGCTGGTGTCGTTGGTGCCCGCGCCGTTGGCCACCGCCACGCCGCGTTCGCGCAGCGCGTCGAGCGCCAGCCCCTCGTAGCCCGCGCCCAGGCAGCACACCAGGCGCAGCGCCGGCAACTGCGCCACCTCGTCGGCGGTGAGGCCGATGGAGCCGATGGTGAGCACGGCATGGAAGCGCGCGCCCTGCTGCGCGATCGCCGCGGCGCGCTGCTGCGGCTGGGGCGCGTAGGTCAGCTGGCAATGCTGGCCGATCTGCGCACGGTGCGCCTCGGAGATGGGGTTGAGCACCAGCAGTTCAATCGCGGAAGTAGGCACGTCGAAATCCTTCATTTTCAATAGCAGCCGGCGCTTGATGCACAAGCGCCAACCATCGATTTGACTATAAAGGACTTCGCGGGCGCCCGCGGCGGGCCACCGAATATCCGCGGCGCCTACCCCAGAAAGTGCTTGCGGTAGCGCGGCGACAGGCGCTCGAGCTGCATCAGCATGGGCAGGTCGGCGGTGTTGAAGTCCGGGTCCCACGCGGGCGCGCCGATCACCTCGGTGCCCACGCGCAGGTAGCCCTTGATGAGGGCCGGCGGCTCCACGTCCACGCTGTCGTCGAGCTGCGCCAGCGGCAGCGCCAGGCGCGGCGTGACGCGGTACTCGCTCGAGATCTGGCCCTTGGCCTGCAGCTGGCGCCAGATGCTGGCCGCCGCATCGCCGCTGACGATGCCGTTGTGCCACATCGGGATGCTGGCGCAGCCCATCATCACGTCGAGCCGGTTGCGCTGCATGAAGGACGCGAGCGCGCCCCACAACGTCATGATCACGCCGCCCTGGCGGAAGTCGGCATGCACGCAGCTGCGGCCCAGCTCGACCATGCGCGGGCGCAGCGCATCGATGCACGACAGGTCGAACTCGGTGTCGCTGTAGGTGCCGCCGGCGCGCCGGGCCTGGCCGGGCGTCAGCACGCGGTAGGTGCCGATGACCTGGCGCGATGCGGTGTCGCGCACCAGCAGGTGTTCGCAGAAGTCGTCGAAGCGGTCCACATCGTGGCCGGCCAGCGGCGTCTGCAGGCGCGCACCCATCTCCAGCACGAAGATCTGGTACCTCAGGCGCTGGGCTTCGCGGACTTCGTCCTGGTGGCGCGCCCAGGTGACTTCCAGGCCGCCAGCCGCCTGTGCAACGACCTCCGTGCCCAGCGTGTCGCCAGGGCGATGAAGTGACCCCCGTGGCAGGTGGCTGGGACTGAGCGGCAGCGTTGGGCAGGGCAGTTCGTTCATTCGTTCGCTCCTCGGTAAAACCGTTGTGCATGCGATGGCGCAGCCCTCGCACGCTCCATGCCCAGCATGGTGCCGAGCGCGCGTGACGTGCTCGTGTCCGATCCGTGTCAAGACCATGTCATGGTTACCGCAGGTAAGCCGGCTGCCGCAGGGGCGCCGATATACTGGAACGCGCCATGAAAGCCCCCACCGCCTCGCCCTCCCCGGCCCGCACGCTGGCCGGCAGCTGCCTGTGCGGCCGGGTGCGCTATACCGTCGGCGACGATTTCGCCTATGCGCTGAACTGCCACTGCTCGCGGTGCCGGCGCAGCACCGGCGCGGCGTTCAAGCCCTTTGCCGGCATTGCGCGCGACCAGTTGCAACTGGCGCCGGACAGCGGCCCCCTGCTCGTCCATGGCGACGAAATAACGCATGACGCGCACTGCGCGGCCTGCGGCTCGCTGCTGTACTCGGTGGTGCGGGATGGCGCCTATGTGCACGTCACGCTGGGCACGCTGGTGGATGCGCCGAGCATCCGGCCCTCGGCCCACATCTTCGTGGCCTCGAAGGCGCCCTGGTTCAGCATCACCGACGACCTGCCCCAGTACCCCGAAGGCCCCGGAGCCCTAGCGTGAGGCCGCGGCCATCCGACGCGCACGCCCATCGCATGTAGACGCCGTTCACTTTCCGTGCTACTTTATGTTGACAGTGTTCACATAAGGAACTGCCATGCTATTTGCGAAACAGACCGCCGTGGTTCATGGCGGGGGTGGAGCCATCGGCGGCGCCGTGGCCCGGGTGCTGGCGGGCGAAGGCGCCCGGGTCTTTCTGGCGGGGCGCAGCCTGGCCCGGCTGGAAGCCGTCGCGGCCGATATCCGGGCCGCCGGCGGCCAGGCTGACATCGCGCAGCTCGATGCGCTGGATGCCGCGGCGGTGGACCGCCATGCCGACGCGGTGGCGCAGCAGGCCGGCGGCATCGACATCGCCCTGAATGCGGTGGGCTTCACGCATGTGCAGGGCACGCCCTTCCTCGATCTCTCGCTGGCGGACTACGAGCATCCAATAGCGGCCTACACCCGCTGCAACTTCATCACCGCCCAGGCGGTGGCGCGCCACATGGTGCGCCAGGGCTCGGGGGTGATACTCACGCTGTCCACGCCGGGCGCGCGCCTGCCGGGGCCGGGCTACCTGGGCAACTGCGTGTCCAGCGCGGCGGTGGAGGCACTGTCACGGCACCTCGCGGGCGAGCTGGGCGCCCAGGGTGTGCGCGTGGTCTGCGTGCGGCCGCATGCGATTCCCGAGGCGCTGGCCCACGGCTCGCACACGCGCGAGGTGTTCGCGCCCGCGGCCCAGGCCGCGGGTACCACGGTCGAATCCATGCTGGACGGCGCGGCGGCCGGCACCCTGCTCAAGCGCCTGCCCACGCTGGACCAGGTGGCGCGGAGCATCGCCTTCCTGGCCTCGCCCCATGCCGGCGCGATCACCGGCACGGTGGCCAACCTGAGCTGCGGCCTGCTGGTGGACTGAGAAGCAGGTCTCAGGCGCCGGCGCGCGCCGCCTCGGCCAATGCCTCGGCGCAGCGGCTGGCGCGGCCCGCGTCGTGCGCCTCGACCATCACGCGCAGCAGCGGCTCGGTGCCGCTGGCGCGGATCAGCACCCGGCCCTCGCCGTTGAAGTCGGCGGTGATCTGCTGGCTCAGCTCGGCCAGCTGGCGGTTGCTGTTCCAGTCCTGCCCGGGCTTGAGGCGCACGTTGACCATGACCTGCGGGCACAGCTCCACGCCCTGCAGCTGCGCGGCGATGGACTGCTGGCCGCTCACGCAGGCGCGCAGCACCTGCAGCGCGCTGACCAGGCCGTCGCCGGTGGTGTGCTTGTCCAGCGCCAGCAGGTGGCCCGAGCCTTCGCCGCCCAGCAGCCAGCCGCGGCTTTGCAGCTCTTCGAGCACGTAGCGGTCGCCCACCTTGGCGCGCACCAGCGGTATGCCCTGGCGCTTGAGCGCGGACTCTACCGCCAGGTTGGTCATCAGCGTACCGACCACGCCCGGCACCTCTTCGCCGCGGCGCAGACGGTCGCTGGCCATCAGGTACAGCAGCTCGTCGCCGTTGAACAATCGCCCGCTGGCATCGACCAGCTGCAGGCGGTCGGCATCGCCGTCCAGCGCCACGCCCAGATCGGCCTTGTTGGCGCGCACGGCGCGCACCAGGGCCTCGGGGTGGGTGGCGCCCACCTCGCGGTTGATGTTGAGGCCGTCGGGCTGGCAGCCGATGGTGATCACGTCCGCGCCCAGCTCGTGGAAGACCTTGGGCGCGATCTGATAGGCCGCGCCATGGGCGGCATCGACCACGATCTTCAGGCCGCGCAGGCTCAGCGACTGGTCGAAGGTGCTCTTGCAGAACTCGATGTAGCGGCCGGCGGCGTCATCCAATCGACGGGCCTTGCCCAGCGCCGCCGAAGGCGCCCACACGGGGTCTTCGGCCAGCGCCGCCTCGACGGACTCCTCCCAGGCGTCCGGCAGCTTGGTGCCCGCGGCGCTGAAGAACTTGATGCCGTTGTCCTCGAACGGGTTGTGGCTGGCGCTGATGACCACGCCCAGGCTGGCGCGCTGCGCCCGCGTGAGGTAGGCCACGCCCGGCGTGGGCAGCGGGCCCAGCAGCACCACGTCCACCCCGGCCGAGTTGAAGCCCGACTCCAGCGCGCTTTCCAGCATGTAACCGGAGATGCGCGTGTCCTTGCCGATCAGCACCGTGGGGCGATCCTCGGTACGGCGCAGCACGCGCCCCACCGCATGGGCCAGGCGCAGCACGAAGTCCGGCGTGATGGGCGACTTGCCGACCGTACCGCGAATGCCATCGGTTCCGAAATATTGGCGTGCCATATGGGCTTATCCCTTCCTGTATTGAAGCTGGCGCTATTGTGTCAGGCCGGCGCCGCGGCGCGAGGTCACAGAGGTATCGAATGGTGAGGCTGCTGCATGGCGCGCAGCACGGCCAGCGCATCGACGGTCTCGCGCACATCGTGCACCCGCACCACCGCGGCGCCCCGCTCCACCGCCAGCACGGCGGCGGCAATACTGGCCGGCATGCGCTCGTCCACCTCGCGGCCGGTGACCTTGCCCAGCGAACTCTTGCGCGACCAGCCCGCGAGCAGCGGATACCCCGTGGCCCCCAGCGCCGCATGCTGCTGCAGCAGCTCGAAATTCTGCGCCACGGTCTTGCCGAAACCAATGCCCGCATCGAACATGATGCGAGGCTTTTCGACCCCCAGCGCAAGCAACTCCTGCGCTTCGCGCTCCAAAAATTGGAGCACCTGCGCCGCCACGTCGTGCCCGGTCATCTGCGAGACGTGCATGGTCTGCGGGTCGGCATGCATGTGCATCAGGCAGATGCCGCACTGCGGGTGCGCGGCCACCGCCGCCCGGGCCCCAGGCTGGCGCAGCGCCCAGATGTCGTTGATGATGTCCGCGCCCAGGTCCAGCGCCGCGCGCATGACCTCGGGCTTGTAGGTGTCGATGGAGATGGGCACCTGCAGCTTGACGGCCTCCCGCAGCACCGGCAGCACGCGGCGCAGTTCCTCGTCGAGCGGCACGGCCGGGCTGCCGGGGCGGGTGGATTCGCCGCCGATGTCGAGCAGGTCCGCCCCGTCCTGCAGCAACTGCTCCGCATGCGCCAGCGCGGCCCGCGGATCAAACCAGGAGCCGCCATCCGAAAAGGAGTCGGGCGTGACATTGACGATGCCCATGACCTGCGGGCGGCGCAGGTCGATCTGAAAACGGCTGGTTTGCCAGTGCGTCGTGGTCATATGAAAAAAGGCGCTCGTTGGAGCGCCTTGGTGGGTGGTGTGAAAAGCGTGGCTGCGTTCAGGCTGCCGTCGGCGCGTGGCCCGAGTTCACCACCGGCGTGCCGCCCGAGCCACCGTCGCCGGACGGCGGGTTGCGCGGCGTCCAGTCCTTGGGCGGACGAGGGTCCTTGCCGGCCATGATGTCGTCGAGCTGCTCGGCGTCGATGGTTTCCCACTCGAGCATGGCCTTGGCCATGGCGTGCATCTTGTCGGCGTTGTCCTCGATCAGCTTGCGGGCCAGCCCGTACTGCTCGTCGATGATGCGGCGCACTTCCTCGTCCACCTTCTGCATCGTCTGCTCGCTGACGTTGTTGGTCTTGGTCACCGAGCGGCCCAGGAAGACCTCGCCCTCGTTCTCGGCGTAGACCATCGGGCCCAGCGCCGCGGTCATGCCGTAGCGCGTCACCATGTCGCGGGCGATGTGCGTGGCACGCTCGAAGTCGTTGGAAGCGCCCGTGGTCATCTGGTTCATGAACACTTCCTCGGCGATGCGGCCGCCGAACAGCATGGCGATCTGGTTCAGCATGTACTCCTTGTCGTAGGAGTAGCGGTCCTTCTCGGGCAGGCTCATGGTCACGCCCAGCGCACGGCCGCGCGGGATGATG
>JBLZYV010000072.1:0-22630 GCA_050282565.1 Comamonas sp.
ACGCCCGACGGCGGCGCCACGGCCTTCCTGGCCGAGTTCGTCTCGCGCCAGGTGCTGACCGAGCTGTGCCTGACGGGCGAACGCCTGAGCGGCGAGCGCCTGCACGCGCTGGGCGCGGTCAACCGCCTGGCTGAGCCCGGCCAGGCGCTGCAGGCCGCGATCGCGCTGGCGCAGCAGGTGGGCGAAGGCCCCGAGCTGGCCATGGCGCGCATCAAGCAGCTGTGCCGCATGGCGCCGCACAACACGCTGGAGCAGCAGCTCGAGCAGGAGGCGCAGTTCATGATCCAGTCGCAGGAGACGGCCGAGTCGCGCGAAGGCATAGGCGCTTTCCTCGACAAGCGCGCGGCGGACTACGCGAAATTGCGCAAGTAAACCAAACCCAAGGAGACAAGCAATGGCAGGCAATGACCGCCCGAATGGCAAGGATGGCACGGATGGCATGGACTTTCCGCTGGAGGGCGTGCGTGTGCTCGACCTGTCGCGCGTGTTCGCCGGCCCGCTGTGCGGCATGGTGCTGGCCGACTTCGGCGCCGAGGTCGTGAAGGTGGAGCACCCGGGCCGCGGCGACGACACGCGCGACTGGGGCATCCGCATCGGCAAGACCGAGACCACCTACTACAACAGCATGAACCGCAACAAGCGGTCCATCACCATCGACCTGCAGAGCCCCGAAGGCCTGAAGCTCATCCACGACCTGCTGCCGCAGTTCGACGTGGTGATCCACAACTTCAAGACCGGCGGCGCCGAGAAGCTGGGCCTGGGCTACGAGCAGCTCAAGGCCATCAAGCCCGACCTGATCTACTGCGCCGTCTCCGGCTACAACAGTAGCGGCCCCGAGGCCAAGCGCCCCGGCTACGACCTGGTGATCCAGGGCGAGGCCGGCCTGATGGCGCTGAACGGCGATGCCAGCATGCCGCCGCTCAAGTTCGGCGTGGCCGTGGTCGACCTGATGACCGGCATGTACGCGGCCCAGGCCATCCTGGCGGCGCTGTACCGCCGCAGCCGCACCGGCCAGGGCCGGCTGGTGGAGATGGCGCTGTACGACAGCGGCATCATGGTCACCGGCTACTACGGGCTCGACGCGCTCAAGCTCGGCCACGACCCCGAGCGCTACGGCAACGCCCACCCGTCCATCGTGCCCTACGGCATGTACGAGTCGGCCGACGGCCCGATGATCATCGCCGTGGGCAACAACGCGCAGTTCGAGAAGTTCTGCCGCCAGGTGATCCAGCGGCCCGACATCGTCGAGGACCCGCGCTTTGCCACCAACGTGAACCGCACGCAGAACCGCCACGAGCTGGGCGCGATGCTCAAGGACCTGATCCGCAGCTTCCCGCGCGAGCAGCTGCTCGAACGCCTGACGGCGGCGGGCATCCCCTGCGGCCGCGTCGCCGGCCTGCACGAGGCGCTCTCCAGCGAGCGCACCCGCCAGGGCGGCCTGCTGCAGGACATGCCGCACCCCGTGGTCGGCACCACGCCGGTGTTCGCGCCGCCGTACCGCCTGGACGGCCAGCGCCTGCCCATCCGCCATGCGCCGCCCACGCTGGGCGAGGGCACGCGCGAGGTGCTGCAGCAGCTGCTGCAGCTGTCCGAAGCGGAGCTGCAGGCCCTGCGCGACAAGGGCGTGCTGACCCTGCCTTCGACCGAGTAAGTGTAAAAATAATAGCTGCTGGCGCTTGGTGTATAAGCGCTGCAGGCTGTTTTTATACCAAGGAGACCGCAATGAGCTTTTCGCCGATGAATCGACGTGGCGCGCTGCGCACCGTGGCCGCGCTGGGCGGCGGCGGGCTGTGGGGCGGGGCCTGGGCCCAGGCCGACAAGGCCGCGTGGCCGGCCCGGCCGGTGCGGCTGGTCGTGCCCTACAACGCGGGCGGCGCCACCGATGCGGTGGCCCGCGTCATCGCCGAGGTGCTGTCCAAGCGCATAGCCCAGCCGGTGGTGGTCGACAACAAGGGCGGCGCCGGCGGCATCCTGGGCACGGACACCGTGGCCAAGGCGCAGCCCGACGGCCATACCCTGCTGCTGTCGCTCAGCACCTCGATGCTGATCAACCAGTTCCTCTACACCAAGCTGCCCTACAACCCGCAGAAGGACCTGACGCTGCTGTCCCAGGTGGCGACCGCGCCCATCGTGCTGGCGGTGAATCCCTCGGTGCCGGCGGGCAACATGAAGGAGCTGCTGGCCTACATCAAGGCCAACCGCGGCAAGCTGTCGTATGGCTCCTGGGGCGCGGGCTCGCAGGCGCACCTGTCGGGCTCGTACATGAGCAAGGCCATGGATGCCGAGATGACCCACGTGGCCTACAAGGGCGAGTCGCCGATGCTGCAGGACCTGGTCGGCGGCCAGCTGCAGCTGTGCTTTGCCAGCGCACTGAGCACCAAGCCCTTCCTCGATGCCGGCCGGCTCAAGGCCATCGGCGTCACCGGCCGCCAGCGCATGACCATCCTGCCGCAGGTGCCCACGATCCACGAGCAGGGCGTGCAGGACGATGCGTACACCATCACCGGCTGGGTCGGCATGGCCGGGCCCGCCGGCATGCCCGCGGCCCTGGTCGAGCAGATCGCGGCCCACCTGCGCGAAGTGGCCAAGGACGCCAAGGTGCAGGAGCGCATGGTGGGTGCCGGCTTCCAGCTCGTGATGGGCAGCCCGCAGGCCTTCCGCGAAAGCTACCAGCGCGAAATGCCGGTATGGAAGGCGCTGGTCGAATCGGCCGGCGCCAAACTGGACTGAAACCTTTCCCGCGCCGCTGCGCGCCGCCCCCCTCGCCTGGCGGGGGAAGGGCGGAGCCATTCCCATGGGGCCGCGGCGCCGGAACCAACTGCTGATGAGAGGACCCCTTGTGATGCACCAACCCCGTACCCGGCGCGCCATGCTGGCGCTGGCCGCCACGCCCCTGGTGGCCGGCCTGGCCGGAACCGCCTTCGCGCAGCCGGCCTGGCCCGGCAAGCTGGTCAAGCTGGTCGTGCCGTTCCCGGCCGGCGGGCCTACCGACACGGCCTCGCGCATCGTGGCGCAGAAGCTCGGCGAGCGGCTCAAGCAATCGGTGATCGTGGACAACCGCGCCGGCGCCTCGGGCTCGATCGCGGCGGCCCAGATCGTCAAGACCACGCCCGACGGCTACACGCTGATGACGCTGGCCACGCCCACGCTGCTGGCCCCGCACCTGTACAAGAACGCGGGCTACGACAGCGCCAAGGACTTCGTGCCGATCGCCATGGTCTACGACCTGCCCATCGTCATCGTGGTCAACCCCAAGCTGCTGCCCGAGGTGACCGACCTGCAAAAGCTCGTGCAGCATGCCAAGGCCGAGAAGGTGGCGATGAACTACACCAGCGCGGGCAACGGCAGCTTCGGCCACCTGAGCATGGAACTGCTCAAGCAGATGGGCGGCTTCGACATGCAGCACGTGCCCTACAAGGGCAGCGCGCCGGCCATCACCGACACCATCGGCGGCCAGGTGCCGGTGATGTTCTCCGACCTGGTCGCGGCGCTGCCGCACATCAAGGCCGGCAAGCTGCGAGCCATCGCCGTGGGCTCGCCCCAGCGCGTGAGCACGCTGCCCGAGGTCAAGACCGTGGCCGAGCAGGGCTTCAAGGGCTACGAGGCGGTGTCGTGGGGCGGCTTCGTCGCGCCGCCGGGCACGCCCCAGGCCATCATCGACCGCGTGGCCGCCGAGGTGCAGAAGGTCCTGGCCGAGAAAGAGGTGCAGGACAAGATCCTGGGCGCCGGCGCCTTCGCCCACTACCTGGCGCCGGCCGCGTTCGGCGAGCGCATCAAGCAGGACTATGCCAAGTGGGGCCAGTTGATCCGCGACAAGGGCATCGCGGCCGAGTAAGCACAGCACACAGCAAAGCAGGACACCATGAAGACACGCATCACCGAACTCTTCGGCATCGAGCACCCCATCATCCAGGGCGGCATGCACCACGTGGGCTACGCCGAGCTGGCCGCGGCCGTCTCCAACGCCGGCGGGCTGGGCATCATCACCGGCCTCACGCAGCGCACGCCCGAGCTGCTGGCCAAGGAGATCGCGCGCTGCCGCGAGATGACCGACAAGCCCTTCGGCGTGAACCTGACCTTCCTGCCCTCGGTCAACCCGCCCGACTACCCCGGCTACGTCAAGGCCATCATCGACGGCGGCGTGAAGATCGTCGAGACCGCGGGCAACAACCCGCAGAAATGGCTGCCCGCGCTGAAGGAAGCCGGCATCAAGGTCATCCACAAGTGCACCTCGGTGCGCCACGCGCTCAAGGCCGAGGCCATCGGCTGCGATGCGATCAGCGTGGACGGCTTCGAGTGCGGCGGCCACCCGGGCGAGGACGACATCCCCAACTTCATCCTGCTGCCGCGCGCGGCCGAGGAACTGAAGGTGCCCTTCGTCGCCTCGGGCGGCATGGCCGACGGCCGCTCGCTGGTGGCGGCGATGGCGCTGGGCGCCGACGGCATGAACATGGGCACGCGCTTCATCGCCACGCAGGAGGCGCCGGTGCACGACAACGTCAAGCAGGCCATCGTCGCGGCCAGCGAACTCGACACGCGCCTGGTGATGCGCCCGCTGCGCAACACCGAGCGCGTGCTCACCAACCCCGCCACCGAGCGCCTGCTGCAGAAGGAGCGCGAGCTGGGCGCGGCCATCAGCTTCGCCGACATCGCGCCCGAGGTGGCCGGCGTCTACCCGCGCATCATGCAGGGCGGCGAGATGGACGCGGGCGTCTGGTCCTGCGGCATGGTCGCCGGCCTGGTGCGCGACGTGCCCACGGTGCAGCAGTTGATCGACGGCATCATGGCGCAGGCCGAGGCCATCATCCGCCAGCGCCTGGCCCGCAGCATCGCCTGATCCAACCACCATTCTTTTGGAGACCCCCATGCAACGCCGCCTTTTCTCCGCTGCACTCGTCTGCACCGCCACGCTGGCCGCAGCGCTGCCGGCGGCCGCGCAGAGCAATTTCCCCAACCGCCCGATCACGCTGCAGGTGCCGTTCCCGGCCGGCGGCTCCACCGACCGCCACATGCGCCTGCTGGCCGATATCGCCGGCAAGCACCTGGGCCAGCCGGTGATCGTCGAGAACAAGCCCGGCGCCGGCGGCACGCTGGGCCCGGGCACGCTGGCGCGCACGGGCCGGCCCGACGGCTACACCATCACGCAGTTCCCCATGTCCATGCTGCGCATGGCCCACATGCAGAAGACCGCGTGGAACCCGGTGACCGACTTCACCTACATCATCGGCGTGTCGGGCTACACCTTTGGCTTCACCGTGCGGGCCGACTCGCCGTACAAGAGCTTCAACGACTACATCGCCGCCGCGCGCAAGAACCCCGGCGCGGTGGACTACGGCTCCACCGGCGCGGGCTCGTCGCCGCACCTGCTGATGGAGGAGCTGGCCGAGAACGCCAAGGTCAAGCTCAACCACGTGCCGTTCAAGGGCAACGCCGACCTGCAGCAGGCGCTGCTGGGCGGCCATGTGTCGGCGCAGAGCGACGCCACCGGCTGGGACAAGTACGTGGACGGCGGCCAGATGCGCCTGCTGCTCACCTTCGGCGACAAGCGCACCAAGCGCTGGCCCGAGGTGCCCACGGCCAAGGAGCTGGGCTATGGCGTGGTCTCCACCTCGCCCTACGGCCTGGTCGGCCCCAAGGGCATGGACCCCGCCGTCGTGAAGAAGCTGCACGACGCCTTCAAGCTGGCCATGGACGACCCGCGCCACGCCGAGGTGCTGGCCCAGCTCAACCAGGATGTCTGGTACCGTTCCGGCCCCGACTACGCCCAGTGGGCCAAGGACGCCTTCGCCAAGGACAAGGTGCTCATCGAGCGCCTGGGCCTGGCCGCCAAATAAGGCGTTTTATATGAAAACCGGCAGAAACCGTTATGCAGAAAGCGCAAGTTGCTATGGTTATTGATGGTTTCCGCGCCTTCCCAGGAGTTATCCCCATGCAACGCCGCCTTCTCACCGCCGCCATCGCCTGCACCGCCGCCCTGGCCGGCGTGGGCGCCCAGGCGCAGGCCGCCTACCCGAGCCAGCCCATCACCATCGTCGTGCCCTTCGCGCCCGGCGGCACCACCGACGTGATGGGCCGCGCGCTGGCCACCAGCCTGTCCAAGCAGCTCAAGCAGTCGGTGATCGTCGAGAACAAGCCCGGCGCCGGCGGCACGCAGGGCGTGGTCGACATGATGCGCGCCAAGCCCGACGGCTACCGGCTCACGCTGTCGCCCGTGGGCATCTTCCGCCAGCCCTACGTGCAGAAGACCCAGTACGACCCGATCCGCGACCTGAGCTACATCGCCTCGTTCAGCGCCTATGACTTCCTGCTGGTGGTGCCGGCCGACTCGCCATACAAGACCGTGAAGGACGTGGTGGACGACGCCAAGGCCAGCAAGGGCGGCGTGGACTACGGCACGCCCGGCAAGTTCACCGGCAACCAGGTGACGATGGCGCTGCTCGGCAAGGCCGCGGGCGTGTCGTTCACGCATGTGCCGTACAAGGGCGATTCCGAGGCCACCACCGCGCTGCTCGGCGGCCACGTGAAGACCATCGTGGTCACCAACGGCATCCTGAGCTTCCTGGAGTCGGGCAAGGTGCGCGCGCTGGCCATCGCGGCCGAGAAGCGCACGCCGGCCTTTGCGGACGTGCCCACCTTCAAGGAGGCCGGCTACGACGTGGTCGTGCCGTCGCCGCTGGGCCTGGCCGGCCCCAAGGGCCTGCCGCAGGCCATCGTCGAGAAGCTCGACGCCGCGGTGAAGGCCTCGCTCGACGACCCGGACATGCAGCGCGTCATCAAGACCTACGGCATCCGCACCGACTACCGCGACCACCAGGCCTACAGCGAATTCGCGCGCAAGAACTTCGCGGCGGAAAAGACCATCGTGCAGTCGCTGGGCCTGAACGACTGATCCACCGCGTTGCCACGGAGCGCCCCATGAGCACCTTCACCATCACGGCCGACACGCCCTTCACCCCGCTGGGCGAGCTGATCCGCGCGCAGGCGCGCCAGCAGCCCGGCCACCCGGCGCTGCGCGATGAACAGCAGGCGCTGAGCTATGCCCAGCTCGACGCGCTGATGGACCGCGTGGCCGCGGCGCTGCAGCAGGGCGGCGTGGCGCCGGGCCAGGCCATCGCCATCTGCGCGCTGAACTCGGTGCGCTATGCCGCGCTGTTCCTCGGCGCGCTGCGCGCCGGCGTGGTGGTGGCGCCGCTCGCGCCCTCGTCCACGGCCGAGAGCCTGGCCTCGATGCTGCGCGACGCCGATGCGCGCCTGCTGTTCGTGGACGGCGCTGCGCCTGACGTCGATGGCGGGCCGCGCCGCATCGCGCTCGATGGGCCGGACTGGGGCGACTGGCTGGCGCCCGAGGGCGCGCAGCCCGCACCGGTGGCGATCACGCCCGAGGCGGCGTTCAACATCATCTACTCGTCGGGCACCACCGGCGTGCCCAAGGGCATCGTGCAGTCGCACGCCATGCGCTGGGGCCACATCCGCCGCGGCACGCTGTACGACTACGGCCCGCAGGGCACGACGCTGCTGGCCACGCCGCTGTACTCCAACACCACGCTGGTGGTGTTCTTCCCCACGCTGGCCTTCGGCGGCTGCGTGCAGCTGATGGGCAAGTTCGACGCCGCGCGCTACCTGCAGCTGGCCGCGCAGCAGCGCGTGACGCACGCCATGCTGGTGCCGGTGCAGTACCAGCGCATCATGGCGCTGCCGCAGTTCGGCGCGCACGACCTGTCGTCGTTCCGCTTCAAGTTCTGCACCAGCGCGCCGTTCAAGGCCGCGCTCAAGGCCGACGTGCTGGCGCGCTGGCCCGGCGCGCTGATCGAGCTGTACGGCATGACCGAAGGCGGCGGCACCTGCATCCTCGAAGCGCATCGGCACCCCGACAAGCTGCACACCGTGGGCCGGCCCGCGCCGGGCCACGACATCCGCCTGATCGACGAGGAGGGCCGCGAGGTTGCGCCCGGCGAGGCGGGCGAGGTGGTGGGCCATTCGCCCAGCATGATGACGGGCTACCACAACCAGCCCGCCAAGACGCGCGAGGCCGAGTGGTTCGACCCGGCGGGCAAGCGCTTCATCCGCACCGGCGACGTGGGCCGCTTCGACGCCGAGGGCTTTCTCACGCTGATCGACCGCCGCAAGGACATGATCATCAGCGGCGGCTTCAACATCTACCCCAGCGACCTGGAAGACCAGCTGCGCGCGCACCCGGCCGTCGAGGACGTGTCGGTGATCGGCGTGCCGTCCGAGCAATGGGGCGAGACGCCGGTGGCCTTCGTCGTGCCGCGCGCCGGGCACGGCGAGCCGCCGGCAGAGCTGATGGCCTGGTACAACCAGCGCGCCGGCAAGACCCAGCGCCTGTCCGACCTGCGCTTCATCGCCGAGCTGCCGCGCAGCGCCATCGGCAAGGTGCTCAAGCGCGAGCTGCGCGACCGGTACCTGGCCTCATAGCGGCCGCTGCGGCGACAGTTTCTCGGGCGCCACGCCCTGCACCGCGAGGCGCGCATCCAGCGGCTCGCGCAGCGCCAGGTTGCGCGCCAGCAGCGAGTAGCCGAAGGCGCTCTGGATGCCGTAGCCGCCCTGCGCCGCGACCCACAGGAAGTTCGGCGCCGCGCCGTCCCAGCCGACCACCATTTCGCCGTCGGCGACGAAGGAGCGCAGCCCCGCCCAGGTGTGGCTGGGGCGGCGGATCTCGAAGTGCGTGGCCTGGCTGATGCGGTCGATGCCGATGGCGATGTCCAGCTCCTCGGGCGCCACGTCGTGCGGCACGGTGGCGTCGGCGTTGGCGGGCGAGCCCAGCAGCTGGCCGGCGTCGGGCTTGAAGTACCACTGCTCCTCGATGTCGATCACCGCCGGCCAGTGCGAGGCCTGCGCCTGCAGCCCGGCGGGCGCGGCAAAGGTGAAGGCGCTGCGGCGCTTGGGCACGAGCTGGATGGCGCCGGCGCCGGCCAGCTGCCCCAGCACGTCGGCCCAGGCGCCGGCGGCGTTGACGAGGTGCCGCGCACGCGCCGCGCGGCCGTCGGCCAGCGCGATGTGCCAGCAGCCCTCGGCCGCGTGCCACTGCAGGCCGCCGACCTCGGCATGGGTCCACAGCGTGCCGCCGCGCTGGCGCAGCCCGCGCAGAAAGCCCTGGTGCAGGCCGTGCACGTCGATGTCGAGCGCGCCGCCATCGGTGAAGCCCGCCACCAGCACCTCGGTGTTCAGCGCCGGCAGCAGCCGGGCCAGGCCGGCCGTGTCCAGCCAGGTGGCGCCGGGCGAGTGCACCAGCACCTCGTCGTAGGCGGCGCGCAGCTGCGGCAACTGCGCCTCGGTGGCCACGTAGAGCACGCCGCGCGGCGCGATCAGCGCGTGGTCGGCGAAGCCGGCGGGCGGCTGCTCGTAGAAGGCGCGGCTGGCGCGGGTCAGCGCCTGCACCTGGGCGGGACCGTAGTGCTCCTCGAACAGCGCGGCCGAGCGGCCGGTGGTGTGGTAGCCGGGCTGCGATTCGCGCTCCAGCACCAGCACCGAGGCGCTCTCCGCCAACTGCCAGGCGGTGGACGCGCCGGCCATGCCGGCGCCGACGACGGCGAAGTCCCAGAGGGGCGGTTGGCGGTGCTCGGTCATGGCGTGGAGGTCGGTTGGTAGCTATGGAAAAAAGAGCTGCTGGCGCTCATCCATTCTCGATTTTGATAGGAAAACTATATGAAATCAAGCAGGGATGAGCGCCGGCAGCTCCTGTTTTTGAAGGAAGGCTCTAGCGCAGGTACGGCGCCAGGTAGCGCCCCGTATGGCTGGCCGCGTGCGCCGCGACCTGCTCGGGCGTGCCGGCCGCCACCACCTGGCCGCCGCCGGCGCCGCCCTCGGGGCCCATGTCGATGACCCAGTCGGCGGTCTTGATGACGTCGAGGTTGTGCTCGATGACGACGATGGTGTTGCCCGCGTCGCGCAGCTGGTGCAGCACCTGGAGCAGCAGCGCGATGTCGGCGAAGTGCAGGCCGGTGGTGGGCTCGTCCAGGATGTAGAGCGTGCGGCCGGTGTCGCGCTTGGACAGCTCCTGCGCGAGCTTGACGCGCTGCGCCTCGCCGCCCGACAGCGTGGTCGCGCTCTGGCCCAGGCGGATGTACGACAGGCCCACGTCCAGCAGGGTCTGCAGCTTGCGCGCGAGCGTGGGCACGTCCTTGAAGAAGGCGTGCGCGTCCTCCACCGTCATGTCCAGGATCTGCGCGATGTTCTGGCCCTTCCACAGCACTTCCAGCGTCTCGCGGTTGTAGCGCTGGCCGTGGCAGATGTCGCAGGGCACGTAGACGTCGGGCAGGAAGTGCATCTCGACCTTGACCACGCCGTCGCCCTGGCAGGCCTCGCAGCGCCCGCCCGCCACGTTGAACGAGAAGCGCCCCGGGCCGTAGCCGCGCTCGCGCGCGGTGTTGGTCTCGGCCATCAGCTCGCGGATGGGCGTGAACAGGCCGGTGTAGGTGGCCGGGTTGCTGCGCGGCGTGCGGCCGATGGGCGACTGGTCGACGTTGATGACCTTGTCGAAGTGGTCCAGCCCCTCGATGCTCTCGTAGGGCGCGGCATCGTCCTGCGCGCGGTTGATCTGGTGCGCCGCCGCCGCGTACAGCGTGTCGTTGACCAGCGTGGACTTGCCCGAACCGGACACGCCGGTCACGCAGGTGAGCAGGCCTACGGGAAAGTCCACCGTCACCTGGCGCAGGTTGTGGCCGCTGGCGCCCACGATGCGCAGCGCCTGCACGGCGTGCATGGCGCTGGCCTGGGCGGCCTTGGCTTCCGGTGCGCCGGTCGCCGCCTTCTTCGCTGCCTTCTTGCCCGGGCCGGCCTTGGCGGCGATGGCCGAAAAGCCGCTTTCCGCCGGCGCGGCGCTGCCGCCGGCGGCGCCGGCGAGCACCGGCAGCCAGGGCGTGCGCCGCGCGGGCACGGGGATGGTCTTCTTGCCGCTGAGGTACTGGCCGGTCAGCGATTCGGCGCTGGCGCAGATGTCGGCATAGCTGCCCTGGGCCATCACGCGCCCGCCATGCACGCCGGCGCCGGGGCCCATGTCGATGATCTGGTCGGCGGCGCGCATCATGTCCTCGTCGTGCTCGACGACGATCACGCTGTTGCCGATGTCGCGCAGGTGCTGCAGAGTGGCGATGAGGCGGTCGTTGTCGCGCTGGTGCAGGCCGATGCTGGGCTCGTCGAGCACGTACATCACGCCCGTGAGGCCCGAGCCGATCTGGCTGGCCAGGCGGATGCGCTGGGCCTCGCCGCCGGACAGGGTCTCGGCGCTGCGCGCGAGGCTCAGGTAGGTCAGGCCCACGTCGTTGAGGAACTGCAGCCGCGTGCGGATCTCGTGCACCACGCGCGCGGCGATGTCGGCCTTGGCGCCGTGCAGCTGCAGCTGGCTGAACCAGTCGTGCGCCTCGGCCAGCGTGACGCGGCTCACGTCCTGGATGGCGCGGGCCTGCGGGCCTTCGCCCACGCGCACGAACAGCGCCTCGCGGCGCAGGCGCGCGCCGTGGCAGTCGGGGCAGGGCTGCACGCTCTGGTAGCGGGCCAGCTCATCGCGCACCACGCTCGAATCGGTTTCGCGGTAGCGGCGCTGCATGTTGGGGATGATGCCCTCGAAGGGGTGCTCCTTGGTCACCGCCTTGCCTGCGTTCTCGCCGCTGGCCAGCTCGTAGCGGAAGGCGATCTCCTCGTCGCCCGAGCCGTAGAGCACCACCTGGCGCACGCGCTCGGGCAGGCCCTCGAACGGCGCCTCGATGTCGAAGCGGTAGTGCCGGCCCAGGCTCTCGAGCATCGCGAAGTAGTAGCCGTTGCGCCGGTCCCAGCCCTTGATGGCGCCGCTGGCCAGGCTGAGCGTCGGGAAGGCCACGACGCGGTCCACATCGAACACCTCGTGCACGCCCAGGCCGTCGCAGGCCGGGCAGGCGCCCTGGGGCGAGTTGAACGAGAACAGCCGCGGCTCCAGCTCGGGCAGCGCGTAGCTGCACACCGGGCACGAGAACTTGCTGCTGTACAGGTGCTCGCGGCCGCCGTCCATCTCGACGGCCAGCACGCGGCCGTTGCCGTCGTGGCCGCCCACGCGCAGGGCCGCCTCGATGCTCTCGGCCAGGCGCTGCTGCAGGCCGGGGCGCACCTTCACGCGGTCGATCACCACGTCGATGTCGTGCTTGTCGTTCTTGGCCAGCGGCGGCAGGTGCTCGTGCTCATGCATCTGGCCGTCCACGCGGAAGCGCACATAGCCCTGGGCCTGCATCTGCGCGAACAGCTCGACGAACTCGCCCTTCTTGCCGCGCGCCACCGGCGCGAGGATCATCAGCTTGGTGTCCTCGGGCAGCGCGAGGATGGCGTCCACCATCTGGCTCACCGTCTGCGCGGCCAATGGCAGGTCGTGGTCGGGGCAGTGCGGCGTGCCGGCGCGGGCGTACAGCAGGCGCAGGTAGTCGTGGATCTCGGTGACCGTGCCCACGGTGGAGCGCGGGTTGTGGCTGGTGGCCTTCTGCTCGATGCTGATGGCCGGCGATAGGCCCTCGATCAGGTCCACGTCGGGCTTGTCGAGCCGGCCCAGGAACTGGCGCGCATAGGCCGACAGGCTCTCGACATAGCGGCGCTGGCCCTCGGCGTACAGCGTGTCGAAGGCCAGGCTGGACTTGCCCGAACCCGACAGCCCGGTGATCACCACCAGCTGGTGGCGCGGGATGTCGAGGTCGATGTTCTTGAGGTTGTGCGTGCGCGCGCCGCGGATCGCGATGCGGCTGTGCGCGAGCGCCGCGCCCAGGTAGCGGCCCTCGGTGGGCTGGCTCGGAGCGGCGGGGGGCATGGCGGGCAGGTCAGGATTCACGGTGGGTGGCAAAAACCAAAACTCCCCATGATAGCGGCGTATGGCCGGCCGTGCCCGCCGGCGGGCGGTGGCGGACGGTTTTAAGTCAAATTGGCATCCAGGGCTTGCTGGGATTGCGCAAGCAGCTATCAAAATTGATAGTCGCTCGTCCGGCAATCCCGGGGCGCCCCGGCGGCGGCGGGGCCGATCTACACTAACGCCTGTTTTCGCGCGCCCGGCACCCGGGCGTGCCATGAGTTGGCGACTGACTGCATACCTTGGCTACTTCTCCCGATTCCACCCTTTCCCAGGCCGCCCGCCCGGCGTCCGCGATGACGGGCACCGAGCGCCGCGCCAGCGTGAGCCTGGCGCTGATCTTCGCGCTGCGCATGCTGGGCCTGTTCCTGGTGCTGCCGGTGTTCGCGCTCGAGGCGCGCAAGTACCCCGGCGGCGACGACCCGGCCCTGGTGGGCCTGGCCATGGGCATCTACGGCCTCACGCAGGCGCTGTGCCAGCTGCCGCTGGGCCTGGCCTCGGACCGGCTGGGGCGCAAGAAGGTCATCGTCGCCGGCCTGCTGGTGTTTGCCGCCGGCAGCCTGGTGGCGGCGCTGGCCGGCAGCTTGCACCTGCTGCTGCTCGGGCGCGCGCTGCAGGGCGCGGGCGCGGTGTCGGCCGCCGTGACGGCGCTGCTGGCCGACCAGACCCGCGACGCCGTGCGCACCAAGGCCATGGCGCTGGTGGGCGGCAGCATCGGCCTGATGTTCGCCGTGGCGCTGGTGGCCAGCCCCTGGCTGGCGGCGCAGATCGGCCTGTCGGGCCTGTTCGGGCTGACCTGCGCGCTGGCACTGGCCGGCATCGCCGTGGTGCTGTGGGTGGTGCCGCCCGAGCCGGTGCATGCCGCCGCCGAGCGCGGGCGCCTGCGCGACCTGCTCGGCCACTCCGACCTGCTGCGCCTGAACGCCGGCGTGTTCGTGCTGCACACGGTGCAGATGTCCATGTGGGTGGCCGTGCCGGCCATGCTGGTGCAGGCCGGCCTGGCCAAGGCCGAGCACTGGCAGGTCTACCTGCCGGCGGTGGTGCTGTCGTTCGTGATGATGGGCGGGCTGTTCGCGCTGGAGCGCCGCGGCCGGCTGCGCGCGGCGCTGCTGGGCGCCATCGCGCTGGTGCTGGCGGTGCAGGTGGGCCTGGGCGCGGTGGCCGCGTCGGGTGCCGTGCCGCAGCTGTGGTGGATGGCGGTGCTGATGTTTGTCTTCTTCTGCGGCTTCAACGCGCTCGAGGCCAGCCAGCCCAGCCTGGTGTCGCGCATGGCGCCGGCGCCGCTGCGCGGCGCGGCGCTGGGGGCCTACAACACGCTACAGTCGCTGGGCCTTTTCGCCGGCGGCGCGCTCGGCGGGCTGCTGGCCAAATGGGCCGGGCCGGGCGGCCTTTTTGCCGCCACGGCGGCGCTCACGGCCCTGTGGCTGCTCATCAGCTGGCCGCTGAGGCCGGTGGCCCGGGCGTAGGACGATACATACGATCCATGGGGTTGGAGCAAGGTATAGTGCCTGTGTCCAATGACCGAGACCCCATGGCAGCAAACCCCCCCAGCATCGCAGACACGCAGGACGGCTCCGGCCGCTGGGCGCAGCTGCGCGGGCGCTGGGGCGCGGCCGAGCTGGGCCGCCGCCAGGACTGGAAGGCGCTGAAGGCGCAGCTGGCCTCGACCAGCGGCCAGGCCGAGCTGGGCTGGGACCTGCGCGAGGCCGACTGGCTCGACCACGTGGGTGCCCAATTGCTGTGGGACCACTGGGGCCGGCAGTGGCCGGCCCGGCTGGCGCTGCAGGACACGCAGCGCCAAATGCTCGAGCGCGTGGCCGCGCTGACCAGGCCCTGCCCGCCCGAGCGCAAGGTCAACTGGCTGGGCTGGCTGATCCAGCTCGGCAATGTGCTGCTGGCCGTGATGCGCCATACGCGCGCCACCATCGAGCTGGTCGGGCAACTGATGCTGGACTGCCTGCGGCTGCTGAAGAACCCGGCCAGCGGGCCGTGGCGCGATGTCTCCGGCCACCTGTATTCGATGGGCGCGACCGCGCTGCCCATCACCGCGCTGGTGGGCTTCCTGATCGGCGTGGTGCTGGCCTACCTGATGTCGCTGCAGCTGCGGCAGTTCGGCGCCGAGGCCTTCATCGTCAACATCCTGGGTATCTCGCTGGTGCGCGAGCTGGGGCCGCTGCTCGCGGCCATCCTGGTGGCGGGCCGCTCGGGCTCGGCCATCACCGCGCAGATCGGCGTGATGCGGGTCAACGAGGAACTGGACGCCATGCAGGTCATGGGCATCTCCAGCGGCTTCCGGCTGGTGATGCCGCGCGCGCTGGCGCTGGCCTTCGCGATGCCGCTGGTGGCCGTGTGGACCACGGTCTGCGCGCTGGTCGGCGGCATGCTGGCGGCCAACCTGGCCATGGGCATCGCGCCGGCCTATTTCATCCAGGCCATGCCGGGGGCGGTGTCCATCGCCAACCTGTACCTGGCGATGGCCAAGTCGGTGTCGTTCGGCGTCGCGATCGCGCTGATCGCCTGCCACTGGGGCCTGGAGGTCGAGCCCAACACGCAGAGCCTGGGCGCCGGCACCACGGCCTCGGTGGTGAGCTCGATCACCGCGGTGATCGTGCTGGACGCGATCTTTGCGGTGGCCTTCCGCAGCGTGGGGTTCTGATGGGCGACGCACTGGCTTCCCGCGAACCCGTGGTCGAGATCCGCAAGCTGTGGACCGTGTTCGGCTCGGGCGACAAGGCCTTCTCCATCCACCAGGACCTGGACCTGACGGTCTACCGCGGCGAGATCCTCACGCTGGTCGGCGGCTCGGGCACCGGCAAGTCGGTGCTGCTGCGGCAGATGCTGGGCCTGCTCTCGCCGGCGAAGGGCGAGGTGCGCGTGCTGGGCCGGCCGCTGCCCGAGATCGCCCGTTCGGGCGCGGCCACGCTGATCGGCATGCTGTTCCAGCAGGGGGCGCTGTTCTCGGCCTTCAACGTGCTCGAGAACATTGCCTTTCCGCTGCGCGAGCAGGGCACGCTGCCCAAGGACGTGGTGCGCGACGCGGCCATGGTCAAGCTGCAGATGGTGGGCCTCAAGCCTGAGCACGCGACGCGCATGCCCTCCGACCTGTCGGGCGGCATGATCAAGCGGGTGGCGCTGGCGCGCTCGCTCATCATGGACCCGCCGCTGCTGCTGCTCGACGAGCCGACGGCGGGGCTGGACCCGAACAGCTCGGACGAATTCTGCGAACTGCTCAGCAAGCTGCACCAGGAGCTGGGCCTGACGGTGGTGATGGTGACGCACGACCTGGACACGCTGTACGCGCTGTCCACGCGGGTGGCCGTGCTGGCCGAGAAACGGGTGATCGTGACCGCACCGCCGCGCGAGGTGGTGCAGTTCGAGCACCCCTTCATCCAGCACTTTTTCCTGGGCGAGCGGGGGCGGCGCGCATTGGCGCCGGTGCCGGTGGCCGCAGCAGGGGGATAACTTATGGAAAACAAATCGCACGCATTGGCGGCGGGCCTGTTCGTCGTCTTCCTGACGGCGCTGGTGATCGGCCTGTCGATGTGGATGGGCCGTGACAACACCAAGTACGAGTACTACGAGATGTCCACGCGCGCCAGCATCAGCGGCCTGCAGGAGCAGGCGGCGGTGCGCTACAAGGGCGTGGCCGTGGGCCGCGTGACGCGCATCGGCTTCGACCCCAAGAAGGACGGCAACGTGCTGATCCGCATCGCCGTCAACGAGCACGCGCCGCTCTCGCAGACCACCTACGCCATGCTCGGCTACCAGGGCGTGACGGGGCTGGCCCACATCCAGCTCGACGACGACGAGATCCCCGGCATGCCGCTGCCGCCCAGCGAGGACGGCACGCCGCGCCTGGCGCTGCGCCCCTCGCCCTTCGGCCAGATCGCCGAGCAGGGCCCGGTCATCATGCAGCAGGTCGAGGACGCCACGCGCCGCGTGAACCAGCTGCTGGGCGACGAGAACCAGCGCGAGATCACCGCCGCGCTGCACAGCGTGGGCGAGGCCGCGCGCAGCCTGCAGGCGCTGAGCAGCAAGCTGCAGACCACCGTGGACACCAAGCTCGACCCGGCGCTGGCCGCGCTGCCCGCCGTGGCGCAGGACGCGCGCAAGACCCTGATCGCCGTGCAGAAGACCAGCGAGGATGTGGGCAAGGCCGTCAACACCCTGTCGGCCCAGGGTGGGCCGGTGCAGCAGATGGGCACGGCGGTGCAGGGCGTGAGCGACGCGGCCGACGCCTTCGGCCGCGCCACCGTGCCCACGATGAACCGCGCGCTGAGCGACATGGGCAGCGCCGCGCGCCGCCTGGGCGGCATGGCCGATTCGCTGCAGAGCAACCCGCAATCGCTGCTGTTCGGCACGGGCGTCGTGCCGCCCGGCCCCGGCGAGCCCGGCTTCGTGCCGCCGCAGCCGGCCGCCGCCCCTGGAGCCAAGCCATGAAGAAACTCCTCCTCACCACCGCCGCCGTCCTGGTGCTGGCCGGCTGCTCGTCGCTGCCGCAAGCGCCGGCCTTGCAGGCGCTGTACGACTTCGGCCCGCAGCCGAGCTTCGAGCAGCGCCAGGCCGATCCCGCGCGCACCGCGATCGAGACGCAGGCGCCGCTGGTGCTGGCCGGCATCCGCACCTCGGGCCTGCCGGACGGCAGCACGCCCATCTTCTACCGCCTGGCCTACGCCGATGCGCAGCAGCTGCGGCCCTACGCCCAGGCGCGCTGGGCGCGGCCCGCGGCCCAGCTCATCCAGCAGAGCCTGTACACCCAGCTCAGCGACGGCCGCGCCGTGCTCGAAGGCCAGAGCGGAGTGGTGCGCGCGCTGGCCACGGGCGCGAACCCGGCGATGCTGCGGCTGGACGTGGAAGAGTTCAGCCAGGTCTTCAGCGACACCGCCACCAGCCAGGGCCTGCTGCGCCTGCGCGCCACGCTGACCGAGGTCACGCCGCGGGGCGAGAAATGGCTGGCCCAGCAGGTGTTCACCGTGCAGCGCCCCGCGCCCACGCCCGACGCCGCGGGCGGCACGCAGGCGCTGGGCGCCGCGACCGAGGAAGCCGGTCGCCAGATCGACGCCTGGCTGCTGCGGCTGGGCCGCTGAAGCCCATGCGCCGCAAGCGCCCCGCCTGGCTGCGCTGGCTGGTGCCGGCCGTGCTGCTGGCGCTGGCCGCCGGGGCCGTCGCCTTCATGGCCGATGCACCCACGCGGGCCGAGCGCGAGCGCATTGCCGCGCAGCTCGAACAGGCGCTGCAACGCTGCCGCGCCTTGCCCGAGGCCCAAGCCCACCGCTGCCGGCTGCAGGCCGAGGGGCAGCAGAAAATCGACGTGGCCGCGCTCGATGCGCGGCACCACCCCAGCGGCAACAACCGCTACAAGGCCGACGCGGCGCGGGTAGACCTGGACTACGAACTGGCGCTGCTGCAGTGCAGGCAGCAGGCCGAGGCGCCGGGCAAGCACCCCGAGCGCGCCAAGGCCCTGGCGCAGTGCAAGGAGCAGGCGCGCGCGCGGCACCAGCGCGCCCTGCACGAGGCCCAGAAGCAGGCGGCCCAGTCGGCCTCGCTGGCCGAGCCGCCCAAGGGCCGGGCCGTGCGCGAGCGCGAGGAGGCGCCCGAAACCGCCCTGCGCAAGTGCGACAGCCTGCTCGGCGAGGCCAACCTGCAGTGCATGCGCGAGCTGCCGCCCGAGGTGGCCAAGCGCAAGGATGGCGCGGCGCCCTGAGGCTGCGCTGAAGTCAGTGCACGCCCGACGGCGTGCCCGCCAGCCCGAAATGCCGCCAGGCGCGGCGCAATTGCGTGTCCGAGGCAAAGCCCGCCAGCAGCGCCGCCTGCGTGACGCCGCTGCCCGAGCGCAGCGCCGCCTCGGCCGTGGCCAGGCGGATGCGGCGCAGGTACTGCAGCGGCGCGATGCCCGCATGCTCCAGGAACAGCCGCGCCAGGTGCCGCGGCGTGACGTGGGCCACCTCGGCCATCGCGGGCACGGTCCAGCCGGCGGCGGGCCGCTGGCTCACGGCGTCCTGCACGCGGTGCAGCGCGGCATGCAAATGGTTGCGGTGGTGCAGGAAGGGTGACAGCGCCGGATCGTGAGGGCCGCGCCGCAGCGCCACCACCATGGTCTGCGCCACTTGCGCGGCCAGCGCGGGGCCGCAGGCCTGGGCGATGCGTTCGAGCATGAGGTCTATGCCCGTGGTCACGCCGGCGCTGCTGTGCAGCGGCCCGTCGGAGACGAAGACGCGGTTGGCCTGCACGTCGCAGCGCGGCTCGGCGGCCTGCAGTTCATCGAGGTGCTGGTGGTGCGTGGTGGCGCGGCGCCCCGCCAGATGGCCCGCATGCGCGGCCAGCAGTGCGCCGGCGCAGATCGTCAGCAGCTCCAGCCGCCCTTCGGCCGGGCGCAGGCCGCGCAGCCAGTGCAGCAGCGCGCGCGTGGGCGGGTGGCCCAGCTCGGGGCCATGGCCGGCCAGTCCGGGCAGCACGACCCAGGTGGGCGCGCCGCCGTCGAGCACGGGCAGCGGCGCCAGGCCCGCGAGCCGCAGGCCCACCGAGCTGTCGGTGGCGGCGTCGGGGCCGGTGAATTCGAGCGTGAAGCGCGGCGCCTCGCCGCGCGCCTGCAGCCACTGGTTGGCGATGCGCAACGCCTCGGCGGGGCCGGCCCAGTCCAGCGCCAGGCTGCCGGGCAGCAGCACGAAGACGACGCGGATGGGCACGGCGCCTGTCATGCGCGGGCGCGCTCCAGGGCCTGCTCCACCGTGCACAGCGTGGCGAAGCGGCCGGCGAGCACGGTGGCGGTGCGGGCCTTGATGTCGGCGGCGGCCAGGGTGCGGCCGTCGGGCTGCGCCATGTCCCAGGTCAGGGTCGCATCGGGCACGAAGTCCACGGCCCAGCCCAGGTCGCTGGCGTGGCGCGTGGTGGTCTCGCAGCACTGCTCGGTGCGGATGCCGCTGACGATCAGGCGCTGGATGCCATGCTGCGTGAGCCACACATCGAGCCCCGTGCCCACCAGCGCGCTGTGGCGCGACTTGGTGAAGCTGGTGGCGGCGTCGAATGCGGCCAGTCCATCGAGCGGGCGGAGGTGGCCCGAGGCCTGCGAGAAGGGGTTGGCGGCCTCTTCCGGCCCGGCGCAGTGCAGCACGCGCACCAGGGGAATGCCCTGCGCCGCGCAGCCTTCGATCAGCGCGTTCTGCGCCGCCAGGTAGGCGGACAGGTCGTGCTCGGTGAAGAACGGACGGTGCCGGAAGGACTCCTGGACATCAATCACTATCAGACATGTTTTCATGAGGTGCTCCACAAACAGGGTTATCAGTAGCGCTCATGGTGCCTGCGGTGGGGCCAGGTGTCCTGCCGGAAGCGGACGGGTTCAGATCATTTTAGGACATGGTGTGCTGCCCGGTGGGCAGCACCGGTTCAGCGCGCGCCGCCGCTGCTGGCCTTCCAGCTGCCGTCGCCTTGCTTGCAGAACCAGAACTGCCACTGCTCCGACAGGCTGCGCTGGCTCACCTTGGCGTCGAGCAGGCGGCAGGCGCCGCCGCGGGTCTGCGTGGTCTGCAGCGGCGTGAGCGCAACCTCCACCGGCGGCTGGCGGCGCGGGCCCTGGCTGCTGGTCCACGGCGTGGTGGCGCCGTCGGCGGCGCTGTTCAGCACGTTGCCGACCGCGGTGCGGAAGGCGGGCAGGTCCTGGGCCGGAATGCGCGCGGCAATGGTGCGGTTGAGGAAGGTGGCCGACGCGGCCTGGGCGGCGGAGGGCAGGGCCGACAGGGCGCTGGCCAGGGCCGCTGCGGACAGCAAGAATGAGGCAGTTTTCATGGCGATGGAAACCCGGGAATGGAGGTGCGGACGAGTGTACCGTCTCCCTTCCCCGGCCCGGCTCGCGGGCACACGCGCCGCGCTCAGAACCGGCTGCGGCGCAGCACCAGCGCGCAGCGCAGGGCCAGCCAGCGCTGGCGTTCCTCGCGGCTGGCGCGGGCCAGCTGCAGCTGCGCGGTGACCTGGGCGCGCAGCGCCTGCAGCGCGCCGCGGTCGCGGGCCTGCTCGGCCTGTTGCCAGGCCTGACGCACCGTGTTGGCAGAGACCGCCATGCTCAGGCCCCCGATTTGCCGAAGGCGTACCAGTCGACCTTGCGCGTGGCGACCATGACGATGGCCAGCACCGCGAACAGCGCGACCGAACCCACGACCAGCGCGGTCTGCTCCAGCTGCAGCAGCACGAAGAGCAGGCCGTACAGCAGCGCGATCCAGCCGGCGAAGGGCAGGCCGCGCCGCGCGCTGCCGAGGATGTGGCTGGCGTAGAAGGCCAGCAGCAGCACGCAGGCGGTCGCGGCCACGCCGTAGGCCGGGCTGAAGCCGATGTGCTCGGACAGGCCGATCAGCAGCAGGAAGAAGCTGCACAGCGCCGAGCCCACCAGCAGGTACTGCACCGGGTGCACGCGCAGTTGCTTGAGCACCTCGAACATGGCCACGGCCACGAAAGTCAGCACGATGAAGAGCAGGCCGTACTTGGTGGCGCGGTCGCTGAGCGCATAGGGGTTCACCGGGTCGACGAAGGTGGTGCTGAACGACTCCAGGCAGCGCTGGCCGGACGCGGTGCTGGCTGCCGCGGCCGCATCGGCCGCCGTGGCGGCCACCTCGACGGCGGCGGCCGTCGGGCCGATGGCGTAGTCGCGCCAGACATCGCTGGCCGGGCACAGGGGCTTGCTGTCGGCAAAGCTCTGCTGCGCCGACGAGGCCAGCGCCGACAGGTTCCAGCTGGCGCTGAAGCCGCTGTCGCCGACGCTGCGCTGCGACGGCAGGAAGCTGCCGCCGAACGAGGGGTGCGGCCAGTTGCCGGCCAGGCTGACCTGGTTGCTGTCGGCCAGCGGCACGAAGGCCAGGCGCTCGGTGCCGAGCAGCTCCAGCGTCAGCGCCACGGCGAGCGGCGCCTTCAGCAGCGCGGGCGGCAGCTCGGCGCTCAGGCCCTGCGGGTACGCGGGGTGGCGCGTGCCGGGCTGCAGCGCGATGGCGTTGCCGTTGAGCGCCAGGCTGGCATTGCGGATGCCGCGCGGATCGCTGAGCGCGAGGATCAGCCGCGGCGCCTCGCAGCTCACCCGGGCCTGGGGCATGCGGGCCGGTGCGGGCTGCAGCAGGTCGGGCAGCGCGGAGAAGCGCGCCTCGATGCGGTTGCCCAGCACGTAGGTGCTGACCTTGTGCAGCCCGCGGGCGCGCTGGTCCATCTGCAGCTCGGCCTGGTGCTCCAGCGTGTCGGGCATGGCGTAGCGGCGGAAGATGCGGGTGGACGCCTCGGGCTTCTTGTCGGCGTTGGTGGTGGTCCAGCTCTCGGTGCAGCGCTGCACCACCACCGGCCCCATCAGCGTCTGCGGGCCGGCCAGGCTGCCGACGATGCCTTGCACGGCGTTATCGCGGTTGCGGATGCGGTCCTGCACCACGTCCTGCACGAGGGTGAGGCCGCTCATCAGCAGCAGGAAGGTGATCAGCAGCGCGGCGGCTTTCACCAGGAATCGGTTCTTGAACATCTTGCTTTCTCGGAAGGGGTGGTGGGCCGAGTCTGCGAGGGGTGGGTGTGGTGGGGATGAAGTGGGTGAAGTGAGGGTGAAGTGGGGTGGTGGTCCTTTTTTGCGCTGGCTGTGCTTTTTCTTGCAGAGGCCGGGATGTCGTCCCGGCAGCCGACTTACTTTCTTTCGCTTCGCCGAAAGAAAGTAAGCAAAGAAAGGGCGACCCTGCTGTCCGTGACCCCAGCGCCTGCAGGCGCTGGGGCAACCTGCGATGCTCGGGCGCGGGGCCTGCTGCGGAACTCGACTGCGCGCGCCAGGGCGCGCTCCGCTCGGACAACCGCAGCAAG
>JBLZYV010000073.1:0-22051 GCA_050282565.1 Comamonas sp.
GATAGGTGAGCGTGACGATCTGCTGGCAGTAGCTGGGATCGGTGAGGATTTCCTGGTAGCCGGTGATGGCCGTGTTGAAGACCACTTCACCCACCGTGGTGCCCGTGGCGCCGATGGAATTGCCGATAAAGACCGTGCCGTCTGCGAGCGCCAGGATGGCGGGTGGGAAGGCTCCCTGTTGCGACAAAAACACTGGGTTCTCCGAGAATGTGTCGGGTCGCCCGGAGCCCCGGATCATCATTCCATAGGGGCTGTGCTTTATGGGTCCTGTGTTATCAGGGTTTGCTTGGATGCGGCCGGGCGACGTGATTTACGTGAAAGCCGCTCATTGTAGCTTGGATGTGCTATAGCCGCATGGCCGAAACGGAATATTTAGACACTCTGCGCAGGTTTTACCCAACGCAGTGCGTATACATTTCTCAACGCTGGCAGGCACTGGTGTGCAGGCAGATCGCCGCCGCGGCCGCCACGTTCAGCGACTCCTCGCCGCCCGGCTGCGCGATGCGCACATGGGCCTCGGCGGCCGCCTCGATGCTGGCCGCCACGCCCTGCCCTTCGTTGCCCATCACCCAGGCGCAGGGCCAGGGCAGGCGGGCCTGGTGCAGCCAGTCGCCACGGTGCGAGCTGGTGACCAGCAGCGGCACGGCCAGGGCCTGCAATTGCGCCTCGTCCACCGATTCGACCAGGTGCAGCCCGAAATGCGCGCCCATGCCGGAGCGCAGCACCTTGCCGCTCCACAGCGCCGCCGTGCCCTTGAGCGCCACCACCTGGCCGAAGCCGAAGGCCGAGGCACTGCGCAGGATGGAGCCCACGTTGCCGGCGTCCTGCACGCGGTCCAGCACCACGGTGGCCACCTCGGGCTGGATCGCCGCGGCCTCGGCCGGCAGGTCCATCACGAAGCCCATGGGCGCCGCCGACGGCAGGCTGCTGATGCCCGCCAGGATGGCATCGGCAATCACTATGTTTTTAGGAGCATATTGCGCATACTGAGCCTCGGCTTGCGGCCAAAAAGACTCTGCATAGACGCCGATGGCAGGTTGGCGCCCCCGCGCCAGTGCCGCGCGGCACAGGTGATCGCCCTCGATCCACACCCGCCCCTGGCGGCGGTAGGCGCTGCCGTCCTCGGCGAGGCGGCGCAGATCCTTGACGAATGCGTTGTCGCGCGACTGGATGAATACCGGTTTCTGCATGGATCACTCTCCGTGGCCGAGGCACTGGGCCACCGGCGCAAACGTGCGCCGGTGCTCCGGGCAGGGCCCATGCTGGCGCAGCGCCTGCATGTGGGCCGCCGTGCCGTAGCCCTTGTGGCCCGCAAAGCCGTAGGCGGGATAGAGCCGGTCGATATCGACGCACCAGCGGTCGCGCCAGACCTTGGCCAGGATGGAGGCCGCCGAAATCGCCGGCACCAGCGCATCGCCCTTGACGATGGCCTCCGCCGGCACATCGAGCCGCGGCAGGCAGTTGCCGTCGACCAGCACGCGCACGGGCTTGAGGCGCAGCCCTGTCACCGCGCGCTGCATGGCCAGCAGGGTGGCCTGCAGGATGTTGATCTGGTCCACCTCGGCCACCGTGGCCCAGGCGATCGAGCAGCACAGCGCCTTGGCGCGGATCTCGTCGAACAGCTTTTCGCGCCGCAGCGCGGTCAGCTTCTTGGAATCATTGAGGCCGGCGATGGGATTGCGGTCGTCGAGGATGACGGCGGCCGCCACCACCGGCCCGGCCAGCGGACCGCGCCCGGCTTCGTCGACACCCGCCAGCAGGCCCGGCGGATGCCACTCCAGCGAGGACTGGCTAGGAAGCGAGAACTTTTTCGAGCGCATCGGCTGCCAGTTGCGCGGTGTCCCGGCGCAGTTCCAAATGAAGCTGGTGGAAGCGCTGCTCCACCTGCGCGATGCGCTGCGGATCGTGCGCCGAGGCATCGAGCCACTGCGCCACGGCCGCGGCCAGCGCCTGCGGCGTAGCGGCATCCTGCAGCAGCTCGGGCACGACGAAATCGCCGCACAGGATATTGGGCAGGCCCACCCAGGGCTGCAACTGCTTGCCGCGCATCAGCCGCCAGCTGATGGGATGCATGTGGTAGGCGATCACCATCGGGCGCTTGTACAGCGCGGCCTCGAGCGTGGCCGTGCCACTGGCGATCAGCGTGCAGTCGCAGGCCTCGAGCGCGGTATGCGACTGGCCGTCGAGCAGCACGATGCGCCCCTGCACCCCGCAGGCCTGCGCCATCTGCGCGATGCGCGCCTTCTGCGCCGGCACGGCCGGCACCACCACCTTGAGCTGCGGCCGCTGGCGGCACAGCAGGGCCACGGCCTCGAAGAACGGCCGGGCGATATAGCTGACCTCGGATGCCCGGCTGCCCGGCAGCACCGCCAGCACCTCGCCGTCCGCCGGCAGGCCCAACCGGGCGCGGGCCGCGGCCTTGTCGGGCACGAGCGGAATCACGCTGGCCAGCGGATGCCCGACATAGGTCGCAGCAATGCCGTGCCGCGCCAGCAGCTCGGGCTCGAAGGGGAAGATGCAGAGCACATGGTCGGCCGCGCGGCGGATCTTCTCTACCCGCTCGGCGCGCCAGGCCCAGATCGACGGGCAGACAAAATGCACGGTCTTGATGCCGGAGGCACGCAGACGCTCTTCGACCCCCAGGTTGAAGTCCGGCGCATCGACCCCGACGAAGAGCTGCGGGCGCTGCTGCTGCAGCCGCTGCACCAGCTGCTTGCGGATGCGCAGAATGCCCCACAGACGCTTGACCAGCTCGGCGCTGTAGCCATGCACGGCCAGGCGCTCGCTCGGCCACCAGGCCTCGAAGCCCTTGGCCGCCATCGCCGGGCCACCGATGCCCACCGCCTGCACCTGCGGCCAGCGCGACTGCACGCCCGCCAGCAGCAGGCTCGACAGCAGATCGCCCGAAGCCTCGCCGGCCACCATGGCCAGCGAAAGGCTTGCAGACTGCGACTCGGGAGAAGAAGCGTCAGCGAACGATGCCACGGCTGGATTGCTTGAGGAATTGGAGCATGCGCTGCACGTCGGCCTGGGCCTCGGCGTCGCAGGTGGCCGCCAGATCCTCCAGCGCTGCTATCGAGGCCTGCAGCGTGAGGCCCTGGCGGTACAGCAGGCGGTACATCTGCTTGATGGCCGCCAACCGCTCGGCGCCAAAGCCGCGGCGGCGCAATCCCTCGAGGTTGAGGCCGCGTACGGTCAGCGGATGGCCGTCCACCATGGTGAAGGGCGGCACGTCCTGGCTGATGTGGCTGCCGAAGCCCGCCATCACATGGGCACCGATGCGGGTGAACTGGTGCATGCCGGTCAGGCCGCCGATCACCGCATGGTCGTCGATGTGCACATGGCCGGCCAGCGTGGCATTGTTGGCCAGCACCGTGTGGTTGCCGACGGTGCAGTCGTGGGCGATGTGCACATAGGCCATGATCCAGTTGTCGTCACCGATGCGGGTGACGCCGGTATCCTGCACCGTGCCGACGTTGACCGTGCAGAACTCGCGGATGGTGTTGCGGTGACCGATGACGAGGCGGGTCGGCTCGCCCGCGTATTTCTTGTCCTGCGGCGCGCCGCCGATGGCCGCGTGCGAGAAGATCTGGTTGTCCTCGCCGATGGTGGTGTGGCCGGAGACCACGCAGT
Organism: Comamonas sp.; assembly: GCA_050282565.1. Taxonomy (GTDB): domain Bacteria; phylum Pseudomonadota; class Gammaproteobacteria; order Burkholderiales; family Burkholderiaceae_C; genus Comamonas. The sequence continues at coordinate 3,634 of JBLZYV010000073.1, forward strand.
GCGCCCCAATGCGGGTGCGCGCAGCAATCTCCACCTGCGCCCCCACCACCGCGTACGGCCCGACCTCGACGCTCTCGTGCAAACGGGCGCCAGCCTCGACCACGGCTGTGGGATGGATCAGACTCACCAGGAAACCTCGCAAATACCGCTGTTACCGGCCGATCAGGCCACGGTGCGCATGGTGCACATGATCTCGGCCTCGCAGGCAACATTGCCGTCCACGCTGGCCACACCCTTGAACTTGTAGATGCCGCCCTTGATGCGGTCCAGCTCCACGTCGAGGATGACCTGGTCGCCCGGCTCCACTGGCTTCTTGAAGCGCGCACCATCGATGCCCACGAAGTAGAACACCTTGTCGTCGCCGGGGGCCTCGCCCATCATGTCGAACGACAGCAGGCCGGCCGCCTGGGCCAGCGCTTCCAACATCAGCACGCCGGGCATGACCGGGCGGGCCGGGAAGTGGCCGGTGAAAAACGGCTCGTTCACCGACACGTTCTTGATGGCCTTGATGCGCTTGCCGCGCTCGATCTCCACGACCCGGTCCACCAACAGAAACGGGTAGCGATGCGGCAAGAGCTTGAGAATTTGGTGAATGTCCATCATTTCGGTTCGGCAACGCCGTTCTTCTGAATTTGTTCCAGGGCTTTGACACGGTCCCGCAGGGTATGCAACTGCTTGAGCGTCGCCGCATTCTTTTCCCAGCGACTGTTGTCGTCGACCGGGAAGAAGCCCGTGTAATGCCCGGCATGGGGCATGGATCTGCTGACCACCGTTGCAGCGGATATGTGCACATTGTCGGCGATTTCGAGGTGCCCCAGGATCATTCCGGCCCCTCCCACCGTGCAGTGCCTGCCAATTTTGGCGCTGCCCGCAATGCCCACGCACCCCGCCAGCGCCGAATGCTCGCCGATCTGCACGTTGTGGCCGATCTGCACCTGGTTGTCTATCTTCACGCCGTTCGCGATCACGGTATCGCCCAGCGCGCCCCTATCGATGCAGGTATTGGCGCCGATCTCCACATCGTCGCCGATGCGAACCGCGCCGAGCTGCTCGATCTTGACCCAGCGGCCATGGTCGTTGGCAAAGCCGAAGCCATCGCCACCGATCACCGCCCCCGGCTGTACCAGCACCCGCTCACCCAGCACGCAGCCCGCGCCCACGGTCACCCGCGACGTGAGCACGCTGCCGGCACCGATCCTGGCACCCGCACCCACGTGGCACAGCGGCCCGATCGACGCGCTCGGATCAATGTCAGCCCCCGCCTCAACCACCGCCGTGGGATGGATGCCCAGCGCCACGGCACGAATGCCATGGTGCCTGCGCCACAACTGAGTGAGCGCAGCGAAGAACAGGTAGGGATCGGGCACGACCAGATAGGCGCCGCTACGGGCCTGGGCCGCAGGCTCCACCGAAGCGGCCACCGCCACGCACGCGGCCTTCGAGGCCTGCATGGCATGCACCAGCTTCGGATTGCTCAGAAAGCTGATGGCATCCGGGCCTGCGTCCTCTAGCGACGCGATGCACTCGATGGCGGTGTCGCGCACGCCCTGCTCCAGGCGGCCACCCAGCGCATCGACGATGTGCCCCAGCAGCAAGCCCACGGCAGCACTCCCAACCGGCTTACTTGCCGTTGCCGGAAGATGCGGCGTTCAGCGCCTTGATGACCTTCTCGGTGATGTCGTACTTGGGGTTGATGTAGACAGCCTCTTGCAGCACCACGTCGAACTTGTCGGTCTCGGCAACCTGCTTCACCACCTTGTTGGCGCGCTCGAGCACCTGGGCCAGCTCTTCGTTCTTGCGGGCGCTCAGGTCTTCCTGGAATTCGCGGCGCTTGCGCTGGAATTCACGGTCCTGGTCCACCAGCTGGCGCTGGCGCGTCACGCGCTGGCTTTCCGGCAGCGTGGGCGCATCGCGCTCGAACTTCTCGCTGGCGCTCTTCAGGGAATTTCCCTGGTCCACCAGCTCTTTTTCACGCTTGGAGAATTCGGATTCCAGCTTGGACTGCGCCGCCTTGGCCGCGTTGGCCTCGCGGAAGATGCGGTCGGTGTTCACGAAGCCGACTTTGAAATCCTGCGCCTGGGCGGCAGCGCCGAATGCCATGGCAGAGGACAGCACCAGCAGGGAAACAGGACGGGAGAAGGGGAAGCGAAGGGATTTCATTAGAAAGACGTTCCGATTTGGAATTGCAGTTTCTGGATTTTATCGCCGGCGAACTTGCGCACCGGCTGCGCATAGGCCAGCCGCAGCGGGCCCAGAGGCGAAATCCAGCTCAGACCCAGGCCAGCGGATGCCCGCATGTCGCTGAGTTGCACCTTCTGGCCATCGCCGTACACATTGCCGATGTCGACAAAGGCAAACCAGCGGAAGGTGCGGTCGTTGCCGGTACCCGGCATGGGACCGATGAACTCGCCGTTCAGCGTGATCTTCTTCGGCCCGCCGAGGGTCGCGCCGGTCACGTCGCGCGGGCCCAGCGTGCCTTGCTCGAAGCCACGCACCGAGCCCAGGCCACCCGAGAAGTAGTTCTTGAACACTGGGAAGGGCTGGCCATTCAGGCCCTTGCCCCAGCCCAGTTCGCTGTTCAGCGCGATGGTGTAGCGCTTATTCAGCGGAATGTACTGCTGCAGCTGGTAGTTGGCACGGACGTAGCGCGCATCGCCGAACGCCGACCATTCGGAGTTCAGGCGCTGGTAGCGGCCCGAGTTGGGTGCCAGCGCGCTGTCGCGGCTATCGCGCGACCAGCCCAGCGTGAACGGGAACGCCATGCTGGTGTCGCCGAATCGGTTGGAATAGTCCAGGTAGCCCGCCGGAATGTTGGTGCCCAGCTTGATCTTGGTGTGCTCCAGGCCACCGCCCACGTAGATCGTGTCGACCTCGCTGAACGGAATGCCGAAGCGCACGCTGCCACCGGTGGTCACGACCTGGTAGGTACCGCCCTGGGAGTCATAAGGGCGGTCGGTACGATAGTACAGGTCGTAGGTACGCGAGATGCCGTCCTGCGTGAAATACGGGTCGGTCGTGCTCAGCACCAGGGTGCGATGGAACTTGCTGGTGTTCACGTCGATGCCCAGGTAGTTGCCCGAGCCGAACACGTTTTCCTGCTTGATGCCGAAGGTGAGCGACACGCGGTCGGCGCTGGAGAAGCCCACGCCCATCTGCAGCGAACCGGTGGGCTTTTCCACCACGTTCATCTGCAGGTCGACCTGGTCGGGTGCGCCGGGTACCTCCTGGGTTTCGACGCCGACGTCGGTGAAGAAGCCCAGGCGGTCCACGCGGTCGCGCGACAGCTTGATCTTGCTGGAGTCGTACCAAGACGCCTCGTATTGGCGGACTTCGCGGCGGATCACCTCATCACGCGTGCGGTTGTTGCCCGCGACGTTGATGCGGCGCACGTAGGCGCGACGCGAAGGCTCGGCCTTCAGCACCAGTTCGACGCGGTTGTTCTCGCGGTCGATCTCCGGCACCGCCTCCACCCGCGCAAAGGCGTAGCCGAAACGGCCGAAGTGGTCGGTGAAGGCCTTGGTGGTCTCGGTCACGCGGTCGGCGTTGTAGGGCTCGCCCGGCTTGATCGTGACCAGGGATTTGAACTCGTCATCGCGGTCGAGGTAGCTGCCTTCGAGCTTGACGCCCGAGACCACGAACTTCGGGCCCTCGTGCAGCTTGAGGTTGATCGAGATACTCTCCTTGTCAGGAGAGATCGAGACCTCGGTCGACTCGATGCGGAACTCCAGGTAGCCGCGCGACAGGTAGAAGGAGCGCAGCGTCTCCAGGTCCGCGTTGAACTTGGAACGGGAATAGCGGTTGCTCTTGGTGTACCAGCTCATCCAGCCGCCGGTGTCCTGGTCGAACAGGTCCTTCAGCGTGGATTCCGAGAACTCCTGGTTGCCGGTGATGTGGATTTCGTTGATCTTCGCCGCATCGCCTTCGTTCACGGTGAAGCTGAGGTTCACACGGTTGCGCTCGATGGGCGTGACGGTGGTGACCACGTCGGCGGCGTACATGCTCTTGTTGATGTACTGGCGCTTGAGCTCCTGCTCGGCGCGGTCCGTCAGGGCCTTGTCGTAGGGACGGCCTTCGGTCAGGCCGACGTCGCGCATGGCCTTCTTCAGCGTGTCCTTGTCGAACTCCTTGGTGCCGAGGAAGTCCACGTTGGCCACGGTGGGCCGCTCTTCGACGACGACCACCAGCACATTGCCGTTGGCTTCGAGGCGCACGTCCTTGAACAGGCCCAGGGCGAACAGCGCGCGGATCGCGGCGGAGCCCTTTTCGTCGTTGTACTCGTCACCGACGTGCAGTGGCATGGTGGCGAAGATGGTGCCGGGTTCGACACGCTGCAGGCCTTCGACGCGGATGTCCTGGATCGAGAACGGGTTGAGTGCCCATGAGAGCTTGGCAACCAGCAACATGGCAGCCGCGGCCGTCGCTTTCCGGAAAACTGATGGCGGTGTGAGGTATTTCATCTCTTATAGCAACAAGCGCTGCGATTATGCAGCACTTCCATGAATATCAGCCGAGGAGCCGGGTCAAATCGTTGAAGAATGCAACACACATCATCAGCACCAGCACGGCAATGCCACCCTTTTGCAAACGCTCCAGCCACGCGGTGGTTGGAGGCTTTCCGGTGACTGCCTCCCACAGATAATACATGAGGTGTCCACCGTCGAGCACCGGCAGCGGCAGCAGGTTGAGCACGCCGAGGCTAACACTGATGAGGCCCAGGAAAGCGAGATATTGTGTAAAACCTATCTGCGCCGATTTGCCCGCATATTCGGCGATGGTCAGCGGCCCGCTGATGTTCTGCAGCGAGGCCTGGCCGATCAGCATCTTGCCCAGCATGCGCAGCGTCAGCGACGACAGCTCCCAGGTCCGCACTGCGCCCTTCTCCAGGCCTTCCCACAGGCCGTAGCGCACCTGCACCACAGCCACCGGCGCGCCGATGTAGGCGCCCACGCGGCCCACGGCCGTCTCGCCATCGACGAAGGGGCGCGGCTGCACGTCCACATTCAGCACCTGCCCATCGCGGCGGATCTGCCAGGTCTGCACGGGCGGTGCGCCCGCGGCGCCGGAAGCCCGGATGCGCTCGCGCAGCTGGAAGGCGTCGGGCACGTTCTGGCCGTCCATCTGCAACACTTCATCACCTTTTTGCAGGCCGGCCTGCGCCGCGGCCTCGCCGGGCTCGACCTCGCCCAGCACGGCGGCAGACCAGGGCCGCGCCACGCCGACGCGCTCCATCAGCTTGGCGTCGGCATCGTCGGGCTTCAGTTTGGACAGCTGCAGCCGGTAGGGCTTTTGCGCGCCCGAGGCCTTGGCCTGGACGTTGAGGTACACGTCCTGCCCGTCGAGCGCGGCCTGGGTCAGCATCCAGCGCAGGTCTTCCAGCGAGCGCACCGGCGTGACCTCGCCGTCATCGCTCGCCACCGACATGACCTGCTCGCCACCGCGCAGGCCAGCCTCGTAGGCCAGGCTGCGCTCGGGCGGCGCGCCCAGCACCGCTGCGGGCTCCTGCACGCCGATCCAGTTGACGCTGGCGAACAGCGCCACCGCCAGCAGCAGGTTCGCCACCGGGCCGGCGGCCACGATGGCCGCCCGCGAGCGCAGCGGCTGGTTGTTGAAGGCCAAGTGGCGCTCGCTGGGATCGACCGGCGCCTCGCGCTCGTCCAGCATGCGCACGTAGCCGCCCAGCGGGATGGCGCTGACCACGAACTCGGTGGGCGAGCCCGGCCGCTGCCACTGCCACAGCGGCTTGCCGAAGCCGATCGAGAAGCGCAGCACCTTCACGCCGCAGGCCACGGCCACGCGGTAGTGGCCGTACTCGTGCACGGCGATCAGGATCGCCAGCGCGACGACAAAGGCAATCAGGGTCAGCATCACATCCTCCCGGGGAATGGCGGTATCGGGCTCAGGCGCGCAGTTCCTGGATCAGCGCGTGGGCGCGCACGCGCACCTCGCCGTCCAGCGCCAGCAAGGCTTCGATCGAATCCACGCCATTTGGTTGCACCTGGCCGAGCAGGCTGTCGTTGACGCGGTGGATCTGGTCGAAGCGGATGGCGCCGTCCAGAAAGCCGGCCACGGCAATCTCGTTGGCCGCGTTGAGCACGGTGGTCGTGCCCTCGGGCGCGCGCAGCGCTTGCCACGACAGGTGCAGCCCCGGAAAGCGGTGCGCGTCGGCCTCCTCGAAGGTGAGCGCACCCAGCGCCGCGAAGTCCAGCGCCGGCGCGCCGCTGGCGATGCGCTCGGGCCAGGCCAGGCCGCAGGCGATGGGCACGCGCATGTCGGGCGTGCCCAGCTGTGCCAGCATCGAGGCGTCGTTGAACTGCACCATCGAATGGATGATCTGCTGCGGGTGGATGACCACGCGGATCTTGTCGGGCGGCAGGCCGAACAGCCAGCGCGCCTCGATCACCTCGAGCGCCTTGTTCATCATCGTGGCCGAGTCGATCGAGATCTTGCGGCCCATGGCGAAATTGGGGTGGTTGCAGGCCTGCTGCGGCGTGACCGCGGCCAGCGTGGCCGGATCGCGCGTGCGGAAGGGCCCGCCGGAGGCCGTGAGCACGATGTGGTCCACGCGCTCGGGCCAGGTGGCCGGGTCTTCGGGCAGACACTGGAAGATCGCCGAGTGCTCGCTGTCGATGGGCAGCAGCGTGGCGCCGCCCTGCTCCACCGCATCCATGAAGAGCTGGCCGCCGACGACCAGCGCCTCCTTGTTGGCCAGCATCAAACGCTTGCCGGCGCGCGCGGCGGCGAGGCTCGGGCGCAGGCCCGCGGCACCGACGATGGCGGCCATCACCGCATCGACCTCGGGGTGCGCGGCGATCTGTTCGAGCGCATCGGGCGTGTCCACCACCACGGTGGCGGCGCCGGCATCCTTCAGGCGCACGGCCAGCAGCCGCGCCTGGGCCGGATCGGCCATCACCGCGTAGCGCGGGGCAAAGCGCAGGCACTGCGCGAGCAGCTCGTCGACCCGGCTGTTCGCGGAGAGCGCGAACACGCGGTAGCGGTCCGGGTGCCGGGCGATCACGTCCAGCGTGTTGACGCCGATGGAGCCGGTCGAACCCAGCACGGTGACTTGCAATGTCATGACTTGAAACCTTATGCAGGCAGCAGCTGCGTGATCATCATCGCCAGCGGCAGCGTGGGCAGCAGCGCATCGATGCGGTCGAGCACGCCGCCGTGGCCGGGCAGCAGCTGGCTGCTGTCCTTCATGCCGGCGCTGCGCTTGACCAGCGATTCCACCAGGTCGCCAGCCACGCTCATCGCGGTCATGAAGACCAGGGCCACAACCAGCAGCCACCACGAGTGGGCGAAGAGCCGCGAATAGAAACTGGGCACGGCCGCAGCCTGCTGCCCGTCGAGCGCGATCCAGACGGCCGCCAGCAGCAGCACGCCGCAGGCGCCGCCCCACACGCCTTCCCAGCTCTTGCCGGGGCTGATGGCGGGCGCCAGCTTGCCCTTGGTGAACTTGAGGCCGAAGGCCCGGCCCGCGAAATAGGCCGCGATGTCGGCCGTCCAGACCAGCGCGAATATCGACAGCAGGAAGTTGACGCCGATCAGCTTGGCCTGCGTCACCGCCAGCCAGGCCAGCCATAGCGCCAGCACGCCGGCCACCAGGCGCACCGGCCGGGCGATGCCGGGCCAGCCCGGCACGCCGCGGTGCAGCAGCGCGGCCGCCGCCAGCACCCAGGCGCCGCCGCCGGCCAGCCACAGGCCGGGCAGGCGCTGCTGGGGCAGGCCCAGCGCCCACGAGGCAAGGCACAGGGCCACGCAGACCGCAGCCACCAGCCAGCCGGAGGCGCCCTGCAGGCCGTTGAGCCGCGCCCATTCCCAGGCGGCGGCCCCCATGGCCAGCAGCATCAGCAGGGCAAACGGCCAGGCCGCGGGCGCGAGCAGCGCCGGGATCAGCACGGCCAGGAGAACCAATGCGGTGATGACACGCTGTTTGAGCATACTGTTCTCCTCCTCAAAAAAATATAGCTGCCTGCGCTTGCTGCATAAGGATTTCAGATTGAAATTCATCTGAAATCGGCAGCCATCAAGCGCCAGCAGCTCACTTTTTCATACTGCTGTCTGGGTTGCGCCAGATCAGGATTGTTGCACCTGCTCGGAGGTCTTGCCGAAACGGCGCTCGCGCCCCCGGTAGACCTGCAGCGCCTCGTCGAGCGCGGCCGCGTCGAAGTCGGGCCACCACTTGTCGCTGAAGTACAGCTCGGAATAGGCGGCCTGCCACAGCAGGAAGTTGCTGATGCGCATCTCGCCGCCGGTGCGGATCAGCAGGTCCGGGTCGGGCACGTGCGCCAGCGCCATGGCGTCGTTCAGCGACGCCTCGGTGATGGGCGTGCCGCTGGCGGCCAGCCTGGCGGCGGCCTGGGCGATGTCCCAGCGGCCGCCATAGTTGAAGCACACGTTCAGCACCATGCGCCGGTTCTGCGCCGTGGCCGCCTCGGCCTCGGCCAGGCCCTTCTGCACCTTGGCCGACAGCGACCCGCGGTTGCCGACGAAGTACAGGCGGATGCCGTCGCGCGCCAGCTTGGGCACTTCCTTGGCCAGCGCGCCGGCCAGGAGTTCCATCAGGCCGCTGACCTCGTCGGCCGGACGGTTCCAGTTCTCGGACGAGAACGCGAACACCGTCAGCACCGCCACGCCGCGCTCGGCGCAGGCTTCGGCGCAGCGGCGCAGCGACTCCACGCCCTGCTTGTGGCCGGCCAGGCGCGGCAGGAAGCGGCGCTTGGCCCAGCGGCCATTGCCGTCCATCACGATGGCGATGTGGCGCGGGTTCGCGTCGGGTGCGTGTTTGCTCGTCATCCAGCCACCAGGCTTACACAGCCATGATGTCCTGCTCCTTGTCGGCCACGAGCTGGTCGATCAGAGCGATGTGCTTGTCGGTCACCTTCTGCACGTCGGCCTCGGCGCGCTTCTGGTCGTCCTCGGAGGCCAGCTTGTCCTTGACCAGCTTCTTGACCGAGTCGTTGGCGTCGCGGCGCAGGTTGCGGATGGCCACCTTGGCACCCTCGCCTTCGTTGCGCACCAGCTTGGTCATTTCCTTGCGGCGCTCTTCGCTCATCGGCGGCATGGGCACGCGGATCAGCTCGCCCAGCGAGGCCGGGTTCAGGCCCAGTTCGCTCTCGCGGATGGCCTTCTCGATCTTGGCACCCATGCTCTTTTCCCACGGCTGCACGCTGATCGTGCGGCTGTCGAGCAGCGACACGTTGGCCACCTGCGACAGCGGCACCATCGAGCCGTAGTAATCGACATGGATGGTGTCCAGCAGCGCGGGGTTGGCGCGCCCGGTGCGGATCTTGGTCAGATTGTTCTTGAACGCAGCAATCGATTGGTCCATCTTGCCTTCGATGGTTTGCTTGATTTCGGCGATTGTCATTCTTTCACTCCTGTCTGTCTCAGGCGTACACCAAGGTGCCTTCGTCCTCGCCCATCACCACGCGCTTGAGCGCGCCGCTCTTGACGATGGAGAACACACGGATCGGCAGCTTCTGGTCGCGGCACAGCGCGAACGCGGTCGCGTCCATGATGCCGAGGTTGCGGCTCATGGCCTCGTCGAAGCTCAGTTTGCCGTAGCGCGTGGCGGTCGGGTCCTTCATCGGGTCGGCCGTGTAGACGCCGTCCACCTTGGTGGCCTTCAGCACGATCTGCGCACCGATCTCGGCACCGCGCAGCGCAGCCGCCGTGTCGGTGGTGAAGAACGGGTTGCCCGTGCCCGCCGCGAACACGACGACCTTGCCCTCTTCGAGGTACTGCAGCGCCTTGGGACGCACATAGGGCTCGACCACCTGCTCGATGCCGATGGCCGACATCACGCGCGCGGTCAGGCCCTGCTTGTTCATCGCGTCGGCCAGCGCCAGCGCGTTCATCACCGTGGCCAGCATGCCCATGTAGTCGGCCGTGGCACGGTCCATGCCCACCGATCCGCCCGCCACACCCCGGAAGATGTTGCCACCGCCGATCACCACCGCGATCTCCACGCCCAGGCGGGTGACCTCGGCGATCTCCTCCACCATGCGCACGATGGTCGCGCGATTGATGCCGAAGGCATCATCGCCCATCAACGCCTCGCCCGACAGCTTGAGCAGAATCCGTTTATGGGCAGGTGCAGTGGACATGGTGGTTCTCCGGTTGGTAATGGAAATAAATGGGAGGTGATGGCGGAAAGGGCCTGGCTTAGTTGCCCTTGGCGGCTGCCACCTGGGCGGCCACTTCGGCGGCGAAGTCGTCCACCTTCTTCTCGATGCCTTCGCCCACGACGTACAGCGTGAAGCCCTTGACCTGCGTGTTGGCAGCCTTGAGCATCTGCTCCACGGTCTGCTTGCCGTCGGCGGCCTTCACGAACACCTGGTTGTTCAGCGAGACTTCCTTCAGGTACTTCTGCACGCCGCCTTCGATGCGCTTGGCAACGATTTCGTCGGACTGCACGGGCTTGCCTTCGGCTTCGGCCTTGGCCTTGTCTTCGGCAGCCTTGGCGGCAGCCACGGAACGCTCTTTGTCGATCAGATCTGCAGGCACCTGGTCGCTGCTCAGGGCCACGGGCTTCATGGCGGCCACGTGCATGGCCACGTCCTTGGCGGCGGCGGCGTCACCGGCGAACTCGACGACCACGCCGATGCGGGTGCCGTGCAGGTACAGGGCCAGGTCGGAGCCGCTGAAGCGCTTGAAGCGGCGGAACGACATGTTCTCGCCGATCTTGCCGATCAGGCCCTTGCGAACGTCTTCCAGCGTGGGGCCGAAGCTGTCCTGCTCGTAGGCCAGGGCGCCCAGGGCTTCCACGTCGGCGGGGTTGTGCTGGGCAATCAGCTTGGCGGCGGCGTTGGCCATCGCGATGAAGCTGTCGTTCTTGCTGACGAAGTCGGTTTCGCTGTTGACTTCGATCATCGCGCCGGTCTGGCCGTCGACGAAGGCAGCGATCACGCCTTCGGCGGTCACGCGCGAAGCAGCCTTGCCAGCCTTGGTGCCGAGCTTGACGCGCAGCAGCTCTTCCGCCTTGGCCAGATCGCCTTCGGCTTCGGTCAGGGCCTTCTTGCATTCCATCATCGGCGCGTCGGTCTTTGCGCGCAGTTCAGCCACCATGCTTGCGGTAATTGCAGCCATTTTGATTCTCCGTACTCAGTCAATCAGGTTATGGGGTGTAGGTAAAAAAAACGGGGCTAACCAGGAGCCCCGCTTTTTGGACGCGATCGGTTTCGCTGTCAATCGCTGTCAATCATTGGGGTCGCTCGAATATCAGGCAGCAGAATTTTCCACTTCCACGAACTCGTCGCCGCCTTCGGACACGGCCTTGACCACTTCGGCGACTGCGTTTTCGCGGCCGTCGATGATGGCGTCGGCGATGCCGCGGGCATACAGCTCAACCGCCTTGGCCGAGTCATCGTTGCCGGGGATCACGTAGTCAATGCCCTCGGGGTTGTGGTTGGTGTCCACCACGCCGATCAGCGGGATGCCCAGCTTCTTGGCTTCGGCGATCGCGATCTTGTGGTAGCCCACGTCGATCACGAAGATGGCGTCGGGCAGAGCGTTCATGTCCTGAATGCCGCCGATGTCCTTCTCCAGCTTCTCCAGCTCGCGGCTGAACATCAGCTGTTCCTTCTTGCTCATGGACTCCAGGCCGGCTTCCTGCTGGGCCTTCATGTCCTTCAGGCGCTTGATCGAGGTCTTGACGGTCTTGAAGTTGGTCAGCATGCCGCCCAGCCAGCGCTGGTCGACGTAGGGCACGCCGGCGCGTTGCGCTTCGGCAGCCAGCAACTCACGAGCCTGGCGCTTGGTGCCCACCATCAGGATGGTGCCGCGGTTGGCAGCCAGCTGCTTCACGAACTTCTGGGCGTCCTGGAACATCGGCAGCGACTTTTCCAGGTTGATGATGTGGATCTTGTTGCGGCTGCCGAAGATATAGGGACCCATCTTGGGGTTCCAGAAACGGGTCTGGTGGCCAAAGTGGACGCCGGCTTCCAGCATCTCGCGCATCGTAACGGACATATTCTTCTCCGAAGGTTAGGTCTAAAATCCCGGCCGTTTATCACGCCAGGCCCGCGCTACCCTAGGGGCAACGGACCGTGCGCAACACCTTGCTGACCGGGTTTGCGATTTAAGTGAAGGTCTGTTTTGCGTCGTGGGCACAAATGGCCTACTAGGCAAAACCCGAGGATTCTAGCATAGGCTGGATGGCGCAATCCGGGACCGGACCCACTTGCCCGATTCGCCATGCGTGGCAATCCGGCCACGCCCCTCGCCGAAGCCACCCCAAAACCCAGGCACAATCGCTTACGGTTTGGCCGGCGCCGCTTGCAAGGCGGCCCCGCGGCCCACCAGAACCTGCCTATATATATCCATGAAACTAGCGGTCATCGGCGCCGGGATCGTCGGGGTTGCCACGGCTTTTGAGTTGCTGGAGGACGGCCACCAGGTCAGCCTCTACGAGCGGCATCGCACCGTCGCCGAGGGCGCGAGCTTTGCACAGGCCGGCCTGCTGTGGCCCTGCATGGCAAACCCCTGGGGCGCGGCCGCGTTCGCCGACGCGCTGCAGCTCGGCTTCTCGCGCCCCGGCTTCGCGGCGCTGGACATCAAGGGCTCGCTGCTGTCCTCCACCACCCGCTGGGGCCGGCGCCACCGCAAGCACGCCAGGCTCGGCGCCGCCGTGGATGCGCTGCCCGCGCTGCAGGCCCTGGAAGCCCTGAGCATGCAGCGCATGCAGCAGGTGCTCGAGCGCTTCGAGCTGGACGGCCAGTTCACCCAGTCCTGGCTGCTGCCCTTCCGCAAGGAGCCGACCGCCGCGGCGCTGTACGAACTGACGCGGCGCCTGTCGGCCGCCAGCATCGAGTACGAGCAGCTCACTCCCGAGCAAGCCCGGGAGCGGGAGCCGGGCCTCGCGTCGGACGCCGCCCTCAGCGGCGCGCTGCACCTGCCGCAGGCCTGGGCCGGCAACGGCCGCTTCTTTGCACAGGGCCTGCTGCATGCGCTGGCGGAGCAAGGCCTGGACTTCCGTCCCAACCAGGCGATCGACGCCGTGCAGCCCGGCGCCAGCGGCGTGCAGGTCAAGAGCGGCGCGGAAACCACGCGCTTCGACGCCGTCGTGGTCTGCGCCGGCGTGCAGGCCCCGTCGCTGCTGCAGCCGCATGGCATCAAGCTGCCGACCGCGGCCGTCGAGGGTTTCACCATCAGCGCCCCCATCGCCGAAGAGACGCTGGCGCCGCGCGGCTCCATCGTCGACCTGGAGCGCGGCTTCGCGCTCACCCGCTTCGGCAACCGGCTGCGCATCAGCGGCGGCGCGCAGCTGGGCCACGCCAGCGACGAGACCCGCACCGACCAGGCCGGCCACTACCTCATCACCGAGCTGCTGGAGCTGTTCCCCGGCAGCATCCAGCGCGCCGAATCCACGCTGCAGCATTGGCAGGGCGCGCGCATGACCATGCCGGACGGCCTGCCGGTGGTGGGCCCGTCGGGCCTGCCTGGCATCTGGCTGAACACCGCGCATGGCGGCTACGGCTGGAGCCTGGCCATGGGCAGCGCCCGGCACCTGGCCCTGCAGATCGCCGGCGCCGAGTCACCCGTCGATTCCGCCGCGTTCGCACTGCAACGCTGACCACCCCGCACTGCGCAGCGGTACCATCCGCCCATGCTGCTGCGCATCGATTCCACCCTCTCGCACCCGCTGCACAACCGGGCCCAGACCCGCGCGCTGGAGGCGCGCCTGGCCAGCGAACTGCCCGGCCACACGCTGATGCGGCGCGCCGGCCTCGCCACCGCGCGGCTGGCACATGCGATTGCGCCGCATGCGCGCCACATCTGGATCGCCTGCGGCGCCGGCAACAACGGCGGCGATGGATTAGAAGCCGCCATGCACCTGCAGGCGCTGCGCCACCGCGTCAGCGTCTGCCTGCTGCCCAGCGGCTCGCCGTTGCCGGCCGATGCGCAGCAGGCGCTGCAGCGCGCCCAGACCACGGGCGTGCCGCTGCTGGCGCCCGGCGACATGCCGAAGGACACCGATCTGGTGATCGATGCGCTGTGGGGCATCGGTATCGCCGCCGATGCGCCGCGCCCGCTGGCGCCCGAGGCCCGCTGGTGCCTGGAGCAGATCTACCGCACCGCCCTGCCCGTGCTTGGCATAGACACCCCGTCCGGTCTCGATGCCGACACCGGCCAGCTGCTGCCCGCCGTGGCGCAACTGGCTCCGGCCGCGCCAGCCGGCCCGCGCCACACGCTGACCATGCTCACGCTCAAGCCCGGCCTGTTCACCGGCGCCGGGCGCGACTGGAGCGGCACGGTCTGGCTGGCCGCGCTGCACGAAGGCGCGGCAGCGCCCGCCGACGGCTGGCTATCCGGCCGCCCCGCCTTGCAGGCCGCCAGCCACAATAGCCACAAGGGCAGCTTTGGCGATGTGCTGGTGATCGGCGGCGAGGCCTGGCAGCACCGCGGCATGGGCATGGAAGGTGCGGCCGTGCTCGCCGCCTCGGCCGCGCTGCATGCGGGCGCGGGCCGCGTGCTGCTGCACCTGCTGGGCAGCAGCCAGGTCGCGCTGCGGCCCGCCGGCATCGCGCCCGAAATCATGCTGCGCGGCCGCGAAGCCATCACGCTGGATGCCGGCGTGGTGGTCTGCGGCTGCGGTGGCGGCGAGCTGGTGCAAGGCCTGCTGCCCGAGGTGCTGCAGCGCTCGCCCCGGCTGGTGCTGGATGCGGATGCGCTTAATGCCATCGCCGCCGCGCCTGCGCTGCAGGGCCTGCTGCTGCAGCGCGCGCGGCAAGGTTGGCAGACCGTGGTCACGCCGCACCCGCTGGAGGCGGCACGGCTGCTGCAGTCGGATACCGCCAAGGTGCAGGCCCAGCGCATCCAGGCCGCGCAGACGCTGGCGGCGCGGCTGCAATGCCTGGTGGTGCTGAAAGGATCGGGCAGCGTGATCGCCGCCCCCGGCGGGCGCTACGCCATCAATGCCAGCGGCAATGCGCTGCTGGCCACCGGCGGCACCGGCGATGTGCTGGCCGGCTGCCTGGGCGCGCACTGGGCGCGGCTGGGCCGCAGCGACTATGCCGAAGCCGATGCCAGACAGTACTGGCAGGCCACGCTGGCCGCCGTGTGGCAGCACGGCCATGCGGCCGACACCTGGCCTGCGAGTCGAGCGCTGACCGCGTCGCGGCTGGCCGAAAGCCTGGCGCGAACCCTATAAAAAAAGAGAGCTGCTGGCGCTCACCACACAATCACTTCGAATAGTTTTTTATTTGAAGTGCTTGCACAGCAAGCGCCAGCAGCTATGGTTTTTGCTGCTCAGCCGCGGCCCACGAAGGGCATCTTGGTGGCCATCACCGTGTGGAACAGCACGTTCGCCTCCAGCGGCAGGTTGGCCATGTAGAGCACCGACTGGCCGACGATGTCCACGTCCATCAGCGGCTCGGGCGCCACCACGCCATGCGCCTGCATCGCGCCCTGCGTCATGCGCTGCGCCAGCTCGGTGCCGGCATTGCCCACGTCGATCTGGCCCACGGCGATGTCGTACTTGCGGCCATCGAGCGCGGCGGTCCTGGTCATGCCCATCACCGCGTGCTTGGTCGACGTGTAGGCGATGGACATGGGCCGCGGCGTGTGCGCCGAGATCGAGCCGTTGTTGATGATGCGCCCGCCCTGCGGCGACTGTGCCCGCATCACGCGGAAGGCCTGCTGCAGGCAGTAGAACATGCCGCTCAGGTTCACGTCGACCACGTTGCGCCAGGTCTCGATCGGCAGCTCGTCGATGGGCACGGCCGGCGCGCCGGTGCCCGCGTTGTTGAACAGCAGGTCAACGCGGCCGTACTGCGCCACCGCCGCATCGAACAGCGCGCGCACCGCGGCCGGATCGGCCACATCGGTGGGCACGGCCAGCGCCTGGCCCGGCGCAGCATGCGAGGCCACCTCGTTCAGCGGCTCGACCCGGCGGCCCGCCAGCACGACGGACCAGCCGTCCTTCATCAATGCCAGCGCGGCGGCGCGGCCGATGCCGGTGCCCGCGCCGGTGACCACGGCGATCTTGCTTTTGCTCATAGTTGCTTCTTTATGGAAATGGATCAACGCCGCCCTTTGCGCGCCGCCTTCTTCGATGCCTGCTTGGGCTGGCCGCCATGCGGGCGCTGCTGCCCGGCCTGCGACTGCTCGCGCACCGAGCGCGCCGACTTCTTGGCGCTGGCGCGCTGCTCGCCATAGGCCTCGTCGCGCCCCGTCGTGTGCTTGCGGGCCTTGGTGGACTTGGCCGACACAGGCGCTGCGCGCGGTGCATCGCCCGCGCCCGTCACCAGGCGGAAGTCGATCTTGCGCCCGTCCAGGTCGACGCGGCTGACCTGCACCTGCACGCGCGTGGCGATCGAATAGCGGATGCCGGTGCGCTCGCCGCGCAACTCCTGGCGCACCTCGTCGAAGCGGAAGTACTCGCCGCCCAGCTCGGTGATGTGCACCAGGCCTTCCACATACAGCTCGTCCAGCGTGACGAACAGGCCGAAGGTGGTGACGGCCGTGACCACGCCGCTGTACTCCTCGCCCAGATGCTCGCGCATGTACTTGCACTTGAGCCAGGCCTCCACATCACGGCTGGCCTCGTCGGCGCGGCGCTCGTTGGCGCTGCAGTGCAGGCCCGCAGCCTCCCAGGCCTGCACGTCGCGGCTCAGGCGGCCGGCCTGCGGCGTCTGGCGCTTGGCTTCGGCGCCATTGCCCTTGCCATTGCCGCGCGCCGCCAGGCGCTTGGCCAGCTTGGCCTCGGCCTCGCCGGGCGTGGGCAGCGCGGGCAGCTCGTAGCGCTTGTTCTGCAGGATGGACTTGATCACGCGATGCACCAGCAGGTCCGGATAGCGCCGGATCGGGCTGGTGAAGTGCGTATAGGCCTCGTAGGCCAGGCCGAAGTGGCCACTGTTGATCGGCGTGTAGATCGCCTGCTGCATGGAGCGCAGCAGCATGGTGTGGATCTGCTGCGCGTCGGGCCGCTCCTTGGTCGCCTGGGCGATGGCCTGGAACTCGCCGGGCTTGGGGTCATCGCTGATCGACATGCCCACGCCCATGGCCTTGAGGTAGCTGCGCAGGATGTCCTGCTTCTCGGGCGTCGGCCCTTCGTGCACGCGGTACAGGCCGGGCTGGCCGCCCTGCTCGATGAAGTCGGCGCTGCACACGTTGGCGGCCAGCATGGCCTCCTCGATCAGGCGGTGGGCCTCGTTGCGCGTGCGCGGCACGATCTTCTCGATGCGGCCGTTGTCGTCGCAGACGATCTGCGTCTCGGTGGTCTCGAAATCCACCGCGCCGCGCTGCGAGCGCTGCGTCAGCAGGGCCTTGTACACGTCGTGCAGGTTCAGCAGGTCCTGCACGCGCTCCTGGCGCTTGCTGGCCTCGAGGCCGCGCGTGTTGGCCAGGATCGCCGCCACCTCGGTATAGGTGAAGCGCGCGTGGCTGTGCATCACCGCTGGGTAGAACTGGTAGGCCTGGATGGCGCCCGAGGCATCGATCACCATGTCGCAGACCATGCACAGCCGGTCCACGTCGGGGTTCAGCGAGCACAGGCCGTTCGACAGCTTCTCGGGCAACATGGGAATCACGCGGCGCGGGAAGTACACACTGGTCGCGCGGTCGTAGGCATCGACATCGATGGCGCTGGCCGTCTGCACATAGTGGCTCACGTCGGCAATCGCCACCAGCAAACGCCAGCCCTTGTTGCGGCCGATCTTCATGGGCTCGCAGTACACCGCGTCGTCGAAGTCGCGCGCATCCTCGCCGTCGATGGTGACCAGCGCCACGTCGGTCAGGTCGACCCGGCCCCGGCGGTCCATTTGCCGCACCTTGTCGGGCAGCTTCTTGGTCTGGGCCAGGCACTCCTCGGAGAACTGGTGCGGCACGCCATATTTGCGCACGGCGATCTCGATCTCCATGCCCGGATCGTCGATCTCGCCCAGCACCTCGACCACGCGGCCCACGGGCTGGCCGAACAGCGCCGGCGGCTCGGTCAGCTCGACCACCACCACCTGGCCCGACTGGGCATCGCTGGTGGCGTTGCTGGGGATCAGGATGTCCTGGCCGTAGCGCTTGTCCTCGGGCGCCACCAGCCAGACGCCGCTTTCCTGCAGCAGCCGGCCGATGATGGGATGCGCGGGACGCTCGATGATCTCGACGATGCGCCCCTCGGGCCGCCCGCGCCGGTCGGTGCGCACGATGCGCACGCGCACCCGGTCGCGGTGCAGAACAGCCCTCATTTCGTTGGCGGGTATATAGATATCGCTTTCGTTATCGTCCCGCACTACAAAGCCGTGGCCTTCACGGTGTCCCTGGACTGTTCCTTCAATTTCTTCTGACAAATTTTCTACTCCTGCAAAGGCAGCGGTTTTTTTGACGTACAATCTGAGTCTTTCCTGAAATGCCCAGGTGGCGGAATTGGTAGACGCACTAGTTTCAGGTACTAGCGGGTAACTCCGTGGAGGTTCGAGTC
>JBLZYV010000074.1:0-21898 GCA_050282565.1 Comamonas sp.
CCCTTGACGGTGCCGTAGGTGCCCACGGGCATGAAGATGGGGGTCTGCACCACGCCGTGGTTGAGCGTGAGCGTGCCACGGCGGGCGTGGCTGGTCGGGTCGGTCTTGAGCAGGTCGAATTGCAGCATAACCGGCTATTGTCCCAGATAGCCGTATCCACCTGCCCGGCAGCCCTTACTGGCTGGCCGCGGCGGCGGCCTCGTCTTCCTGCATGTGCTGCACGGCTTCGCGCTTGTCCAGCAGGTGCTGGCGCAGGATGGTGGCCAGCCGCGCGCCGTCGCGCGCCTCCAGCGCTGAGAGCATGTCCTCGTGATCTTTAATCGCGCTGTCCCACTTGGTCTTCTGCAGGTTGGAGCGAAAGCGCATGGCCTGCAGCCGGCGGTTCACCGACAGATAGGTCTGGCGCAGCGCGTGGTTGCGGGCCGCCTGGTTGATGCGGTCGTGGATCTGGCGGTTGAGCTGGTAGTAGCCCGAGAGGTCTTCCTGTGCGCGGCAGGCGAGCATCGCGTAGTGCAGGGCCTTGATTTCCGCCAGCTCCACCGGCGTGATGCGCTCGCAGGCGAGCTGGCCCGAAAAGGCCTCCAGCCCGCCCATCAGCTCGAACATGTCCTGCAGTTCCTCGGGCGACATGCTCGATACCGTGGCGCCGCGGTTCGGCGAGATCTCGACCAGGCCCTCGGCGGCCAGCACCTTGAAGGCCTCGCGCAGCGGCGTGCGCGAGATGCCCAGGGTTTCGCACAGCTCGCGCTCCTTGAGCTTGGTGCCGGCCTTGAGCACACCCTCGACGATGAAATTCCGCAAGTGATCCACCACCGTGTCATGCAGGCGCTGGCGCTCGAAGGTGGGCAGCAGCGAGGCTGCAGGATTGTCACCAGATGAAATTGAATCTTGCATACAAAATTTAAGATCGTCGATTTTTCAAATTCTAACAGACGCCTAGCATCGAAGAAAAAGGCCGTCAATGCCTTTGTATTTGGGGTAAACACTGGAAATTTTCTCGGGTTCTGTCTTCCCTTGGCATGCCTCTGTCTACTAAAATTTTTTTGCATGCAAAATGCAATATGCAAAATGAGGACCAAATGCTGAACACCAACTTCCATCCCGTCGGCCGCCATTTCCTGCAGATTCCCGGACCCAGCCCGGTTCCGGACCGCATCCTGCGCGCCATCAGCTACCCGACCATCGACCATCGCGGCCCCGAGTTCGGCGCCCTGGGGCTGAAGGTGCTGGCCGATATCAAGAAGATCTTCAAGACCGAGCAGCCCGTGGTGATCTACCCGGCATCCGGTACGGGTGCCTGGGAGGCGGCGCTGTCGAACACCATGAGCCCTGGCGACACGGTGCTGATGTTCGAGACCGGCCACTTCGCCACGCTGTGGAAGAAGATGGCCGAGAACCTGGGCCTGAAGCCCGAATTCCTGGGCCTGCCGGGTACCGAGGGCTGGCGCCGCGGCACACAGGCCCAGCTGATCGAGGCCCGCCTGCGCAAGGACAGCGGCCATGCCATCAAGGCCGTGTGCGTGGTTCACAACGAGACCTCGACCGGCGTCACCTCCGACATCGCCGCGGTGCGCCGCGCCATCGATGCGGCCGGCCACCCCGCGCTGCTGCTGGTGGACACGATCTCTGGCCTGGCCTCGGCCGACTACCGCCACGACGAGTGGGGCGTGGACGTGACGGTCTCGGGCTCGCAGAAGGGCCTGATGCTGCCGCCCGGCATCAGCTTCAACGCGGTTTCGCCCAAGGCGCTGGCGGTTTCCAAGACAGCCAAGCTGCCGCGCAGCTTCTGGGGCTGGGAGGAAATCATCGCGATGAACCAGACCGGCTACTGGCCCTATACGCCGAACACCAACCTGCTCTACGGCCTGTCCGAGGCGCTGGACATGATCCTGGAAGAGGGCCTGGACAACGTCTTCGCCCGCCACCACCGGCTCGCCGAGGCCTGCCGCCGCGCCGTGCGCGCCTGGGGGCTGGAGATCCAGTGCGCCGATCCGGCCGTCTACAGCCCGGTGCTGACCGGCGTGATGATGCCCGAGGGCATCGATGCCGACACGGTGCGCCGCAATATCTACGACCGCTTCAACATGTCGCTGGGCGCCGGCCTGGGCAAGGTCAAGGGCCGCATGTTCCGCATCGGCCACCTGGGCGACTGCAACGACCTGACGCTGCTGGGCGCGCTGACCGGCTGCGAGATGGGCCTGAAGATCTCGGGCGTGCCGGTCGCCGCCAGCGGCGTGGCCGCCGCGATGGACTACCTCGCCGCCCATGCCGAGCCGCTGCAGCTCAAGGCCGTAGCCTGAGCCGCGCCACCTCCTGAGCCGCCGCGCGACCGCCCCGCAGAGGGCGGCGCGCCGCGGCATAGATACATAACAGACGCAGAAAACAAGGAGACATCGTGGACGCAACCCTGCAACAAGCCGCTACGAAGGCCAGTTCGTACGAGGATGAGGTCTATCGCAAGGTGAGCTGGCGGCTGGTGCCGTTTCTCATGCTGTGCTTTCTGATCGCCTACCTGGACCGCATCAACGTGGGCTTTGCGAAGCTCCAGATGTCGCAGGACCTGGGCTTCAGCGAAACCGTCTACGGCCTGGGGGCCGGGATCTTCTTCATCGGCTACTTCCTGTTCGAGGTGCCCAGCAACCTGGCCCTGCACCGCTTCGGCGCCAAGGTGTGGATAGGGCGGATCATGGTGACCTGGGGCGTGCTCTCAGCCTGCTTCGCCTTCGTGCAGACGCCCACGTCCTTCTATGTCCTGCGCTTTCTGCTGGGCCTGGCCGAGGCCGGCTTCACGCCCGGCATCGTGTACTACCTGTCGTGCTGGTACCCGGCGCACCGCCGCGCCAAGATCATGGCGATCTACTGCATGGGCTCGCCGCTGTCGGGCATCATCGGCAACCCCTTGTCGGGCCTGCTGCTCACCGGCATGGCGGGCGTCGGCGGCTGGGCCGGCTGGCAGTGGATGTTCCTGATCGAAGCCGTCCCCGCGGTGCTGCTGGGCCTGTTCTGCTTCTACTACCTCGACAGCTCGATCGACAAGGCCAAATGGCTCAACGCCGATGAAAAGCGCGTGCTGACCCGGGCCAAGGCCGAGGACACCAAGGGCGCGGATACGCATGTCTCCGTCGGCAAGGTCTTCACCGACCGCCGCGTGTGGCTCATCAGCCTGATCTGCTTCTGCTACGTTTCCGGCCAGTACGGCATCACGCTGTGGCTGCCCACGTTCATCAAGTCCACCGGCGTTGCCGACCCGATGACCATCGGCCTGCTGAGCGCCATCCCCTATGCGGCGGCCGTCGTGTCGATGTACTTCTTCGGCCGCAGCGCCGACAAGCACCGCGAGCGGCGCTGGCACCTGATCATCCCCTGCATGATGGGCGCGGTCGGCTTCCTGGCGCTGCCGTGGATCATGCACAGCACCGCGCTGTCGCTGGTCTTCCTGTCGATCGCCGCGGCCGGCATCCTGACCTGCTCGCCGCTGTTCTGGTCGCTGCCCTCGGCCTTCCTGAGCGGCGCGGCGCTGGCCACGGCCATCGCCATGAGCAACGCCATCGGCAACCTCGCCGGCTTCACCAGCGGCTACCTGGTGGGCTACCTGCGGGATGTGACCCAGAGCAGCAACAGCGCCTACTACTTCATCGCCGGCATGCTGATCCTGGGCGCCTTCGCGATCTGGACCATCCCCGCCAAGCTGGTCAACCGATAACGCACACCGGGCTGGCCGGCGGCCAGCCCCTCTAGGACACCCATGGAACACTTGACTGAATCCTGTCTTGACGAGGCCGCCGCCTGCCAGCCTTGGCCCGGCCTCCTGGAGGCGACCGTCGCCTCGGTGCAGGCCGCACTGCGCGACGGCGAACTGAGCGTGCAGCAACTGGTGCATGGCTACCTGCAGCGCATCGATGCACACGACCAGGCCGGGCCCTGCCTCAACAGCATCATCCGCATCCATCCGCAGGCGATGGCCGAGGCTGAGCGCCTCGACGATCAATTGGCGCAGCAGCCCGATGCCCTGCTGCCGCTGCATGGCATGCCCGTGCTCATCAAGGACAACATCGACTGCGCCGGCATCGAGACGACGGCCGGCGCCACCTGCCTGCAGGACAACCTGGCCATGGCCGACGCCTTCATCGTGCGCCGGCTGCGCGAGGCCGGCGCCATTGTGCTCGCCAAGACCAACCTGCATGAGCTGGCCTCCGGCGGCGAGACCGTCAGCACGCTGCGGGGCCAGACCCGCAATCCCTATGACCTGACACGCACGCCCGGCGGCTCCAGCGGCGGCACCGGCGTTGGCGTGGCCGCCAACCTCGGCCTGCTGGGCATAGGCACCGACGGCGTCAACTCGATACGCTCGCCGGCCTCGGCCAACAACCTCGTCGGCCTGCGCCCGACGATGGGCCTGGTCAGCCGCAGTGGCCTCATTCCCTGCGGGCTGACGCAGGACACCATCGGCCCGATCACCCGCACGGTCACCGATGCCGCGCGGATCCTCGACGTCATCGCCGGCTACGACCCGGCCGATCCCGGCACCCGCGCGGGCGAGGCGCATATCCCGCCGAGCTATGCGGACGGGCTCGATCCTCGCGGGCTGCAGGGCGCGCGCATAGGTGTGCTGCGCAGCTTCTTCGGCACCGGGCCCGAGCATGCGTCCGTCAATGCCGTCATGCAGCGCGCGCTGGCCACGGTCGAGGCCCAGGGGGCCACGCTGGTGGCGCTCAATGACGCGATCTCGCCCGACGCGCTGCTGGCGGACACCCTGGTGCACCACCACGAGATGCTGCGCGACATCGAAACGTATCTGGTGCGGCTCCCGCCCACGGCGCCTGTGCACTCGCTGCAGGACGTCATCGCCGCGAACCCGCACCCGAGCGTGGCGGCCACGCTGAGCGCCGCTGTGGCGCTGGCCGGCAACGACGCCGACTATCGCGAACGCCAGCAGCGCCAGCAGGTGCTGCGCGAGCGCCTGCTGGCGCTGATGGAGGTGCACCGCCTCGACGCCCTGGTGTTCCCGCACCAGCGTCGGCTGGTGGCGCCCATTGGCACGTCGCAGGCCGAGCGCAATGGCGTGCTGGCCTCGGCCACGGGCTTTCCGGCCATCGTGATCCCGGCGGGGTTTTCCGCGCCGGACGAGCAGGCGCCGTTGGGCGTGCCGGTCGGGCTGGAGCTGTTCGGCCGCCCGTTTTCGGAAGCCGCGCTGCTGCGGCTGGCCTACGCGGCCGAGCAGGCCCTGGGCGCGCGGCGGCCCCCGCATTCGGCACCCGCGCTGGCCTAGCGCGGACCACAGGCACGCCGGCCGCAGCCCCGACGCAGAACGGGGCGCGGCAGGTGGCCTTCATCCCACCACCTGGTGGAGCACGAGAAAGCAGGAGACAACATGAGTGCAGAAGTGACAATTCAATCGTCGGGATCGCCGCAGCAGCGCGAACTCGACAAGGCCATGGACGGCATCGGCGTGACCGCGTCGCACAAGAAGATCATCCTCATGATCATGCTGGGCGTGATGTTCGACGTCTTCGAGCAGAACGCCGTCGGCCTGGTGGGGCCGCTGCTGCGCGAGCAGTGGGGCATCTCGGTCGCGCAGATCGGCTTTCTCAACACCCTGACCTTCAGTGCCGCCGCGCTCGGGCGCATAGGCTCGGGCTTCATCGCCGACCACTACGGCCGGCGCGCGATGCTGAATGCCAACCTGCTGCTGTTCACGCTGGGCGCCATCATCTGCGCACTGGCACCGAACTACGGGGTGCTGGCGGCCGGGCGCTTCATCGTCGGCATCGGCCTGGGCGGCGAGATCTCGATCGCCGTGACCATGCTGGCCGAACTGTGCTCCACGCGCTTTCGCGGCACGGCCGTTGGCCTGGTCAGCGTGGGCAGCGGCGGGTTGGGCAACATGCTGGCGCCGGCCTTCGGCCTGGCGGTGTTCGCCATGTTCCCCGGGCCGGACAACTGGCGCTGGCTGTTTGGCTGCCTGGTGATCCCGGCCTTCTTCGTCGTGTTCTACCGCCGCTTCATTCCCGAGACGCCGCGCTTCTTGCTGTCCAAAGGCCGTGTGGACGAGGCCAACGAGGTGCTGTCGATCCTGGCATCGGGCAAGCTCGGCAAGCTGAAAGGCAAGCCCACGCAGTACGTCAGCGGCGCTACGCAGAGCGAGGCTCCGCGCCCCAAGGTGCGGCTGGGCGATGTGTTCCGGGGCCGGCTGGGCCGCTGCACCGTGGCGCTGGGCGTCGCGGTCTCCATGACCTACGGCGCGCAGATCTCCGTGCTGACGCTGATGCCGACCATCCTGATCTCGCAGGGCTACACCATCTCCAAGAGCCTGCTGTTCACCATGGTGATGCAGAGCGGCAGCCTGTTCGGCGCCATCGCCGCCTCGTACTGCGGCTTCCACTTCCGGCGCAAGCGGGTGCTGACCATCGGTGCCGGCCTGGCCTGCGCCGCCGGCCTGTGCTTCGGCTTCCTGACCTACAACATCCCGCTCGTGCTGCTGTTCGGCGCCTGCTTCACGTTCTGCGTGGTGCTGCTGAACACCTCGATCTGGATCTTCGCGCCCGAGCAGTACCCCACCGACGTCCGCGCCTTCGGCACCTCACTGATCCTGGCGCTGGGCACCCTGGCCGGCGCGCTGACGCCGCTGATCAGCGGCCGCGTGTTCGAGGCCTATGGCGTGGGCGGCATGTTCAGCATGCTGGCCGCGATGTACGGGGTGTTCGCGATCGCCGTACAGTTCGCTCCTGAGACCTTCGGCCGCGCCATGGGCGAAGCCGCCAACGACGAGCAGCCGGCACCGGTGGCCGGCGAAGCGGCGGTCGGCGGGCCTGCGGCCAGCGCTGTCCGCGCCTGAGCGCGGTTCCTATCCCGGGGCCCGCACCCGCCGAGTCCGGCCGGTGCGGGCCGTGGCGATTTTCACTTCCCTCTTTTTTGCAAGGATGAATCCCCAGCATGAACGCACACCAGATTGATGCCGTCACCCAGGCCCTGCTGAGCGCCCGGCGCGAGCGGCGCTGTGTCGACGCCAGCGCTTTCGAGGCCGCGCTGGCGGGCCCGGACGAAGCCTATGCCGTGCAGGCCGCCGTGGCCAGCGCGCAGGGCTGGTCGGGCGCGGGCCCGGCCTGCTGGAAATCCGGCGGACCTTCGCGCCAGGCGGTGCTGACGCACGCTGAGCTGCCGCTGGAAGGCGTCTGGCGCAGCCCCGCGCAGGCGGCGGACTGGCCCTTCACCTGGCGCGGCATCGAGGCCGAGATTGCGCTGCGGATCGGCAGCACGGTCACGGCCGAGCTGGCCGCCGCCCTCGATGTCGAAAGCGCAGCCGCGTTGGTCGATGCCATGGCGGTGTCGATCGAGGTGGTGGATTCGCGCTGGCAGCAGTTCACCGATGCGCCGGCGTTGCTGAAGCTGGCCGACCTGCAGGCCCACGGCGCGCTCGTGCTCGGCGACTGGCGCCCCTACGAGGCCCGCGATTGGGCGGCGCAAAGCTGCAGGGTGCAGATCGGCAGCGAGGTTTTCGAGCGCCGCGGCACCCATGCGCTGGGCGATCCGGCCTACGGCCTGGCCACCTGGCTGCGGCACGCCACGCGCGCGGGCCGCAGCGTGGAAGCCGGCAGCGTGGTCACCACCGGCACCTGGGTTGGCATCCTGCCGGCGGCGGCCGGCGACCTGGTGACCGTCGAGTTCGAAGGCGTGGGCCAGGCGTCCATCCAGTTCTAGGCACGCCTCGGCTTCCTGGTGCCGCAACGGCCCGGGAAGCCATCCGGGTCATTCCCCCTGGCCCAGGCTGCGCCGCAATTCGCCCAACTGCTCGTAGAGCGACTGGGCCTGCGCCGCGCCCAGCGGAGCGAACAACTGCTCCAGCCACTGCTCATGGGCCTCGGCCATGGCGGTGAACTGCGTACGCCCGGCGTCGGTGATGCGCACGATCATGGACCGCCGGTCGGTGTCGTCGGCGATCCGCTCCACCCAGCCTTCGGCCACGAGCTGGTCGGTCAGCCCGGTCACATTGCCGCCGGTCACCATCAGGTATTCCGACAAGGTCTTCATGCGCAGCCCCTCGGGAAAGCGGCTGAGCTGGGCCAGGTAGTCGAAGCGCGGCAGCGTGGTGCCGAACTGCGTGCGCAGCCGGCCGCGGATGATCTGCTCGATCTGGGTGCTGCAAGTCAAAAGGCGCAGCCACAGCCGCACGGTCTGGTGGTCCGCATGGGAGAGCCCGGCTTCCCGCCCGGGGAGGCTGGCGACCGCATCAGGGGATGAATCGATGGACATATGGCTATGCATGGTGGCCCTGAGCCAGGAAGGCCATGACAGGGTAATTACGTATTCTAGTGAAATATTTATAGATAAATAATTTAAGCATAAAGTAATTACCAACCTCGGACACTGGCCATGAAAATCGTCTGCATCGGTGGCGGCCCTGCCGGCCTGTACTTCGCGCTGCTCATGAAGCAGATGGATGCCTCGCACGACGTCACCGTCGTCGAGCGCAACAAGCCCTACGACACCTTCGGCTGGGGCGTGGTGTTTTCCGATGCGACCATGGACAACATGCGCGAGTGGGATCCGGTGACGGCCGCGCAGGTCGAGGAAGCCTTCAACCACTGGGACGACATCGAGCTGCTGTTCAAGGGCCGCAAGATCCGCTCGGGCGGCCACGGCTTCGTGGGCATTGGCCGCAAGCATCTGCTCAACATCCTGCAGGCGCGCTGCGAGCAATTGGATGTGAAGCTGGTGTTCGAGACCGATGTTCAGTCCGACGAGGACTACGCCGACGCCGACCTCATCATCGCCAGCGATGGCGTGAACTCGCGCATCCGCACCAAGTACGCCGACACCTTCAGGCCCGACATCGTCACGCGGCCAAACCGCTTCATCTGGCTGGGCACGAACAAGGTCTACGAGGCCTTCACCTTCGACTTCGTGCGCACCGAGCACGGCTGGTTCCAGGCCCACATCTACAAGTTCGACGACAAGACCTCGACCTTCATCGTCGAGACCACCGAAGACACCTGGAAGGCCAGCGGCCTGGACCAGGCCGACCAGCAGCAGTCCATAGACTTCTGCGAAAAGATTTTTGCCGACAACCTGCAGGGCGAAAAGCTCATGACCAATGCGCGCCACCTGCGCGGCTCGGCATGGATCAACTTCCAGCGCGTGGTCTGCGACCAGTGGTGGCTCAAGAACGCCAAGGGCAGCCATGTGGTGCTGATGGGCGACGCCGTGCACACGGCCCACTTCGCGATCGGCTCGGGCACCAAGCTGGCCATTGAGGATGCGACCGAGCTGGCGCGCCAGTTCAAGGCCCTGGGCGCCGCGCCGTCGCACATTCCCGAGGTGCTGGCCGCCTACCAGGAGGCGCGCCGCGTGGAGACGCTGCGCATCCAGAACGCGGCCTGGAACGCCATGGAGTGGTTCGAGGCCTGCGGCCAGCGCTACTGCGACCAGCTGGAGCCCGAGCAGTTCATGTACTCCATGCTCACGCGCAGCCAGCGCATCAGCCACGAGAACCTGCGCCTGCGCGACGCGGGCTGGCTGGGCGGCTACGAGCAATGGCTGGCGCAGAAGAACGGCCTGAACCCGGACGGCAAGGCGCCGCCGCCCATGTTCCTGCCCTACCAGCTGCGCGGCCTCACGCTCAAGAACCGCATCGTGGTCTCGCCCATGGCCCAGTACTCGGCCGTGGACGGCGTGCCCGGCGACTACCACCTGGTGCACCTGGGTGCACGTGCCATGGGCGGCGCCGGCCTGGTGTTCGCCGAGATGGCCTGCGTCAGCCCCGAGGGCCGCATCACCCCGGGCTGCCCGGGCACCTACAGCGAGGCGCAGAAGGCGGCCTGGAAGCGCATCGCCGACTGGATACATGCCAACACCGACGCCAAGTTCGCCATGCAAATCGGCCACGCGGGCGCCAAGGCCTCGACGCGCCTGGCCTGGGACGGCACCGACCTGCCGCTGGAGGGGGGCAACTGGCCCATCATCTCGGCCTCGCCCCAGCAATATTTGGAAGGCGTGAGCCAGACCTCCAGGCAGATGACGCGCGGCGACATGGACGAGGTCAAGGCCCAGTTCGTGCATGGCGCCCGGATGGCGGCCGAGATCGGCGCCGACTGGCTGGAGCTGCACTGCGCCCACGGCTACCTGCTGTCGGCTTTCATCTCGCCGCTGACCAACCATCGCCAAGATGAATACGGCGGCAGCCTGGAAAACCGCCTGCGCTACCCGCTGGAAGTGTTCAAGGCCGTGCGCGCCGTCTGGCCCGAGGACAAGCCCATGTCCGTGCGCATCTCGGCCCACGACTGGGTGCCGGGCGGCATCACGCCGGAAGACGCGGTGCAGATCGCCAAGGCCTTCAAGGCGGCGGGCGCCGATCTGATCGACTGCTCGTCGGGCCAGGTCAGCAAGCAGGAAAAGCCGGTCTACGGCCGCATGTTCCAGACGCCGTTTGCCGACCGCGTGCGCCAGGAGGCCGGCATCGCCACCATGGCCGTAGGTGCGATCAGCGAGGCCGACCACGCCAACTCCATCATCGCGGCCGGCCGCGCCGACCTGTGCGCCGTGGCGCGTCCGCACCTGGCCAACCCGGCCTGGACGCTGACTGAGGCCGCAAAAATTGGCTACACCGCCATCGCCTGGCCCAAGCCCTACTTCCAGGGCAAGCGCCAGATGGAAACCCTGTTCGAGCGCGAGAAGGCGCAGCAGGCCGCCGCAGTGGCTTCGGCCGGGGGGCACTGAGATGGCAGGCGATCTGCACGATCAACACGCGTTGGTGACCGGCGCCGGCCAGGGCATAGGCGAAGCCATCGCGCGCCAATTGCTGGCGCGCGGCGCCAAGGTCACGGTGCTGGGCCGCCGGGCCGAGCCGCTGCGCAGGCTGGTGGACGCCTTCCCCGGCCAGTGCCGCATGGAACTGGCCGATGTGGCGAGCGAATCAGAGGTAAAAACGGCTTTTGACCAAGCACGGCAAGCGCAAGGTGCTATTAATATTCTAGTAAACAACGCCGGCCAGGCGCAAAGCGCGCCATTCCTCAAGATGGACGCGGCGCAGTGGCAGAACATGCTGGCCGTCAACCTCACCGGCACCATGCTGTGCATGCAGCAGGTGCTGCCGGCGATGGCGAGGGCGGGTTACGGGCGCATCGTCAACGTGGCCAGCACCGCGGGGCTGGCCGGCTATGCCTATGTGGCGGCCTACTGTGCGGCCAAGCACGGCGTGGTGGGATTGACCCGCTCGCTGGCGCTGGAGTTCGCCAGGAAGGGCGTCACCATCAATGCCGTCTGCCCCGGCTATACCGAAACCGAGATCGTGCGCGAGAGCATTGCGCGCGTGGTGGAAAAGACCGGCCGCACGCCCGAGCAGGCCATGGCCGAATTCGTCAAGGGCAACCCCCAGGGCCGCCTGGTGCAGCCGCAGGAAGTGGCCGACGCCGTGCTGTGGCTGTGCGGCCCGGGCGCCGGCGCCGTCACCGGCCAGGCCATTGCGGTGGCCGGCGGCGAAGTGATGTGAATGGAGACCAAGATGAGTGAATACGCAATCGATCCCGCCCTGGTGGCGGGCAACCACCAGCAGCTGGCCGGCTACCAGGCGCAGCACTTCCTGTGGCAGGTCGAGGGCGGCGTGGCCACGATCACGCTCAACCGCGCCGAGCGCAAGAACCCGCTGACCTTCGAGTCCTACGCCGAGCTGCGCGACCTGTTCCACCGGCTCAAGTGGGCGCAGGACGTGACGGCCGTGGTGGTGGTCGGCGCGGGCGGCAACTTCTGCTCGGGCGGCGACGTGCACGAGATCATCGGCCCGCTGGTGCAGCTCAAGGCGCCCGAGTTGCTGATGTTCACGCGCATGACGGGCGAGCTGGTCAAGACCATGCGCGCCTGCCCCCAGCCCATCATCGCGGCCATCGATGGCGTCTGCGCCGGTGCCGGCGCCATCATGGCCATGGCCTCGGACATGCGCCTGGGCACGGCGCGCAGCAAGACGGCCTTTCTGTTCAACCGCGTGGGCCTGGCGGGCTGCGACATGGGCGCCTGCGCCATCCTGCCGCGCATCATCGGCCAGGGCCGCGCCAGCGAGCTGCTCTACACCGGCCGCAGCCTGGGCGGCGAGGAGGGCGAGCGCTGGGGCTTCTTCAACCGCCTGTGCGAACCCGAGGCCCTGCTGGAACAGGCGCAGAAGCTCGCAGCCGACCTGGCCGCCGGCCCCACGTTCGCCAACGGCATCACCAAGACCATGCTGCACCAGGAATGGGCCATGACCGTGGAGCAGGCCATCGAGGCCGAGGCCCAGGCCCAGGCCATCTGCATGCTGACCGAAGACTTCGCCCGTGCCTACCACGCGTTCGTGGCCAAGCAAAAGCCCCAATTCCAAGGAAACTGACATGGCCGACAGCAGCTATCTGAAGTGGCCGTTCTTCGAGGCCCGACATGCGCAGCTGGCCCAGGAGCTCGACGCCTGGGCCGCGCAGCATGCCGCCCACGTGCACAGCGGCGACACTGATGGCGACTGCCGCCAGCTGGTGCAAGCGCTGGGCGCGGGCGGCTGGCTGCGCCATGCAGTGGCCGGCACCGAGAGCGGCGGCGCGGGTGCGCAGATCGACACCCGCGCCATCTGCCTGATCCGCGAGACGCTGGCGCACCACAACGGCCTGGCCGACTTTGCGTTTGCCATGCAGGGCCTGGGCTCGGGCGCCATCAGCCTGGCCGGCACGCCAGAGCAGAAGCAGCGCTACCTGGGGAAGGTGGCTGCGGGCGAGGCGATCGCGGCCTTTGCGCTGTCCGAACCCGAGGCGGGCTCGGACGTGGCGGCCATGGCCTGCGAGGCGCGCCTCGACGGTGACCACTATGTGGTCAACGGCGAGAAGACCTGGATCTCCAACGGCGGCATCGCCGACTTCTACGTGGTCTTCGTGCGCACGGGCGAGGCGCCAGGTTCGCGCGGCATCTCGGCGCTGATCGTGGACGCCGGCACGCCGGGCTTCGAGATTGCCGAGCGCATCGACGTGATCGCGCCGCACCCGCTGGCGCGGCTGAAGTTCACCGATTGCCGGATTCCCGCCAGCCAGCGTGTGGGCGCGCCGGCCGAAGGCTTCAAGGTGGCCATGCGCACGCTGGACGTGTTCCGCACCTCGGTGGCCGCCGCGGCCCTGGGCTTTGCGCGCCGCGCGCTCGACGAGGCGCTGCAGCGCGCCACCACGCGCAAGATGTTCGGCGGCGTGCTGGCCGACTTCCAGCTCACCCAGGCCAAGCTGGCGCAGATGGCCACGCAGATCGACAGCGCGGCCCTGCTCACCTACCGTGCCGCCTGGCAGCGCGACCAGGGCGAGAACGTGACCCGCGAGGCCGCCATGGCCAAGATGATGGCCACCGAGAACGCCCAGCAGGTCATCGATGCCGCCGTGCAGATCTGGGGCGGGCTGGGCGTGGTCAGCGAGCAGGCCGTGGAGCGGCTGTACCGCGAGATCCGCGCGCTGCGCATCTACGAAGGCGCGACCGAGGTGCAGCAGCTCATCATCGCGCGCGAACTGCTCAAGAGCGTGCAGGCCTAGGAGGCTGTTCCATGTCCCAAACCGCCCACATCGACACCTTTGCCGCCGACCACCTGCCGCCCGCCGAGCTGCAGCCCGAGTATGTGTTCGAGCTGCCCGAGCTGCAGTTTTCCGAGCGCCTGAACTGCGCCACCGAGCTGCTGGACCGCCATGTGGCCGAGGGGCGCGGCGACCGGCTGTGCGTGCAGGCCGACGGCGTGCGCTGGACCTATGCCGACCTGCAGGAAAAAGCCAACCGCATCGCCAACGTGCTGACCCGGCGCATGGGCCTGGTGCCCGGCAACCGGGTGCTGCTGTGTTCGCCCAACAACCCGATGATGGTGGCTTGCTGGTTCGGCGTGATCAAGGCGGGTGGCATCGCCGTGGCGGCCATGCCACTGCTGCGCGCCAAGGAGCTGTCGGTGTTTGCCGATATTGCGCAGATCTCGCTGGCGCTGGCCGACGAGGCCTTGCAGGAAGAGGTGCTGGGCGCGCAGGCCAAGAGCCCCACGCTGCAGGCCGTGCGCTTCTTCAACGTCAAGCGCGGCGATGCCGCCGCGTCGCTCGAAGCGCTGATGGCCGCAGAGAGCGCCAGCTTCGCCAACGTGGACACCGCCGCCACCGACACCTGCCTGCTCGGCTTCACCTCGGGCACCACCGGCGTGCCCAAGGCGACCATGCACTTCCACCGCGACGTGATGGCGATCTGCGCCTGCTGGCCGCGCCATGTGCTGTGCGCCAGCGCGGACGACGTGTTCATGGGCAGCCCGCCGCTGGCCTTCACCTTCGGCCTGGGCGGGCAGGTGCTGTTTCCCATGGCCATCGGCGCGTCCATGGCGCTGATGGAAAAGGCAGGGCCGCAGCAACTGGTCGATGGCATCGAGCGCTTCGGCGCCACGGTGCTGTTCACGGCGCCCACCTCGTACCGGGTGATGGCGGAGCAGGGCGCGCGTATCCGCGCCACCGGGTTGCGCAAATGCGTGTCGGCCGGCGAGGCGCTCACCGCCTCGACGCGCGCGATGTGGAAGGACGCCACCGGCATCGAGATCATCGACGGCATAGGCTCCACCGAAATGCTGCACATCTTCATCTCGCACCGCGAGGACGAGGCCCGCCCCGGCGCCACCGGCAAGGCCGTGCCCGGCTACCGCGCCAAGGTGGTGGACGAGCAGGGCAACGAGGTGCCGCCGAACACCGTGGGCAAGCTGGCGGTGCAGGGCCCCACGGGCTGCCGCTATCTCAACGACCCACGCCAGCGCAGCTACGTGCAGGATGGCTGGAACCTGACGGGCGACGCCTACCTGATGGATGCCGACGGCTACTTCGTCTACCAGGCGCGCACCGACGACATGATCATCTCGGCCGGCTACAACATCGCCGCGCCCGAGGTCGAGGAGGCGCTGATGCAGCACGCGGACGTGGCCGAGTGCGCGGTGATCGGTGTGCCTGACACCGAGCGCGGCCAGATCGTCAAGGCCTTCGTGGTGCTGCACGCGGGGCATGCGGCGGACGAGGCCAAGGTCAAGGAGCTGCAGGACTTCGTGAAGCGCACCGTGGCGCCGTACAAGTACCCGCGCGCCGTCGAGTTCGTCGCGCAGCTGCCGCGCACCGCGACCGGCAAGCTGCAGCGATTCCGGCTGCACCAGCCATCCTGATGGCCGGGATTTGCTATATAAAAGAGAGTGTCTTTTAACACTTCTTACATCAGGAGACTTCCCATGCGTATTCGCTCTTTCACCGTTCGCCACAGCCTGCTGGCGCTGGCCGCCGGCGCATTGCTGTGCAGCGGCGCCCAGGCCGCGGACAAGATCAAGGTGGGCATGCTGAGCACGCTCTCCGGCCCCGGCGCCTCGCTGGGCATCGACATCCGCGACGGCTTCCAGCTGGCGCTCAAGCACATGAACGGCAAGCTTGGCAACCTGCCGGCCGAGGTGATCGTGGCGGACGACCAGCAGAACCCCGAGGCCGCCAAGCAGACCGCGGAGCGCCTGCTCAAGCGCGACAAGGTGGACTTCATGACCGGCATCGTGTTCTCGAACGTGATGCTGGCCGTGGGCCAGCCGGTGTTCCAGAACCGCACCTTCTTCATCAGTCCCAACGCGGGGCCGTCGCAGTATGCCGGCGCCCAGTGCAGCCCGTACTTCTTCAACGTGTCGCAGCAGAACGACGCGCTGCACGAGGCCGCCGGGCAGACCATGCAGGACAAGGGCTTCAAGCGCGTCGCGCTGATCGCGCCCAACTATCCCGCGGGCAAGGATGCGATCGCCGGCTTCAAGCGCTTCTACAAGGGCGAGGTGATCTCGGAGACCTACACCGCGCTGAACCAGCTCGACTACGGCGCCGAGCTGTCCAAGATGCGCGCCTCGAACGCCGATGGCGTCTACATGTTCCTGCCGGGCGGCCTGGGCGTGAACTTCATCAAGCAGTTCGTGGGCGCGGGCCTGCCCAAGGACATGACGCTGTACGCACCCGGCTTCTCGGCCGACGAGGACGTGATCCGCGCCGTGGGCGATTCGCTGCTGGGCACGTTCAACACCTCGCAGTGGGCGCTCGACCTGGACAACGCGGCCAACAAGAAGTTCGTGGCCGACTTCCAGAAGGAGTACGGCCGCATGCCGTCGCTGTATGCCTCGCACGGCTACGATGCCGCGCGGCTGATGGACGCCGCGGTGCGCGATGTGAAGGGCAAGATCGACGACAAGGCGGCGCTGCGCAAGGCCATCGAGGCGGCGCGCTTCGAATCGGTGCGCGGTGCGTTCAAGTTCAACACCAACCACTTCCCGGTGCAGGACTACTACCTGCGCGTGGTGAGCAAGGGCAGCGATGGCAAGCTCACCAACCGGACCGTGGGCACGGTGTTCAAGAACCACCAGGACGCCTACGCCAAAGACTGCAAGATGCCGTCGTAAGCCAGACCAGTCGCCGCCATGAACGCCATCCTCATTCTCGAGCAATCGCTCAACGGGCTGCAGTTCGGCCTGATGCTGTTCCTGCTGGCCGCCGGCCTGACGCTGGTGTTCGGCATCATGGACATGATCAACCTCGCGCACGGATCGCTGTACATGATCGGCGCCTACCTCATCGCCAGCATCGCCCAGGCCTCGGGCTCGTTCTGGCTGGGGCTGGGGCTGGGCGTGGTGGCGACGGCGCTGGTCGGGGTGCTGCTGGAGCTGACGGTGCTGCGGCGCTTCTACCAGCGCGACCACCTGTCGCAGGTGATGGGCACCTTCGCCATCGTGCTGATGAGCAACGAGATCGTGCGCATCATCTGGGGCGCGCAGCCGCTGCAGCTCAACCCGCCCGCGGCGCTGGCCGGGCCGGTGGAGCTGCTGCCGGGCTTCTCGTACCCGGCGTTCCGCCTGCTCATCATCGCCGTGGGGCTGCTGGTGGCGCTGCTGCTGTATGTGCTGGTCACGCGCACGCGCTTCGGCATGCAGGTGCGTGCGGGTGCGGCCAACCGCGAGATGGCGACCAGCATGGGCGCCAACGTGCGCACGCTGTTCACGCTGGTGTTCGCGCTGGGCGCGGCGCTGTGCGCCGTGGCTGGTGGCATGCTGGGGCCCCTGCTCACCGTGCAGGTGGGCATGGGCGAGAGCATCCTGATCCTGGCCTTCGTGGTGATCGTGATCGGCGGCATAGGCTCCATCCGCGGCGCGCTGCTGGGTGCGCTGCTGGTGGGCCTGGTCGATACCGCGGGCCGCACGCTGGTGCCGCTGCTGTTCGAGAAGACGATGGGCCCGGACGTGGCCGCCAACGCCGGGCCGGCCGTGGCCTCCATCCTGATCTATGCGCTGATGGCTGCCGTGCTGTTCTACAAACCCCAAGGCCTGTTCCCCGCCCATGACTGATATCCACGCCGATCTCGCGCGGCCCGCAGCGGCCGCCGCGCCAACGCCCGCACCCGCCCTGGCGCCGGCCAGCCTGCTGGACCATGGCCTGCATGCGCGCGTGGCGCTGCCGCTGCTGGTGCTGCTGGCCCTGCTGCCCACCATTGCGGTGGGCCTGGGCGAGGATTTCTACATCGGTGTGGCCAGCCGCATCCTGATCTTCGCGTTGGCCGCCGCCAGCCTCAACTTCATCCTGGGCTTCGGCGGCATGGTGAGCCTGGGACATGCGGCCTTCGTGGGCCTCGGGGCCTACACCGTGGGCGTGCTCATGCAGCAGGGCCTGGCATCGGCCTGGCTGGCCTGGCCCGCCGCGATGCTGACCGGCGCCGCGTTCGCGCTGCTGGTCGGGCTCGTCAGCCTGCGCACGCAGGGGGTGTACTTCATCATGATCACGCTGGCCTTCGCGCAGATGCTGTACTACCTGATCATGTCCTTCAAGGCCCTGGGCGGGGACGACGGGCTGTCCATGCCGTCGCGCTCGTCGGTGGGCCTGGGCCTGGACCTGGCGAACGACGCCACCTTCTACTACGTGGTGCTGGCGCTGGTGGCGGCCTGCATGCTGGCCATGCACCGCATGCTCAATGCGCGCTTCGGCCATGTGCTGCAGGCCATCCGCGAGAACGAGGTTCGCATGACGGCCATCGGCTTCGCGGTGTTCCGTTACAAGCTGGTGGCCTTCACGTTGGCCGGGGCGTTCGCCGGGCTGGCCGGGGCGCTGCTGGCCAACCAGGGCAGCTTCGTGGGGCCCGGCATGCTGCAGTGGACGCAGTCGGGCATCCTGCTGATCATGGTCATCCTGGGCGGCGTGGGGCGCCTCTACGGCGGGCTGGCGGGGGCGGTGGTCTTCCTGCTGCTCGAGGAGTGGCTGTCGGCCTACACCATGCATTGGCAGCTGGGCCTGGGTGCCGTGCTGCTGCTGGTGGTGCTGGCCGCGCCCAACGGGCTGCTGAGCCTGCTGGCGCGCAGGAAGGGAGGCCGCTGATGGCCGGGCAACAGGCACTTCTGCAGGTGCGCGGGCTGGTCAAGCGCTTTGGCGGCCTGACGGCCACCGACCACGCCGGCTTTGCCGTGCGCGAGGGCGAGATCCATGCGCTGATCGGGCCCAACGGCGCGGGCAAGACCACGCTGATCCACCAGCTCTCGGGCGCGCTGGCGCCCGATGCCGGCGAGATCGTCTTCGACGGCCAGCCGGTGATCGACCTGCCCATGCACCAGCGCGTGCAGCGCGGCCTGGTGCGCTCCTACCAGATCACCAGCATCTTCAAGCGCCTGTCGGTGCTCGACAACCTGGCGCTGGGCGTGCAGGCGCGCGACGGCTCGAGCTGGCGCTTCTGGCGCCCGGCGCGCAGCGAGTCGGCGCGCTATGCGCGCGCCGCCGAATGCGCCGAGCGCGTGGGCCTGGCCGCCATGCTGCACCGGCCTGCAGGCTTGCTGGCGCATGGCGAGCAGCGCCAGCTGGAACTGGGCCTGGCCCTGGCCACCGGCCCGCGCATGCTGCTGCTGGACGAGCCCATGGCCGGCATGGGGCCGGAGGAGTCCGAGCGCATGGTGGCGCTGCTGCAGCAACTGCGCCGCGACACGACCATCCTGCTGGTGGAGCACGATATGGACGCGGTGTTCCGCCTGGCCGACAGCATCTCCACGCTGGTGTTTGGCAAGGTGATCGCCAGCGGCACGCCCGACGAGATCCGCAACCACCCCGAGGTCAAGCGCGCCTACCTGGGGGACGAACTGGAACACGAGGCTGGGGAGGTTGCAGCATGACCGCACTGCTCGAAGTCGAGCAACTCGACACCTGCTACGGCGCCAGCCAGGTGCTGTTCGGCATGCGCCTGAGCATAGGCGCGGGCGAGGTGGCCACCTTGCTGGGCCGCAACGGCATGGGCAAGACGACCACGGTGCGCAGCCTGCTGGGGCTGACGCCGGCGCGCGGCGGCAGTATCCGCTTTCGCGGCGAGCGCATCGAACACCTGGCGGCCGACCGCATCGCCCGCATGGGCATGGCCGTGGTGCCCGAGGGACGGCAAATCTTCGCCAACCTCTCGGTGCAGGAGAACCTGCAGGCCTTCGCGGCCAACCGCAACGCCTCTGAGAACCCCTGGACGCTGGAGCGCGTCTACGCGCTGTTCCCGCGGCTGGCCGAGCGCCGGGCCAACCTGGGCAACCGGCTGTCCGGCGGCGAGCAGCAGATGCTGGCCATCGGCCGGGCGCTGATGACCAACCCGCACCTGCTGATCCTGGACGAGGCCACCGAAGGCCTGGCGCCGCTCATCCGCGAGGAGATCTGGCAGTGCCTGGCCGCGCTGCGCGCCCAGGGCCAGGCCATCCTGGTGATCGACAAGTACGTGAAGCGGCTGATGGCGCTGGCCGACCGCCACACCATCATCGAGCGCGGGCAGGTCGTGTGGCAGGGCAGCTCGCCCGAGCTGCAGGCGCAGCCCGAGGTCTGGCAGCGCTACATCGGGATCTGACATGACGGACAGCACCACCGCCACGCAGGCATCGGCACGGCGCTTCGAAGTGCCCACGGCCATCCGCTTCGCGCACTGCGACCCGGCCGGCATCATCTTCTTCCCGCAGTACCTGGTGCTGTTCAACGGGCTGGTGGAGGACTGGTTCAACCAGGCGCTGCGCCACCCCTACGCCCGCATGCTGGGCGAGGAGCGCACGGGCCTGCCCATCGTGCGCCTGGAGTGCGATTTCCGCGCCATCACCCGCATGGGCGAGACGGTGGCGCTGGGGCTGTCGGTGGCCCGGCTGGGCAGCCGCTCGCTGGCGCTGGACCTGGACTGCCGCGGGGCCGACGGCCAGCTGC
Organism: Comamonas sp.; assembly: GCA_050282565.1. GTDB lineage: Bacteria > Pseudomonadota > Gammaproteobacteria > Burkholderiales > Burkholderiaceae_C > Comamonas. The sequence goes on from JBLZYV010000074.1 coordinate 20,202, forward strand.
GCGTGGCCGCGCGCAAGGTGCTGGTGTTCACCAGCCTGGACACGCACCAGGCCATCGCCGTGCCCGCCCCCATCGAGGCCGCCATCACCCGTTGGATGGCCGCCGACGCTTGATTTTGTTGAAAGGAAGCGCAATGCAAGTACTACTCCCCCCTGGCTGGCCCCGTCCCAAGGGCTATGCGAATGGCGTGGCGGCCCGCGGCCGCATGGTGTTCGTGGCGGGCATGATCGGCTGGGACGCGGACGGCGTCTTCCACACCGACGACATGGCCGGCCAGGTGCGCCAGGCGCTGCAGAACATCGTCGAGGTGCTGCGCGAAGGCGGCGCCAAGCCCGAGCACATCGTGCGCATGACCTGGTACGTGACCAACAAGCAGGAATACGTTGCCGCCTACCCCGAGATCGGCAAGGCCTTCCGCGAGCTGATCGGCAGCTTCAACGCCGCGATGACGGCGGTGCAGGTGGCCGCGCTGGTCGAGGACCGCGCCAAGGTGGAGATCGAGGTCACCGCGGTGGTGCCCGACGACGCGCAGGCCTGATCCGCCATGGCCGCCCGCCCGCTGTACCGCGATTTCCACGAGCAGGCGCAGATCGATGCCGCCTACGACCCGGTGCGGCCGGTGGCCGATCCGGCGGCGGCGCGGCGGCATTTCGCGCAGCGCAGCGCCGAGGCGCGGGCCCGGCTGCGCTGCAGCCTGGACGTGCCCTTCGGCCCGACGCGGGCCGAAACGCTGGACATCTTTGCGGCGAACCGGCCCGGGCCGGCGCCGGTCTTCGTCTTTCTGCACGGCGGCTACTGGCGCGCCAATACCGCCGCGGATTTCAGCTGCGTGGCCTGGGGCCCGCAGGCGCTGGGCTTTGCCACCGTGGTGGTGAACTACGCGCTGTGCCCGTGGGTCAGCATCGACGAGATCACGCGCCAGTGCCGCGCCGCCGTGGCCTGGGTGCTGCGCAACATCGCTGACTACGGCGGCGATCCCGAGCGCGTGGTGCTGGGCGGCCATTCGGCCGGCGGCCACCTGGGCGCGATGTGCCTGCAGACGCGTTGGGCCGAGGACTACGGCCTGCCACAGGACCCGCTGCGCGGCGCCTTGCTGCTCAGCGGGCTGTACGACATAGCGCCGCTGCGCTACAGCTACCTGCAGCCGCTGATCCAGCTCGACGACGGCACCATCCGCCGCAACTCGCCGGCCTTCAGCGCGCGCGCCTGCCGCACGCCGCTGCACCTGCTGTGGGGCGGGCGCGAGCAGAGCGAGTTCGAGCGCCAGTCGCGTGTGATGCACGCGGCCTGGCTGGCCGAGGGCAATGCGGGCGAATGCGCGCCGCTGCCGGGCGACGACCATTTCTCGCTGCTGCATGGGTTGGAGCAGCCCGATTCCGAGCTGTGCCGGCGGCTGTTGCGGCTGGCGGAGTGAGGCGCTGTTCCTTGCTTGTTGAAGCGGGTCTTCTTGAGTTCCGAGGCCGGGTCTCGCCCCGGCGGGCGACCTACTTTCTTGTACGTACAAGAAAGTAGGCAAAGAAAACGCCCCTGCTGTCTGCGACCCCAACGCCTTGCGTTGGGGCAACCTGTGGCGGGGCGTTTGCGGGGTGCGCCGTGGAACTCACTGCGCGCCAAGGCGCTCCGTTCAAACAACCCCGGCGAGTCAGATGACGAAGCATGCGCGCTCCGACGCGCATGCCCACCCCGCAAACGCCCCG
>JBLZYV010000075.1:0-21286 GCA_050282565.1 Comamonas sp.
TCGATGATGTCGCCGATCTGCTCCATGTTGATGGTGAAGCTGATGATTTCCGTCCAGCGCTGGCCCTCGCGCTCGTCGAGCTCGCTGCGCGAGATCTTGGTCATGTAGTACTTGATGGCCGAGTACAGCTCGTCCACCGTGTCGTCGAGGCCGCGCAGCTCCTGCGAGAGCTTGAGGTCGTCGCTGTCCAGCACCTGGCGGATGCCGATCAGCATGGACTCGACGATGTCGGCCTGGTGCAGGGCCTCGCGCGCGGCGCAGGAGATGGCCAGCGACGGCGTGGACAGCGCCGAGGCGTCGAGGTGGCGCGGGCGCAGCCGGCTGGCGGCGTTGGCCTCGGGCTTGGGCGACAGCGCCGTGACCCAGCGCGCCACGGTTTCGATCAGCCCGATGAAGCACAGGCTGTTGAAGATGTTGAAAGCCAGGTGGAACAGCACCACGCCCTGGCCGCGGTGGCCGATCAGCGGCTGCACGTGGGCCATCCACAGGCCCAGGCACGGCGCCGCGATCGCCACGCCCATGAGCTTGAACAGCATGTTGCCGATGGTGACCTGGCGCACCTCGGTGCTGGACTTGAGCGTGCTCAGCACCGCCACCAGGCCGCTGCCCAGGTTGGCGCCCAGCGTCAGGCCCAGGGCCACTTCCATGGGGATGGCGCCCGAGCTGGCCATGGCGGCGATCAGCAGCACCACGGCCAGGCTGGAGTAGGCCAGCACGGCCAGCGTGGCGCCGAGCAGCAGCTCCATGAAGATATCGCTGGTGACCGAGGCCAGCAGCGTGCGCACCGCGGGCGACTCGAGCAGCGGCTCGGTGGCGGCCACCACCAGCTGCAGCGCCAGCAGCATCAGGCCCAGGCCGATGAGCACGCGGCCGACGCGGCCGGGCGTCGCGTCCTGGCGGCTGATGAACAGCACCACGCCGACGAAGATGAACAGCGGCGACAGCCACGACAGGTCGGCCGAGAACAGCACGGCCATCAGCGCGGTGCCCACGTCGGCGCCGCGCATCACGGCCAGCGCCGACGGCAGCGTGATCAGCCCCTGGCCGACGAAGGCCGAGGTCATCAGCGCGGTGGCGGTGCTCGACTGCACCAGCGCGGTCACGCCCAGGCCCGAGAGGGCCGCCGAGAGGCGGCTCTTCATGCTGTGGGCCAGCCAGTCGCGCAGCTTGGCGCCGAAGACGCGCAGGACGCCGTTGCGCACCATGTGCGCGCCCCAGACCAGCAGGGCGATGGCGGCGAGGAGGTTCAGTAAATGCTTCATGTGCTGCGAGGAAATATACCCCCGGCGGCAGCTCCCGGTGGCGGGAATGGGGCCTGTGCGCTCATTTGGGTTCGGATTTGGTAAATGTAATTTTCGTTTTGGTTCTTTTTGCTTTGAATTGGGGTTTTGTGCAATAGCGAGGGAAAACCCCGTACCCGCCAGCCTGGCAAGGGATAGCTATAAAAAGATAGCTGCTCGCGCTTGCCAGCAAAGCGATTCAGTATCGAAGATATCTGAAAAGCTTGTACAGCAAGCGCGAGCAGCTATGTTTTTGGTGAGGGCTTAGCCCGCGGCCTTGGCCCGGCGCATGCGCAGCAGCTCGTCCAGGATCAGCAGGAAGGCGCCCACGCTGATGGCCACGTCAGCGATGTTGAAGGCCGGGAAGTGGGCCGTGCCCCAGTAGAAGTCGAGGAAGTCCACCACGTAGCCGTGGCGCATGCGGTCGACCACGTTGCCGATCGCGCCGCCCATGATGCACGACAGCGCCAGGCAGAACAGCGTGTTGGCGCTGTGGCGCCACAGCTGCCAGGTGATGACCAGCGCCACCACCACGCCGATGCCGGTGAACAGCCAGCGCTGCCAGCCGCCGGCCGCGGCCAGGAACGAGAAGGCCGCGCCGGGGTTGTGCGCCCGCACGATGTTGAAGAAGCCCGTGATGGGCGTGTAGTCGCCCAGCTGGTAGTGCTGCAGGATCCAGTCCTTGCTGAACTGGTCGGCCCAGAACAGGGCCACGGCCCACAGCATCCACAGCACGAAGCGCTTGGCGGAGCCGCGCTCAGGCATGGTGGCGCACCTCGCCGCTGCCGTGCAGGTTGCTGTCGCAGCGGCCGCACAGCGTGGGGTGGGCCGGGTTGCTGCCCACGTCGGCGCGGTAGTGCCAGCAGCGCTCGCACTTGGCGTGCGCCGAGGGCGTGACCACCATGCCGAGCGCTTCGCCTGCCACGGCCTGCGCGGCCGAGGTGATGAGCACGAACTTCAGGTCGTCGGCCAGCGTCTGCAGCAGCATCAGGTCCTCGGGCTGGGCGGCCACGGTGACCTCGGCCTGCAGCGAGGCGCCGACCTTGCCGTCGGCGCGCAGGGCCTCGATGTCCTTGTTGACCACGTCGCGGATCTCGCGGATGCGCGCCCACTTGGCCAGCAGGGCCTCGTCGCCGGCGGGCAGGTCGGTGAACTTCTCGAGGAAGATGGTGTCGCTGGCGCCGAACACCTTCCAGGCCTCTTCGGCGGTGAACGACAGGAAGGGCGCCATCCAGCGCAGCATGGCGTGGGTGATCTGGTGCAGCGCGGTCTGGGCCGAGCGGCGCGCCAGGCTGCCGGCGGCGCTGGTGTAGAGGCGGTCCTTCAGCACGTCGAGGTAGAAGCCGCCCAGGTCTTCCGAGCAGAACAGCTGCAGCTTGGCCACGACGGGGTGGAACTCGTAGACCTTGTAGTGCGCCAGCAGCTCGGCCTGGAACTCGGCCGCGCGCGCCAGCGCCCAGCGGTCGATCTCCAGCATCTGCGCGTAGGGCACGGCGTCCTTGGCGGCGTCGAAGTCGCTGACGTTGGCCAGCAGGAAGCGCAGCGTGTTGCGGATGCGGCGGTACGCATCGACCACGCGGGCCAGGATCTTGTCGTCGATGCCCAGGTCGCCCGAGTAGTCGGTCGAAGCGACCCACAGGCGGATGATCTCGGCGCCCATCTTGCCGCTCACATCCTGCGGCGCCACGGTGTTGCCCAGCGACTTGGACATCTTCTTGCCCTGGCCGTCGACGGTGAAGCCGTGCGTCAGCAGGCCGCGGTAGGGCGCGCGGCCGAAGATCGCGGCGGCCAGCAGCAGCGAGCTGTGGAACCAGCCGCGGTGCTGGTCGTGGCCTTCCAGGTACAGGTCGGCCTCGGGGCCGCTGTCGTGGTGCATCTCGGGGTGGGTGCCGCGCAGCACGTGCCAGAAGGTGGAGCCGGAGTCGAACCACACCTCGAGGATGTCGGTGCTCTTGGTGTAGTGCTTCGCGTCCTCGGCGCCGAGGATCTCCTCGGCCGTGGCGCGGCTCCAGGCCTCGATGCCGCCCTGCTCGACCATGGCCGCGGCCTGGTCGAGGATCTCCATGGTGCGCGGGTGCAGCTCGCCCGAATCCTGGTGCAGGAAGAAGGGCAGCGGCACGCCCCAGCTGCGCTGGCGCGAGATGCACCAGTCGGGCCGGCCGGCGATCATGTCGCGCAAACGGGTCTTGCCGTTCTCGGGGTAGAAGTGGGTCTGCTCGATGGCGTCCAGCGCCAGCTGGCGCAGCGTCTTCTCGGGCTTCTGGGCCGGGTCGGTGAACACGCCTTCGCCCTCGTCCATGCGGATGAACCACTGCGCGGCGGCGCGGTAGATCACCGGCGTCTTGTGGCGCCAGCAGTGCGGGTAGCTGTGGGTGAGGCCCGTGGTGTCCAGCAGGCGGCCGGCGACCTTGAGCGCGTCGATGATGACGGGCACGGCCTTCCAGATGTGCTGGCCGCCGAACAGCGGCAGCTCGGGCGCGTAGACGCCGTTGCCCTGCACGGGGTTCAGGATGTCCTCGTAGGGCATGCCGTTGGTGACGCAGGAGTTGAAGTCGTCCAGGCCATAGGCGGGTGCCGAGTGCACGATACCGGTGCCGTCGTCGGCCGTGGCGTAGTCGGCCAGGTACACGGGCGAGATGCGGTCATAGCCCTTGTCGGCCTGCGCCAGCGGATGCTTGAAGGGCATGCGGTCGAGCTTCTCGCCCTTGGCGGTGGCGACCACCTGGCCGTCGAGCTTCCAGCGCGCCAGGCACTTCTCGACCAGGGCCGAGGCCACGATCAGCAGGCCGCGCTCGGTATCGACCAGGCTGTATTCCAGCTCGGGGTTGACGTTGAGCGCCTGGTTCGCGGGGATGGTCCACGCGGTGGTGGTCCAGATGACGATGAAGGCGGGCTTGTCCAGCTGCGGCAGGCCGAAGGCGGCGGCCAGCTTTGCCGGCTCGGCGGCCGGGAACATCACGTCCAGCGTCTGGCTCTGCTTGTCGGCGTACTCGATCTCGAACTCGGCCAGCGACGAGGCGCAGTCAAAGCACCAGTACACGGGCTTCAAGCCGCGATAGACGAAGCCGCGCTCCATGACCTGCTTGAGTGCGCGCAGCTCACCCGCCTCGTTGGCGTAGTTCATGGTCTTGTAGGGGTGGTCCCAGTCGCCAAGCACGCCCAGGCGCTTGAAGTCCACCATCTGCTGCGCGATCTGCTCGGTGGCGAAGGCGCGGCTCTTGGCCTGCATCTCGTCGCGCGGCAGGTTGCGGCCGTGCAGCTTCTCGATGGCGTTCTCGATCGGCAGGCCATGGCAGTCCCAGCCGGGCGCGTACAGCGCATCGAAGCCTTCGAGCTGGCGGCTCTTGACGATCATGTCCTTGAGGATCTTGTTGACGGCGTGGCCGATGTGGATCTTGCCGTTGGCGTAGGGCGGGCCGTCGTGCAGGATGAACTTGGGCGCGCCGCTGCGGGCGTCGCGCAGCTGCTTGTAGATGCCCTTGTCCTCCCACTCCTGCACCCAGCCCGGCTCGTGCTTGGGCAGGTCGCCACGCATGGGGAAGGGCGTGTCGGGCATGTTCAGCGTCGCGCGGTAGACGGACGCGGCTTCGTTCTTGTTGGACTTGGAATCGGACATGGGGAGAAAACCTTGGGAACCTGAAAAGAGGGCGCGGCCCGGCAGCCGGGGCCGAACGGCAAGGGGACAGCCTCAGCAGGCGAAGGGCCGAGGCGGGATGACGGCCAGCGTCAAATTCGGTCGCGCGTGGTCTGGCGGCGGGTGTCTGCGTGGCTGGGCGCACCAGCGAAATACGCGCGGGCATCCGCGCAGTCCTTGGCGATGCCGGCCGTGAGGGCATCGAGACCGTCGTATTTCAGCTCGTCATGGAGTTTGTGCAGCAGTTCCACGCGGGCGATTCTACCGTAGGCCCCTTCGGCGCCCAGGCCGTCGGGCCATTGCAGGCAGTGGGTTTCGAGCAGCACGCGGCCGCCGTTCACGTCGTCCGGATCGAGCGACGGGCGCACGCCCAGGTTGGCTACGCCGGGCAGCGGCTCGGGCGACAGGCCATGCACCCGCACCACGAAGATGCCGCTGGCCGCCGGCTTCCAGTGCTGGAAGCGCAGGTTCAGCGTGCGAAAGCCGTTGCTTTGGGCCGCATCGGTCGCGGCCAGCGTGCGGCCCAGCTTGCGGCCATGCACCACGTGGCCGGAGATGGTGTAGGGGTAGCCCAGCAGGCGCTCGGCGGCGGCCATGTCGCCGGCGGCCAGCGCGTTGCGGATGGCGGTGCTGGACACGCGCAGGCCGTCCGATTCGTAGCTGTTCATGCGCGCCACCTCGAAGCCCTGCTGACGGCCGGCCTCGACCAGCATCGCGTAGTCGCCCGCGCGCTTGGCGCCGAAGCGGAAGTCGTCGCCCACCAGCACGTAGCGCGCGCCCAGGCCCTGCAGCAGCACCTGGTCGATGAACGCTTGCGGCGCCAGGCTGGCCAGCTGGTCGTTGAAGGGCAGCACGATGGTTTGGTGAACGCCGGCCTGGTCGAGCTGGTCGAGCTTGTCGCGCAGCGTGCTGATGCGCGCCGGCGCCAGGTCGGGCTTGTGCAGCTTCTGCGCGAAGTAGTCGCGCGGATGGGGCTCGAAGGTCATCACGCAGCTCGGAACGCCCAGCCGCTGGGCCTCGTGGCGCAGCGAGGCGAGCATGGCCTGGTGGCCGCGGTGCACACCGTCGAAATTGCCAATGGTGAGCGCGCAGGCAGCCGCCACGCCAGGGTGTTCGAAGCCGCGGAATATCTTCATGGGGATGCTGTGTTTTTAATAGCTATCTGCGCAGGTAGAGGGCGCACATAAGACAGATTTCACCGTGAAAGTGTATATTGTCAGGAGGGCCTGGCTGTATTTCCTTGAACAGGAGGACATGGTGAAGGTGTTGAAGCTGTCTTCGGGCGGTGTGCCGCAGTCCTGGATCTCGCTCCAGGAGGCGGTCACGCATTACGCTGCCGGCGATGTGCGCTGGGAGGCGGGGTCGGAGATCGCCTGCTTCCGCGGCGGGCACAACGCCGTCACCGGGCTGCAGTCGAGGATTGCCATCAGCAGCATCATCGGCACCCGCGGCAAGCCCTGCATCGACCCCTTCGCCATGCGCATGGCGCTGACCAACGAGAAGCTGTTCCGCCGCGACCGCCACATCTGCGCCTATTGCGGCCAGTGGTTCGACGAGTCGCTGCTGACCCGCGAGCACGTGGTCCCGGTGTCGCAGAAGGGACCGGACCGCTGGACCAATGTGGTGGCGGCTTGCAAGTCGTGCAACCACCGCAAGGCCGGCCGCACGCCCGAGCAGGCCGGCATGCCGCTGCTCTACACGCCGTATGCGCCAAGCCTGTGGGAAGACTTCATCCTGCGCAACCGCCGCATCCTGGCCGACCAGATGGAGTTCCTGATGGCCCACGTGCCCAAGCACTCGCGGCTGGCGCTGGCCGATCCGGAACCGGTGCCAGCGCTGCCGCACTGAATCAGGCCGCGGCGGCCTTGGTCGCGGTGATCACGAAGCCATCGACCGGCTGGCCGGCTTCCAGGCGCAGGTCCGCGTCGCGGGTCTGCACCAGCTCGAACCCGGCCTGCTTGCACTGCTGCATCACCGCGCTGAGCTTGTGGGTATAGCGGCCTGCGGGCTGCAACTGGGCGTCCGGTCCGGTCACGTCGCCGTGCTCGCACGAGAAGATGAGCTGCCCGCCCGGCGCCAGGATGCGGTGGGCGTTGGCAATGGCTTCCTGCAGGTCGCCGACGTAGATGAACACGTCGAGCGCCGCCACCACCTCGAAGGTGTTGTCGGGCGTGGCGCGCAGCGCTTCCAGCAGGTTGACCTGGTGGAACTTGTAGTAGACGTTGTGGCGGGCAGCCTGCTCGATCATCTTGGACGACATGTCCACGCCCACGATGTAGCCATCCAGCGCGCCCAGGCAGATGCCCAGCAGGCCGGTGCCGCAGCCCAGGTCCAGCACGTTGAAGCGGCGGTCGGGGTAACGCTCGAGCAGCTGGTCCGCCACCTGCCGGGGCAGGCGGTACTGCAGGTTGCGCACCATGTGCCGGTCGTAGATGCTGGCCATCTCGTCGAACATGTGCGTCGTCAGCTCGACCGGCACGTGCGCCGGTGTCTCGCCGCGCGCCAGCTGGTCGTAGTAGCGGGCGATGGGGCTGTCCGGCGTCAGTGCCAGCAGCGCGGTGGCGTCGGGCAGGGCCTCTGCCAGCGTGCCACGGGCCTGCAGCGCCTGGATGCGGCCCACGCGCAGCGAGGCGTTGTCCGGGTCTTCGTCGATCAGCGACTGCCACTGGGCCAGCGATTCGTCCCACTTGTGGATGCTGGCGAAATCCTGGGCCAGGTGGCGGCGCAGCAGGCGGTCGCCCGGCACCAGGGCCAGGCCGCGCTCCAGGTGGCGGATGGCCATCTCGGTGTTGCCGGTGCGGTGGGCGATGTCGATCACGCCGGCCAGCACCTGCAGGTTGCGGGGCTCGAGCGCGGCCACCTGTTCGGCGCTGGCAATGGCTTCCTGGTCGCGGTTGTGGCGGGCCTGCAGCAGGGCCAGTTCCAGCAGGCCGGGGCCCCAGTCGGGCGCCATGGTGTGGCAGCGCTGCATGGCGTCGAAAGCGGCGTTGATGTTGCCGGACTTCTCGGCCATCAGCGCGGCCAGCATGAACAGGCGTGCATCGCGCGGCGACTTGGCGCGGGCTTCGTTCAGGGTATGGGCGGCGCCGGTGAGGTTGCCCACCGAAATTTGGTGGCGAGCCTTTTCCAGATGTTTGCGGATCGGATCGACAGGTGCTTTAGCGCTCATGTAAACAATCGATGGCCCAAGGCCGGCTGAGAGGAAAACCCAACATTATCCGGTATTCGAGTCCTCCGGGTCCGCGCTGCGATAATGCCGCCTCCATGAAAAACATCGTGATCCTGATCTCGGGCGGCGGCTCGAACATGGCCGCCATCGTGCGGGCAGCCCTGCAAGACGACTGGGCCACCCGGCTGGATGCCCGCGTGGCGGCGGTGGTCAGCAACAAGGCCGAGGCCGGGGGACTGGCGTTCGCCCGCGAGCAGGGCATTGCCACCGAGGTGCTCGACCACCGCGGTTTCGGTAGCCGCGAAGCCTTCGATGCAGAACTGGCCCGGGTGATCGACCGCCACGAGCCGGCCCTGGTCGTGCTCGCGGGCTTCATGCGCATCCTCACGCCGGGCTTCGTCGCCCGCTACGAAGGGCGCATGGTCAATATCCATCCTTCGCTGCTGCCGGCCTTCACGGGGCTGCACACGCACCAGCGCGCGATCGACGCGGGCTGCAAGTTCGCGGGCTGCACCGTGCACCGCGTCACGGCCGAGCTGGACGTCGGCCCCATCGTCGACCAGGCTGTCGTGCCCGTGCTGCCCGATGACACGGCCGAGACCCTGGCCGCGCGCGTGCTCGTGGAGGAGCACCGCATCTATCCGCGCGCCGTGGCGCGGTTGATGCAGGCTTGAAACCGAAACGCTAGCGCCAGGCGACCGAGGCGGCAATCGTATCTACGGCAGCCTGCACGGCCGGGTCCCCGTCCGGCAGCAGGGCGACGAGCCGGATGTAGCGCTGGCCGGGCCACAGCGACAGGTACTGGACGAAATGCCGGCCCTGCGGCGTGCTGCCGCGCAGCACCACGCCCCGGGTGCCCGCGAAATCGACGGATTCCTGGCGCGGGTTCGAGGCTTGTTCAAGCCCATGTGTCTGCACCAGCAGGCTCCGGGCGAGCGTAGCCGGCTCGGTGGCCGACGCCGGTGCCGACAGGCTGGACGCCACGACGATCAGCGGCTGGCGGCCTTCGGGATCGACATCCTTGGCGCCGGCCGTCAGCGTGACCCCGGCGCCGGTCATCGTATTCAGCACCCGGAACGGTGCCGCCGCCTCGATCTTGAAGGGCAGGGCGTCCAGCGCCTGCTGGGGCGAGGCCGCCGGGCCCAGGCGCACCGAGGCCAGCGACCGCAGCACCTCGGCTTCGGCGGGGCCGCCGTCGGCGGGCGCCTGCACCGTGGCCAGCACGACCTTGTCGCCGCGAAACAAGGCCATCCATTTGCGGAAGTTCTGGCCGTGCGCGGCCTGGCTGCCGACCAGCACGGGCACCGTGCCGGCCGCTGTGGCGATGGTGGTGCGCCGCTCCACGGCGATGCCCTTGGTGGCGAAGGTGCTGCGCCCTGCCTGCGCGTCGGCGAACAGCGGCGCGAGCTGGGCGTAGGCCTGGGGCGGCATTTCGGCGAGCAGGATGCTGGAGGGGCTGTCCGCGGCGCTGAAACCCGCGAAGCCCGTGGCCAGTGCGAAGCCCGCGGGCGGCGCCATCGTCACCGAGGTGCCCGGAACAGCCATGGGCGCGGGCTGGGCCGCGCCGGCGGCCAGCGAAAAGGCGAGCAGCAGGCCCGCCAGCCAGGGAGTCGGGTGTCTCATGTCACAGTCCTTCGCTCTGGAAGCCGCGCTGCTCGTCCTCGGGGCAGCGCGCGAAGCGCGGCTGCTCAAGGCCATCGATGACCACGCTTTCGTTGAACATGGCCGCCGGGCGCACCCACAGGCCGCGCTCGCCATAGAGGGCGCGGTACAGCGTCATGGCCTCCCGCGTCTCGCTGTGGCGCACGGTGGCCAGCACTTCGTAGCGGCCGCCCTTGTAGTGGCGGTAGAGGCCGGTGGGCGTGGGCGTCAGCGGGGGCATGTCGTCGTCGGTCATGGGCACCATGGTACCCGGCCAGACCCGCGGCCCTCTCGGAAATGCCAGGCAATGGGACAATCGCGGTCATGCATCCCAAACAGCTTCTCGACGCCTGCGCCGAATTGGTCAAGCGCACCCTGACTTTCGAACACCCGGCCGATGCCGTGGTGTCCCGCTTCTTCCGTGAAAACCGCAACCTCGGCTCGCGCGAGCGCGCCACGCTGGCTGAAACAGCCTACACCGTGCTGCGCAAGAAGCTGCTGCTGGAGCAGCTCGCGCGCTCGGGCTCCGGCCCGCGCGAGCGGCGCCTGGCCATCCTGGGCTGGGCGCACAGCCAGAACGGCGGCGACCGCAGCTTCATCAAGAGCGCGCTGAACGAGACTGAGCGCCATTGGCTGGACGACTGCGACGCCGTGCCGCTGGCCGAGCTGATGCCCCACCACCGCCACAACCTGCCCGACTGGCTGGTCGCGCCGCTCAAGGCGCAGATGGCCGATGCCGCCGAGTTCGACCAGCTGGCCGCCAGCATGCTGGAGACCGCGCCGCTGGATCTGCGCGTCAACCAGCTCAAGGGCAAGCGCGCCGACCTGGAAAAGACGCTGCGCGAGGCCAAGATCGCCGCCGAGCCCACGCCGTACTCGCCCTGGGGCCTGCGCGTGGAGGGCAAGCCGCAGCTGTCGCGCCTCGACGCCTTCACCAGCGGCGCGATCGAAGTGCAGGACGAGGGTTCGCAACTGCTGGCGCTGCTGCTCGATGCCAAGCGCGGCGAGATGGTGACGGATTTTTGCGCCGGCGCCGGCGGCAAGACGCTGGCCATCGGCGCGGCCATGCGGAGCACCGGGCGCCTGTATGCGTTTGACGTGTCGGGGCACCGGCTGGAGGCGCTCAAGCCCCGGCTGGCGCGTAGCGGCCTGTCGAACGTGCATCCAGCTGCCATCGCGCACGAGCGCGACGAGCGCATCAAGCGCCTGGCCGGCAAGATGGACCGCGTGCTGGTCGATGCCCCGTGCTCGGGCCTGGGCACGCTGCGCCGCAACCCCGACCTGAAGTGGCGCCAGAGCCCGCAGGCCATCGAGGAGCTGACGGCCAAGCAGACCGCGATCCTGGCCAGCGCCGCGCGCATGGTCAAGCCGGGCGGGCGCCTGGTCTATGCGACCTGCAGCGTGCTGCCGGCCGAGAACGAGGCGATTGCCGAGGCCTTTGGCGCGGCGCACCGCGACTTCATCCCGGCCGACGCCGGCGAACTGCTGACGGCCCTGAAGGTGGAGCAGGCCGCCAGCCTGTGCAGCGGCGGCGACACCGGCACGCAGTACCTGCGCCTGTGGCCGCACCAGCACCAGACCGACGGCTTCTTCGCCGCGGTGTGGACGCGCCAGGTTTGAATATAAAAATGATAGCTGCTAGCGCTTGATGAATAAGCGCTAGAGGCTGTTTTTATATAAATCCATTGTATATATGCCCATTGCCGGCAGGCACGGGCAGCGTCAGCGTGAAGCGGGTGCCGCCCTGCACCGATGCGGCGGCGTGCACGTCGCCGCCATGCAGCCGGGCGATGCGCCGCGCTACCCACAGGCCCAGGCCGAAGCCGCGGGTCTGGTCGGTGCGTTCGCCGCGTTCGTAGCGCTCGAAGATGCGCTCGGCTGCCTCGGGCGGCAGGCCGGGGCCGGCATCGCTGACCGAGAGCTGCAGGCAGCCCTGCGGATCCAGCCGCGCCGCCACGGCGATCTCGCCCTCTCGGGCGTACTTGACGGCGTTGTCCACCAGGTTGGACAGCGCGATGCGCACCAGCGTGGGGTCGCAGTCCCATTCGTCCAGCCGGGGATCGATGTCGAGCGCCAACTGGTGCCGGCGCGACCAGTGCACCAGCTGGGCCGCATCGGCCACCAGCTCGTGCACCGGCGTCCAGTCCCGTTGCAGCTTGAAGGCCGTGGTGTCCAGGCGGTCGCTGACCAGGCAGTTGTCCACCAGGGCCGTCAGGCGCCGGCAGGCGCGGCGGATCTGCGCGGCCCGCTCCTGCTGCGCAGCGAGGTCGGCGCTGGGAAAGCTCTGCTGCTCGGTGGCGGCGCTGTCCACCACGGCGAGCGGGGTGCGGAACTCATGGTTCACCATGTTGAAGAACTGGCGCTGCTCCAGCCGCATCTCCCTTTCGCTGTGCAGCGCGGCCTGCAGGGCATTCTGGGCGTGCAGCAGCTCGTCGGTGCGCTGGCGCACGCGCTCCTCCAGGCTGTGCTCGGATTTTTCCAGCGAGCGCACCAGCTGCGCCTGGCGCTGCCGGGAGTCCTGGAAGCGCTGCACCAGGCTCGCGCCCACCGCCACGGCCACCATGATGTTGAGCAGCAGGGCTTCGAGCTGCCAGAACAGCCCGGCCTCGGCCGGCAGGGTCACCAGGCCCGCATAGGCCGCGGCCACATGGAAGCCCAGCAGCGCGTGCAGGCTGTAGGGCGTGGCCGTGAGGAAGCCGACGAGCGACGGGCCTTTGCGCCGCAGCTCGGTCCAGGTCACGGCGACGCCTAGCAGGCTGACCAGCCAGGGCATGCTGGGGCCCAGCGCCGCCCATTGGGTGAAGCGGCCCAGCGGGATGCTGGCCAGGGCCAGCAGCGGCAGCGCGGTCAACGCGAGCAGCAACCGGTCGAGGCGCCGCCAGGCGGTGCCTCGCGTCAGCAGTTCGCGCGTCTGCCAGGCGAAGGTCGCCGGGAGGATGAAGGTGCCGATGGACGCGGCCACATCGTTCCAGCGCGCCAAGGGCGCCGGCAGCCAGACCTGCGGGTAGCCGCGCGTGATCGCGGTCTGCAGCAGGAACACCATCGACATCAGCGCCAGCGCGGTCATGCTGCGCATGCGCAGGGCCAGCGCGGCGCCGGCGATCAGCAGGGCCAGCACCAGCCCAATGCCCAGGTGCACGCCGGATGACCATTCGCTGCTCGACAGGCGCGCCATCAGCTCCGAACTGCGCCACACCGTGCCGTAGACCTGCATGGAACTCTGGCTCTGGATGCGCAGCACCAGCGGCTTGCCGGCCTGCAGCGGAAACACCAGCTGGCGCACATGCACACGTTGTTCCATGGCGACGGTGTCGCCGCTGCTCTGCGCCTGCCAGCCGCTGTCGCCGGGCTGGTAGAGCGTGACCCGGTCGAGGTAGCTGGGCAGCACTTCCAGCCACAGCGGGTCGGCGGGCGCCGCGGCGCTGCGTGGCTCCAGCGGCGGCGGCGCCAGCCTGAGCCAGTACACGGTGTGGGTATAGCCCTGGTTGAAGCTGGCGCGCTGCTCTGCAAACGCCGAGTTCGGCAGCGCGGCCACGTCGTCGATCGTGAGCCGGCCCTCCGGGTCTGCCAGGACGTGCAGCGGCAGGTCCGGCCCCAGCCGCATGCCGGTGAAAGGCTGGGAAAACAGGGTGGGACTCAGGATGAAGGCGGCAATCAGGCCCAGCAGCGCGACCATCCACGCCAGAAAGCCGGCGATTGTAATTAATTGTGACTTATTGGTTTTTGTAATAATTTGTGTGTTTTCGTGCATGGTTCCATCTCGCGTACTTGGCAAGAATGTGACAAATGCCAGCTTCCATGATGCAACAAGCCTTAACTTACGCCGAGCTCACCATTGCTGTTGTCGAAGATGATGAAGACATCCGACTGAATGTTTGCAGTTTCTTACAAAAATCGGGGTTCCAGACCTGGGGTGCGGAGTCCGCGGAGGACTTCTATGTGGGCTTGCTGCGGCAAAAGGCCGACCTGGTGGTGGTGGACCTGGGCCTGCCCGGCGAGGACGGGCTGAGCCTGATCCAGCGCCTGGCGGCGCAGAGCGTGCCGGTGGTCGTGCTGACGGCGCGCGGCGACCTGGAAAGCCGGATCGCCGGGCTGAATGCCGGCGCCCTGCAGTATTTCGTCAAGCCGGCGGACCTGCACGAGCTGGTGGCGGGCATCCGTTCGCAGCTGCGCCATGTGCTGGCGCAGGGTTCCAAGCAGGCTTCGCGGGGGCCGGAAATACTGTCCTGGCGCCTCGACCTGCATGCCGTGCGCCTGGTAGCGCCCAACCAGAGTGCGGTGCCGTTGACCAGCCGCGAGCTGGAGCTGGTCAACCGCCTGGTGTCTGCCAACGGCGGGCTGGTCAGCAAGCAGGACTTGCTGGAAACCATGGGCTACGGCCATGTGGAAGACGGCTTTCACCGCATCGAGTCGCAGCTGACCCGGCTGCGGCGCAAGACCCTGCAGGCCACTGGCATGGCGCTGCCCATCCGGGCGGTCTTTGGCAAAGGCCTGGTCTTCATCGTCTGAGCGCGGCGCCGGCCCGTCCCCCAGGTGGGGGCGGGCCTTTGCGTGCCGCCATGGCCTCGTAACTTGTCCGTGCGCGACGCGGAGCCGCCGGCGTGGGCCGTATTGCCCGAGGGAGTGGCTTCGGGTGACGGGCATGCCGCTCCCAGCCATCGCCGGGTAAATCATCGGCTATCAATTTTTAAAATTTATTCGTCTCATTTTTAAATAAGTGTGAGTAATTGTGCGTTGTCGCCTATGACGCGTTCTCTTGCTGCCGGGAAGAATCAAAAACAAGAGCAGCCATAGCTGGACTGTGGTCGTGCCATTTTTTGTGCTTGTTTTTGCAATCGGAGCGTCCCTGCACGCTCCCACCAGAGGAGAAACCAATTGACACATTCGACATCGATCCGGAGGGATGCATGGCGGCCTTGGGGGGCCACGCTGGCGGTAGCGGGGGGCGGCTTGCTGCTGGCCGCGGCGGCGCACGCGGATTTCGTCAACGGCGGCTTTGAGGCCACGCCGGATTTCAGCGGCTGGACGCAGAAGGGCTACACCATACCGGGCGCCATCCCCAGCTTCCCGCCCACGACGGAGAGCGATCTGGGCCTGACGCCGAATGCGGCCAACATCCGCTCGGCCGTCCTGGGCGCGGGCAGCGAGTCGCTGACGGGTGGTGCCCTGGCCTGGAGCGACAAGGTGGCGCGGGTGCATACGGCAGTCAACGCCAACGGCAAGAACAACCGGGCCAGTGCCATCGAACAGAGCATCGTGGTGGCCAATGGCGATATCGACGCCGACGGCAAGGTGCATATTCGCTTCACGGCCGCGCCGGTGCTGGAGGACCCGGGCCACCAGTCCGACGAGCAGCCTTATTTCTTCATCGAGATCACCAAGGCGGACGGCACCAGCCTGTTCCATACCTTCAACTTCGCCAACCAGGCTGGCGTGCCGTGGGTGGCGGTGGGGGGCATCAAGTACACCGACTGGCAGGCTTTCGACATTCCGCTGGATCCGGGCCTGGTGGCCTTGGGCGATACGGTCACGGTCAAGGTGATCGCGGCGGGCTGCGGGCCGAGCGGGCATGCGGGCGCCGTCTACCTGAACAATGTGCGCAGCGGCAATGGCAACGTGCAGGGCGCGAGCCTGTGGGTGACTGCCGAAGGGCCGGCCGCGGTGAATCGCCATACCAACCCGGATGGCACCACCGACGTCACCTATACCTATACCTACAAGAACAACGGCAATGCCGCGGTGAGCAATGTGACGGTCAACCCCGCCATGCCGCAGACCACCGATTCCACGCCCAAGGACACCAGCTTTGTCGGCATCACCCAGCCCAGCTTTGGCGGCGGCGCATGCACGGCACCGGCCGGCGGTGTGGGCAGCACCAGCCCGGCGGCTTGCAGCATCGGCACGCTGCAGCCGGGCGAGTCGGGCACCTTCACCATGACGGTGCGTGTGCCGGCGGATACGGCGGCCGACCTGCTCAACAACGGCACCTATCCCATCGCCGGCACGGGCGTGCCCTCGCTGCTGGGGCCGCTGGTCAAGACCAATCTGCTGGCCGACATGGTGCCCGATGTGTCCCAGCTGCCGCCTGGCGGCGGCGTGGTGGGCACGCCGTACCCGGCCGGCGCCGCCTTCTCGTGCACCAACCAGGGCTCGACGGCGGCCCAGAATGCCAGCTGCGCCGCCACGGGGCTGCCAGCGGGCGTGACGGTGGGGCAGTGCACGATCTCCCCGCCCACCCCGGCCCTCAACTGGAACCAGGGCAGCGCGGTACCTGCCGCCGCGACCGTGACCTGTCCAGTCACCGGCACCCCGACCACCACGCCGGCCAATCCACCCAAGGTGACGACGGGCGGGGACAACGACGGCGATCCCGGCAACAACCAGCAGGAACTGGCGCCCGTGCCCGATGTGCTGGTCGATCTGGCCAACCTGCCGACTACGGCGACGGTGGGGCAGCCCTACAGCGGCAGCTTCAGCTGCACCAACATCGGCACCGCCGCTGCGGTGGCAGGCACCAGCTGCGCGGTGGCCAACCTGCCCTCCGGCCTGACCCAGGGCGCATGCACCATCAGCCCCGGCAATGCCGCCTGGGTGCCCGGCAATGCGATTGCGCTGAACGAGACCGTGACCTGCGCGGTGACCGGCACGCCGGCCAACCACAAGGGGCCGGTGATCGTCAATGGCAGCGCCGGCGCCACCGGTGATTCCAATATGGGTAACAACGCGGCGCAAAAGCAGATCGACGTCGCTGGCGCGCCGAACGTGGTCATCGACCTGGGCGGCCTGCCGCCCACCGGCACCGTGAACCAGCCCTACAGCGGCAGCTTCACCTGCCAGAACATCGGCAGCGCCGATGCGGCGAGCGCTGCCTGCACGGCCACGGGCCTGCCGCCCGGCGTGGCCCTGGGCGCCTGCACCATCAGCCCGGCCAGCGCGGCCTGGACTTCGCCCGGCACGATTCCCGAAGGCCAGGCGGTGACCTGCCAGGTCAGCGGCACGCCGGGCCAGACGGGCACCTCGACGGCGACCGGCACCGGCGGTTCCAGCACTGCGACCAAGGACGTGACGATTGGCGTTGCTGCCGCCCCAACCCCTGTGCCTACGTTGACGCAGTGGGGCCAGTTGCTGATGGCGGGCCTGCTGGCCGCCCTGGGGCTGCTGGCCGTGCGCCGCGCCGGCCGCAACGCCGGCTGATTGACCGCAGCAAGCAGGAGGCCGCACCGCTGTACGGCCTCTGCGTCTTCACGACAAGGCACGCAATGAAGAAATTGGGAATGTGCGCGCTGGCGGCCTGGGCGCTGTCCTGCGCCGCCGCGCAGCCGATGCCAGCGCGCAAGCCGGGGCTGTGGGAGGTGGCTATCGTGGGCGGACAGGGCGCGGCGTCGCGCCCGGTCACGGTGCAGCAATGCACGGACCGGGCCAGCGATGCGCAGGTCCTGCTGTCCATCGTGCCCGGCCAGGAGCACTGCGGTGCGCCCACGGTGCACCGCCAGGGCCGGCGCTACCGGATCGAGAACCAGTGCGCGGTGCATGGCCGGCGCCTGAACCTGCAGATGGAGCTGTCGGGCGACCTGCAGGCGCGCTACGAGGGCAGCTATGAGGTGCTTCCGGAGCGTGCGGCAGGCGGGCCGCCGCCGGAAGCCCGGCGTTTCGAGGCCCGGTGGCTGGGCGAATGCCGCCCCGGCATGCAGCCGGGCGACATGGTGCTGCCCAACGGCATCACGGTCCAGGTGCTGAAGCAGCCGCACGGCTCGGTCCATGCCGACGGGCACCATCACGATTAAACAAAATATTGATGAAAATGCTCTCCAGCGCTTTATGGATGAGCGCTGATTGCTATCAAATAAGTAGCTTCTGCATCAATCCAGCCAGCCCAGCCAGCGGGCCACGGCTTGCCATGCACTGCGCCAGCCGGCGCCGCGGCGTTCGGCCAACTGCAGTTGCGCGGTTTCGGCCCCGTCCGCCTCCAGCCAGTACCAGCCCGCATGGGCGCCGTTGCAGTGCGGTGCGTCGCCCTCGGCCAGGCGCAGGGCGCAGGTCCAGGGGGAACTGATCCGTACCTGGCCGGCGGTGCAGTGCAGCGTGCTGCCGGTTTCCAGGTAGCACCACAGCCCCTGGCCGGGCGCGATCTGCAGCGCCGTGATCCGCTCCTGGATGGCGCTGGCGGCGCTTGGCGGGAAGGGGGTGGACAGGGAGGGGAGGCTGGTGCGGATCATGGCGGCGCTTTCAAAATGAAGGCCTCCAGCGTAAAAAATCGCGCCGCTGCGCAACAGGCACAGGCAGGTCCCTTGTGGTGCGGAACAGTGCATCCGAGCCGCTTCTGTTCTGGTCCAAAATCGCGGCATCTGTATCTGTTCTGGTCGGCGAAAAAAGCCGACGATACCGCGGCTCGGAGCCCGAAACCACACCATGTCCCAGACCGACGAAAGCCTGCTTGACGCCCCTGCGGCCGGCGACGCCTTCCTGTACGAGCGCATTGCCGCGCATTTCGAGCAGGCCATCGCGCAGCAGGCGCTGGGCGTGGGCGCGCGCATGCCGTCGGTGCGCGAGATCCGGCGCCTGCACCGCGTCAGCCACACCACGGCGCTGCAGGTGCTGCGCGAGCTGGAGTCGCGAGGGCTGATCGAGGCCCGGCCCCGGGTCGGCTACTTCGTCTGCGCGCCGCAGCCGCTGCTGCCGGCCGCACGCGAGCCCGAGCGGCTGGAGCCCTTCGATGCCGCCGCATCGCCGTTCGAGGGGATCGGCGGACGCATTGCCGACTACCTGAACCGCGCCCGACTGGCGGGCCGCCTGCGGGCCGACCTGGGCAGCGCCATGCCGGCGCCCGAGCTGTTTGACGCCGGCTTCCTCAACCGCCAGGCCGTGGCCCTGCTGCGCGAGCAGCCGGATGTGCTGGTCTATGGGCCGTCGGCGCCCTTCACCCATCCCGACTTCCAGGAGGCCATGGCGCGCTATGCGCTGACCTTCGGCCTGCGGATCGCGCCGATGGAGATCGGCGCGACGCTGGGCAACTCCGAGGCGGTGAACCTCGCGCTCGATGCGCTGACGCAGCCCGGCGATCTGGTCGCCATCGAGTCGCCCACCTTCTACGGCATCGTGCAGTCGGTGGAGGCGCGAGGGCTGCAGGCGCTGGAGATCCCGTCCAGCCCGCACACCGGCATGTCGCTGGAGGCACTGGAGCTGGCGCTGCGCACCCAGCCCCGGATCAAGGCCGTGGTGGTGGTGCCGCACCTGCAGATGCCGCAGGGCGCCACCATGCCCGACAGCCACAAGGCGCGCATCGTGGCGCTGTGCAGCGCCCACGGCGTGGCCCTGATCGAGGACGACATCTACCGCGAATTCGTCGAGACCGACACGGTGATGCGCCCCTGCAAGGCCTGGGACACGGACGGTACGGTGATCTACTGCGCCTCGCTCAGCAAGAGCTTCGCGCCCGGCCTGCGCCTGGGCTGGATGAACGCCGGGCGCTGGCACGAGCGCGTGCAGATGATCAAGTTCTCGCGCTCGCGCAACATGCCCACCTGGCCGCAGCTGCTGGGCGCGCGCACCGTGGGCACGCCCACCTACATGCGGCACCTGGCGCGGCTGCGCCAGCAGTTGCGCGTGCAGCGCCAGCAGGCGGCGCACGCGGTGGCGCGCTACTTTCCGATCGGCTCGCGCCTGAGCCTGCCGGCCGGCGGCCTGAGCATCTGGATCGAGTTGCCCGAGCCCATCAGCGCGGCCCGGCTGTATGGCGATGCGCTGGCGCTGGGCATTCGCGTGGCGCCGGGCGACATGTTCTCCAACACCGGGCACTACGACCACTTCCTGCGGCTGAGCTGCGGCATGCCGTTCACGCCCGCCATCGACGAGGCCTACCGCGAGCTGGGGCGGCTGATGCACCGCCAGCTTGGCCTGGCTCCACGCGCCTGATCGTCATTCAAATGTGAAATTGGTACATCTGAGCTATTTCACGATATGGCCGCGCGCGGAACAATTACATCTACAAAACTTGCAATTGGTTTCTGTTTTGCTGTTGCAAAAAACGGACGAAATCCTCGCCGATTGAAGTGATGCAGGTGACTGGCCGCCACGGGCCGGAAGGCGCGGCAAGCGCGGACCCAGTCGCATCGAGACCTAGCTTGGAGCCACGGGTTGCCCATCATGAAAGACATGCTTGCTTCCAAGGCGGAACGCACTGTCGCCGTGCTGGTGGAAGACGATGATATGCGTGCCGGCGTGTGCCGCTACCTGCAGGATTCGCGCGTCCGCAACTGGGGTGCCGAGGCACCGCAGGCCTTCTTTCTGCAGATGCGCAGCGAACCGGCTGACTTGGCCGTGGTCGACATGGGGCTGCTGGGCGACGACGCGCTGGCCACCGTGCATGAACTCGCGGCCGAGGGCGTGGCAGTCGCCGTGCTGGGGCCGGAGGATGCCGACGCGCAAGGCCGCATGGCCGTGCTCGATGCCGGCGCATTGCAGTATTTCGCCAAGCCGGCGAACGCCGGTGAACTGGCGGCCGGCGCGCGCACCCTGCTGCGCTACCTGCACGGGCAGGAGCCGGTGGCATGGAGCCTGAATGTCGACGGCCCCTGGCTGATGGCGCCCAACCAGCGCCTGGTGATGCTGACCAGCCGCGAGCTTGAATTGCTGCAGAGCCTGTTCGGCGCCCACGGGGCGCTGGTGAACAAGAGCGAGCTGACGCATGCGATGGGCTGCGAGAAAGCAGAAGGCGGTTTCCACCGCATCGAGTCGCTGTTGACGCGGCTGCGACATAAGACCCTGGATGCCACCGGCATGCCGCTTCCGGTGCGCTCGGTGTTCGGCAAGGGGCTGGTATTCATGCATGGATAGACAGGACCTGCGGCACCACCTCCTGAATGGGTGAGCTGCCGCAGATCAGCGCTACGCGCGTTGGCATTGACGCGTGACCCGGGCCTTTTGCGCTCCTGATCCACAAGCACTGTGGCCAGTGCTTTTCCACCCCGTTCGACAAGACTGCCGATCGATTCCTCGACCGGCCGGGGCTGTGCTTTTCCAGCGTTGGGCGACGCAGGCATGCGTGCCGCCAAGCCCGGTTTGAGAAGGAGGGCGTCCGGATGCAATGGACAGAGGGCTCCAGGGTGATTCGCGTCCATTCCTCGCTGAACACAGAAGATGCCTGACAGCTGTCCGGCGGCCTCGCGGGAGGGCGCAGGCTTTGGCAATGGCTTCTCTGGCGGGAGATGGAAGTCATGAACAGGCTGTATCCACCAGCCCCGTGGCGCACGGATTGCGCCGCGGGATGGCTTGGCCGGCCAGAAAGGACAAGAAATGTTCATCAGCAAAAAAGTCCGCATTGCCGCCATGTTCGCGGCAACCGCTGCGGCAGCCTCCCTGGCGGTGGCTGACACGCCGGGCAATAGCGGCAACAACGGGCAAGGGGGATGCGGCGTAGGCCAATCGACCAATGGCTGCGGCCCGACACCACCACCGCCGCCACCACCGCCGCCACCACCACCGCCGCCACCGCCGCCACCGCCGCCGCCGCCGCCGCCGCCGCCGCCGCCGCCGCCGCCGCCGCCGCCGCCGCCGCCGCCGCCG
>JBLZYV010000076.1:0-21254 GCA_050282565.1 Comamonas sp.
GGTGATCATCGCGGCGATCTTGTCGGCGTTTTCTTCGAGCAGTACTTTCAGCTTGGCTAAAACGCGGGCGCGCTTCAGCGGCGGCGTGTTGCGCCAAGCGGGAAAGGCGGCCTCGGCCGAAGCGATGGCGGCTTCCACCGTGGCCTGGCTCGCCAGCGCCACGCTGGTGGTCGATTGGCCGGTGGCGGGATTGAACACGGGCTGCGTGCGCTCGGTGTCGGCAACAAGCTTGCCATCGATCAGGTGGCCGACGGTGGTGGTGACGTTCTTGTCGTGGTGCATGATGTTCTAAGCTAAAACGGGCTCTAGCGCTTATCCATCAAGCGCTAACAGCTATCAAAACAGGAGTTCAAACGGTTTCGTGCAGGGCATCGCCCAGGGCGCTGACCAGGCGGTCGATCTCGGCCTGGGTGCTGATGAACGGGGGCGCGAGCTGGATGGTGTCGCCGCCGTAGCGCACGTAGAAGCCCTTCTCCCAGCACTTCATGGCGATTTCGTAGGGGCGCTTGGCGGGCTCGCCGGGCAGGGCGGCAATGGTGATGCCGGCGGCCAGGCCATAGTTGCGGATGTCTGCCACGTGCTTGGCGCCTTTCAGGCCGTGCACGGCGTTCTCGAAGTAGGGAGCCAGCGCCTTCACGCGGCCGGGCATGTCTTCCTTCTGCAGGATGTCGAGCACCGCGTTGCCCGCCGCGCAGGCCACGGGGTGGGCCGAGTAGGTGTAGCCGTGCGGGAACTCCAGCATGTACTCGGGGCCGCCCTGCGCCATGAAGGTGTCGTAGATCTCCTTGGTGGCGATCACGCCGCCCAGGGGCTGGGCGCCATTGGTCACCTGCTTGGCGAAGTTCAGGATGTCGGGCGTAACGCCGAAGGCCTCCGCCCCGGTCCAGGTGCCGCAGCGGCCAAAGCCGGTGATGACCTCGTCAAAAATCAGCAGGATGTTGTTCTGCGTGCAGATCTCGCGGATGCGCTCCAGGTAGCCCTTCGGGGGAATCACCACGCCGGCCGAGCCCGAGAAGGGCTCGACGATCACCGCAGCGATGTTGCTCGCGTCGTGCAGCGCGATCACGTCGAGCAGCTTGTCAGCCAACGCGCGGCCGCCGTCCTCGGCCATGCCCTTCTGGAAGGTGCCGGCCGGCGGCTGGGTGTGGGGAATGTGGTCCGCCTCCACGCCCTGGCCGAACAGCTTGCGGTTGCCCACGATACCGCCGACCGAGATGCCACCGTAGTTCACGCCGTGGTAGCCCTTCTCGCGGCCGATCAGGCGCGTCTTCGTGCCCTGGCCCTTGGCGCGCCAGTAGGCGCGGGCCATCTTGAGCGCGGTGTCGGCGGCCTCGGAGCCCGAACCGGTGAAGAACACGTAGTCGAGGCCGGCGGGCGTCAGGTCCTTGATCTTGTTGGCCAGCGCGAACGACGCGGGGTGGCCGAACTGGAAGGCCGGCGCGTAGTCGAGCGTGGCGATGGCCTTGCTCACCGCCTCGGTCACCTCGCGGCGGCCGTGGCCGATGCCGGAGCACCACAGGCCCGACAGGCCGTCGAAGATCTTGCGGCCTTCGCCATCGGTGTAGTAGGCGCCCTGGCCGCCGACGATCATGCGCGGGTTGGCCTTGAAGTCGCGGTTGCCGGTGAACGGCATCCAGTGGGCATCCAGCCACGCGGCATCCTGGCGCACGGCGGCGGTGGAATCGTCGATCTGCACAAAGCTCATGGTGATCTCCTTGGAAGAGGTAGGCGCGGCAAGGGCCGCACTGCATCTGGAATGGATTGTGGGCGCGAATCTTTCTTCGTCAAATAGTGAAATATCAATGTTTACTTGCTGAATTCAGAAAGTAATCGACGGCAGTCGCCGACGCTGCAGCCGTTTCGGCCCGGTGGGCCCGAAACGTGGTAGCTTCCGCGCCTTCCCCATTCACCGGAGACATCCCATGAAGACTTTTTCCAGGCACCTGCTGGCACTGGCCGTGGCCGCCGCTGCCGCCGCCGCTGCCGCCGGCGCTGCCCAGGCGGCGCCCGTGCTGGTCGAGGCCGTGAACGGCTACACGCTGCAGAACAACCAGCTCGCGCAATTCAGCGGCCTGGTGTTCGATGAAGGCAAGGTGCTGGCCACCGGCGACGCCAAGGCCCTGGCCCAGAAGTACCCGCAGGCCCAGCGCGTGGACGGCGGCGGCCGCACCCTGCTGCCCGGCCTGATCGACGTGCACGGCCATGTGTTCCGCCTTGGCTTCAAGACCTCGGAGATCTCGCTGTCGGGCACCAAGACCCTGGCCGAGGCGCAGGCCAATATCCGCGCCTACGCCGAGAAGAACCCGCAGCGCGCCTGGCTGCTGGGCCATGGCTGGAACCAGGTGAACTGGAAGCTGGGCCGCTTTCCCACCGCCGCCGAGCTGGACGCCGCCGTGGCCGACCGCCCGGTGCGCCTGATCCGCGTGGACGGCCACGCCGCCTGGCTCAACACCAAGGCGCTGCAGCTGGCCGGCATCACCAAGGACACCAAGGACCCGGCGGGCGGCCGCATCGAGCGCGACGCCGACGGCAACCCCACCGGCGTGCTGGTGGACAAGGCCCAGGCCCTGGCCAATGCCGTGGTGCCGCCCTACAACGACGACGACCGCCGCCGCGCGCTGGCCGCCGCCGTCTCGCACCTGAGCGCGCTGGGCCTGACCGGCGCCGGCGATGCCGGCGTGGTGGTGGACGACGACCGCATCTACCGCGAGTTCGCCGACCAGGGCAAGCTCAAGGTGCGCATCTACGGCATGATCAAGGACATGGCCGAAGACTACGACAAGCTCTCGGCCAAGGGCCCGCTGGTGGGCTACGGCAACGACCGCTACTCGCTGCGCGCCGTCAAGATGTACGGCGACGGCGCCCTGGGCAGCCGCGGCGCGGCGCTGATGTCGCCCTACTCGGACGACCACAGCCACAGCGGCCTGCTGTTCATGAGCGACGCCGTGTTCCAGGCCAATGCCACCAAGGCGCTGAAGGCCGGCTACCAGGTGAACGTGCACGCCATCGGCGACGCCGCCAACCACCAGGTGCTGGACGGCATGGAGGCTGCGTTCAAGGCCGTGGACGGCGGCCGCAAGCTGCGCAACCGCGTCGAGCACGCGCAGGTCATCGCGCTGCCGGACATCCCGCGCTTCAAGCAGCTGGACCTGATCGCCTCGATGCAGCCCACGCACGCCACCAGCGACATGAACATGGCCGAGGACCGCGTCGGCAAGGAGCGCATCAAGGGCGCCTACGCCTGGCAGACCCTGCTCAAGCAGGGCACGGTGATCGCCGGCGGCTCGGACTTCCCGGTGGAATCGGCCAACCCCTTCTTCGGCCTGCACTCGGCCGTGACCCGCACCGACCACGAGGGCAAGCCCATCAACGGCTGGCACCCCGAGGAGGCCATGACCCTGCTGCAGGCCTTCCGCGCCTTCACGCTGGACGCCGCCTACTCGCAGCACCAGGAGAAGACCCTGGGCTCGCTGGAGGCCGGCAAGTGGGCCGACTTCGTCGTGGTTGACCGCGACATCTTCAAGATCCCCGCGGCCGATCTGTGGAAGACCCAGGTGCTGCAGACCTGGGTGGGCGGCGAGCGCGTCTACGAAGCCAAGCCCTGATCCCCTCCCCCGCCATGCCAGGCCCGCATCCGCCCGGATGCGGGCCTTTTTCGTTGTGCCCGGGGCCGCCTCATGCAGGCATGGCCGCGTCTGGATGGGCCCGGGCCAGCGCCACGGCATCCGCCCCCGCCGCAAAGCGCAGGCGCGGCGAGGCATCGTGCGCGGCCTGCCATACCGCCTCGGCCACGTCGGCCTCGGTCGTCACCGCCGCCGGCTTGGCAAATGCTTCGAAGATGGGCTGCGCGAAAGGCCGGTAAGCCTCGGGGATCAGGCCCTGCATGCGGGCGCCGCCGTTCTCGGTGAAGCGGGTGGTGGGCGCGTAGCCGGGCTCGACCAGCTTGACGCGGATGCCGAAGGCCGCCAGCTCGAAGGCCACCGAGCCCGTGAGCCCCTCGACGGCCGTCTTGCTGGCCGTGTACACGCCGGCCAGCGGCATGGCGGCGAGGGCCACGCTGGAGGTCACGTTCACGATCACGCCGGCCCTGCGCTCGCGGAAGCGGGGAATCACCGCCTGCATCATCGCCATGACGCCAAAGGTGTTGGTGTCGAACACCTCGCGGGCCGTGGCCAGTGGCGTGGCCTCGAAGGCCCCGACGACGCCGATGCCGGCGTTGTTGACCAGCACGTCGATGGCGCCCGCGGCCTCGACGGCGGCGGCGATGCTCGCGGGCTGGGTGACGTCCAGCGCCAGCAGCCGCATCCGGTCCGAGGCGGGCAGCAGTCCCTCGCGCGGCTGGCGCATGGTGGCGATGACGTTCCAGCCTTGCGCGTGGAAATGGCGTGCGGTTTCGAGGCCGTAGCCGGACGAGCAGCCAGTGATGAGGACGGTCTTCATGGGTTCACTCCTGAGGGGGTTGGTTGAGGTGGAGTGAACGATATGGCACGATGGCCGGATGATCTACGCTGAATCGTCCTTTATATTTTTGAAATCGTCCAGACTGGCGCCATGAGCGATCCCCTCACCGAAGTCGTCGCGCTGCTGCAGCCGCGCGCCGTCCTGGCCAACGTCATCAGCGGCAAGGGCGACTGGGCCGTGCGCTATGCCGAGTACGGCCACCCCGGCTTCTGCATCCTGCTGGAGGGCAGCTGCCTGCTTGCCGTCGACGGGCACGCGCCGATCACCCTCGGCGAGGGCGACTTCGTCCTGCTGCCGGCCACGCCGCCCTTCACGCTCTCCAGCTTCGCGCCTGCGCCGCCCGTCTTCATCGATCCGAAGCAGATGCCCGGCGGCCAGGGCGAGCGGCGCCACGGCGACCCGACGGGCGCGCCGGACATGCGCTCGCTGGGCGGCGCCTTCATGTTCGACCGCGCCGACCCCGGCCTCCTCGTGTCCTTGCTGCCGCCGGTGGTCCACGTGCGGGGTTCGGCACGCCTGGCACAGCTGGTGCAGATGGTCGGCGACGAGTACGCCGGCCAGCAGCCCGGCTGCGACTACATGCTTTCGCGGCTGGCCGGCATGCTGCTCATCGAGGCGCTGCGCTCCACGACGGCCGGCAGCGCGCCCCCGGGCCTGCTGCGCGGCCTGGGCGATGCCCGGCTGGCAGCGGCGCTCCAGCAGATGCATGCGCACGTGGACCGGGCCTGGACCGTGGCGGAACTGGCGGAGGCGGCCGCGCTGTCCCGCTCTGCCTTCTACGACCGCTTCACCCGCACGGTGGGCATGGCGCCCATGGAGTACCTGCTGGCCTGGCGCATGGAGATCGCCAAGCAGCTCCTGCGCCACGGCCAGCGGCCCGTGGCCGAGGTCGCCGAGCGCGTGGGCTACGCCTGCGCCAGCACCTTCAGCGTGGCCTTCAGCCGGCGCGTGGGGCAGACGCCCAGCCGGTATGCGCGGCAAGGCTAGGGCCGGTCCCGGTCCATTCACGGTGCTGTCATCCGTGCGGGCTAGCCTTGCGGATTCGTTCCGTCCCGCACCCCACCACACCATGTCCCTGCTCCCACGCCGCCGCTTCCTGCTTTCTTCCACCGCCGTGGCCGGCGCCGGCTTGCTGCCCGCCGTGCTGCGCGCGCAGGCCGCGCCCGCCGCCATCACCCGCGACGCCGCCCGCCCGCTGCTGCCCTCGGGCGTGCAGAGCGGCGACGTGCTGGCCGACCGCGCCATCGTCTGGGCCCGCGCCAGCCGCGATGCGCGCCTGTGGCTGGAATGGTCCACCACCGCCAGCTTCGCCAACGCCACCAAATTGCGCGGCCCCGATCTGCTGGCCGCCAGCGACGGCACCGGCCGCATCGACCTGCAGGGCCTGCCCGCCGGGCAGGACATCTTCTACCGCGTGGTGCTCGAAGACCTGGCCAGCGCCAACGTGCGCTCGCCCGCGGTGCAGGGCCACTTCCGCACGCCCGAGGCCAGCGGCGGGCCGGCCACGCGCCCGCTGCGCCTGGTGTGGAGCGGCGACACCGCCGGCCAGGGCTTCGGCATCAACGAGGCCTTCGGCGGCATGCGCATCTATGAGGCCATGCGCAAGACCAATCCGGACGTCTTCCTGCACAGCGGCGACACCGTCTATGCCGACGGCCCCATCCCCGCCGAGCTCAAGCTCAAGGACGGCACGCTGTGGAAGAACCTGGTCACGCCCGAGGTCGCCAAGGTGGCCGAGACTCTGGATGAATTCCGCGGCCGCCACCGCTACAACCTGATGGACGCCAATGTGCGCGCGCTGGGCAGCGAGGTGGCGCAGATCTGGCAGTGGGACGACCACGAGGTCAGCAACAACTACTCCGACAGCAAGAGCATGGCCGCCGACGCGCGCTACACCGAGAAGAACGTGCAGCTGCTGGCCGCGCGCGGCCAGCGCGCCTTCATGGACTACGCGCCCATGCGCCCCTTCGGCGCCGCCGAGTCGCAGCGCGTGTACCGCCACCTGCCGCAGGGCCCGCTGGCCGATGTCTTCGTGCTCGACATGCGCAGCTACCGCGGCCCCAACACCCACAACCTGCAGACCAGCGAGGGCCCGGACACCGAGTTCCTCGGCCGCCCGCAGGTGGACTGGCTGCTCGCCGGCCTGAAGCAAAGCCGCGCCACCTGGAAGCTCATCGCCGCCGACATGCCGATCAGCCTCTTCGTGCCCGACGGCAAGGACGCCGAGGGCCGCGCCCGCTGGGAGGCCGTGGCCAACGGCGACCACGGCGCGCCCAAGGGCCGCGAGATAGAGATGGCGCGCCTGCTCAAGGGCATCAAGGACGCGGGCATCAAGAACGTGGTCTGGCTCACCGCCGACGTGCACTACACGGCGGCCCACCACTTCAGCCCCGAGCGCGCGCAGTTCCAGGACTTCGACCCGTTCTGGGAATTCGTCTCCGGCCCGCTGAACGCCGGCGGCTTCGGCCCGAACGAGATGGACAAGACCTTCGGCGGCGAGGTCGTCTACCAGAAGGGCGCGGGCTACGACAACTCGGCCCCCACCGAGGGCTACCAGTTCTTCGGCCAGGTGGACATCGACCACCGCAGCCAAGCCCTGACCGTCACGCTCAAGGACCTGGACGGCAAATCGCTGTTCACCAAAGTGCTGGAAGCGCAGCGCGCCTGAGCCTGCCGGGGCTCAAGGCATCGCCCGCCGGAAGTAGTCCTGCAGAAACTCCACGCAGGCCCGCACCTTGGCCGAGCGGTCGAGCCGCGTGGGGTAGACGGCCCAGACATTGGCCTCCTGCCGCCACTCGGGCAGCACCTGCACCAGCTGCCCCGACTGCAGCAGCGCGGCCACGTCCCAGACCGAGCGCAGCACGATGCCGTGGCCGTCCACCGCCCACTGCACCGCGATCTCGCCGTGGTTGGCCGACAGCGGCCCGGTCACCTTCACCGTGCGCTCCTCGGCGCCGGCGCGCAGCTTCCAGACGCCGAACGGGTGGTCGCGCTCCTTGATGACCAGGCAGTCGTGCGCCGAGAGCTCGGCGATACCGCGCGGCGGGCCCTTGCGCCGCAGGTAGGCGGGCGCCGCGCACAGCACGCGGTGGTTGTCGGCCAGCTTGCGGGCGATCAGGTGCGGCGCGATGTCGTCGCCCACGCGCACGTCCAGGTCGATGCCCTCCGCCGCCACGTCGACCAGACGGTCGAAGACCTCGAGCCGCACCTGCAGGCCCGGGTGCCGCGCCACCAGCTGCGACATGGCCGGCGCCACCACGTTGCGGCCGAAGCCGAAGCTGCTGCTCATGCGCAGCAGGCCGCGCGGCTCGCCAGCGGCGGTGCTCACGTCCTGCACCAAGTGGTCGATGTCGTCGAGGATGCGCTGCGCCCAGCCGAACACGCGCTCGCCGTCCTCGGTGACCGCCACGCGCCGCGTGGTGCGGTGCAGCAGCTTCACGCCCAGCTCGGCCTCCAGCAGGCGTATGCGCTTGCTCACATAGGCGGGCGAGGCGCCCAGCTCCTGCGCCGCCGCGGCAAAGCTGGCGCGGCGCACCACCGAGAGGAAGACGCGCAGGTCGTCGGGCAGCAGGTTTTTGAACACGATCCGTAAACAATCAGACTACAAATACGGGATTGTCTTCATAAACGCAGGGTATGAGAATACGGCCCAGCACTTTCAACGACGGAAACCGCCCATGTCCACCACCTACCAAATCGCAGTCCTCGCCGGCGACGGCATCGGCAAGGAAGTCATGCCCGAGGGCCTGCGCGCCCTGCAGGCCGCCAGCCAGCGCTTCGGCCTGGCGCTCGAATTCCACCATTTCGAATGGGCCAGCTGCGACTACTACGCCGCGCACGGCCAGATGATGCCCGACGACTGGAAGGCCCAGCTCTCGGGCATGGACGCGATCTTCTTCGGCGCCGTGGGCTGGCCGGCCACCGTGCCCGACCACGTCTCGCTGTGGGGCTCGCTGCTCAAGTTCCGCCGCGAGTTCGACCAGTACATCAACCTGCGCCCGGTGCGCCTGTTCGAGGGCGTGCCCTGCCCGCTGGCCGGCCGCAAGCCCGGCGACATCGACTACTACGTGGTGCGCGAGAACACCGAAGGCGAGTACACGTCGCTGGGCGGCATCATGTACGAGGGCACGGACCGCGAGATCGTGATCCAGGAGTCGGTCTACTCGCGCCACGGCGCCAACCGGCTGCTGAAATACGCCTTCGACCTGGCCCAGAGCCGCGCCAAGAAGCATGTGACCCTGGCCACCAAGAGCAACGGCATCGCCATCAGCATGCCCTGGTGGGACCAGCGCGCCGAAGAGGTCGCCAAGCAGTACCCCGAGGTGACGCTGGACAAGCAGCACATCGACATCCTGACCGCGCGCTTCGTGCTGCAGCCGGGCCGCTTTGACGTGGTGGCCGCCACCAACCTGTTCGGCGACATCCTCTCCGACCTGGGCCCGGCCACCACCGGCACCATCGGCCTGGCGCCGTCGGCCAACCTGAACCCCGACCGCACCTTCCCCAGCCTGTTCGAGCCGGTGCATGGCTCGGCGCCCGACATCTACGGCAAGAACATCGCCAACCCGATCGCGATGGTCTGGTCGGGCGCGCTGCTGCTGGACTTCCTGACCCAGGGCCAGGGCGCCGGCCGCGCCGCGCACGACGCCATCGTGGCCGCCATCGAAGAGGTCCTCAAGAGCGGCCCGCGCACGCCGGACCTGGGCGGCACGGCCAATACCACGCAGGTGGGCGAGGCGGTGGCGGCGCTGATCGCCCGGGGCTGAGGCGGCGGTCGCTTTGGTTTTGATAGCTGCTAGCGCTTGATATGCATGGATTTCATATTCATAAATATCTGAAATCCATGCATATCAAGCGCTAACAGCTCCCTTTTTCATAGTCCAACCAGCAGGCCGCACCCGGCCTACGCCCGCCCGTCGTGCGGGTGGTTGAAGGCCAGGAAGTGCCGCACCACCGGCCGCTGCCCGCCCTGGTGGTAGCGCAGCACCTCGTCCTGCACATCGGCATCGGCCTTGGAGACGCGCTGGTGCTGGCGCAGGTGCTCGGCCCAGGACTCGACCTGGAACCATTCGAGCATCAGGCCCGGGTCGGAGGAATCCTCCGCCACGCCCCAGGCGTAGGCGCCGTCGCGCCGCCGCTCGGACGAGAGCCGGGCCAGCGCCTTCAGGAAGTCGGCCCGGCTCTCGGGCGCGATGCGGTACTCGATCTGGATCAGCACCGGGCCGCGGTCGTGCTCCACGGGCGCGGCCGTCAGCGGCTCGGGCCAGTGGTTGGACGGCACCAGGTCGGCATCGCCCGTGGGCAGCTTGATGCGGTGCGCCACCAGGCCGACCAGCACCAGCCCGGCGGCACCGATCAGCAGCGCAGCCGGCACCGAGGTCCATTGCGCCACGGCGCCCCAGCTCAGGCTGCCCACCGTCATCGCGCCGTTGAAGACCGTGAGGTACACCGCCAGCGAGCGCCCGCGCACCCAGTTCGGCAGGATGGCCTGGGCCACGCCGTTGAGCGTGGTCAGCGCCGTGATCCAGGCCATGCCCAGCACCAGCAGCGCGGCCACCGCCGCCCACTGCGGCGGCGCCCACGAGAGAAAGGCCATCACCGCCGCCGTCAGCAGCGCGGCCAGCAGCAGCAGGCCGTCGGCGTCCAGGCGCGCGCGCAGGCGCGGCATGACGACGGCGCCGCCGATCGCGCCCACGCCGACCGCGCCCAGCAGGATGCCGTAGAAGCTGGCGCCGCCGCCCAGCAGCTGGCGCGCCACCAGCGGCAGCAGCGCCCAGACCGAGCTGGCCAGCAGGAAGAACAGGAAGGCCCGCAGCAGCACCACATGCAGCTCGCGGCTGGCGCGCGCATAGCGCAGCCCGGCGCGGAAGGCGCCGGAGAAGCGCTCGGACAGCGCATCCTGGGTGGCCTGGGGGCGCGGCCACCACAGCAGCGCCGCGACCACGAAGGCGTAGCTGATCACGTCCACGCCATAGGTGAAGGCCGCGCCCATGGCCGCCAGCACCAGGCCACCCAGGGCCGGGCCCACGGCGCGCGCGATGTTGATGCCCAGCGAGTTCAGCGCCACCGCGCTCTTGAGGTCCTGCCGGGGCACCAGCTCGGGCACGATGGCCTGCCAGGTCGGCCCCATCAGCGCCGCGCCGACGCCGCCGAGGAAGGTCAGCGCCACCAGCGAGGCCACCGACTGCAGCCCCAGCGCCGACAGCAGCATCAGCCCGGCGCTGGTGCCGGCGAGCAGGAACTGGATGGCCATCAGGAATTTGCGCCGGTCGAGGATGTCGGACAGCACGCCGGCGGGAATGGCCAGCAGGAACACCGGCAGCGTGGCCGCGGCCTGCACCATGGCCACGGCGGCCGGCGACGGGGACAGGTCGGTCATCAGCCAGGAACTGGCCACGTCGCGCACGAAGCTGCCGGTGTTGCCGATCACGGTCGCCGTCCAGAGCACCAGGAACAGGCGCTGGCGCAGCGGCGCGAAGCTGCCCGATGCGGGCGCCTGCGCGGGGGTGGAAGTGGTCGTCATGCCGTGGGCTCCTGCAGGTCCAGCCAGGCCACGAGCAGGAATCCGCCCACCAGGCCCAGGTGCTCGAAAAAGGAATTGGCCGCCATGAAGCGCTCCTGCCCCGCGGGCAGCTCCCAGAAGCGCAGCGCCAGCAGCGTGGCCAGCAGGGTGAAGCCGCCCAGCGCCAGCGCGCCCAGCCAGCGCAGCCGGCCGATGAGGAGCAGCGCCGAGGCGCCCAGCTCCAGCGCGATCACCAGCACCGCGAACAGCGGCGCCGGCGCCAGCCCGAAGTGCTGCATCTCGGCCAGGGCGCCGGGAAAATCGCTGAGCTTGACCAGCCCGCCCTGCAGGTAGGCCGCGCACAGGCCCAGGTAGGCCAGCCAGCGCAGGGCGGCGCTGCCGAAGACGGGGCGCGCCAGCGCGGCCAGGCGGTTTTCAAGGTGGGGGCTTGTCATGGCAGTCTCCTTGCGTCAGGCCATCCAGCACGAGCAGCCCAGCGCACCGAAAAAGCTTTTCGGATCGGAGGACGGCACGCTGGACGCCCAGGCGCTGGCGTGGCTGTGGCCGTGCAGGCCGCAACTGGTGCCGCAGCCGCAGGCAGCAGCCAGGCTGCGATAACGGGCCGGATTGAGCGAGTTCTTGCCCGCGCCCTCGGGCTCGCCCCAGGCGCCGTAGCCGCCGAAGCGGCGCACGGGCGACCAGTCGGGCATGGCGGGCGGCAGCGGGTTGTCGTCGTGCTGCTGGAACGGGCCCGCGCCGTAGACCACGCGGCCGCCGACCACGGTGAGCTCGGACGTGAGGAAGGATATCTCGTCCTCGGGCACGGAGAAGTAGTCCTTGCTCGGCACCAGCATGTCGGCGAACTGGCCGACCTCGATGCGGCCGCGCCGGCCTTCCTCGTTGCTGAACCAGGCCACGTTCTCGGTCCACATGCGCAGCGCGGTCTCGCGGTCGAGCAGGTTGCGCTCGGGGTACATCTGCAGGCCGCCCACGGTCTTGCCGGTGACCATCCACGACAGCGAGACCCAGGGGTTGTACGAGGCGACGCGCGTGGCGTCGGTGCCGGCCGAGGTCTTCACGCCGCGTTCGAGGATCTTCTTGACGGGCGGCGTGGCCTCGGTGGCGCGCGCGCCGTAGCGCTCGCTGAAGTACTCGCCCTGGTAGGCCATGCGGTGCTGCACGGCAATGCCGCCGCCCAGCGCGGCGATGCGGTCGATGGACCGGTCGGAGATGGTCTCGGCGTGGTCGAAGAACCAGTTCAGGCCGGTGAGCGGCGTGTCGCGGTGCACCTTCTCGAACACGTCGAGCGCGCGGCTGATGGTCTCGTCGTACGTGGCGTGCAGGCGCCAGGGCCAGCGGTTCTGCACCAGCACGCGCACCACTTCTTCCAGGTCGCCCTCCATGTTGGGCGGCATGTCGGGGCGCGGCTGGCGGAAGTCCTCGAAGTCGGCGGCCGAGTACACCAGCATCTCGCCGGCGCCGTTGTGGCGGAAGTAGTCGTTGCCCTGCTTGTACTTGACCGAGGACGTCCACTTCAGAAAGTCGGCCTTCTCTTCCTTGGGTTTTTGCGTGAACAGGTTGTAGGCCAGGCGCACGGTGATCTGGCCCGCATCGGCCAGCTGCTGGATCACCTCGTAGTCCTCGGGGTAGTTCTGGAAGCCGCCGCCCGCATCGATCACGCCGGTCACGCCCAGGCGGTTGAGCTCGCGCATGAAGTGGCGCGTGGAGTTGACCTGGTAGTCCAGCGGCAGCTTGGGCCCCTTGGCCAGCGTGGCGTAGAGGATGGTGGCATTGGGCTTGGCCAGCAACAGGCCCGTGGGGTTGCCGTTGGCGTCGCGCACGATCTCGCCGCCGGGCGGCGCGGGCGTGTCCCGGGTGTAGCCCACGGCGCGCAGCGCAGCCGCATTGAGCAGCGCGCGGTCGTACAGGTGCAGCAGGAACACGGGCGTGTCGGGCGCGATGGCGTTGATCTCGTCGATGGTGGGCAGGCGCTTCTCGACGAACTGGTGCTCGGTGAAGCCGCCGACCACGCGCACCCATTGCGGCGCCGGGGTCACGGCCACCTGGCGCTTGAGCATGTCGAGCGCATCGGCCAGCGAGCGCACGCCGTCCCAGCGCAGCTCGAGGTTGAAGTTCAGGCCGCCGCGGATCACGTGCGTGTGGTTGTCGAACAGGCCGGGCAGCACACTGCGGCGCTGCAGGTCGATCCGGCGCGTGCCGCTGCCGGCCAGGGCCAGCACCTCGGCGTCGGAGCCGACGGCGATGAACCGGCCGTCCTTGACGGCCACGGCCGTGGCCGGGGGCTGGGCCCGGTTCAGCGTGGTGAACCGGCCGGTGTGGAAGACGGCGTCGGGCGTGGGGTCGGTCATGGAGGCTCCTTGGCGTGAGGGGGTGCTGCAGCCCAGCAGGCCACCCATGGCGAGGGTGGCGGCGGAGCCCAGGACTTTTCTGCGCGTGCTCATGGGACAGTTTCCTTGAAGATGGGGCCGGTGTCAGCCCTGGTGCTGGTCCGCGCCGGGGTTCTGGCGGCCGGGCAGCTGTCCCAGCACATGCTCGGTGGCCTGGGTCTGATCGCAAGCCGAGCTGAAGGCCGTGCCCTGCAATAGCTGCTTGCCGACAGGGATGATCTGTTCGCCCACCAGGATGCCCAGCAGCCCCACCAGGGCCACCAGCGGCGGCGCGGGCGAGCGCACCTGCAGCAGGCTGTAGACCACGCCGACCAGCAGGCCGGCTCCCAGGGACAGTGCGTAGAGCTTCATGGTGTCACTCCTGTGGCGGGGGCCGGGCGGCGCGGGTGCTCAGGCCTGGGCGGGGTTGGGGCCGACGGTCTCGCCGTGCTGCACGCGCTCGGGCGCCTTGTGCACCATGGTGTAGGCATAGTCCACGCCCATGCCGTAGGCGCCGGAGTGCTCGCGCACGATGTCCATCACCGCGTCGTAGGTGCCCCGGCGCGCCCAGTCGCGCTGCCATTCCAGCAGCACCTGCTGCCAGGTGACGGGCACCACGCCGGCCTGCACCATGCGGTCCATGGCGTAGTCGTGGGCGGCAAGCGAGGTGCCGCCCGAGGCGTCGGCCACCATGTAGATCTCGTAGTCGGTGTCGTGCAGGCACGAGAGCGCGAAGGTGGTGTTGCAGACCTCGGTCCACAGGCCCGAGACCACGATCTTCTTGCGGCCCTGGGCGGCGCCCGCGGCCAGCGCGTCGCGCACGTTCTGGTCGTCCCAGGAGTTCATCGAGCTGCGCTCGAGAATCTTGTGGTCGGGGAACACGCCCAGCAGTTCGGGATAAGTATGGCCCGAGAAGCTTTCGGTCTCGACCGTGGTGATGGTGGCGGGGATGCCGAAGGCCTTGGCCGCCTTGGCCAGGCCGACGACGTTGTTCTTCAGCACCTGGCGGTCGATGGACTGCACGCCGAAGGCCATCTGCGGCTGCTGGTCGATGAAGATGATCTGGCTGTTCTGCGGCGTCAGCACTTCGAGGTAGTTGCGGTTGGTCATGGTGGTCTCCTGGGGTGGGTGGGTAGCGGTGAAGGAAAAGAAAAATCAGGCTCAGTGCACCGCGGGGGCGTCGACCAGCACGATCTCGGCGTCTTCGCTGGCGGTGATGCGGATGCTGGCTTCGGCGTGCACGGCGGCGCCGTCGCGGGCCTCCAGCGGCACGCCGTTGACCTCGGCTCGGCCCTTGGCCAGCACCAGGTAGCCGTAGCGGTCGCCGGGGGCGAAGCGGTATTCGGCGCTCTCGCCGGCCTGGAGCGCGGCGCCCAGCACGCGGGCATCGGCGCGGATCGGCAGCGCGTCCTCGTCGCCGGCGATGCCGCTGGCCAGCGTCACGAAATGCCCGGCGCGGTCATGCCTGGGGAAGGGCTTGGTGCCCCAGGCGGGGCGCTCGCCGCGCTGCTCGGGCAGGATCCAGATCTGGAAGATGCGCGTGACGCCGGGCTCGAGGTTGTATTCGGAGTGGCGCACGCCGGTGCCGGCGCTCATCACCTGCACGTCGCCGGCCACCGTGCGGCCCTGGTTGCCCAGGTTGTCGCGGTGGGTGATGGCACCTTCGCGTACATAGGTGATGATTTCCATGTCGGCATGCGGGTGGGGCGGAAAGCCCGAGCCGGGGGCGATGGTGTCGTCGTTCCACACCCGCAGCGCACCCCAGTGCACGCGCTCGGGATCGTGGTACTCGGCAAACGAGAAATGGTGCCTGGCGTCGAGCCAGCCGTGGTGGGCGGCGCCCAGGCTTTCCAGGGAACGGCGTTCGATCATGGTCTGCTCCTGCGACTGCGTTGATGTCGATGGCGCCAGTCTAGGAACCGCGGATCATGCTGAGAAGCCCAGGAATGGAATTCCATCCTTTCCGTTTTTGACATGCCCGAAGGGCCGCGGCGCTGGCATATTGCGGGGGTGTCCCACACCTGCGCCCAGCGATCCACACCATGAACAAACTACCCGACCTGGAAGCCTGGGCGATCTTCGCCAAGGTCGCGGAAACCGGCTCGTTCGCGCGCACCGCGGCCGAGTTCTCGCTGTCGCAAGCCACGGTCTCCAAGGCCATCTCGCGGCTGGAGGCGCGCATGAAGACCGTGCTGTTCCACCGCACCTCGCGCCGCATCTCGCTGACCGCCAACGGCCACGCGGCGCTGGAGCGCGCCGCGCGCATCCTCGAGGAGGGCCAGGCCGTCGAGGCCGAGGTGGCCGAGCAGTCCACCAGCCTGCGCGGCCTGATCCGCCTGTCCGCGCCCATGTCCTTCGGCATCGCGCGGCTGGCGCCGGTGCTGCCCGGCTTTCTGCAGGCCCACCCCGACGTGGAGCTGGACGTGCACTTCAACGACCAGCAGGTGGATCTGATCGGCGACCGGTTCGATCTCTCGCTGCGCATCGCCACCATGGTGGATTCCAGCCTGCTGGCGCGCCAGCTGTGCAAGGTGCGCATCCTGCTGGTGGGCTCGCCGGAGTACTTCGCGCGCCACGGCCGGCCCCGCCACCCCAGCGACCTGGCGCACCACAAGGCGCTGCAGTACAGCTACCAGCGCAGCGGCACGCACTGGCGCTTCAAGCATGCGCGGCATGGCGAGTTCACGCAGTCGATGGCGGTGCAGATGCAGGCCAACAACGCCGACGCGCTGACGCCCGCGCTGCTGGCCGGCCTGGGCGTGGCGCTGCAGCCGGCCTTCCTGGCCTGGCCGGCGCTGCAGACCGGCGCGCTGGAGGCCGTGATGGAGGACTGGCAGGTGGACCCCATCGCGCTGCACATCCTGACGCCCCCGGGCCGCAACCGCCCGGCGCGCGTGCAGGCCCTGATCGAGCACCTGGCCCAGGCCTTCGCCAGCGAACCCTGGGCCGGCGTAGCGGAGCTGGTGCGGCCGCTCTGAGCCGGATTACTTCGCCCGCGCCGGCCGGCGCACGGCCCGGAGCCTGCCGCTGGCCCCGCCGCCGCAGAAGAAGCGCTCGCCACCGTCGGATTCCAGCCCCGACACGCCGGTGCCGGCCGGCATCTCCAGCCGCTCCAGCACCGCGCCGCTGTCCGGGTCCAGGCGCCGCAGCTCGCTCTGGTCCTGCTCCCAGGTGCCGTGCCACAGCTCGCCGTCCACCCAGGTGACGCCGGTGACGAAGCGGTTCGAGGCGATGGTGCGCAGCACCGCCCCGGTCTCGGGATCGATCTGGTGGATCTTGCGCTCCTGGTACTGCCCCACCCACAGCGAGCCCTCGGCCCAGGCCAGGCCCGAGTCGCCGCCGCCGCCGGGCGCAGGGATCGTGGCCAGCACGCGGCTGGTCGCGGGGTCGATCTTCTGGATGCGGTTCTCGGCGATCTGGAACAGGTGCTTGCCGTCGAAGGCCGTGCCGGCGTGCCCCTGCACATCGAGGCTGCGCACGATCTGGCCGCTGTCGGGATCGAGGGCCTGGACGTGGTCTCCGGTGGCGAACCAGACCTGCCGGCCGTCGTAGGACACGCCATGCACCTGCGTGATGCCATCGAACGGCCCGTACTCGCGGATGATTTCTGCGGTGGCTGCTTTCATGCTGGACTCCTGAGGGTTTCGGTCAGTCCATGCTAGCCCCCTGGCAGCGCAGCGGGGAGTAACAAAGTCGTCGTGAATCCCGGCGCGGGCTGGCTCATCCAGCGGCGCGCACGGCCGCGCCCCACAGGCTGCACCAGGCCGTCGGCCGCCAGTGCGTCCAACGCCCTCTGCACGCTGCGCTGGCTGGCATCCAGTGCCAATGCCAGGGCCGAGCTGGCCCAGGCCTCGCCATCGGACAGCAGCGCCAGCACCGCGCCATGCGCCGTTTCCACCGGCCGCGCCAGCACGGCCACGGGTTCGCGGTGGGGCACGAGCACAAAGCCCTGCGCCGTGGCGCGCACGCCGGCCAGCGGCCGCAGCAGCCGGCGCAACCGTCCCAGCTCGACCCGCAGGCGCGCGCGGTACGACTCGTCGGCCTCGCGGGCGCGAAACACCCGCGCCGCCAGCGCATCGCGCGACACATCGGCCGGCCATGCCTCGCCCAGCACGCGCGCCAGCGCAAACAGCACCGGCCGGCCGGCCAGCGGCACCACCACATCGCCCGCCCGCATGGCATGGCGGCAGGCATCGACCACCAGCGTGCCCGAGGCGAGCAAGGCCTCGACCTCGTCCAGCGCCAGCAGTTGCTCCGCCTGCCCGGGCACCACCAGACGGGCCGCCGGTGCGTTCAAGGCGGCCGCGGCCCGTTCCACCTCGGCCACCAGCGCGGCAATGCCTGCGCCCTGGGCCGCCTGTGCGGCATCGGCCAACGCGGTGCGCGCCGCGCGGGTATCGAGCCGCCGCATGGCAATGCCCGCCACGGCCAGGCCGTGGATCGCCCTCAGCGCGGGCGGCAGCAAGGCCGGCTGCAGTCCGTCCAGCAGGCGCGCCGCCTCGCCCAGCCGCCCCACCAGCAGGCAGTGCCGGATTTCGAGATAACGCGCATGGGCGGCGTTCACGCCATCGCCATGCGCCTCCAGCGTGGCCCGGGCCGCATCCAGCCGGCGGGCCGGCCAGCCCAGGTCGCGCTGGGCCAAGGCGATCTCGGCCTCGGCCACCACGCAGCGGGCGCGGGCCACGGCCTCGCGGGCACCAAAGGCGCGCGCCGCGCTGCGCACCAGGGCCTTGGCGCGCACCAGGTCGCCCAGCTGCGCCATGGCGATGCCGCGCAGCGCCAGCGCGGGCGCATCGCTGCGCAGCGCCACCCGGTTCAGCGCGCCGAAGGGGTCGCCGGCTGCCAGCGCGCGGGCCGCCGCCGTGATCAGAGAGTCCATGCCCATCCCGCCATCCCTGTCGCTCCTGGCCTGCCAGACATGCCGTTGATCTTAGGACACGCCGCGAAAGCAGCCACCAGGGTGCGCATCACTTGAGCGCCCGGGCCTGCTCCCGCAGGCATTCCACCAGCAGCCCCGTCACCGGCGTCATCGGCTGGCCGCGCAGCGTGATCAGGCCCACGGGCGGCAGCTCCACCGGCACCGGTAGCCGCAGCACGGCCAGCAGCCCCTGCTGCGCGAAGTGCTGCGCCACCGTGCGCGCCATGAAGGCCACGGCGCCGCGCTGGTGCAGGAAGCTGATCTGCGACAGGAACGAGGCCGACTCCACGATGTCGGCCGGCGGATGCAGGTCGTTGGCGAAGAACTGCTGCTCGAGCTTAACGCGCAGCGACGCCCAGGGCGGCGGCAGCACGCAGGGCTGGCCGGCGATGTCGGCCCAGCGCACCTGGCGCTTGCGCGCCAGCGGGTGGCTGGCCCGCACCACGGCCACCATGGGGTCGCGGTACAGCGCCTCGGTCTCCAGGTCGGGCGCGGCGTAGCCGGGCTCCAGCCGGCCCACGAACAGGTCGAGCTCGCCCAGGCGCAGCTTGGGCAGCAGGCGCGTCAGGTCGCCCTCCTCGACCAGCACCGTGGTCTGGGCCGAGCGCGCCTTGAGCCGCTCCACCGCCTGCGCCAGCAGCACCGGCGTGGCCACGACCATGGCGCCCACGCTGGTGCGGCCGCGCGCGCCGCTGGCCTCGGCGGCGATCTCGTCGCGCGTGCGCTCGAAGCCCGCCAGCACCGAACGCGCAAAGCGCACCAGGCTCACGCCGGCTGGCGTGGGCTCGGTGCCGCGCGGGCCGCGCTCGAACAGCGGCGTTTCCAGCATGCGCTCCAGCTCGGCCAGGGTCTTGGAGACGGCCGGCTGCGTGACCGACAGGAACTCCGCCGCCCGGCCCACGTGGCGGAACTGGTCCAGCGCCACCAGCAGCTGCAGGTGGCGCAGCTTGAGGTTGCTGCGCAGCACGCGGTCGATCTTGCTCATCATTACTCTCTGGTTATGAAGACAGTCCGCATCTTCATTGGATTGTCATGGCGCATTTTTGAACAATCGCAGCACTACGACAAGATGCAGGAGACCCACGCATGCCATCCCTCCGGCCCAGCCGCCGCGACTTTCTTTACACCGCTGCCGCCTTGGCGGTAGCCCGGCCGCTGATGGCCCAGCAGTGGCCCGAGCGCCCCATCACCTTCATCTGCCCCTGGCCCGCAGGCGGCACGGCCGACCAGTCGATGCGCGCGCTGTGCACCGTGGCCAGCAAGGCGCTGGGCCAGAGCATCGTGGTGGAGAACCGCGCGGGCGCCTCGGGCATGATCGGCGCCAAGGCGCTGGCCGCCGCCAAGGCCGACGGCTACACCATCGGCCAGATCCCGATCTCGGTCACGCGCTTTGCGCAGCTGGGCATGCTGCAGGCCGATCCGCGCAAGGACTACAGCTACATCGCCCGCACCTCGGGCCAGACCTTCGGCATCGCGGTGCCGGCCAACTCCCCCTTCAAGACCCTGAAGGACCTGGTCGATGCCGCCAAGGCCCGCCCCGGCCAGGTGAGCTACGCCCATGCCGGCGTGGGCGGCGCCACGCACGTGGGCATGGAGGAGTTCGCCGGCGTGGCCGGCATCCAGTTCAACGCCGTGCCCTACAAGGGCGGCGCCGAGGCGCTGGCGGGCGTGCTGGGCGGGCATGTCGATGCGCTGGCCGACTCCAGCTCGTGGGCCCCGCATGTCGAGGCCGGCAAGCTGCGCCTGCTGGCCACCTGGGGCGAGCAGCGGCCGCCGCGCTTCAAGGACACGCCCACGCTCAAGGAGCTGGGCTACCACGTGGTCGTCGATGCGCCCAACGGCATCGGCGCGCCCAAGGGCGTGGACCCTGCCGTCCTGGCCAAGCTGCGCGCGGCCTTCAGGCAGGCCGTAGCCAGCCCCGAGTTCAAGGCCGTGACCGACAAGATCGACGCGCCGGTGATGTACCTGGACGGCCCCGACTACGAAAAATACGTGAACACGGTCTACCAGAAGGAAACCGTGCTGATCGACAA
Source organism: Comamonas sp. (assembly GCA_050282565.1). GTDB lineage: Bacteria > Pseudomonadota > Gammaproteobacteria > Burkholderiales > Burkholderiaceae_C > Comamonas. The sequence goes on from JBLZYV010000076.1 coordinate 20,302, forward strand.
GCTGAAACTCCGTGAACTGATGAAGGGTTGACCATGACCACCCGCCCGCCCGCCAGCCCCCTGCTGCACCTGCACCCCAACGACAACGTCTTCGTCACCAAGACCGCGCTGGCGCTGGGCCAGGAGATTCCCGGCCTGGGCGTGCGCACGCGCGCCCAGGTGCCTGCCGGCCACAAGATCGCCGCGCGCCGCATCGCCGCGGGCGAGCAGGTGAAGAAGTACGACACCGTGATCGGCGTGGCCACGCGCGAGCTGGAGCCCGGCGACTACGTGCACAGCCACAACCTGCAGCTGGTGGACTACTACCGCGACCCGGCCTTCGGCGCCGACGTGCGGCCCGTGGACTATGTGCCCGAGGACCAGCGCGCCAGCTTCCAGGGCTTTGTGCGCGCCGACGGCCGCGTGGGCACGCGCAACTTCATCGGCATCCTGTCGTCGGTGAACTGCTCGGCCACGGTGATCAAGAACATCGCCGCCCACTTCACGCCCGAGCGGCTGGCGGCCTTCCCCAACGTGGACGGCGTGGCCGCCTTCGCGCAGACCAGCGGCTGCGGCATGTCGTCGCCCAGCGAGCACTTCGACGTGCTGCGCCGCACGCTGGCCGGCTATGCGCGCCACCCCAACCTGGCGGGCGTGCTCATCGTGGGCCTGGGCTGCGAGCGCAACCAGGTCGACGGGCTGATGGAGTCGCAGGGCCTGCACGAAAGCAAACTGCTGCGCAGCTTCGTGATGCAGGACGTGGGCGGCACGCGCGCCACCATCGCGGCCGGCATTGCCGCCATCGAGGAGATGCTGCCCATCGCCAACCAGGCGCAGCGCAGCACGGTGAGCGCCAGCCACCTCAAGATCGGCCTGGAATGCGGCGGCTCGGACGGCTTCTCGGGCATCACGGCCAACCCGGCCCTGGGCGCGGCCATGGACATCCTGGTGCGCCACGGCGGCACGGCCATCCT
>JBLZYV010000077.1:0-20878 GCA_050282565.1 Comamonas sp.
GCTTTCTGCATAAGCGCTAGAGGCCAATTTCATCATAAATCGCCAAAATTGGTCGGCGCATTGCGCTTGACCTGTGGGCGGTGCAGGCGGCGCTTGTTTTCCTTGCCCTTGGGCAGGTCGGGGGCGCGCTGCAGCTGGATGTTGGTGACCAGGCCGGTGCCATGTGTGGCATTGCTCATGCGCAGCTTGCCGCCCATGCGCTGCACGGTCTTGTCGACGATGGACAGGCCGAGGCCCGCGCCGGCCGCTGCGGTGCGGGCGGTGTCGCCGCGGAAGAAGGGCTTGGTCAGGTTGGCCAGTTGCTCGGGCAGCACGCCGCGGCCGCGGTCGCGCACCTGGATGAGCACGCTGCGCTCGCTGCATTTCACGGTGATGTCGACCTGGGTGTAGTCGGTCTCGGGCGTCTTGCCATAGCGCCGGGCGTTTTCCAGCACGTTGGACAGCACGCGCGACAGCTCGATCTCGTCGGCCATCACCATCAGCTCCCGCGGCACGTCCATGTGGATCTGCAGCTCCTGGTGGTCCTGCACGGCGTAGACGCACGACGAGACCACGCCATGCACGTTGACCGGCGTGAGCTTGGCGATGGTGTCGGGGCGGGCGTAGTCGAGAAACTTGTCGATCGTGGCGTCGAGCTGCACGATGTCGGCCACCATGTGCTCGCGGGCCACGTCGTCGAACACGCTCATCTCGGTTTCGAGGCGCAGCCGCGCCAGCGGCGTGCGCAGGTCGTGCGAGATGCCGGCCAGCATCACCGCGCGGTCCTGTTCGAGCTTGGCGAGCCGCTCCGTCATGCGGTTGAAGCCGATGTTGACCTCGCGGATCTCGCTGGTCACGGCGTCCTCGTCCAGTTGCGCGGCGAAGTCGCCTTCCTTGAGCCGGTTCGTGGCGCTCGAGAGCTGCTTGAGCGGGCGGTTGATGAGGCCGGCAATGGCCGCCGCGCCCGCCAGCGACAGGCCGGCCGCGGTCAGCACCCAGATCAGCCAGGTCTTGCCGCCCGCCGGCGTGTAGCGCGAGGGCTCGATCAGGAACCAGTTCTGGTCGGCGCCGATGGTGAAGCCGACCCACAGGCCTTCCTGCCCGTTCACGCTTTGCGCCACCACGGTGCCGGGGCCCAGGCGGTGCGTGAGCTCCTGCGTCAATCGCAGGCCCAGCGGCGTGCCGAGGTCGAGCTGCTCGTAGCGGTCGTTCGGCTCGCGCGGGACGATGCGCACGCGCTCCTGGTCGGCCATGGCCTTGATGAGTGCAACCCGCGCGATCGGGTCGGCATGCACCAGGGCTTCGCGGCTGAGGTTGACCAGCGAGGCGATCTGCTGCGCGGTCTGGATGGTACGGGGCTCAAGCTCCAGCGCCCTCAGGGTCTGCACCCAGGCGAAGATGCTGCCCGACAGCAGCACGGCCAGCAGAAAGAAGGTGCGCCAGAAAAGGTTGAAGCCCAGCCGCTTGCGCTTGTGCGCGCCAGGGTCCAGCGAACTCGCCACCGTGTCGAGCGGCATGAGTCCGGAACCTTCATCGTGGGCGGCGGAGGTGGCCATAACCAAATGCTCGGAAGGGCGCGCGGCATGCCTAGCGGCTGGCCACGGCCGGAAAGTTCAAGAAAAAAGCGGTCGCCAGTCTACGCGCAATGGGCGAGCCCTGGCTGCCGGCTCCGTTCAATTGTTGCCATCGGGTACGAAAACGTAGCCTACGCCCCACACGGTCTGGATGTAGCGGGGTGCGGCGGGGTCGATTTCCACCAGCTTGCGCAGGCGCGACACCTGCACGTCCAGGCTGCGGTCGAAGGGCTCGAACTCGCGGCCGCGGGCCAGCAGGGCGAGCTTTTCGCGCGACAGCGGCTGGCGCGGGTGGCGCACCAGGGTCTTGAGCATGGCGAATTCGCCGGTCGTCAGTGGCAGTTCCTCGCCGTTGCGCGTTAGCACTCGGGTGCCCATGTCGAACACGAAGGGGCCGAAGGTGACGACCTCGTTCTCGCCGGAGGGCGCGCCCGGTGCCTCTTGTGGCGGACGGCGGCGCAGCACGGCGTGGATGCGGGCCAGCAGTTCGCGCGGGTTGAAGGGCTTGCCGATGTAGTCGTCGGCGCCCACTTCCAGGCCGACGATGCGGTCCACGTCCTCGCCCTTGGCGGTGAGCATGATGATGGGCGTGCGGTCGTTGCTGGCGCGCAGGCGGCGGCAGATCGACAGGCCGTCCTCGCCGGGCATCATCAGGTCGAGCACGATCAGGTCCACGGTTTCGCGCAGCAGCAGGCGCTGCAGGCCCTTGCCGTCTTCGGCAATCATGACTTCGAAGCCTTCGTGCGACAGGTAGCGGCGCAGCAGGTCGCGGATGCGGGCGTCGTCATCCACCACCAGGATTTTGTCGACGCGATTCGGGGTAGTCACCATGTTCGGAGTCCTCTGACACGTTGGGAACACGCTGTCCGGGTGTGGCATGCAAAGAGGCAGGCCTGCCGCGGCAGCAAGAATGTGTCTATGTTACGAATTTTTGGCGGCTTGTTCCGTTAAAACCCTATGATTTACATATTCTTTAACAAATGACCGTATTTTTGCTTGCTGATGTAAGTGTTTTGATTGTTTTTGGCGCTTGTTTTGTCAATGTTTCAATATGATGTTATTTATGCATAATTGAAAATGACGGGATGAAGGCTGCAAAAAAAGCCAGTGCGCGGTGTGCGCACTGGCTCGGTGATCGGGGTTGGTGGGGCTTACTGGGCGGCCCAGCCTCCATCCATGTTCCAGGCCACCCCGCGCACATTGCCCGCGGCCGGCGAGCAGAAGAAGACGGCCAGTTCGCCCAGCTCCTCGGGCGTGGTGAACTGCATCGAGGGTTCCTTCTCGCCCAGCAGCTGCTTCTTGGCCTCGTCGTTGCTGATGCCGAGCTGGGCAGCCTTGTCGTCCACCTGCTTTTGCACCAGCGGGGTCAGCACCCAGCCGGGGCAGATGGCGTTGCAGGTGACGCCAGTGGTGGCGTTCTCGAGCGCCGTCACCTTGGTCAGCCCCACGATGCCGTGCTTGGCCGCGACATAGGCTGCCTTGCCGGCGGATGCCACCAGGCCGTGGACCGAGGCCACGTTGATGATGCGGCCCCAGTTGGCCTTCTGCATGGCGGGCAGCGCCAGGCGGCTGGTGTGGAAGGCGCTGGAGAGGTTGATGGCGATGATGGCGTCCCAGCGCTCGGGCGGAAAGCTCTCCACGTTGGCCACATGCTGGATGCCGGCGTTGTTCACCAGGATGTCCACCTGGCCGAACTCGCGGGCGGCGTAGGCGAACATGTCCTCGATGTCCGCCGCCTTGCTCATGTCGGCGCCGTGGTAGCCGATGCGTGCACCCGAGTCGCCCATGGCGTCCTGCACCTGCGCCTTGGGGCCTTCGGCATCGCCGAAGCCATTCAGGATGATGTGGGCGCCTTGGCGGGCGAGCGCCTTGGCTATCCCAAGGCCGATGCCGCTGGTGGAGCCGGTGACCAGGGCTGTTTTTCCTTTGAGCATTCAATATCTCCGATGACGTTACGATAGGATGCAAGATCGTTCCCTGCCGGATCGTATCCGCAAATTGAAACCGCCATGCGACACCCCATGACCCAGCCGACCTTGAACTACGTGACCTGCGCAGGCGCGGCCTCCGCTGCCGCCCAGCGGCCGGATGCCACCCACCGCATGGCGTACTGGGAGTGGAACGGCACCGGCAACCCGCAGCACCCGCATGTGGTGCTGTGCGTGCACGGGCTGACCCGCCAGGGCCGGGATTTCGACGTGCTGGCCCAGCGGCTGTCGCAGCGCATGCGGGTGGTCTGCCCCGACGTGGCCGGGCGCGGGCGCAGCGACTGGCTGGCCGACCCCATGGCCTACCAGGTGCCGCAGTACGCGGCCGACATGCTGGCGCTGCTGCAGCAGTTGCACGTAGCCGGGCCGATCGGGACGCTGGACTGGGTCGGCACCAGCATGGGCGGGCTGATTGGCATGGCCATCACCGGCGAGCCCTCGGTGCAGCCGCTGCTGCCCGTGCCGGTGCGCCGCCTGGTGCTCAACGACGTGGGGCCGGCCATCGAGGCGCCGGCGCTGCAGCGCATCGGCCAGTACGTGGGCAAGAACATGCACTTCGACAGCGAGCAGGCGGCGGCGGACGCGCTGTGGAAGATATCGAGCAGTTTCGGCCCGCACACGCCTGAGCAATGGCTGGCGCTGAGCCGCCCCATGCTGGCGCCCGAGGCGGCCGGCGGCTTTCGCCTGCACTACGACCCGGCCATCGTCCAGGCGCTGCAGGCCATGACGCCGGACTCCGCCGCGCTGGGCGAACAGGTGCTGTGGAAGCTGTACTCGCAGATTGCCGCCCAGACCTTGTTGCTGCGCGGCGCGGATTCGGACTTGCTTTCCCGCCAGACGGCCCAAACTATGGGCGAAATCGGGCCCAGGGCCCGGCTCGTGGAGTTCGCCGGCGTGGGGCATGCCCCCACCATCGTGGCGCCCGACCAGGTTGAGGTGGTCGCAGCATTCCTTGAAGAGACATAAAAAAGCTCGCTCTATGCATACGGTTTCAGCATGAAAAGTCTTTCGGCGGTAGCGCAGCCCATCGCGGGCTCCGACAGAATTCCCGCGGCACCGGTATCGCCGCTGGTGGCGGCCACGGCCCATGCGCTGCCAGAGCAGGAGAATGCGCTGACCCGCGCCCGCGCCTTCGCGCTGCCGCTGATTGCCGACGAGACACTGGGCACCGGCGAGAACGCGCTGGAGCATGCCGATGCGGTGGCCGCCATCCTGCGGCACATCGGCGGCTCCGAGGCCATGCAAGCCGCGGCCTACCTGGTGCATGCCAGCGTGCATTTGAACAAGCCGCGCGAGGTCATCGCCAAGGTGTTCGGCAACAGCTATGCGTCGCTGGCCGTCGAGACCACGGCGCTGATGAAGGTGCAGGAGCAGGCGCGCCAGGCCGAGTCGGACAACCTGGTCGACGACCCGGCCACGCAGACCGAGAACATTCGCAAGATGCTGCTGGCCTTCTCGCGCGACCTGCGCGTGGTGATGCTGCGGCTCACCTCGCGGCTGCAGTCGCTGCGCTGGTATGCGGCCAGCAAGCGGCCGGTGTCGCCCGCCATTGCGCGCGAAAGCCTGCAGGTGTTCGCGCCGCTGGCCAACCGCCTGGGCATCTGGCAGATCAAGTGGGAGCTGGAGGACCTGTCCTTCCGCTTCCTGGAGCCGGACACCTATAAGAGAATCGCCAAGCTGCTGGACGAGACCCGGGTGGAGCGCGAGCTGTACCTGGAGAGCCTGCGCGACCGGCTCGAATCGGACCTGCGCGCGCACAGCATCAGCGCCACCGTGGCGGGGCGCCCCAAGCATATCTACAGCATCATCAAGAAGATGCGCGGCAAGTCGCTGGATTTCGAGCAGCTGTTCGACATCCGCGCGCTGCGCGTGGTGGTGCCCACGGTCAAGGACTGCTATGCCGCGCTGTCACGGGTGCACGAGCAGTTCACGCCGATCGAGTCCGAGTTCGACGACTACATTGCCCGGCCCAAGCCCAATGGCTACCAGTCGCTGCACACCGTGGTGCGCGACGCCAACGGCAAGGCCATCGAGATCCAGATCCGCACCCAGGCCATGCACGACAACGCCGAGAACGGCGTGGCGGCGCATTGGGCCTATAAAGAGGCTGGCGCCAAGGGCTATGCCGGCGTGTCGGCCGACAGCGAATACGACGCCAAGATCGCCGTGCTGCGCCAGCTGCTGGCCTGGCGCCGCGACATGGTCGGCCAGACCGAGGACAGCGGCCTGTTCGACGACCACATCTATGTGCTGACGCCTGACGCCGCCGTGATCGAGCTGCCGCAGGGCGCCACGCCGGTGGACTTCGCCTACGCCGTGCACACCGAGCTGGGCCACCGCTGCCGCGGCGCCAAGGTCGACGGCAACATGGTGCCGCTGAACACGCCGCTGCAGAACGGCCAGACCGTCGAGGTGTCCACGGTCAAGGAAGGGCGCCCGTCGCGCGACTGGCTCAATGCCGAACTGGGCTACCTGGTGAGCAGCCGGGCCAAGGCCAAGGTCCGGGCTTGGTTCAATGCGCAGATCACGCACGAGAACATCAGCCGCGGCCGCGACCTGGTCGAAAAGCTGCTGCAGCGCGAGGGCAAGACCGCCGTGCGGCTGGACGACCTGGCCGGCGAGCTGGGCTTCAAGAGTGCCGATGCGCTGTTCGAGGTGGTGGGCAAGGACGAGCTCTCGCTGCGCGCCATCGAGAATATCCTGCACCCGCCCGCTCCCGAGTTCGACCAGGACGAATACCTGCTGAACAAACCACGCCGTGCCAGCGAGGGCTCGGGCAAGGGGGGTGTGCTGGTGGTCGGGGTCGATTCGCTGATGACCCTGCTGGCCAAGTGCTGCAAGCCCGCGCCGCCCGATGCCATCGGCGGCTTCGTGACGCGCGGCAAGGGTGTGAGCGTGCACCGCTGCGACTGCAGCAATTTCCGCGAGATGAGCGCGCGCAACCCCGAGCGCGTCATCGATGTGACCTGGGGCGAAGGCCAGAGCAGCAAGGCGGCCGAGGCCGCGGTCTACCCGGTGGACGTGGCGGTGGAGGCCGCCGACCGGCAGGGCCTGCTGCGCGACATCTCGGAAGTCTTTGCGCGCGAGAAGACCAATGTCATCGGCGTGCAGACCCAATCGGTCAAGGGCACGGCGTGGATGACCTTCACCGTGGAAATCGCCGGCACCGACCGCCTGTCCAAAGTGCTGGCGCAGGTGGCCACGGTGCAGGGCGTGCGCTCGGCGCGCAGGCGCTGAAGCGGGTTTTTTTGCGAGTTGGTGCAGATATTTATGAAAGCCCGATTTTTCAGGCTATAATTTCAGCTTCAACGACAGGCGCATAGCTCAGCTGGTTAGAGCACCACCTTGACATGGTGGGGGTCGTTGGTTCGAGTCCAATTGCGCCTACCAAATACCAAAAGCGTTCGCTATTCCGTAGCGAACGCTTTTTGCTTTGGGGCCTGCATGGCCTGGTGCCGTCAGGGTAAATGCTGCGCTGCGGCAGGACGTCCGTTACTACAATGAATGCAGGCTTGGCGGTCGCTGCCGCCTGGGTACGAGCATTCTCAACTTGTCAGGAGTCACCGCGTGTCGGAGAACCAAGCAACGGGCGCTGCCGCGTCTGCGGAACGAGTCATCAAGAAATATCCCAATCGCCGTCTGTACGACACGCAGACCTCGGCCTACATCACGCTGGCCGAAGTCAAGGCGCTGGTGATGCAGAGCGAGCCCATTGCCGTGCGGGACGCGAAGACGGGCGAAGACCTCACGCGCAGCATCCTGCTGCAGATCATCCTCGAAGAGGAGGCCGGCGGCGCGCCCATGTTCTCCGAGGCCATGCTGGCCAACATCATCCGCTACTACGGCCATGCGATGCAGGGCTTCATGGGTTCGTACCTGGAGCGCAATGTGCAGGCCTTCACCGAGATGCAGAACCGCTTTGCCGAGCAGATGCAGGGCATGACGCCTGAGACCTGGCGCAAGATGATGGGCGTGCAGGGGTTTGGCGACGTGGCCACGATGGCCGGTAGCTACCAGGAGCAGTCCAAGCAGATGTTCACCCAGATGCAGGAGCAGATGCAGAAGCAGACCGAGCAGATGCTGGGCGCCTTCGGCATCAAGAAGCCCTGAGCTTCGCCCGCCATCTCTCGCCAAGGCGCACCCAGGTGCGCCTTTTCTTTGGGACGAATGCCCCGCGCATGGCGGCCGGTGCGCCGACCTGCGAAAATATCGCCCCTATGAGCGATACGATCACCACCCTCCCATCCCCCGCCGATGCCGCCAAAGTCCCCAAAGTGGGCTTCGTGTCGCTGGGATGCCCTAAAGCCCTCACCGACAGCGAGCTGATCCTGACCCAGCTCAGCGCCGAGGGCTACCAGACCTCCAAGACCTTCGAGGGTGCGGACCTGGTGATCGTCAACACCTGCGGCTTCATCGACGATGCGGTCAAGGAGAGCCTGGACACCATTGGCGAGGCGCTGGCCGAGAACGGCAAGGTGATCGTCACCGGCTGCCTGGGTGCCAAGGCGGCCACCGACGGCGGCAACCTGGTCAAGGAGATCCACCCCAGCGTGCTGGCGGTGACCGGCCCGCATGCCACGCAGGAGGTGATGGACGCGGTGCACACGCACCTGCCCAAGCCGCACGACCCCTTCATCGACCTGGTGCCGGGCGCTTTCGGCGAGGCGGGCATCAAGCTCACGCCCAAGCACTATGCCTACCTGAAGATTTCCGAGGGCTGCAACCACCGCTGCACCTTCTGCATCATCCCGTCGATGCGCGGCGACCTGGTGTCGCGCCCGATCGGCGATGTGCTGAAAGAGGCCAAGGCGCTGTTCGAAGGCGGCGTCAAGGAGCTGCTGGTCATCAGCCAGGACACCTCGGCCTACGGCGTGGACGTGAAGTACCGCACGGGCTTCTGGGATGGCAAGCCCGTCAAGACCCGCATGCTGGAACTGGTGCAGGCGCTGGGCGAACTGGCCCGGGCGCACGGCGCCTGGGTGCGCCTGCACTATGTGTACCCGTACCCGAGCGTGGACGAGGTGATCCCGCTGATGGCGCAGGGCCTGGTCCTGCCCTACCTGGACGTGCCGTTCCAGCACAGCCACCCCGATGTGCTCAAGCGCATGAAGCGGCCGGCCAACGGCGAGAAGAACCTGGAGCGCATCCAGCGCTGGCGCGAGCTGTGCCCCGACCTGGTGATCCGCAGCACCTTCATCGCCGGCTTCCCGGGCGAGACCGAGGAGGAGTTCGCGCACCTGCTCGACTTCATCCGCGAGGCGCAGATCGACCGCGCCGGCTGCTTTGCCTACAGCGATGTGGAAGGCGCCGCCGCCAACGAGCTGCCCGGCATGCTGCCGATGGAGCTGCGCGAAGAGCGCCGCGCGCGCTTCATGGCCGTGGCCGAGGAGGTCTCCACCCAGCGCCTGCAGCGCCGCGTGGGCGCGACCATGCAGGTGCTGGTGGACAAGGCCGTGGCATTGGGCAAGAAGGGCGGCGTGGGCCGCAGTTATGCCGATGCGCCCGAGATCGACGGCCTGGTGCACCTGCTGCCGCCCGAGAAGATCAGCAAGACCTACAAGGTCGGCGACCTGATCCGGGCCCGCGTGGTGCGCACGCAGGGCCACGACCTGGTGGCGCTGCCGATCTGATTGCTATATAAAAAATAGCTTCTAGCGCTTGCTGATATTGCGCTAGAGGTTATTTTTGTTTGAAATCCCTTAGTCGACCTTCAGGCCTTTGAGCTCAGGCTGGTCCACCGGGTACTGCGGGTCCATGCCGCGCAGCACCTGGTTCAGCAGGGTGTTGACCATCAGGTTGCGGTGCAGCTTGCTGTCGGCCGGCACCACGTACCAGGGTGCATGCCGGGTCGAGGTGGCGTTCAGCAGGTTCTCGTAGGCCTGCTGGTAGTCGCTCCAGCGCTTGCGCACCTCGAGGTCGGCCAGGTCGAACTTCCAGCGCTTCTCGGGCGTGTCGATGCGGTCCTGCAGGCGGCTGCGCTGCTCGTCCTTGCTGATGTGCAGCATGCACTTGACGATGGCCGTTCCGTTCTCGACCAACAGGCGCTCGAAGTCGTTGATCTGCGCATAGCGCTGGCGCGTGGTGGCGTCATCGATCCAGCCATTGACCACCGGCACCAGCACATCCTCGTAGTGGCTGCGGTTCCACACGCTGATCTCGCCGCGCGCCGGCACCACCGCGTGGCAGCGCCACAGGTAGTCGTGCGACAGCTCTTCCTTGCTCGGGCTCTTGAAGGTGGCCACGCGGATGCCCAGCGGGCTGGTGCAGGCGAACACGCCGCGCACCGTGCCGTCCTTGCCGCTGCCGTCCGTGCCCTGCAGCACCAGCAGCACCGAGCGCCGGGCCTCGCCCTGCAGCGCGCGCTGCAGCCGGGCCAGGGTGTGGTTGAGCTTGTCCAGCTCGTCCTTCTGGTCCTTGCGGTCGCCGCTGGCAAACGGCGTGGCAGCCGGATCGGCGTCCTTCAGCTGGAATTTGCCCGAGGCGGGCACCCGGTAGTCTTTGAGGTTGGGCATAGGCGGTTGGGCAGGATGGATCAGGGAGATGATTTTTACACCATCCGGCGGATGGGCTTGTGCTTCCACACCCGGTGGTAGTACGCCGCCTGCAGCGCCAGCGTGATGGTGTAGGACAGCGGGAACGCCATCCACACGCCCGTCAGCCCGAAGTGGCGGCTCAGCAGCCAGGCCAGCGGCAGCTCGAGCACGGCCAGCACGGCGATGGTGATGCCGGTGGGCGCCAGCACGTCGCCGCTGGCGCGCATCACCGCCGACAGCGCCACGAAGCAGCCAAAGATCAGCCCGCTCCACAAGATGATGTGCAGCAGGTGCACGGCGGTGTCCACGACCTGCGCATCGGCGATGAACAGGCCCAGCAGCGGCCGCGCCAGCACGCTGCCGATCAGCGCCAGCGAGCCGCCGATGAGCAGGTTCATGCGGATGGCCGTGGCCGCGATGGCGCCGAGCTGCTGCGGCCGGCCGGCGCCGATGGCCTGCGCGCCCAGGATGGACGCGGTGATCGCCACCGAGACGATGGGGAACTGCGCGAACGCATTGATCTGGTTGACCGCGCCATAGGCCGCCGTGGCGTTGGAGCCGAAGCCGTTGACCAGCGACACCACCACCAGCGCCGCCAGCGACGACGCCACCATCTGCACGCCGGTGGGAATGCCCATGCGCAGGATGGCCTGGAACAGCTGCGGGTCGATGCGCAGCGCACGCCACAGCGCCCGATTGGGGGCGAGCGGGCTGCCGATGCGGCGCAGCCGCCAGCCCAGCCACAGCAGGGCCAAGGTGAAGCCGAGGATCATCGACACGCCGGCGCTCATCACACCCAGGCGCGGCAGGCCGCCCCAGCCGGCGATGAGGGCGGGCGTGGCCACGAGGCCTACGCCGGTGGACACCACCAGCGACCACATCGGCGACACCGTATCGCCCACGCCGCGCAGCATCGACGTGGCGAGCAGGAACACGAACAGCCCCGGCATGCCCAGCAGCACCACGCGCGAGTAGGTGGTGGCGGTCTCCAGGATGTCGGGCGGCGTGCCCAGCAGGCGCATCAGCGGCGCGGCGAACAGACCGCCGAACAGCGCCACCAGGGCGCCGAAGATCAGGCCCACCGCCAGGCTGGTGCCGGCCAGCGCGCGCACCTTGTCGGGTTGGCGCGCGCCCCAGGCCTGGCCGATCAGCACCGAGGTGCCCGCGCCCAGGCCGATCATGAAGGCGATGAACAAAAACATCACCGGAAAGAACGCGGCCACCGCGGCCAGCGCCTGCACGCCGATCATGTGGCCGAGGAAGGCGGCATTGACCGTGCCCGACAGCGACTGCAGCAGGTTGGACAGGATCATAGGCCCGAGAAAGCCCAGGAACACGCGCCACAGTACCGGCTGAGCGGCAGCGGCCGCGCCGGCCGGGCGCGCGGGGGCGCCGCCGGGGGCGGCGAGGGGCGGATCGGATTTCATGAAGCGGATGGCTCGGATTGCCACACCGGCTGGCTGAGCCGGTGCAGGTAGGCCAGCACGTCGCCGGGCCAGCTCTGGGTGTGCAGCACGAAGGGCTGGTACTGGCGCGCGAACAGGGCGCGGCAGGCTTCCTCGAAGCCGGGCAGGTCGCCCGCCATCTCGTTCATGAAGCGGTAGCTGGCCTCGGTGGCGGCGCGCAAAGCGTCCTGCGCAGCGCTGGCGTTGCGGGCGTCGTCGATCAGGCGGCGCAGCGTGCCGGAGGCGCCGCCGGGTTGGCGGTTGAGCCACTCCCAGTGCCGTGGCAGCAGCGTCACCTCGCGCGAGATCACGCCCAGCTTGGGCCGGCCCACCGAGCGCGGCTTGGCGGGCGAGGCCTGCTCGGGCGCTGCTGCCGGATCGGGCGCGGCCGGGGCCAGTTCGTGGCGCCAGTCCAGGTCCAGCCGCAGGCCGGTCTGGTCGTCGAACACCCACAGCGGCGCCGAGGCACCGCCCTGCGTGGCGATGTCGTGGTGCTGCAGGTACTGCAGCACGGCCTGGCGGTCGCCTTGCAGCAGGCGGTGCCGGCCCTGGAAGATGGTGTATTGGGGGGAGGTATTGCTCATGATGCTGCTCATATTACCTGGGTTAAATTGTGCATGTCAATTTAATCAGGGTAAATTAATGTGAGCGACGGCTGCAGGTGTCAGCGCCGGATCCACTGCCAGGCGTGGTGCAGCAGCCGCAGGGCCGCGCGGTTGAGCACCCGCACGATGCGCCAGGGCCGGCTGTTGCGGATGGCGCCCAGCACGCCGTCCTTCCACTGCACCCAGCGCGGGTACCAGCGCGCAAACCAGGGCAGGCGCATCAGCGTGGGCTGCACCAGCTGGAACAGCCACGCCACCAGGGCCGTGCCCAGCAGCTTGGCGCCCACCAGGGCCGACATGCCGAGCAGCACATGGCCGTGGCCGATCAGCAGCAAGAGCAGCAGCTTGACCGGCAGCAGCAGCAGGGCCGGCGCGGCGAACAGCGCTAGCGCCGCCCAGGGCGGCTGCCGCTGTATCCAGGCTTCGAGCCGGCCCCACAGCGGCAGGCGGGTGAGCTGCTGGGCCAGGCGCTGCAGCGGCTCCCAGCCCCATTCCTCGAACAGCAGCAGCGGCGCGAGAACGAGGGCGGCCGCGGTGTGCAGCAATTTGCGGAGCCAGGTCTTCATGCGGGGCATATGGCGCCGCGCGGGCAAGAAAAAAGGCCCTGCGCCGTGGAACGCAGAGCCTTTTTGCCGCGAGGGCCGGGTGATTACACGCGCTTGCGGTATTCGCCGGTGCGGGTGTCGATTTCGACCTTGTCTTCCTGGGCCACGAACAGCGGCACGGACACTTCGAAGCCCGTGGCGATCTTGGCGGGCTTGAGCACCTTGCCGGACGTGTCGCCCTTGACGGCGGGTTCGGTCCAGGTGATTTCGCGCACCACGGTGGTGGGCAGTTCGACGGAGATGGCCTTGCCGTCGTAGAACACGACTTCGGCGGTCATGCCGTCTTCCAGGTAGTTGATGGCGTCGCCCATGTTCTCGGCTTCGACTTCGTACTGGTTGAACTCGGGGTCCATCCAGACGTACATCGGGTCGGCGAAGTACGAGTAGGTGCAGTCCTTCTTGTCGAGGATCACGTTGTCGATCTTGTCGTCGGCCTTGAACACGTTCTCGGTGCCGAAGTTGCCGATCAGGCTCTTGAGCTTCATGCGCACGGTGGCGGCGCCGCGGCCGCCGCGGGCGTATTCGGTCTTCAGGACGACCATCGGGTCCTTGCCGTGCATGATGACGTTGCCGGCGCGAATTTCTTGAGCGATTTTCATAGCAGATTTGCCTGTGGTGGAGCCGCTCGATCTTGCGGCCGATCTTGCAGCCGATGTCGCAGCTTTAAGCGCTTTACCAGGGTTGGTTCCCAGGCTTGGTTCCCGGGCCTGCCGCCGGCACGGTGCCGAGGCCGCAAAAAGCGCAAAGACCGCGATTTTAACCTTTTTCGGCGGCGAATGTCAGCAGCTGGCTGGCCAGGTCGGTCTGCGCCAGCAGCCGCGCACGGGCGCGCTGCACGCAGTCGCGCCAGTCTGCCAGCAGCGCCGGGGTCAGCGCGGGCCAGTCGTCGCCGGCGCCGGGCAGGCCATTCCAGCGCAGGTGGGCCTGGCGCAGGCTGGCCGGGGCATCGAGCCAGTCGAGGAAGGCGTGGAGCTTGTCGTGGTGGGCGTCGTCGTGCTGCGGGTAGATGTGCCAGACCAGCGGCTGCCCGGCCCAGAGCGCGCGCACCAGCGAGTCCTCGCCGCGCACGAAGTTCAGGTCGCTGGCCCAGAGCAGTTCGTCGAAGGCGGGCTGGGGCAGCAATGGCAAAAACTGTAGCTGCTCGCGCTTGATAGGTGAGGATTCTGAATTGTTTTGTATTTGAATGGCTTGTACATCAAGCGCTGGAAGCTCCTGTTTCAGGAGCGACTGCACGGCCGCCGTGGCGCGCCCGGCCGTCACCGCGAGCGACAGCGGCAGCGGCGATGCCGCGAGCGACTGCCACCAGGCGGCCAGCCCGGGCGGCTCGTAGCAGAACAGCGAGACCTGCGTGGCGGCCACCGGCAGGCCGTGCCGGGCGCGCCAGTCTGCGCGGTCGAAGGCGGCCTGGCGTGCGGGCAGGTCGGCCTCGCGCAGCAGGCCGCCGGTGTCGGGCGTGAAGCCGGGGTAGAAGAACCAGCGCGTCCAGCCCGCGGCCGGGCCGCTGGCCAGCAGCGAGGGCAGGCGGTGGCTGCGCGCCACATAGGCTTCGGCCGACAGGTATTCGAGGTTGATCCATGCCGGCTGGCGCGGCCTGCCTAGACGCACCAGCTCGGTGAGGTAGGCTGCGGGCGGCTCGCAGCCAAAGGCCTCGACCAGCACCTGCGGCGGTGCGGCGGCGAGCAGCGCGCGGGTGCCGGCGTCGAGCACCTCGGGCCAGGGCCGCACCTGCACATTGGCGGGGCGCTCGGGCGCCATCCAGGCGAGGGCGCTGGCGTCGTCCACCCACAGCCGCACGGTTTCGCCGCGCGCCGCGAGCTGGCTGGCCATGCGCCAGCAGACGCCGATGTCGCCAAAGTTGTCGATCACCTGGCAGAAGACGTCCCAGGTGCGGGGGGGAAAGGGATGGGAAGGCATGGTCGGAACAGGGATTCAGTCGTCGGCGGCCGGGGCGTCGTCGGCCGCGCGCAGGTGGTTGAACAGCAGGCGGCCGGCGCTCGACAGCGATTCGACCGAGCGCACGCACAGCGCCAGCCGGCGCCGGGCCCAGGGCTCGCGCAGCGGCCGCACCACCACCGGCAGGCTGCCCTGGTAGAGCGCGGCGCTGCCGCGCGGCAGCACGCCTATGCCCATGCCGGCGGCCACCATCAGGCACTGCGCATCGTAGCTGGTGACTTCCATGCGCATGCGCACCGACTGCCCCACGGCGTTGGCCGCCTGCTGCAGCAGATGGTTCATGGCGCTGCCGGGGTGCAGGCCGATGAAGTCGTGCTCCAGGGCCTCGGCCAGCGCAAAGCCATCGGGCGCGGGTTGCTGTGCCAGCGCGTGGTCGGCCGGCATGATGAGCACCAGCTCGTCGCGCCGGTAGGCAAACTGCTGCACGCCGGGGCCGTAGTGGCCGGCGTTGAGGATGCCGATGTCGGCGGCGTTGTCGGCCACCTGGCGCGCGACCGCGGTGCTGATCTGCTCCTGCAGGCGGATGTCCACCTGCGGGTAGCGCTGCAGGAACTGCTGCAGTTCGGCGGGCAGGAACTGGGTGATGGCCGAGATGTTGGCCGCGATGCGCACCTGGCCGCGCATGCCGCTGCCATAGTCGCGCATCTGCTGTGCGATGCCGTCCATCTGGTCCAGCACGCCGCGGGCCAGGTTCTGCAGCGCGAAGGCCGCGGCCGTGGGCTCCATGCCGCGGTTGCTGCGGGTGAACAGGCTGACCTTGAGCTGCTGCTCCAGCTCGGCCAGGCGCCGGCTGGCGGCGCTGGGCGCGATGTGCTCGCGCTGCGCCGCGCGGGCGATAGCGTTCTCTTCCATCACGGCGAGGAAGAGGCGCAGCGACAGCGGATCGAGCTTCATGGCGGGGTGGGGCGTGGCCATCGCATATTGCGATGGTGAAATGCCGTAATAGCGTTTTGCGCAGAATCGGTAAGCGGTCAATATTGTCGTATGGTTCCGCCATGCCGAAAAGGGATGGCAGACCGCAATGAAGAAGGAGACCGGATGACAAGCGACACACACAGCGATGCAGCGCCCGCTCCCATGGCCCTGCAGGGGGTCAAGGTGGTGGAGATGGGGCAACTGATCGCCGGGCCGTTCTGCGGCAAGACGCTGGGCGAGTTCGGCGCCGAGGTCATCAAGATCGAGCCGCCGGGCGCGGGTGACCCGCTGCGCAACTGGCGGCTGCTCAGGCACGGCACCTCGGTGTGGTGGCAGGTGCAGTCGCGCAACAAGAAATCGGTGGCGCTGGACCTGCGCCAGAAGGAGGCGCAGGACATCGCCCGCCGCCTGATCGCCGAGGCCGACGTGCTGGTCGAGAACTTCCGCCCCGGCACGCTCGAGGGCTGGGGTATGTCGCCCGAGGAGCTGCATGCGCTCAACCCCGGCCTGGTCATGCTGCGCATCTCGGGCTACGGCCAGACCGGCCCGTACCGCGACCTGCCCGGCTTCGGTGTGATCGGCGAGGCCATGGGCGGCCTGCGCCACCTGACGGCCGAACCCGGCCGCGTGCCGGTGCGCGTGGGCGTGTCCATCGGCGACACGCTGGCTGCGCTGCACGGCGTGATCGGCGTGATGATGGCGCTGTACCACCGCAAGGTGAATGGCGGCCAGGGCCAGGTGATCGACGTGGCGCTGCACGAGGCGGTGTTCAACGTGATGGAAAGCCTGCTGCCCGAGTACAGCGCCTTCGGCGCGATCCGCGAGGCCGCGGGCAGCGCGCTGCCGGGCATCGCGCCGTCCAACGCCTATCCCTGCCAGGACGGCTGGGTGCTGGTGGCCGGCAATGGCGACTCCATCTTCAAGCGGTTGATGGCGGCCATTGGCCGGCCCGACCTGGAGAACGACGCCGGACTGGGCGACAACGCGGGCCGCGTGGCGCGCATCACCGAGATCGATGCGGCCATCGCCGACTGGACGCGCAGCCGCACCGTGCAGGCCGTGATGGACAGCCTGGCCGCCGCGCGCGTGCCGGCCGGCAAGGTCTACACGGCGCGCGACATCGCCGAGGACCCGCACTACCGCGCGCGCGGCATGATCCTGACCCAGCACACGCGCGACGGCGACCGCCTCGAGGTGCCGGGCATCGTGCCCAAGCTCTCGGCCACGCCGGGCACGGTGCGCAGCAGCGCGCCGCATGTGGGCGACGACACCGGCTCCGTGCTGCGGGGCATGGGCCTGAGCGAGGCGCAGATCGCCGAGCTGCGCGCGCGCGGCATCGTGGCCGGCGCGCTCTGACCACGAAGGGAACCACGGCATGAACATGGCACAGGCGAACAACCCCTGGCACGGTGCGGGCCGCCGCATCCACATCAACGAGGTCGGCACGCGCGACGGGCTGCAGATGGAGCCGGTCTTCGTGCCCACGGACGAGAAGATCGCGCTGGTTGATGCGCTGTCTCGCACCGGGCTGGCGAAGATCGAGGTCACGGCCTTCGTTTCGCCCAGCGCCATCCCCGCGCTGCGCGACGCCGAGATCGTGATGCGCGAGATCGAGCGCCGCCCCGGCGTGGTCTACACCGCGCTGGTGCCCAACGTGCGCGGCGCCGAGCGGGCCATCGAGGCGCGGACCGACGAGCTGAACCTGGTGATGTCCGCCAGCGCCACGCACAACCTGGCCAACCTGCGCATGACGCAGGAGCAGTCGTTCGCCGCGCTGGCCCAGGTGGTGCGCACCGCGCAGCAGGCCCAGGTGCCGGTGAACGTGTCGCTGTCCTGCGTGTTCGGCTGCCCCATGGAGGGCGACGTGGCCGAGGCCGCCGTGTGGGACTGGGTGCAGCGCTTTGCCGACTTGGGCGTGGACGGCATCACGCTGTGCGACACCACCGGCATGGCCTTCCCGCCGCAGGTGCATGCGCTGGCGCGGCAGGCGCTGGCGCGCTGGCCGCAGCTGGGCTTCACGCTGCACTTCCACAACACGCGCGGCATGGGCCTGGGCAATGTGCTCGCGGCCATCGATGCGGGTGCGCGGCAGCTCGACGCCTCGCTCGGCGGCCTGGGCGGCTGCCCCTATGCGCCCGGCGCCACCGGCAACGTCTGCAGCGAAGAGGTCGTGCATGCGCTGCAGCTGATGGGCTTCGACACCGGTGTGGACCTGGAGGCGCTGCTGGCCGCGGCCCGGCGCCTGCCCGGCCTGATCGGGCACGAGATTCCCGGCCAGATCGCCAAGGCCGGGCGGCGCGAGGACCTGCATGCGCCGCCGGCCGATTTCGAAGCCATCCGCGAACGGGCGCTGGCCCGCTGAGCGCACTGTTGCACGCAAGAAAAGAAAGGAACGACGATGACGGAGACCAACATGCAATGGAGCCGGCGCCAGGTGCTGGCGCTGTCCGGCCTGGCCCTGGGGGGCATGGCCTGGGCGCAGGACAAATACCCCGCCAGGCCCATCACGCTGGTGGTGCCGCAGGCGGCCGGCGGCGCCAACGACGCGATCGCGCGCGTGCTGGGGCAGCGGCTGTCCGAGCAGTTGGGCCAGTCGGTGGTGGTGGACAACCGCCCCGGTGCCGGCGGCACGCTGGGCACGGCCTACACCGCCAAGGCCCGCGCCGACGGCTACACGCTGCTGTTGACGGCGGACAGCGCCCAGGTGGTGAGCCCGGCCTTGTACAAGGCGCCGGGCTTCGATGCGGTCAAGGACTTCGAGCCCATCGCGCCCATCGCCACTGCCGGCTATGTGCTGGTGGCGAACCCCTCGTTCCCGGCCAGCACCATGGCCGAGCTGATCGCGCTGGCCAAGGCCCATCCGGGGCAGTACGCGATCGCCTCAGCGGGCAACGGCACGCTGAACCATTTGATCGGCGAGCTGCTGCAGAAGGATGCCGGCATCCGCCTCACGCATGTGCCGTACAAGGGCTCGGCGGCAGCCGCCACCGACGTGGCCGGGGGCCAGGTGCAGCTGTCGGTGCAGAGCCTGCCGTCGGTCATCGCCTTCATCCAGTCGGGCAAGCTCAAGGTGCTCGGCGTGGTCAACGCCAAGCGCGTGGCGGCCTTGCCCGGCGTGCCCACCATAGCAGAGACCCTGCCGGGCTTTGGCCAGGCGCCGTGGTATGCGCTGTTCGCGCCGGCCGGCACGCCGGGCGCCATCGTGCAGGCGCTCAACACCCAGGTGAACCAGGCGCTGCGCCACCGCGATCTGCAGGACAAGCTGGCCGCCGTGGGCTGCGAGCCTTCCGGCGGCACGCCGGCGCAACTGGCCGCGTTGGTGAAGGACGACCTGGCGAAATGGAGCCGCCTGGTCAAGGAAACCGGTGCGACGCTGGGCTGAAGCAGGCAACAACCATCAGGAGACAAGCAATATGTTCAAGACAATGCAACAACCCTGGCGCCGCGCGGCGCTGGCCGTGCTGGTAGCGGGTGCCGCCGCGCAGGCCGGGGCGGCGGGCTTCCCGGATCGCCCCCTCACGCTGATCGTGCCGGCCGCCGCCGGCGGCACCACCGACCTGGCGGCCCGCATGGTGTCGCAGGCGCTGGCGCCGGTGATCGGCCAGTCGGTGGTGGTGGACAACAAGGCCGGCGGCAACGGCAACGTGGCGGCCACCCAGGTCAAGCGCGCCGAGCCGGACGGCTACACGCTGCTGATGCAGTACTCGGGCTACCACGTGATCTCGCCGCACCTGGCCCAGCAAAGCGCCTGGGCGCTGGGCGACTTCCAGCCGGTGGCCAATGTGCTGTCGGCGCCGCAGATCATCGTGGTGCGCGCGGGCCTGCCGGTCAAGACGCTGGCCGAGCTGGTGGCCTATGCCAAGGAGCACCCGGGCAAGCTCAACTACGCCTCGTCGGGCAGCGGCTCGCTGCAGCACGTGACCGGCGCGGTGCTGGAGCAGCAGGCGGGTATCCGCATGGTGCACGTGCCGTACAAGGGCACCGGCCCGGCGCTGCAGGACCTGCTGGGCGGGCAGGTGGACCTGACCTTCGGCACCGCGCCGCCGTTCATCCCGCACATCCACAGCGGCAAGCTGCGGGTGCTGGCGGTCACCGGCAAGCAGCGCCTGGCCAGCCTGCCTGACGTGCCGACCACGGCCGAGGCGGGCTACCCCAAGGTGGACGCGACCTCGTGGTTCGCGCTGTTCGCGCCGGCCAAGGTGCCCCAGCCGGTGATCGACAAGCTGGTGGCGGACGTGCGCAAGGTGGTCAGCGACCCGGCTTTCCAGAAGAAGGCGCAGGAGCAGGGCGCAACGGCCGACTTCCAGAGCCCGGCCGAGCTGGGCGCCCAGGTGCGGCGCGACTATGCCCAATGGGGCGAGGTGGTGAAGGCCGCCAATATCCAGGCGGAGTGAGGGGCGGCGAAGGAAAAAAATGGCGCAACTGTCATCGAAACTTAAGTAAAAGCTAAGGCAAGCTCCCGGATACTGGCGCCCGTCGAAGTCCAGTATTCCGGTGGTGGGGCGCCTGTCCCCGCAAGGTCCGGTCTGGCTCGGCTTTAAAAAAAGCTGCATTGATGGACCATTTCAACCAACAGATGTTTGCCTGGCTCGCGGCGGGCTACGAGCCCCAGTCCGTGCTGCTGGCGCTGTCGCGCCTGCTGGCCGATGGCGGCGGGTGGCTGGCCTTTGCCGGCGTGGCCTGGGTGGCCTGGCGCAAGCCGTCCCGGTTCGGCTACCTGCTGTGCGCCGTGGCCGTTGCCGGCCTCGCGGCCCTGGCGGCCCACGCGCTGGCGGCCTTCATCAACCATCCCCGGCCGTTCATGGTGGGCCTGAGCCCCGCCTATGTCTCGCACGCGGCGCGGGGCTCGCTGCCCAGCGCGCATGCCACGGTGCTGTGGACCCTGGCCTGCATCTGCCTGCAGCGCCTGAACCTGCTGAGCCTGGGGCTGTGGGTCAGCGCCTGCGCGCTGGCCACTTGCTGGGCTCGCATCTACGCCGGCATCCATTTTCCGCTCGACATCCTGGCCGGCATGGGGCTGGGCGCCACCCTGGCCGTGGCCTTCGGCGTGGCGCGGCTGGTTGTGCTGCGCGGCCTGGCCCTGCTGCGGTTGGCGGTGGGCCATCCCCCGGCACCTGGCCTGCGCACGCTCGGCTCCTGAATGCAGGATGCATCTGGCCGGGCGCTCCGGCGACCTTGTTCCTTAGAGCGTGTTATGCACTTTTACGTGCCCGCGAAAGCCGGGGAAAGGCCCGGCAACGCGACGCAGGCCGTGCAGCGGTTCGCACACCGCTCGCGGACT
>JBLZYV010000078.1:0-20835 GCA_050282565.1 Comamonas sp.
GCGTGGGCCTGGCCCGCCTGGAGTTCATCATCAACAACAACATCGGCGTGCACCCCAAGGCCATCCTGGACTACCCGGCCGTCGATGCCGACCTGAAGAAGGCGGTCGAGTCGGTGGCGCGCGGCCATGCCTCGCCCCGCGCCTTCTACGTCGACAAGATCACCGAAGGCGTGGCCACGATCGCCGCGGCGTTCTACCCCAAGCCGGTGATCGTGCGCATGTCCGACTTCAAGTCGAACGAGTACCGCAAGCTGATCGGCGGCAGCCGCTACGAGCCCGAGGAAGAGAACCCGATGCTGGGCTTCCGTGGCGCGGCGCGCTACATCTCGGCCGAGTTCGGCGAGGCCTTCAAGATGGAGTGCGAGGCGCTCAAGCGCGTGCGCGGCGAGATGGGCCTGTCCAACGTCAAGATCATGATCCCGTTCGTGCGTACGCTGGGCCAGGCCAAGCGCGTGACCGAGCTGCTGGCGGCCAACGGCCTCAAGCGCGGCGAGAACGGGCTGGAGCTGATCATGATGTGCGAGGTGCCGTCCAACGCCATCCTGGCCGATGAGTTCCTCGAGTACTTCGACGGCTTCTCGGTCGGCTCGAACGACCTGACCCAGCTCACGCTGGGCCTGGACCGCGACTCGGGCCTGGAGCTGCTGGCGGCCGACTTCGACGAGCGCGACCCCGCGGTCAAGAAGATGCTGTCGCGCGCCATCCAGGCCTGCCGCGACCAGGGCAAGTACGTGGGCATCTGCGGCCAGGGCCCGTCGGACCACCCCGACTTCGCGCTGTGGCTGGCCGAGCAGGGCATCTCGTCGATCTCGCTGAACCCCGACAGCGTGATCGACACCTGGCAGCGCCTCGCGGCGCAGTGATGCCGAGAGGCTGAGCCAATACAAAGCCCGCTGCGAAGCGGGCTTTTTCATGCTCCTGAAAAAAGAGCTTCTAGTGCTTGTTCTGTATGGGTTTCGATATCAAATATATCTAAAACCTAGGAGTAACAAGCGCTAGCAGCTCTCTTTTTTGATTTACACCGTGCGGTTGCGCGCCATCGGCGGATTCTTGGCGAAGTAGCCCAGGATGCCGCGCATGATCGCGTCGGCCAGTTGCTGCTGGTAGGCGGACGAGCGCAGCTTGGCTTCTTCCGCGGGGTTGCTGATGAAGGCGGTCTCGATCAGCACGCTGGGGATGTCCGGCGCCTTGAGCACCGCAAAGCCTGCCTGCTCCACGCGCGGTTTGTGCAGGCGGGCGAACGAGCCCAGCTCGCCGAGCAGCTTGGTGCCCAGCTTGAGGCTGTCGTTGATCTGCGCCGTGGTGCTCATGTCGAGCAGCGCGCGCTGCACATGCTGGTCCTTGTTGCTCAGGCCAGCCACGTTCAGGCCGCCGACCAGGTCGGCCTCGTTCTCCTTGTTGGCCAACCAGCGCGCGGCCGAGCTGGTGGCGCCGCGCTCGCTGAGCGCGAACACGCTGGCGCCGTTGGCCGCCGGGTTGGTGAACGCGTCGGCGTGGATGCTGACGAACAGGTCGGCCTGCACGCGGCGCGCCTTGTCCACGCGGGTCTTCAGCGGCACGAAGAAATCGTCGTCGCGCGTCATGAAGGCGCGCATGGGGTTGCCACCCACCGAGGAATTGTTGATGCGCTCGCGCAGCAGGTGGGCGATCTTCAGCACCACGTCCTTCTCGCGCGTGCCGTTGGGGCCCGAGGCGCCGGGGTCTTCGCCGCCATGGCCGGGGTCGAGCGCGACGATGATCAGGCGGTCGGTGCGCTGGATGGGACGGCGCGGGCTGGGTGGCGGCGCTGCGGGCGGCGGCGGGGCCGGGCGGGGCGGTGGCGGAGGTGCCACGGCCACCACCGCGGGCGGCGGCACCGGCAGGGGCGGGATCGACGGCGTGGGCGAGCCCGGGCGGCTGCCCTGGCGGGCGATCAGCTCGCCCAGCGGGTCCTGCGGCGCCGGCGCCACGCCGGCCACGGCCGGCGGCGGGGTGTCGATGATGGAGCCGGTCACCGCGGGGGCGACGGGATCGGGCAGCGGCGCCGAGGCGGTAGCCTGGCCGCCGGAATTCTCCAGCAGGCGTTCGGAGATCAGCGATTCCAGCGGATCGGCCGGCCGGGCCGGGTACAGGTCGAGCACCAGCCGGTGCTGGTAGGGCGAGATGGGCTTGAGCGTGAAGACCTGGGGCGAGGCGTCGTGCTTGAGGTCGATCACCAGGCGCACGATCTTCGGCGCGTTCTGGCCCACGCGGATGCCGGCGATGTTCGGGTCGTCCGCGCGCACCTTGCCGACCAGCTCGCGCAGCGCGGGGTTGAGGTCGATCCCCTCGATGTCGACCGCCAGGCGCGGCGGCGTGGCGACGAAGCGCTGCTCGGTCTTGAGCGGCACGTCGGATTCGATGGTGACGCGGGAATAGTCCTTGGCCGGCCACACGCGCACCGCCACGATGCTGGCGCCGAAGGCGAGCTGCTGGGTGCCCAGCAGCAGCGCCAGGCTGCCGCCGCCGCGCAGCATGTCGCGGCGCGACCAGCGGCTGGCGCGCGGCGCGGCCTGGTCGGTGGTGGATGGCGGTGGCAGAGGTGCGGGGGTGTCGCTCACGCAGATAGCCCTTGGAGGATGGACGTGCCCGCAGGGGTGAGTGCTTGCACGCAGACCAGACGTTGTGCGTCGAAGTTTACTTCAATTCTAATAGCGAGATCCGCCACGGGTGTTACCCCCGCGGCCTTTTCAGGCCATTCGGCCAGCTTCAGGCCCGGGCTGGCGAAGATGTCGCGGAAGCCCGCGTCCTCCCATTCGCGCGGGTCGTCGAAGCGGTAGAAGTCGAAATGCCAGATGGCCAGCTGTGGCGTCTCGTGCGGCTCGACCACCGCGTAGGTCGGGCTCTTGATGCGACCCTGCACGCCCAGCGCGCGCAGCAGGTGGCGCACGAAGGTGGTCTTGCCCGCGCCCAGGTCGCCATGCAGCGTGACGAAGGCATTGGCGATGGCGGGCTGCGCCGCGAGCGCCTCGGCGAAGGCCTGGGTCTCGTCCTCGCTGTGCCAAATGCAGTGGTAAGTTTCCAGGGGAAGGGGGGAAGAAGCGGGTGGGGTGCTCACGGCAGTTTCTACAATGCGGGGCAATGACGCAAAGCGATCGATTGTTGTTGCAAATCCAAGGCTGGGCGCGCGAGTTGGGATTCTCTCAAATCGGCGTGTCCGGCGTGGACCTGTCCGGCGCCGAGCCCGGTCTGATGCGCTGGCTGGAAAAAGGTTTCCACGGCGAGATGCACTACATGCAGTCGCACGGCACCAAGCGCGCGCGGCCGGCCGAGCTGGTGCCGGGCACGGTGAGCGTGATCACGGCGCGCATGGACTACCTGCCCGCCGCCACGCCCGAAGGCTGGCAGGAGCGCGAATGGCAGCGCCAGGCCAACCCCGGCGAGGCCGTGGTCTCGGTCTACGCCCGGGGGCGCGACTACCACAAGGTGCTGCGCAGCCGGCTGCAGAAGCTAGCCGAGCGCATCGCAGGCGCCGTGGGCCCGCTGCAGCACCGGGTGTTCACCGACTCGGCGCCGGTGCTCGAGGTGCAGCTCGCCAGCCAGAGCGGCCTGGGCTGGCGCGGCAAGCACACGCTGCTGCTCAGCCGCGACGCGGGCTCGATGTTCTTCCTGGGCGAGATCTTCGTGGACATGGCCCTGCCGGCGACCCCGGCGGTGAGCGCCCACTGCGGCGCCTGCACCGCCTGCCTGCAGGCCTGCCCCACGCAGGCCATCGTGGCGGCGGGCGAGGTGGATGCGCGGCGCTGCATCTCGTACCTGACGATCGAGCTGCACGGCGCGATTCCCGAGGAGTTCCGCGCCGCGATGGGCAACCGCATCTACGGCTGCGACGACTGCCAGCTCGCCTGCCCCTGGAACAAGTTCGCCGGGCGCAGCGCCTTGCCCGACTTCGACGCGCGCGGCGCGCTGCTCGACGTGCAATTGCCCGCGCTGTTCGCCTGGGACGAGGCCACGTTTTTGCGCCTCACCGAGGGCAGCGCTATCCGCCGCATCGGCCACGAGCGCTGGCTGCGCAACATCGCCGTGGCGCTGGGCAACGCCTGGCGCGAGACGGGTGATGCACAGTACCGCGACGCGCTGCAGAGCCGCGCCCAGGATGCAAGCGCGCTGGTGCGCGAGCATGTGGCCTGGGGTTTGAGCCAAAATACCTTCTAGCGCATATGTGGCAAGCGCAAGAAGCTATCTTTTTTGAGATTTTCGGGTGCTGCGCCCGGGCGGCGTGCTCGCGGCGATCATGGCGCGGGCGCTGGCCTCGATGCGGCCGCGCAGCCATTGGTGGGCGCCATCGCCATGGCTGCGCCCATGCCAGATCAGCTCCACCGGAAAGGACGGAAAGCGGAACGGCAGCGGGCTGCTCTGCAGCCCGAACAGCGCGGCATAGCGCCAGGCCACGAGCGACGGCACGGTGGTGACCAGTGGCGCCCGCGCGACGGTGGCGAACAGCGTGAGAAAGCTGGGCGCGGCGAGCACCGGGTCGATGGCCACGCCAGCGGCGTGGATGGCGTCCTCCATGTAGCCGTAGAGGCTGTCCTTGGCCGACAGCATGGCGTGGCGTGCCGACTGGTACTGCGCCAGGCTGAGCGGCGGCTCGAAGGGCAGCAACTGCGGGTGAAAGCAGCACAGCACGCCCAGGTCGAACAGCTGCGTGCGGTGGTGCCAGCCGCTGCCGCCGGGCAGGTAGCCGATGGCGGCATCGATGCGCTCGGCGTCCAGCGCCTCGTAGGCGTGCTCGCGGCTGGTGCGGCTGAGTAGCAGCTTCACGCGCGGCGCCGAGACCGCCAGGTCCGCGAACAGCTCCGACACCAATTGGGATTCCGACTGGATCGACAGCGCGATGCGGAAGGTGCGCTCGTCCGTGGCCGGGTCGAAATCGGGGCGCGACAGCAGCAGCTGCTGCGAATCGTGCAGCAGCCGGCGGACCGGCTCGTGCAGCGCGCGCGCCTTCAGCGTGGGCTCCATGCGGTAGCCCACGCGCACGAAGAGCTCATCGCTCAGCAGCAGGCGCAGCGTGGCCAGCGCATGGCTCATCGCTGGCTGCTGGATGCGCAGGCAGGCGGCGGCGCGCGTCACGCTGCGCTCCTGCATCAGCGCGTCGAAGGCCAGCATCAGGTTCAGGTCGAAGGAGCGTAGATTGAAATGATCGATGCGAGACATTGGCTGTATCGATTTGATGAATCCAAAGGCCAACCATACACTGAATTCCAGAACGAACCTGGAGATTCCTCAGTGACAAAGAACAAGCGCATCCATTGGCTGGGCGCCGTGCTGGCCCTGTGCGGCGGCCTGGGCCTGGCCCAGGCGCAGACCGCGTTTCCCAAGCAGCCCATCCA
The DNA here is from genome assembly GCA_050282565.1 of Comamonas sp. GTDB lineage: Bacteria > Pseudomonadota > Gammaproteobacteria > Burkholderiales > Burkholderiaceae_C > Comamonas. The sequence goes on from JBLZYV010000078.1 coordinate 5,349, forward strand.
GATCGTGGTCGGCTTCACGCCCGGCGGCTCGGCCGACACCGCGGCGCGCATCGTGGGCGAGGGCCTGGGGCGCGAGCTGGGCCAGCCCGTCATCGTGGTCAACAAGCCCGGCGCGGGCACGACCATCGCGGCGCAATTCGTCTCCAAGTCGCCGGCGGACGGCTACACGCTGCTGTTCGGCGGCACCTCGCTGGTGTACAGCCCCGGGCTGCTCTACCCGTCGATGAAGGAGAACCTGGCGACCGACTTCGCGGCCGTGGGCTCGGTGGTCAGCTCGCCGCTGCTGCTGGTAGTGCGGCAGGACTCGCCCTACCACGACATCAAGCAGCTGATGGCCGCGGCCAAGAGCAAGCCGGGGCAGGTCAACTACGGCTCCACCGGCGCCGGCGTGAGCCCGCAGATCGCCATGGAGATGCTCAACGCCCGGGCCGGCGCAAGCATGCTGCACGTGCCTTACAAGGGCACCGCGCCGATGCTGACGGCCATCCTGTCCGGCGACATCGAGGTGGCGTTCGACGTGGCCAGTTCGTCGGTGCCCATGGTCCAGGGCGGCAAGATGCGCGGCCTGGCGGTTTCGGGCGCCAAGCGCATGAAGGTGCTGCCGCAGATCCCGACCGTGGCCGAGTCCGGCTACCCGGGCTTCGACGTGACGGCCTGGTACGGCCTCTCGGCGCCGAAGGGAACGCCGGCCGCCGTGGTCGCCAAGCTCAACGCCGCGCTGCAGAAGGTGCTGGCCAACCCCGACACGCAGAACAATCTTGCCGCCACGGGCAACGAGGTGATGCCGGGATCGCCCGCGGACTACCAGGCCTTTTTGAACAGCGAGCACCGCAAGTGGGGCGACGCCGTCAGGCAACTGAACATCAAGCTGGATTGAGCGGAGCACCCATGAATACGCATCCCGTGCATTCCAGGCTCGACGAAGTGGCGGCCGACCTGGCCGAAATCCAGGCGCTGCGGCACCAGATCCACAGCCATCCCGAAATCGCTTTTGAAGAAGTGGCCACGGCGCAGCTGGTGGCCGGCAAGCTGCGCGAATGGGGCTTCGAGGTGGCGACCGGCGTGGGCACGACCGGCGTGGTCGGTACCCTGAGTGCCGGCACGGGCACGCGGCGCATCGGCCTGCGCGCCGACATGGACGCGCTCGCCATGCAGGAGAAGACCGGGCTGCCCTATGCCAGCCAGATCGCCGGCAAGATGCACGCCTGCGGCCACGACGGGCACACCTCCATGCTGCTCGGGGCTGCCAAGTACCTGGCGCGCACCCGCAACTTTTCGGGCACGGTGCACCTGTACTTCCAGCCCGCGGAGGAGCGCGGCCACGACAGCGGCGCGCAGCGCATGATCGCCGACGGCCTGTTCGAGCGTTTTCCCTGCGACGCGGTGTTCGGCCTGCACAACCATCCTGGTGCCGAGGTGGGCAGCTTCATGATGCGCAAGGGCGCCTTCCAGCCGGCCACCGACAAGGTCAGCATCCGCGTGATCGGCAAGGGCGGCCACGTGGCGCGGCCCCACCTCACGGTCGACCCGTCGGTGGTCAGCGCCAGCATCGTGCTGGCGCTGCAGACCATCGTGGCGCGCAACGTCGATCCCACGCAGACCGCGGTGGTGTCCGTGTGCTCGCTGCAGTCGGGCGGCTTCTACGGCGTGATCCCGGACGAGGCCACGATCGAGCTGAGCGTGCGCTGCTTCGACCCGCAGGTGCGCCAGCAGCTGCGCGAGCGCATCGACGCCATCGTGCACGGCCAGGCGCAGTGCTACGGCGCCCAGGCGGAAGTCACCCACCAGGCCGGCTACCCGGTGCTGGTGAACACCGAGGCGGAGGTGGACTTCGCGGTGGCGGTGGCGCGCGAGCTGGTGGGGCCGGATCGGGTGGAGCCGGACTTCGGCATCATCACGCCGGGCGAGGACTTCGCCTTCATGCTCCAGCACCGGCCGGGCTGCTACTTCCGGCTGGGCAACGGGCTGTTCAGCGAGCACAGCCATCCGGTGCACCACCCGAAGTACGACTTCAACGACCAGAACCTGCAGATCGGCGCGGCCTACTGGAGCCTGCTGGTCGAGCGCTACCTGGCGCCGTGACACCGCGGCCTGGCGCGCCAGGCCGCCGCGGTCCGCTTTTTCCCTTTTCTTTCGCTATCTGCACCACGCTGCGCGGGCCTGGCCCGCGCGCTCGCGTGCGTGCATTCATCTCCTGGAAACCACCATGAACAACCAACTTCTGGAACAGCGCCGCCAGCAGGCCACGCCCCGCGGCGTGGGCGTGATGTGCGACTTCTATGCCGAGCGTGCCGACAACGCCGAGATCTGGGACGTGGAAGGCAAGCGCTACATCGACTTCGCCGCCGGCATCGCAGTGCTGAACACCGGCCACCGCCACCCCCGACTGGTGCAGGCCATGCAGCAGCAACTGGAGAAGTTCACGCACACGGCCTACCAGATCGTGCCGTATGCCGGCTACGTGGAGCTGGCCGAAGCCATCAACCAGCGCGCCCCCGGCGCCGGGCAGAAGAAGACCGCCTTCTTCACCACCGGTGCCGAGGCGGTGGAGAACGCGGTGAAGATAGCCCGCGCCGCCACCGGCCGCAGCGGCGTCATCGCGTTCTCGGGCGCCTTCCATGGCCGCACGATGATGGGCATGGCGCTCACCGGCAAGGTCGTTCCCTACAAGGTCGGCTTCGGGCCCTTCCCCGGCGAGGTCTTCCACGTGCCTTTCCCGCAGGCGCTGCATGGCGTGTCGGTCGAGGACTCGCTGCAGGCGCTGGCGCAGCTGTTCAAGTGCGACATCGATCCCCGGCGCGTGGCCGCGATCATCTTCGAGCCGGTGCAGGGCGAGGGCGGGTTCAACGTGGCGCCGGCTGCGTTCGTCGAGGCGCTGCGCGCGATCTGCGACGAGCACGGCATCCTGCTCATCGCCGACGAGGTGCAGACCGGTTTTGGCCGCACCGGCAAGCTGTTTGCGATGGAGCACTACCGTGTCGCGCCCGACCTTATCACCATGGCCAAGAGCCTGGCGGGCGGCATGCCGCTGTCGGGCGTGGTGGGCCGCACCGAGGTGATGGATGCGCCGGCGCCGGGCGGGCTGGGCGGCACCTACGCGGGCAACCCGCTGGCCGTGGCATCGGCCCTGGCCGTGCTCGAGGTGCTGGAGGCAGAAGACCTGCCCGCGCGCGGCGCGGCGCTGGGCCGGCGCCTGATGGATCGGCTCGAGGCGTTGAAGCCCCGGGTGCCGCAGATCGCGCAGGTGCGCGGCCTGGGTGCGATGGTGGCCGTCGAGTTCTGCAATCCCGACGGCTCGCCCGATGCCGCCTTCACGCGCGAGGTGCAGGCCAGGGCCCTGGCGCAGGGCTTGCTGCTGCTGTCCTGCGGCGTGCATGGCAACGTGATCCGTTTCCTCTTTCCGCTGACCATCGGCGATGCGGTGTTCGAGCAGGGGCTCGACATCCTGGCCGCCGCGCTGTGCGCCTGACACACCTACAGGACATGGACATGACTCTCGACGATGCCAGCCTGCTGCGTTCGCAGGCACTGATAGACGGCGCCTGGGTGGGCGCCGATGACGGCGCGAGCTTCGCCGTCACCAACCCTTCCACCGGCGCGCGCGTGGCCAGCGTGCCGCGCATGGGCCCGGCGGAAACCCGCCGCGCCATCGAGGCGGCGCGCGTGGCGCAGGCCGCATGGCGCAACGTCACCGCGCGCGAGCGCTCCGGCGTGCTGCGCCGCTGGCACGGGCTGATGCTGGCGCATGCCGAGGATCTGGCCCGCATCATGACCGCCGAGCAGGGCAAGCCGCTGGCGGAGGCGCGCGGCGAGGTGCTCTACGCGGCATCGTTCCTGGAATGGTTTGCCGAAGAGGCCAAGCGGGTGAACGGCGACGAGCTCACCTCCACCGACAACGGCAAGCGCATGCTGGTGCTCAAGGAGCCGATTGGCGTGTGCGCCGCCATCACGCCCTGGAATTTTCCGCTGGCGATGATCACCCGCAAGGCTGCGCCGGCGCTGGCCGCGGGCTGCGCCATGGTGCTCAAGCCCGCCGAGGACACGCCGCTGTCCGCGCTGGCCCTGGCAGCCCTGGCGCAGCAGGCCGGCGTGCCGGCCGGGGTGTTCAGCGTGGTCACCGGCGATGCCGCCAGCTCGATCGAGATCGGGGCGGAGCTCACGGCCAGCCCGGTGGTGCGCAAGCTGAGCTTCACCGGCTCCACCGAGGTGGGCCGCATCCTGATGCGCCAGAGCGCCGCCACCGTCAAGAAGCTCTCGCTGGAGCTGGGTGGCAACGCGCCCTTCATCGTGTTCGACGACGCCGACCTGGACGCGGCCGTGGAGGGCGCGATTGCCTCCAAGTACCGCAACGCCGGCCAGACCTGCGTGTGCGCCAACCGCCTGTATGTGCACGAGCGGGTCTACGACGCCTTTGCCGCCAAGCTGGTGGCCGCGGTGCAGCAGCTCCAGGTGGGCGACGGCATGGAGCCAGGCGTGCTGCAAGGCCCGCTGATCAGCGACGCCGCGGTGGCCAAGGTGCAGCAGCACATCGCGGACGCGCTGGCGAAAGGCGCGCGCGTGCTCACCGGTGGCGCGCCCCATGCGCTGGGCGGCCGGTTCTTCCAGCCCACGGTGCTGGCCGACGCGACGGGAGCCATGCTGGTCGCCCGCGAGGAGACCTTCGGGCCGCTCGCGCCGCTGTTTTGCTTCGGCAGCGACGAAGAGGTGATCCGCATAGCCAACGATACCGAGTCGGGTCTGGCGTCCTACTTCTACAGCCGCGACATGGGCCGCATCTGGCGCGTGGCGCAGGCGCTGGAGTACGGCATGGTCGGTATCAACACCGGCCTGATCTCCAACGAGGTGGCGCCCTTCGGCGGTATCAAGCAGTCGGGCCTGGGGCGCGAAGGATCGAGCTACGGGATCGACGAGTACCTGGAGATGAAGTACCTGTGCATGGGTGGCCTCTGAGATCGTGATCCAAGCGGCTACACCGGCCACCACTGCAGCAGCATCAGTGCAAACGGCAGGCTGGCGATGCCGGCCAGCGTGGACAGCGTCACCAGCCCGGCCACGAAAGGCCCGTTGAAGCCCATGCGCGCGGCCAGCACGTAGCAGGTCGAGGCCGTGGGCAGGGCCGAGAAGGTCAGTAGGATGGTGGCCTGCACGCTGGACAGGCGCAGCAGGTGCGCTAGCAGCAGGGCCAGCAACGGCGACGCCACGTGCCGGATGGACAGCACCGACACGCTCAGCCACTTGCCCCGCGCCAGCAGGCCCAGCTGCATGCCCGCGCCCGCCGACATCAGGCCTAGCGCGATCGACGCCTGGCCGATGCGCGCCACCGTGGGTTCGACCAGCGCCGGCAGGCGGATGCCCAGCAGGTTGCAGGCCAGCGCCGCGACGGTGGCCACGATCAGCGGGTTGCGCGCCAGCTCGCGCACGAAGCCGGTCTGCGAGCCACGCGCCATGGGGTAGACGGCGGCGATGTTGAACATGGGCACGCACACGCCGATCAGCACCGAGATCAGCTGCAGGCCCTGGGCGCCGGCCAGCCGGTCGGCCAGCGCCAGCCCGATGAAGGAGTTGAAGCGGAACGCCGCCTGCGCGCTGGCGGCGGCGTCCTGCGCATCGAGGCGCTGGCCGAGCCAGGGCAGGTGCGGCAGGCCGTAGGCTAGCGCGATCGAGGCCAGGCCGCCGAGCAGGCCCGCCGCCATCAGGTTCGACGCGCCCAGCCAGTCGATGGGCGCGCGGATGATCGAGTAGAACAGCAGCGTGGGGAAGAGGAAGTAGTAGACCAGCCCTTCCACCGGCTGCCAGATGCTGCGGTTGAGCGCAGTGAAGCGGCAGATGAGGTAGCCGATCAGGATCAGCGCGAAATCGGGGAACAGGAGCTGGGCGTAGGTCACGCCGCGAGCATAGCCGAAGGCCTTCGTGTCTTCGGGAAAACACTGTCTCCGGGATGCCGCACAAATGCCGCGCGAGGGGCCGATAGCTCCTAGGATGGGCGCATTTTTCCCTTGCCCGATCCAGAGGAGTCCCCATGATCAATCGCCGCCACTGCGTGGCCCTGGCGCTGGCCGCAAGCTGCGGCGCTGCGCTGGCGCAATCCGCCTACCCGAGCAAGCCGATCCGCCTGATCGTGCCCTTTGCGGCCGGCGGCACCACCGACATCATCGCGCGCGTGGTGTCCGAGCCGCTGGCCAAGGCGCTGGGGCAGCCGGTGGTGGTGGACAACCGCGGCGGCGGCGGCGGCACCGTGGGTGCGGCCGAGGCCGCGCGCGCCCAGCCCGACGGCTATGTGCTGAGCATCGCCACCGTGTCCACCACGGCCACCAACCCCGCGGTGAACCCCAAGATGCCGTACAACGTGCAGCGCGATTTCACCCCCATCATCAACATCGCGGCCACGCCCAACGTGATCGCGGTGCACCCCAGCTTTCCGGCCAAGGACTACCAGGGCTTCATCGCCGAGCTGAAGAAGCACCCGGGCAAGTACTCGTATGCGACGCCGGGCACCGGCAGCATCGCCCATCTGCTGATGGAGATGCTCAAGGGCGAAACCCATGTCGATGTGCAGCACGTGCCCTACCGCGGCGCCGGCCCGGCACTCAACGACACCGTGGCCGGGCAGGTGAACATGATCTTCGACAACCTGCCGTCGGCGCTGCCCTTCATCAAGGAAAAGCGCCTGAACGCCATCGTTGTCGCCGCGCCCCAACGCGTGGCCGGGCTCGAGGGCGTGCCCACCTTCAAGGAAGTGGGCGCCCCCATGGTCAACCGCCTGGCCTACTACGGCGTGGTCGGCCCGCGCAACCTGCCTGCGGAGATCGTCGACAAGGTCAACGCCGCGATGCGCAAGGCCCTCGAAGACCCCGCCGTGCGCAAGCGCATCGAGGACACGGGCTCGGTCATCCTGGGCAACACGCCCGAGCAGTTCGCGCAGCAGATGAAAGACGAGTACGCGGCCTACAAGGCGGTGGTGGACAAGCAGGGCATTACGCTCGAGCAATAGGCTGGATCAATAGATTAGGGCCATGCCTGAATGGATGCGCGCATTTCTCCGGTATAAATGCAGCTTGCACCAGCGTTCGCGGCCATGCAGCTCTGCGCTTATCCAGCCCGGGGCCATGGCCGCTTCTCACAATAAGGAGATCCTTTATGCAACGCAGAATCCTGATGGGTCTGACCCTGATCGCCGCCACCGCCGGCACCACGGCCTTTGCCCAGGCTAGCTACCCGAGCAAGCCGATCCGCCTGATCGTGCCCTTTGCGGCCGGCGGCACCACCGACATCGTGGCCCGCGTGATCGCCGACCCGCTGGGTCGCGAGCTGGGCCAGCCCGTCGTGGTCGACAACAAGGGCGGCGCCGGCGGCACCATCGGTGCGGTCGAGGCCATGCGCGCGGCGCCCGATGGCTACACGCTGAGCGTGGCCACCGTGTCCACCACCGCCACGAACCCGGCCATCACGCCCAAGTTCCCCTACAACCCCGAGACGGACTTCGTGCCGATCATCAACATCGCGGCCACGCCGAACGTGATTGCGGTCAACCCAAAGTTTCCGGGGCATGACTACAAGAGCTTCGTGGCCGAGCTGAAGAAGAACCCGGGCAAGTACTCGTATGCCTCCACTGGCACCGGCAGCATCACGCACCTGCTGATGGAGCTGTACAAGAGCCTGAGCGGCACCTTCATGACCCACATCCCCTACCGGGGCGCGGGCCCGGCGCTGAACGACGTGGTCTCGGGCCAGGTGAACATGAACCTGGACAACCTGCCGTCGTCGCTGCCCTTCATCAAGGACGGCCGCCTGATCCCCATCGTGGTGGCCGCGCCGCAGCGCCTGGCCGTGCTGCCCAATGTGCCCACCTTCAAGGAAATCGGCCTGGAGCCGGTGAACCGCATGGCCTACTACGGCATCCTGGGCCCCAAGGGCACGCCCAAGGAAGTGGTGGACCGCATCAACGCCGCCGTCAAGAAGGTGCTGGCCGACCCGGCCGTGAAGAAGCGCATCGAGGACACCGGCTCGCTGGTCATCGGCAACACGCCCGAGCAGTTCGCCGAGCAGATCAAGAACGAATTCGCGATCTACAAGGAAGTGGTGAAGAAGCAGAACCTCAAGCTCGACTGAGCGCTTCACGCCCCCTGAAAACCGCCTTCCGTCGGAAGGCGGTTTTTTTTATTTCAGAGCCCGAGGACCGCACCGAGGGTCAGCACAAAGACCGGGTCGGTATCCGATGGCCGGGGCAGGGCGAACTTGATCTCGGCGAATGCACCGCCAGTGCCGGGCGCTGGCTCCAGGGCGAAGCCCATCAGGAACTCGCAGCGCTGGCGCTGCGCCTCGGTGCCGAAGTCGAGTGCCACCAACTGCCAGGCGTCGTCGCCGTGGAGCAGCAGAGCCAGCAACTGGCGGGCCCGTGGCTCAAGGTAGGTGCAGCTCTGAACGACGGATGCGGCCTTGGCAAGGCCCCGCGGGCACGGTGCGCCCTGCGCGTCGGCAACGACGACTTCGGTGCCGTCGGGCAGCGTGGCCATCCACTCGCCGACGGCCGCGGGATCCCGCCGAGGGATGGGTTTGAAGTCTTCCAGGTGCAGGCATGGCGCTGCGGCTCGCGTCGCCTGGGTCATCCGGGCCAGGCGGCGCAGGATCGCGTCGGCGTCCAGACGGATGTGCTGCCCGAACTGCAGCTGCTTTTGCCGCAGGCGGTCCACCTGGTTGCGGTGCCAGAGGGCGCCGGGATCGGTGAAGGTGCGGGGCGGGATGGTGGTGCTTGGCATGGCTGGTTCCTTGCATGAGGTCCGGGCAGACGAAGGCCTGCGCCATGGCGCCGAAGTTAGCGCTCAGGTGCCGGTGGCGCGTCCCGTTTCTTGTGCTGGAATGTGCCGCGTATCCCGGGCATTGGCGGAGAGGTCGCCGCGAGAAATTCGACCGCAAGGAGCGGGGTTTCAAGGCGCGGAGGGATTTCTACACTGGCCTCACTGTCCAACCTCCATGAGCGACGAGCCATGAACCACCCTTTTGCTTCCTCCTTCGAATACCACTTCCGCGCCCCGGGCAGCCGGGTGCAGGGCCCCCTCCGCTTTGCCATGGGCCAGGCGGCGCCGGGCCTGGTGCTGGTCGGCCGCAGCCGGCACGGCATCTGCGCCATCCTGCTGGGCGACGATGCGCAGGCCTTGCAGGAGCAGCTCGGCGAAGCGTTTCCGGGCGCCGCGCTGCAGGCGGATCAGCCGGGCCTGCAGCACGAGCTGCAGCAGGTCGTCGACCTGCTCGACCGGGGCTGGCCCGCAGGCATCGTCCACCTCGATGTCGGCGGCACGGCCTTCGAGCAGCAGGTCTGGCAGGCGCTGTGCGGCATTCCGGCCGGCCACACGCGCAGCTACCGCGAGGTGGCGCAGGGTCTGGGCGCGCCGCAGGCCTTCCGGGCCGTGGCGGGGGCCTGCGCGTCCAATGTGCTGGCCGTCGCGATTCCCTGCCACCGCGTGCTTCGCAGCGACGGCTCGGCAGGAGGCTACCGCTGGGGCATCGAGCGCAAGCGTGCGCTGCTGGCCTGGGAGCGAGGGCAATGACCGACGGCGCGATCCACGTCGACTGGCCCCGCATCGGGCATGCGCTCGACGCCCGCGGCCACGCCGTGCTGCCGGGCCTGCTGGCGCCGGCGCAGTGCGCGGCGCTGGTGGCGCTCTATCCGCAGGCCCAGCACTTCCGCTCGCGCGTGGTGATGGCGCGCCATGGCTTCGGGCGCGGCGAGTACCAGTACTTTGCCTACCCGCTGCCGCCGCTGCTCGAACAGCTGCGCCAGGCGCTGTATCCGCAGCTCGCGCCCATGGCCAACCGCTGGAACCGGCAGCTGGGCCTGGCCGAGCAGTACCCGGATACGCTCGACAGCTTTCTCGCGCGCTGCCACCAAGCCGGCCAGACGCGGCCGACGCCGCTGCTCCTGCAATACGGCGAGGGCGACTACAACTGCCTGCACCAGGACCTGTACGGCGAGCATGTGTTTCCGCTGCAGGTGGCGATACTTCTGTCCGAGCCCGGGCGCGATTTCAGCGGCGGTGAGTTCGTGATGACCGAGCTGGCCGGCAAGGCGCAGCGCGCCGAGGTGGTGGCGCTGCGCCAGGGCGATGCGGTGGTGTTCGCCGTGCACCACCGGCCGGCGACGGGCAAGCGAGGCATCCGGAAAGCGGCGCTGCGCCATGGCGTCAGCCGCATCCGCAGCGGCAGCCGCCATACCGTGGGCCTGATCTTCCACGACGCGAGGTGAGCCGCGATGCAAACGCCTGACCTGTTCGATACCACTGGAGAGCGGCATCGCCTGGGGCCGGGCGCCATGGTGCTGTGCGGCTTTGCCTTGCCGGTGGTGGACGAATTGTTGGCTGCAGTAGCGGGCATTGAAGCGGCGGCGCCGTTCCGCCACATGGTGACGCCCGGCGGCTTCACCATGTCGGTGGCGCTGACGAATTGCGGCGCGCTGGGCTGGACCACCGACCGGCGCGGCTATCGCTACAGCGCCATCGATCCCGACAGCGGCCGGCCCTGGCCGGCCATGCCTGCGGCCTTTGCGCGGCTGGCCAGCGAGGCGGCGCTGGCGGCCGGGTTCGCGGGCTTCGAGCCCGATGCCTGCCTCGTCAACCGCTACCAGCCTGGGGCGCGGCTCTCGCTGCACCAGGACAAGGACGAGCGCGACTACGGCGCACCCATCGTCTCGGTGTCGCTGGGCATGCCGGCCACGTTCCTGTTCGGCGGCCTGGCCCGCACCGACCCGACGGCCAAGGTGCCGCTGGCGCATGGCGACGTGGTGGTCTGGGGCGGGGCCGACCGCCTGCGCTACCACGGCGTGGCGCCACTCAAGGACACGCCGCATCCGCTGCTGGGCAGCCGGCGCATCAATCTCACATTCCGCAAGGCGGGCTAAGGAGTTTTCACCATGACCTTTTTTCTGAGTGAACTGGAGTCGCCGTTGGGCACGATGCTGCTGGTCAGCGACGGGCAGCAGGCGGCGCGCGCCCTCGACTTCGCCGACCACCGCGCACACCTGCAGCGCGGCCTGCGCGAGCACTACGGCAGCGTGGAGCTGACCGAAATCGCTGCACCTAACGGGATCGCCGATGCACTGCAGCGCTACTTTGCGGGCGAGCTGAACGCGCTGGATGCGCTGCGCACCGAGACCGCGGGATCGGAGCTGCAGCGCCGCGTCTGGGCCGCGCTGCGCGAAATCCCCGTGGGCACGACCACCAGCTACGGCAAGCTGGCCAAGGCGCTGGGCGGCGACGACCCGCGCGCGGCCATCGACATCGGCGCGGCCAACGGCGCCAATCCCATCGCCATCATCGTGCCCTGCCACCGCGTGATCGCCAGCAACGGCGATCTCAAGGGCTATGCCTGGGGCCTGCCGCGCAAGCGCTGGCTGCTGGAGCACGAAAAGGCCATCGCGCCCGAGCGGCCTGCGGCGGCCCGGGCGCAGACCGCGGCACTGCCGGGGTTCTGAGCATGGACGCGGGCTTCATGGACCGCCTCGATTGGGCGGCGATCAACGCGGAGCTGGACGCCGAAGGCTACGCGCTGCTGCCCGGCCTGCTGGGCACGGAGGCGGCGCGCGGCCTGGCACGCCAGATCGTGCGCGACGAGGCCGCGCAGCGCATGCCGCTGGCCGAGCTGGGGCGCGGTGAGCTGCTGGCCTGGAGCGGCCACCTGCCGCCGCCGCTGCAGGCCTGGCGCGCGGCCTTCCATCCGCACCTGGTGGCCATCGCCAACCGCTGGCGCCAGGCCCTGGGCGAGGATGGCCGCCTGGCCGCGGCGCCCGGTGGCGGCTGGCCGCCGTCGCAGGCCAGCCGGCTGGGCGTGGAAGGCTGGATGGCGCTGCGCCAGGGCAGCGAGGGCGGGCAGGGCTTTCCGCTGCAGCTCGTGGTGCTGCTGTCCGAGCCGGGCGTGGATTTCGACGGCGGCGAGTTCGTGATGACCGAGCAGCGCCCGCGCATGCAGTCGCGTCCCATGGTGCTGCCGCTGCGGCTGGGCGATGCGGCCCTCATCGGTGCCGCCGCGCGGCCGGTCTGGGGCGCGCACGGCTGCTACCGGGTGCAGATGCGGCATGCCATCAGCCGCGTGCGGCGGGGCGAGCGCATTGGCGTGGAGCTGGGCTGGTGATGCCGCAGCAGACTTTCACCCTGGTGGGGGCGAACGGCCAGCCCTATGCCAGCGCCATGCCCGGCACGCTGGGCGGCCACCGCGGCGGCAAGCTCTATGGCCGGCTCGACTGCCGCGCGGCGCTGCAGGCGCTGGCCCGTGGCGGCTATGTGAGGCAGCGTGTGTTCTTCGCCGATGAGGCCACGGCCGTCGCCGCCGGCTACCGGCCCTGCGCGGTCTGTATGCCGGATGCCTATGCGCGCTGGAAGTCTGAGGCATCATCGCGGCATGTCCGCACACGCAACGATTGATGCCTTCATCGACGCGATCTGGCTGGAGGACGGCCTGTCGCGCAACACGCTGGCCGCCTACCGGCGCGATCTCGCCATCTACGCCGGCTGGCTGGCCGGCGAGGCGCCGGGCGTGGCGCCTGAGCAAGGTACCGAGGCACACCTGCAGGCCTTCTTCGCCAGCCAGATGCAGCACAAGGCCACCACGGCCAACCGGCGGCTGACGGTGCTGCGCCGCTTCTTCCACTGGGCGCTGCGCGAGGGCCTGGTGCAGGCCGACCCCACGCTGCGCCTGCTGGCGGCCAGACAGCCCCTGCGCGTGCCCAAGACCATGACGCATGCCATGGTCGATGCCCTGCTCGAAGCGCCCGACACGGCCCACCCGCTGGGCCTGCGCGACCGCGCGATGCTGGAGCTGATGTACGCCAGCGGCCTGCGCGTGTCCGAACTGGTGGAACTGCAGAGCGTGCAGATCGGCTTGGCCGAGGGCGTGCTGCGCGTGGTGGGCAAGGGCGGCAAGGAGCGGCTGGTGCCCTTCGGCCAGGAGGCGCAGCAGTGGCTGGAGCGCTACCTGGCCGAGGCGCGGCCGGCCATCCTGGCGGGGCGGGTGTCGGGCGACCTGTTCGTGACCCAGCGCGGCAGCGGCATGACGCGCGTGGCCTTCTGGATGATCGTGAAGAAGTACGCGCAGCTGGCGGGCATCACCGCGCCGCTGTCGCCGCACACGCTGCGCCACGCCTTTGCCACGCATTTGCTGAACCACGGCGCCGACCTGCGCGTGGTGCAGATGCTGCTGGGCCATGCCGATATCTCGACGACCACGATCTACACCCATGTGGCGCGCGAGCGGCTCAAGGTGCTGCATGCGCAGCACCATCCGCGGGGCTAGGACGCTCTGTTATTGATAGCTTCTGGCGCTTGCTGTTCAATGCTTTTGGGCATTAATCTATTTGAATCCATTGCTGGTTGAGCGCCAGAAGCTATTGTTTTTGATAAAGCTGGCCATGAAAAACGGGGCCCGAAGGCCCCGTCTGGGTTGGCGCGAAGCCGGCTCGGGCTCAGCCGCGGCGGGCGGCGGCGCTGGCCACGGCCAGGGCCGTCATGTTCAGCACGCGGCGCACGGTGGCGGCCGGCGTGAGGATGTAGGCCGGGGCCGAGACGCCCATCAGGATCGGGCCCACGGTCACGCCGCCGCTGGTCGTGGTCTTGAGCACGTTGTAGAGGATGTTGGCCGAGTCGAGGTTCGGGCACACCAGCAGGTTGGCCGAGCCGTGGAGCGAGGTGTCGGCCTCGCCCAGGTAGGTGGCGCGGATCTTGGGCTCGAGCGCGGCGTCGCCGTGCAGCTCGCCGTCGCACTCGATCTCGGGGTGGCGGGCCACGAAGATGTCGCGCGCGGCGCGCATCTTCTTGGCCGAGGCGCGCTTGGACGAGCCATAGCTCGAGTGCGACAGGAAGGCCACCTTGGCCGGCAGGCCGAAGCGCTGCACTTCCTGCACCGACATCCAGGCGATGTCGGCCAGCTGCTCGGCCGTCGGGTCTTCGTTGACGTAGGTGTCGGTGATGAACAGCGTGCCGTTGTTGGTCATCAGCGCGTTCAGCGCCGCGTAGTTCGCCGCCTCGGGCGCATGGCCCAGGATGTTGTGGATGCGCTCGAGGTGCGTCTCGTAGGTGCCGACCAGGCCGCAGATCATCGCGTCGGCGTCACCCAGCTTGACCATCAGCGAGGCGATGATGGTGTTGGAGCGGCGCACCGAGGCCTTGGCCACTTCGGCGGTGGCGCCGTCGCGCTTCATCAGCTGGTGGTAGTGCTCCCAGTACTGGCGGAAGCGCGGGTCGTCCGACGGGTCGACGATCTCGAAGTCCTTGCCCGCCTGCATGCGCAGGCCGGCCTTCTCGATGCGGGCCTGGATCACGGCAGGGCGGCCGATCAGGATGGGGCGGGCGATGCGGTCCTCGATGGCGAACTGCGCCGCACGCAGCGCGCGCTCGTCCTCGCCGTCGGCGTAGGCGACGCGCTTTTGCGACTCGGCCACGGCCTTGGCGGCGCTGATCACCGGGCGCATCAGGATGCCGGTCTGGAACACGAAGCGCGACAGCTGCTCCTTGTAGGCTTCCATGTCGGCGATGGGGCGCGTGGCCACGCCGGATTCGGCCGCGGCCTGGGCCACGGCGGGCGCGATCTTCAGGATCAGGCGCGAGTCGAACGGCGTGGGGATCAGGTAGTCGGGGCCGAAGGTCAGTTCCTTGCCGGCGTAGGCGTTGGCCACTTCCTCGCTGACGTTCTCCTTGGCCAGCGCGGCGATCTGGCGCACGCAGGCGAGCTTCATCGCTTCGGTGATCTTGGTCGCGCCGCAGTCGAGCGCGCCGCGGAAGATGTAGGGGAAGCACAGGACGTTGTTGACCTGGTTCGGGTAGTCCGAGCGGCCGGTGGCGATGATGCAGTCCGGGCGGATGGCCTTGGCCAGCTCGGGGCGGATCTCGGGCTCGGGGTTGGCCAGCGCCAGGATGATCGGCTTGTCGGCCATGGTCTTGACCATCTCGGCGGTGAGCACGCCGGGGGCCGAGCAGCCCAGGAACACGTCGGCGCCGTCAACCACGTCGGCCAGTGTGCGGGCCGTGGTGTTCTGCGCATAGCGGGCCTTGGACTCGTCGAAGCCGCCGGGGCGGCCTTCGTAGATCACGCCCTTGGAGTCGACCACGTAGACGTTCTCGCGCTTGACGCCCAGGCCGACCATCACGTCCAGGCAGGCGATGGCGGCGGCGCCGGCGCCCGAGACGGCGATCTTGACCTTGTCGATCTGTTTGTTCACCAGCTCCAGGCCGTTGAGCAGCGCGGCGCTGGAGATGATGGCCGTGCCGTGCTGGTCGTCATGGAACACCGGGATGTTCATACGCTTGGACAGCTCGCGCTCGATGTAGAAGCACTCGGGCGCCTTGATGTCCTCGAGGTTCACGCCGCCCAGCGTCGGCTCCATCGCCGCGATGATCTCGATGAGCTTGTCGGGGTCGCGCTCGGCCAGCTCGATGTCGAACACGTCGATGCCGGCGAACTTCTTGAACAGGCAGCCCTTGCCTTCCATGACCGGCTTGGCGGCCAG
>JBLZYV010000079.1:0-20062 GCA_050282565.1 Comamonas sp.
CGGTATGCCCCATAGCTACGGCTATGGGGCATACCGGGCTTCGCGCATCCATCCCCACGGCGGGGCAACGCATCTCCCAGTTTTAGGTGAACAGGCCCTAGCCCTTCCCTGCAGGAATAGGACTTATGCACCGGCGCGCGGCCAGCGCCCCGCCGATGCGCCCCAACCCCAGGAGGCATGCCCGTGGAGACCCCATGGCATGCCTCTTGCTTTTTCCGCCGCACAGCCGTCCGCCACCGGGAATACCCGCTGCACCGGTGGATGGACCCTTGAGTACATTCTTGTACACAAGATAAAAATAATCTTGTATACAAAACCTTTCCCAAGGAATCCTCCTATGCGCCGCTTCGTCAAATCCCTCTTCGGGCAGGTGGTGATCGCACTCATCGTGGGTGTGCTCGCCGGTCTGCTGGTGCCCGAATACGCCGTCAAACTCAAGCCGCTGGGCGACGGTTTCATCAAGCTGATCAAGATGATCATCCCGGTGCTCGTGTTCTGCGTGGTGGTGCATGGCATCGCCGGCGCGGGCGACCTCAAGCGCGTCGGCCGCGTCGGGGTCAAAGCACTGATCTACTTCGAGGTGCTGACCACCATCGCGCTGGGCCTGGGCCTGGTGCTGGGCTTCCTGTTCGAGCCCGGCGTGGGCATGAACGTGGACGTCAGCAAGCTCGACCCGTCGGCCATGGCGGCCTACGCCAGCAATGCCGACAAGCTCACCAGCGGCGGCACGGTCGACTTCCTGATGAAGCTGATCCCCACCACCGTGGTGGAAGCCTTCGCCAAGGGCGACGTGCTGCAGGTGCTGCTGTTCGCGGTGCTGTTCGGCTGCGCGCTGGCGCTGCTGGGCGAGCGCGGCAAGCCGGTCTCCGACCTGGTGGACACGCTGTCGCTGGTGCTGTTCAAGATCATGGGCATCATCATCAAGCTGGCGCCGCTGGGCGTGCTGGGCGCCATCGCCTTCACCGTGGGCCAGTACGGCATCGGCTCGCTCAAGCAGCTGGGCCTGCTGGTGGCGCTGTTCTACGTGGCCGTGCTCCTGTTCGTGTTCGTGGTGCTGGGCCTGGTGATGCGCCTGTCGGGCTTCAGCCTGATCAAGCTGCTGCGCTACCTGCGTGAAGAGCTGACCATCGTCTTCGCCACCACCTCGTCCGACAGCGTGCTGCCCCAGATCATGGCCAAGCTGCGCAACATGGGCGTGCGCGACTCCACCGTGGGCCTGGTGATCCCCACCGGCTACTCGTTCAACCTGGACGCGTTCTCGATCTACATCACGCTGGCCGCCGTGTTCATCGCCCAGGCGACCAACACGCCCATCTCCATGGCCGACCTGCTGACCATCCTGGCCATCGCGCTGGTGACCTCCAAGGGTGCGCACGGCGTGCCGGGCTCGGCCATCGTGGTGCTGGCCGCCACGCTGCATGCGATCCCTGCCATCCCCGCGATCGGCCTGGTGCTGGTGCTGTCGGTGGACTGGTTCATGGGCATCGCCCGCGCACTGGGCAACCTGATCGGCAACTGCGTGGCCACCGTGGCGATCGCCGCATGGGAAGGCGACATCGACCGCGAGCGTGCCCACCGCGTGCTGAACGGCGAACTCCCTGCCGATGACACCGCAGCGGACACGGCACAATTGGCAGCTTCCCCCTCCCACACCCACACCTGAGTCCATGTCTCCTATCACCCCCACCTCCATCGCCGAGCGCGTTGTCGAAGCCATCCTGGCGCAGAAGCTGTCGCCCGGCGAGCGGCTGGGGGAGCAGGATCTGGCCGACAACTTCGCCGTCAGCCGCACCGTGGTGCGCGAGGCGCTGATGCAATTGCAGGCGCGCGGCTTCGTGCAGGTGCAGCCGCGCCGCGGCTGGTACGTGGTGCAGCCCAGCGCCGACGAGGCGCGCGACGCCTTCGCGGCGCGGCGCATCATCGAGTCCGGCATCATCGACACGGCCGGGCGCCCGATGCAGAAGGTGATCCGCCAGCTGCGCCAGCACATCGGCGAAGAGGAGCGCGCCATCCAGGCCGCCGACGCCGCCACCCGCGCCTTCCTGCTGGCCGACTTCCACGTCTGCCTGGCCGAGCAGATGGGCCACCGCCTGCTGGCCAACACCCTGCGCGACCTGACCGCCCGCACCACGCTGGCGGCCACGCTGTACCAGTCGCAGCACAGCGCCGAGCAGTCCTGCGCCGACCACGCCAGCATCGTCGCGGCGCTGGAACGCGGCGACACCGCCCAGGCGCGCGAACTCATGCTGGCCCACATCGGCCAGGTGGAAGAGGCGCTGGAGATCACGCCGCCCACGCCCGAGCCCGGGCCCAGCGAGCGCCTGCGCGCCACCCTGGCCCCGGTGGTCCGATGAGGCCGCGCACCGCGCGGCCCCAGCCGGCGCGCGCACCATCCACCGCCGCGCCGCGCCTGCTGTGCTTCAACAAGCCCTATGGCGTGCTCAGCCAGTTCACGCCCGAGGGGCGCTGGCGCGGGCTCAAGGACCATATCGACGTGCCCGGCGTCTACGTGGCAGGCCGGCTCGACGCCGACAGCGAGGGCCTGCTGCTGCTGACCAACGACGGCCAGCTGCAGGCACGCATCGCCGATCCGCGCTTCAAGATGGAGAAGACCTACTGGGTGCAGGTCGAGGGCGTGCCGAGCGACGAGGCGCTGGCAGCGCTCGCCCGCGGCGTGCAGCTGAACGACGGCGCTACCCTGCCGGCCCGCGCGCGCCGGCTAGACCCGGCGCCTGCGCTCTGGCCGCGCGACCCGCCGATCCGCGTGCGCCAGAACATCCCGGACAGCTGGATAGAACTCGTCATCCGCGAGGGCCGCAACCGCCAGGTGCGGCGCATGACGGCCGCCGTGGGTCACCCCACGCTGCGCCTGGTGCGCATGGCCATCGGGCCATACACGCTGGATGGGCTGGCGCCCGGCAGCTGGCGCGACGTCGCCGTCTGACTATCAAAAAAAGAGCTGTTTGCGCTCATCTCACAAGAATTTCAATGTAAATCGATATTGAAATGCTTGCCTGACAAGCGCCAACCGCTCTCTTTTTAGAAGCAACTCAGAAGTAGGTCTGCACCACGTCGACCACGTTGTATGCGTCGTCGATGACCGGCACCTGGCGCCACTTGTCGAAGGTCAGGCAGGGGTGCGAGATGTCGAAGGCGAGCATGTCGCCGACCTTGATGTCGTCGCCCGGCGCGATCTTCAGGTAGGCGTGCTGGTCCATCATGCCGGTGACTTCCCAGTGCGCGGGCGTCGCCTCGGGCGCGGCGCTGCCGGGCCGGTAGCGCTGCACCGGCAGCGGCATGCCGGCGTCGAAGGCCGCGTCGCGCTTGCCCAGGGCAACGATGGCGCGCTCGGCCTCGGGCACCGATTGCACATAGGCCCACAGCTGTAGCGCCGGCTGCAGGCTGGTGCGCATGCGGTGGGCCACCGGGTTGCGCACGTTGATCTGCGCCTGCGCGGCCTTGTAGATGCCCACGTCGTGCGTCAGGTAGCAGCCGGGGCGCAGCACCACGTCCAGCGGCTGGCCGATGTCGGCCTTGGCAAACTCTTCGGCCACCACGTCGTACCAGGCCGAGCCGGCGCCGGTCAGCACCGCGGGGCTGCGCTGCAGACGGCCGGCCTTCGCCAGGTCGCCCAGCACCTGCACCGCGCGCTGCAGGAAGGCGCGGATGTCCGCCTCGGTCTGCAGCACGCCTTCATAGACCTCCACGCCGGCCAGCTTGACGGCGCCATTGGCGCGCGCCAGCGCAGCCAGCACCGACTGCAGCTGCGCGTCGTCGCGCACGCCAGTGCGCCCGCCCTGCACGCCCAGCTCGATCAGCACCTGCATCGACTGGCCGGTCTGGGCGTAGAAGGCCGCCAGCTGGTCAACCTGGTCGGCCGCATCCACCAGGCAGAAGAATTCAAACTCCGGATCGGCCATCAGCTCGCCCAGGATGGCCATGTTGCGCTTGCCGACGAGTTGGTTGGCCATGAGCACGCGGCGCACGCCGTGGGCATAGGCCGCGCGGGTCTGGTGCGCGGTGGCCAGCGTGATGCCCCAGGCGCCGCCCGCGAGCTGCTTGTGGAACAGGCGCGGCGCCATCGTGGTCTTGCCGTGCGGCGCGAGCTTGGCGCCGTATTCGTCGACAAAGCGCTGCATCCAGTCGAGGTTGTGCTCCACCTTGGACTGCAGCAGCACCGCCGCCGGCAGGTTCAGGTCTTCCCGCAGCACGTTCCAGCCCAGCGCCGCGATCTGCTCGGGCGCGCAGGCGTTGTCCAGGGCGCCCAGGCCCTTGTCCAGCGGATGGACCAGCGCGTCGGCCACACCACCTTGATACTTTTTATCAAACATAGAACAGTCTCCAATTGCCCATCGGGTAAACATGAGGTTGACATGATGATACCTTCGAATTTATTCTTCGCACCATCTTGTTATAAAGTAACACAGCCTTCAGCCCATGTCCGCCAGCGCCATCATGCACCAGCCGATGGATATCGTCACCCGCATCTCGCAGCGGGCGGCCGAGCTGCGCCCGGCCGAGCAGAAGGTGGCGCAGACGGTGCTGGGCAACGTCGCCGAGGCGGCGTCGGACAGCATCCAGACGCTGGCGCGCCGCGCCTCGGTCAGCGAGGCCAGCGTCACGCGCTTCGCCAAGGCCATGGGCTGCCGCGACGTGCGCGAACTCAAGCTGCAGCTGGCGCAGGCCGCCGCCGTGGGCCGGCGCTTCCTGGACGCCGACCCCGGCCATCCGCCGTCGAGCGCCGACGGCATCCTGGCCGACATCCACCAGGTGCTGGCGGCCAACCGCGCGCTGCTGCGGCCGGCGGCCTTCGAGCAGGCGGCCGCGCGCATCGCCGCGGCGCGCATGGTCGTGGTCTTCGGCATGGGCGGCGGCTCCACCACGCTGGCCGACGAGGCGCGCTTTCGCCTGGCGCGGCTGGGCCGGCCCGTGGCCACCTACCACGACCCGGTGCTGCAGCGCATGGTGGCGGCCACGCTGGGCCCGCAGGACGTGGTGCTGGTACTTTCCACCACCGGCCAGGTGCCCGAGATCATCGCCAGCGTCAACGTGGCGCGCGAATATGGCGCCCAGGTGGTGGCCATCACCGCCATCGCCTCGCCGCTGGCCGCGCTGGCCGACGAGCTGCTGCCGGTGCAGGCGTTGGAAACAGATTTCATCTACAAGCCCTCGTCGTCGCGCTACGCGATGATGATGATGATCGACGTGCTGGCCACCGAGGTGGCGCTGGCACAGGAGGGCCGCAGCAAGGAGATGCTGCGGCGCATCAAGTACGTGCTCGATGCCCACCGCGGCGGCGGCGACCGCCAGCCGCTGGGCGACTGATCCGAGATTGACCCGAGACCGACCGGAGACCGAGATGACGCAATACGACACCCTGATCCGCAATGTCCGCATCGTGGACGGCAGCGGGGCCGAGCCCGCCGCCGGGCGCTTCGACGTGGCGCTGGCCGGCGGCCGCATCGCCGCCATCGCGCCCGCGGGCGCGGCCGATGGCTGGCAGGCCGGCGCGCAGATCGACGGCAGCGGCCAGGTGCTGGCGCCCGGCTTCATCGACGTACACACGCACGACGACACCAACGTGATCCGCACGCCCGACATGCTGCCCAAGGTGTCGCAGGGCATCACCACGGTGATCGTCGGCAACTGCGGCATCAGCGCCTCGCCGGTCACGCTCAAGGGCAACCCACCCGACCCGATGAACCTGCTGGGCCCGGCCAGCGTGTTCGGCTACCCCACCTTCGCGGCCTACGTGGCGGCGGTGGAACAGGCGCAGCCCGCCGTCAACGTGGCGGCGCTGGTGGGCCACACCGCGCTGCGCAGCAACCACATGGACCGCTTCGACCGCCCGGCCACCGAGGCCGAGGTCGCCGCCATGCGCGTGCAGTTGCAGGAGGCGCTCGACCACGGCGCGCTGGGCCTCTCGACCGGCCTGGCCTACCCCAATGCCTACGCCTCCACACCCGAGGAGGTGATGGGCCTGGCCGAGCCGCTGGCCGCCGCCGGCGCCCTGTACACCACGCACCTGCGCACCGAGTTCGCCGCCATCCTGGATGCGATGGAAGAGGCCTACGCCGTGGGCAAGCACGCGCGGGTGCCGCTGATCATTTCCCACCTCAAGTGCGCAGGGCCCGAGAACTGGGGCCGCGCGGGCGAGGTGCTCGACTCCATCGACGCCGCCCGGCGCTGGCAGCCAGTGGCCTGCGACTGCTACCCCTACACCGCCAGCTCGACCACCATCGACCTCAAGCAGGTGCGCGACGACATCGAGATCTTCATCACCTGGTCCGACCCGCACCCGCAGATGGCGGGCCAGACGCTCAAGGAGATCGCCGCCGCCTGGGGCGTGGACACCATGGAGGCCGCACGCCGCCTGCAGCCCGGCGGTGCGGTGTACCACAACATGTCGGCGGCGGACCTGGAGCGCATCCTGGCTCACCCCTCCAGCGTGGTCGGCTCCGATGGCTTGCCCAACGATCCCAACCCGCACCCGCGCCTGTGGGGCTCCTTCCCGCGCGTGCTGGGCCATTTCAGCCGCGACCGCGGCGTGCTCACGCTGGCACAGGCGGTGCGCAAGATGAGCGGCCAGTCGGCCGAGCGATTCGCCCTGGCCGAGCGCGGCCTGGTGCGCGAAGGCTGGTGGGCCGACCTGGTGCTGTTCGACCCCGAGACGGTGCGCGACGTCGCCACCTTCACCGACCCCAAGCAACCCGCTGTCGGCATCGCCGCCGTGTGGGTCAATGGCCAGCTCTCGTACCGCGACGGCGCAGTGCAGCCGGCGCATGCCGGGCGCTTCCTGCGCCGCGGCCCCCGCAACCAGGCCGCATTTGCCTGAACCCCCAAACCTGAACTTTTTTTCGTTGGAAAGGAAATCCCCATGAGCATTACCCGAATTGGCGTCGAAGGCGGCACCGGCACCGGTGGCCAGCACCTGCCCTTTGCCCGCGCGGCGGGCGCCGACGGCTGGCTGTTCGTCTCGGGCCAGACCCCCATGGTCAATGGCGAGGTGGTCGGCAACGGCATCGTCGAGCAATCGCACCAGACCATCCAGAACGTGCTGGCCATCCTGAAGGAAGCCGGCTACGGCCCCGAGCACGTGGTGCGCTGCGGCGTGTGGCTGGACGATCCGCGCGACTTCCAGTCCTTCAACAAGGTGTTCAAGGAGTACTTCGGCGCCAACCCGCCGGCGCGCGCCTGCGTGGTGTCCAGCATGGTCATCGACTGCAAGGTCGAGGTCGATTGCGTGGCCTACAAGAAGCCCTAAGCACCTTCCATAGCAGCCCTCCAGGAGACACACAATGACACCACTACAAGGCAACTCCCTGCTGTTGGCGGCCGCTCTGGCCGTGGTCGCGCTGATCTACCTGATCGCCGTGCAGAAGCTCAACCCCTTCGTCACGCTGATCGTCGTGTCGCTGGCGCTGGGCGCCGCCGTGGGTATGCCCATGGGCGGCATCGTCAAGGCCTTCGAGACCGGGGTGGGCGGCACGCTCGGCCACATCGGCCTGGTCGTGGGCCTGGGCACCATGCTCGGCAAGATGATGGCCGAATCCGGCGGCGCCGAGCGAATAGCGCGGACGCTGATCGACTTCTTCGGCGAGAAGAACGCGCACTGGGCGATGCTGGTGATCGCCTTCATCATCGGCCTGCCGGTGTTCTTCGAGGTGGGCTTCGTGCTCTTGATCCCGATCGCCTTCAACGTGGCCAAGCGCACCAACACGCCCATCCTGATGGTGGGCCTGCCCATGGTGGCCGGCCTGTCGGTGGTACACGGCCTGATCCCGCCGCACCCGGCCGCGCTGCTGGCCGTGACGGCCTACCAGGCGGACATCGGCAAGACCATCCTGTTCGCGCTGATCGTCGGCGTCCCCACCGCCATCCTGGCCGGCCCGGTGTTCGCCAAGCTGATCTCGCGCGTCGTCGTGGCCGACCCGAACAACCCGCTGGAGAAGGAGTTCGTCGAGAAGGACAGCCAGCAGCGCGAGCTGCCGGGCTTCGGCATCACGCTGTTCACCATCCTGCTGCCCGTGGTGCTGATGCTGATCGGCAGCTGGGCCGACGTGTTCACCACGCCCAAGAGCCTGGCCAACGACATCCTGAAGTTCGCCGGCAACTCGGTGATGGCCCTGCTGATCGCCGCGCTGGTGAGCTTCTTCACCTTCGGCAAGGCGCGCGGCTTCTCGCGTGACCAGATCCTCAAGTTCACCAACGACTGCCTGGCGCCCATCGCGGGCATCACGCTGGTGGTGGGCGCGGGCGGCGGCTTCGGCCAGATCCTGCGCGACTCGGGCGTGTCCAACGCCATCATCGGCGTGGCCAACGCGGCGCACCTGTCGCCGCTGCTGCTGGGCTGGGTGGTGGCGGTGATGATCCGCATCGCCACCGGCTCGGCCACCGTGGCCATGACCACGGCCTGCGGCATCGTCGCGCCCATCGCCGCCGCCTCGGGCGTGGCCGTGCGGCCCGAGCTGATGGTGCTGGCCACCGGCGCCGGTTCGCTGATCCTGTCGCACGTGAACGACGGCGGCTTCTGGCTGGTGAAGGAGTACTTCAACCTGACCGTGCCGCAAACCTTCCAGACCTGGACGGTGCTGGAGACCATCATCTCCATCGTCGCGCTGCTGGGCACGCTGGCGCTGTCGACCGTGGTGTAGGCCTCGGCGCCTCAAAAAGAATAGCTGCTGGCGCTTACTGCATAAGCGCCAGCAGCTTTTTTATGCCCATATCGCCAGGGTGCCTGTTTACCCGGCGTGGCAAGACCCGTCCATTGGGAGTTCCCGCATGGTCTTTCGAGGGGCATCGCCCCTTAACACGCCCCAACATATTCAAACAAAACAATACAATTTCATCGAATTCTTTCATCACGCCCCTGCGGACCAGAACTTCTGAAAGGTAGCCCCATGCGCATGTCCTTGCAAAAACAGCTTTCCCGCGGCGCGGCATTCATGGCCCTCGCGTCGGCCATGTCGTTCGCCGGCGCACAGGAGGCGCCCGGTACGTGCGCAAGCTATGCGCTGTCTCAAGAGGTGGAGCCGGGAGCCACCGACGGCGCGGGTGTTTCGGTCGCGGTCGGCGATACCTTCACCTTCACCATGACCCCGGGAACGGCGACCAGCGCGTCATGGCGCATCGTGAACGACGGGAGCGGGTCGCCCGGGTCCACGCTGACGCCTGGCGGCACCGTGTCCGGCACCCTGACATACACGGTGACCGCTGCCAATCCCAGCGCACCCGTGGGTTACTACGTCGACTCCGTCAACGGCACGGCCACCATCACGGCCAGCTGCCGCAAGACGGTGCCAGCCACGGCGGTGCCCTCCCTGTCGGAGTGGGGCTTGCTGCTGACCAGCGGCCTGCTGGCCATGGCCAGCGGCATGGTGCTGCGCCGCCGCAGAGCGCCAGGCCGGAAGGCCTCGCAGGCCGCTCAATAGACCTGCCCCGGCCCTGCTGCCGGCGCATCCACCTGCTTGAAGCGCGCCGCCAGCGCGCTGGTCGCACGGGCCAGCAGGCTGGTGTCCATGCCCACGGCGACGAAGGTGCAGCCCAGCGCCAGGTAGCGCCGGGCCTGGGCCTCGTCCGAGCTCAGGATGCCGGCGGCCTTGCCCGCGGCGCGGATGCGGGCGATGGCCTGCTCGATGGCCGCCTGCACCTCGGGGTGGCCGGCATCGCCCACATGGCCCATCGACGCCGACAGATCGGCCGGGCCGATGAAGACGCCGTCCACGCCCTCGACCTGCGCGATCGCATCCAGGTTCTGCAGCGCCGCGCGGCTTTCGGCCTGCACCAGGATGCAGACCTGGGCATTGGCCTCGTGCACGTAGCCGGCGCGCCGGCCCCAGCCGCTGGCCCGCGAGCCCGCCATGCCGCGGATGCCGCCGCGCCCGTCGTTCTGCGGGTAGCGCGCGGCGCGCACGATCTGCGCCGCCTGCTCGGCCGTGTCCACCATGGGCACCAGCAGCGTCTGCACGCCCAGGTCCAGGTACTGCTTGATCAGCATCTCGCCAACATGGCCATGCCCCATGGGAATGCGGGCAATCGGGTGGCTGCCGGGGTAGCCGGCGATGGCGTGCAGCTGCGGCAGCACCGTCAGCGTGTCGTTCGGGCCGTGCTCGCCGTCGATCAGCAGCCAGTCGAAGCCGGCGCCGGCGCAGATCTCGGCGCCAAAGGCGTGGCCCAGGCCCAGCCACAGCCCGATCTGCGGCCGCTGCGCGGCCAGCGCGGCCTTGAAGGTATTCGTGGGTGTCTGCATGGTGATTTCCTTTCGCTGCCCAGGATGCCATACGGCAGCGCCTACACTTGCCCCTTTGACGACAGACACCTGCTTTGCCATGAATATCTCGAAAGACAGCGCCGTCACGGTGCAGTACAAGGTCACCGACGCCCAGGGCAAGCCGCTGGACCAGGGCACGCTCGCCTACCTGCACGGCGGCTATGAAAACCTGTTCCCCAAGGTCGAGGCCGCGCTGGACGGCCAGGCCCCGGGCTTTGCCACCACCATCGACCTGGCCGTGGAAGACGCCTTCGGCGCCCGCGACGAAAGCCTGGTGCGCGTCATCCCCAAGAGCGAGTTCCCGCCCGGCGTGAAGGTCGGCGGCCAGCTGCGCGGCACCAACGACCAGGGCGAGCCCCAGGTCTACCACGTGCTGAAGATCAAGGGCCCCGAGGTGCACCTGGACGGCAACCACCCGCTGGCCGGCGTGGCCCTGCGCTTTGCCGCCAAGGTGCTGGAAGTGCGTGCCGCCACGCCCGAAGAGATCACCCACCGCCATGTGCATGGCGCGCATGGCCACCACCATTGAGCTGATCGAGCCGCGCACGCCGCGGCTGCAACTGCGGCAGTGGCGCGATGCCGACCTGCCCGCCTTCGCGGCGCTGAACGCCGACGAGCAGGTGATGGAGCATCTGGTCGGGCCGCTATCGCAGGCGCAAAGCGACGCCATGGCGCAGCAGATCCGCGAACTCATAGCCCAGCGCGGCTGGGGCTTCTGGGCGGTGGAGCGGATCGCCGACGGCCGCTTCCTCGGCTTCGTGGGCCTGCACACGCCCAGCCCCGACCTGCCCTGCGCGCCCTGCGTCGAGGTCGGCTGGCGCCTGGTGCGCGATGCCTGGGGCCAGGGCCTGGCCACCGAGGCCGCGCAGGCGGCGCTGCAGGTCGGCTTCGAGCGGCTGCGGCTGGAGGAGATCGTGGCCTTCACCGCCACGGGCAACCTGCGTTCGCAGGCCGTGATGCACCGCCTGGGCATGGAGCATGTGCCGGCGCGCGACTTCGAGCACCCGCTGCTGCCCGCCGGCCACCGGCTGCGCCCGCACCGCCTGTTCCGCCTCACTGCGGAGCAGTACCGCCGCACCCACGTTTGATCTGTTACAGGGGTTTCACTGATATTGGTGGGGTGAATGCTTTCACCCCGGCGAATGCGGGTTAGCATGAGGGCGTCTACCTGCCGCGGCCATTCGGCAGCGGCCTCTCTAGCGACCGTGAAAGGAGCCCATCTATGCAAGTTCAGGTACATGCGGATGACCATGTACAAGGCGGCGAATCGCTCGCCCATTGGGTACAGGAAGAAGTGGGCGGCAAGCTGTCGCGCTTTCGTGAGCACCTCACCCGTGTGGACGTCTATTTGACCGACGTGGATGCCATCAAGAGCGGCGGCAAGGGCAAACGCTGCGTGCTGGAGACGCGCCCCGCGGGCCGCCAGCCGCTGGCCGTGAACGCCGAGGCCGAGAAGGTGGCCCAGGCCTTCAGCGGCGCGCTCGAGAAGCTGCAGCACGCGCTGGAAACCGATCTGGCCAAGATGCGCGACAAGAACAACCGCGAATCCATCCGCCTGGCCGCGACCGACGAAGAATAAGGGTCCAACCCCCAAAAGCCAACCGCCCCCCGGGGCGGTTCTTTTTTGCCCGAACCGCTCCTACGCCTTGGGGCTGGCGGAGCGCAGGTGCAGGCCGTCCATGCTCGGCGCGGCCAGGTGGGGCAGTTGCGAGGCCACCGGCGCGCCAAAACCCTCGCGGCGTTCCCAGCGGTCGCGGAACTCGCGGATCTCGTCGCCGCTCTGGCCGACGAAGTTCCACCACATCACGATGTCGCCGTCATACGGCGTGCCGCCGAGCAGGAAGAAGCGGCTGTCGGCCGAGGCGCGCACGGTGGCGCCGGCGCGCCCCGGCGCCAGGTACAGCAGCGACTCGGGCGAGGCCGTCTGGCCCTCGACCTCCACCTGCCCCTGCAGGCAGAGGATGGCGTATTCGAAATCGGGGCGCAGCGCCAGCGTGGCCTCGGTGGTCTGCGCGGCATGCATGTCCACGGCCATCAGCGGGCTGTGTACCTGCGCCGGCGAGGCCTGGCCCAGCCACTCGCCGGCCAGCACCGTCATCGCCAGGCCCTGCTCCTGCATCTGCGGCAGCACCGGGTAGTGCTGAAAGCGCGGCGCCATCAGGCGCTCTTCGCGCGGCAGCGCGATCCACAGCTGCACGGCGTGGAAATCCGGGTGGCCCAGGCTCTCCTCGGAATGCGCGATGCCGCGACCGGCCGTCATCAGGTTGACCTGGCCGGGGCGGATCACCTGCTCGCTGCCCAGGCTGTCGCGGTGCAGCACTTCGCCGCGGATCATCCAGGTGAAGGTCTGCAGGCAGGTGTGCGGGTGCGGGCCGACCTGCATGCCCGGGCCGGACTCGAAATGCGCCGGCCCCGCGTGGTCGAGAAAGCACCAGGCCCCCACCATGCGCCGCCCCTTGGTGGGCAGGGCGCGCAGCACCGGGATGCCGCCGACATCGGCGATGCGGCTGGGGTACGAAACGGCGGTGGGGGATTCGGGCATGGCAGGCTCCTGTTCAAGCTGCCTGCAGTCTACCCCTACACCCCGCGCGCGCTGGCGATCGCGTGGCGCTGCAGGGTCTTGCGCGCCAGGTGGATGACGGGCGCGTCCACCATGCGGCCGTTGACCACGCAGACGCCGCCGTGGGCGGCCTCGAAGGCCGCGAGCACCTCGCGGGCGGATGCCACCTGGGCCTCGGTGGGGGCGAAGGCAGCGTTGACCTGGGCCGGCTGCATGGGGTGGATGCACAGCTTGCCGCCGAAGCCGCCGCGCAGGCTGCGGTCGGCATCGGCGCGCACCACGCTGGCGTCCTGGGTGTTGACGGTCACGCCGTCGATGGGTGCGGGCAGGTGGGCGCGGCGCGAGGCCAGCACCACGGCCAGGCGCACCGGCACCAGCTCGGTCTCGTCGGCCGCGCAGGCCATGCCGGCATCGACCTGGAAATCGAGGTGGCCGAACGCCAGGCGCAGCACGCCGGGGCCTTGCGCCACCGCGTCGATGGCATCGAGCCCGGCCACCGATTCGATGATGGGCACAACCACGCCGGCCGCACCCAGCGCGGCATGCACCCGTGCCAGGGTCGGCGCGTCCTCGGCCTTGGGCAGCATGGCGCCGGCGCAGCCCTGGGCCACCAGGGCCTGCACCGCCTGCAGGTCCTGCGCGAACCATTCGGTGCCGCCGCTGTTGATGCGCACCAGGATGCGCGCGCGCTCGGCCGCCGAGAGGGCGGCGAGCGCCGCCGCCAGCCCGTCGCGCGCGGCGGGCTTGTCCTGCGGGGCGACGGCATCCTCGAGGTCGACGATGACCCCGTCGGCGCCGCTGGCCAGGGCCTTGGCGATGCGCTCGGGGCGCGTGGCGGGAACGAACAGGAACGACGCGGCGGTGGCCAGCGGGTGGGCTTGGTGGCTCATGGGTCTGGGGAGATGGCTAGAAACTACTGCTGCTCGACATGCGCCTCGCGCATCACCTTGCCCCAGCGCTGCACCTCGGTGGCGAGCTGCTGCTTCAGCGAGGCGGGCGTGGCCTTGTCGGGCGTGGCGAGGTCGGAGCTAAGTTCGGCGATGCGCTTTTTCACCGTCTCGTCCTTCAGCGCCGCGAGCAGCGCCTGGT
The DNA here is from genome assembly GCA_050282565.1 of Comamonas sp. Lineage (GTDB taxonomy): Bacteria > Pseudomonadota > Gammaproteobacteria > Burkholderiales > Burkholderiaceae_C > Comamonas. The sequence continues at coordinate 13,920 of JBLZYV010000079.1, forward strand.
TGAGTTTGGCGATCACCTCGGGCGGCGTGCCCTTGGGCGCGTACATGCCATGCCAGACCTTCACGTCGAAGCCCTTGAGGCCCTGCTCGTCGAGCGTGGGCACGTCGGGCAGCGTGGACAGACGCTTGGGCGTGGTCACACCGAAGACCTTGACGCGCTTGCCATCCTGGATCACCGGCACGGTCTGCGTGGTCTGGTCGCACAGCAGGTCGACCTGGCCGCCCATCAGGTCGTTCATCGCCGGGCCCGCGCCCTTGTAGGGCACGGTGGTGAGCTTGACGCCCACCTGGTGCATGAACAGCAGGCTGCACAGCTGCGACACGGCGCCGGTGCCGGCATGGGCCATCGACACCTTCTCCTGGTGCTGCTTGAGGTAGTCGAGCAGCTCGGGCAGCGTGTTCGGCGGGAAGTCCTTGCGCGACAGCAGGGTCATGGGCACGTCGAGCACCTGGCCGATGTACTCGAAGTCCTTGAGCGGGTCGTAGGGCAGCTTCTTGTACAGCGCGGGCGCGGTGGCCATGCCCATGTGGTGGATCAGGATGGTGTAGCCGTCGGGCTTGGAGCGCACGATGCGCGCCGGCGCCAGCGTGCCGCCCGCGCCCACGGTGTTCTCGACGATCACCGTCTGCCCCAGCGACTGCCCCATGGGCACGGCCAGCAGGCGCGCCACCACGTCGGTCGGGCCGCCGGCGGAGTACGGAACCACCAGCGTGACCGGCTTGGCGGGCCAGGTCTCGGCGGGAGCATTCAGGTGCAGGCCCAGGGCGAACAGCCCCGCGAACAGGGCGGCGCCCAGGCGATGCCAGCGTTTTTGCATGTCTTGTCTCCTTGGTGGTTCTTGTGGTGGTTCTCTCGGAATGCCGGGCCGCGGGCTCAGTGGGCCAGCAGCGTGCCTACGCGCGGCCAGTCGCGCACCTGCCAGGCCGCGGCCACCGATTTTTCCATGCGCTCGGCGGCGACGGCGTTACTGAATGCACCCAGGCGCAGCGCCTTGTCGGTCAGCTCGGCGCGGCTCAGCGTGTTGCCCGGATCGCCCTTGGGCTCGTCCACGCGGCCCTTGAAGACGCGGCCGTCGTTGGTGGTGACGGTGACCTTGCCGATCCAGCGCTGGGGGTAGGCGCCGTCCACCTCGGGGTCCAGCTCCATGCTGACCTTGTCGCGCAGCGCCATCGTGGCCTCGGCGCGGAAGTCGTTGTCGAACTCGGTCAGGCCGGCAAAGCCATGGCGCGCAGCCAGCGCCAGCACCGTGCCCATCGAGAACTTGCTCTGGTGCACCGTGCTCGGGTCGACCACGGGGCCCAGCACGTCGATCGCGCCCTGGTGCACGTGGGTGACCACCTGGGCGATGTCGCCGGCCTGCAGCTGGTTCAGCTGCATCACCTGCAGCAGCGCATCGGCCGCCGGGTGCGTATGGCGGCACGAGGCATGCCATTTGAACGAGGTCTCGGCCGTGGCCCAGCGGGTGCCCAAACCGTCCGTCAGCTTGGCCGGGTTGGCGTCGGTGGACATGCCCGCCGCCAGGCCCTGCGGGCCGCAGAAGATGTCGGCCGCACCGGTGAAGCCGTCTTTCGCCAGATAGGCGGCCATCAGGCCCGCGCCGGCGGCGTGGGCGGTGTGCAGCTGCTTGCTGTCGGCGGCGGTGCGCAAAAACTCCCACAGGCCGGCCGACTGCGTGCCGGCCGAGCCGAAGGCGTGCAGCATCTGTTGCGCATCCAGCCCCAGCAGGCGGCCCACGGCGGCCGCGGCGGCCAGCGTTCCGGCCGTGCCGGTAGTGTGGAAGATGCGGTAGTGCGAGCGGCCGAGGAATTCGCCCACGCGGATGCCGACCTCGTAGCCCGCGACCACGGCGGTGAGCAGGTCGCGGCCGCTGGCGCCCAGCGCCTGCGCCACGGCCACGGCCGGCGAGAACACCACGGTGGCCGGGTGGAAGACCGAGCCGTTGTGCACGTCGTCCTGCTCCACCACGTGCGACGCGGCCGCGTTGGCCATGGCCGCCGCATAGGGGCTGGTGGTGCGGGTGCCGCCGATCACCTCGCTGGGGCCGTCCTGCGGGCCCATGGCCAGCGCGAAGCGCGTGATGCACTGCACCGGCCGCGCATTGTGGCCGGCCACGGCGGAGCCGAACCAGTCGATCCACAGGTCCTCGGTCTTTTGCAGCACCGGCTCGGGGATGTCGCTGAACTGCAGCTCGGCCGCGAAGCGGGCGAGCTGGGCGGCGGCGGTGGTGGCGGTTGCGTTCATGAAGGGCTCTCTCGCGGTCATGGGGGTTCTCAGAAGTCGGAGGGCTTGTCGATCTGCGCCAGCTCGGCGGCGGACAGGCCCAGGTCGGCGAGGATGGCGCGCGTGTGCTCGCCCACGGCGGGCACGGCGTCCATGCGGTAGTCGTAGGCGCTGTTCACGCCCGGCGGCAGCAGCGCGGGCACCTCGCCCACGGGCGTGGCCACGTTGCGCCAGCGGTTGCGGGCCTGCAGCTGCGGGTGCTCCCACAGCCCGGCCATGTCGTTGACGCGGGCGTTGGCAATGCCGGCCTCGTCCAGCCGGCGCACCACCTGCGCGGCGCTGAGGCTGGCGAAGATGCGCAGGATCTCGTCCTGCAGTTCCTCGCGGTTCTCGTTGCGTTTGGCGTTGCTGTCGAAGCGCGGGTCGCCGGCCAGCGCCGGCGCCATCAGCACCTGGTCGCAGAAGGCCTTCCACTCGCGCTCGTTCTGCAGGCCGAGCATCACGGTGCCGCCGTCACCGGCGGTGAAGGGGCCGTAGGGGTAGATACTGGCATGCGAGGCGCCGGTGCGCGGCGGCGGCGGTGCGCCGTCGAAGGCGTAGTACAGCGGGTAGTTCATCCACTCGCCCATGGCTTCGAGCATCGATACGTCGATGTGGCTGCCCGCGCCGGTCTTGCCGCGCAGCAGCAGCGCCGACAGGATGTTGCTGTACGCGTACATGCCGGCGGCGATGTCGGCCACCGAGATGCCGGATTTGCTCGGCGTCTCGGGCGTGCCGGTGACGGAGAGGAAACCCGCCTCGCTCTGGATCAGCAGGTCGTAGGCCTTCTTGTCGCGGTACGGGCCGTCGGCGCCGTAGCCGCTGATGTCGCAGACGATGAGGCGCGGGTTCAGTTCCTTGAGCGCCTCGTACGACAGCCCCATGCGCGCGGCGGCGCCAGGCGCGAGGTTCTGCACCAGCACGTCGGCACTTTCCAGCAGGTGCTTGAGGGCCTTGAGCGCGACCGGGTTCTTCAGGTCCAGCGCCAGGCTTTCCTTGTTGCGGTTGAGCCAGGTGAAGTGCGAGGACTGGCCCCGCACCCGGCCGTCGTAGCCGCGGGCGAAGTCGCCGCTGCCCGGGCGCTCGACCTTGATGACGCGCGCGCCCAGGTCGGCCAGCTGCCGCGTGCAGAAGGGCGCCGCCACCGCGTGCTCCAGCGAGACGATGGTCAGGCCGTCCAGGGGTCGGGTCATGGGCATTCCTCTCGGTCAGTGGTTATCAAAAGCCATAGCTGCTGGCGCTTGTCCACAAATGATTTCAACAATAAAAATATTTGAAATCCTTGCATATCAAGCGCCAACAGCTCACTTTTTAGAAGGAGCGCGGCAGGCCCAGCACGTGCTCGGCGACGAACGAGTAGATCAGGTTGGTGGAGATGGGCGCCACCTGGTACAGGCGCGTCTCGCGGAACTTGCGCTCGATGTCGTATTCGCAGGCGAAGCCGAAGCCGCCGTGGAACTGCAGGCAGGCGTTGGCCGCCTCCCAGCTCGCCTTGGCCGCCAGGTACTTGGCCATGTTGGCCTGGGCGCCCATGGGCTCGTGCTTGTCGAACAGCTCGCAGGCCTTCCAGCGCATCAGGTTGGCGGCCTCGACCTCGATGTAGGCGTCGGCGATGGGGAATTGCACGCCCTGGTTCTGGCCGATGGGGCGGCCGAAGACCTGGCGGTCGCGCACGTAGCTGGTCACGCGGTCGAGGAACCAGTAGCCGTCGCCGATGCACTCGGCGGCGATCAGCGTGCGCTCGGCGTTCAGGCCGTCGAGGATGTACTTGAAGCCCTTGCCCTCTTCGCCGATCAGGTTCTCCTCGGGGATCTCCAGGTCCTCGAAGAACAGTTCGTTGGTCTCGTGGTTGACCATGTTGGGGATGGGGCGCACGGTGAGGCCCTTCTTCTGCGCCTCGGCCAGGTCCACCATGAAGATGGACATGCCTTCGCTCTTCTTCTTCACATCGGCCAGCGGCGTGGTGCGCGCCAGCAGGATCATCCAGTCGCTGTGCTGCACGCGGCTGATCCAGACCTTCTGGCCATTGACCACGTAGCGGCCGTCCTTCTTGACGGCGCTGGTCTTGATCTTGGTGGTGTCGGTGCCGGTGGTCGGCTCGGTCACGCCCATGGACTGCAGGCGCCATTCGCCCGAGGCGATCTTGGGCAGGTACTTCTGCTTCTGCGCCTCGGAGCCGTGGCGCAGCAGCGTGCCCATGTTGTACATCTGGCCGTGGCAGGCGCCCGAGTTGCCGCCCGCGCGGTTGATCTCTTCCATGATGACGCTGGCCTCGGTCAGGCCCAGGCCCGAGCCGCCGTACTCCTGCGGGATCAGCGCGGCCATCCAGCCCGCCTTGGTGAGCGCGTTGACAAAGGCCTCGGGGTAGGCGCGCTGCTCGTCCACCTTGCGGAAGTACTCGTCGGGAAACTCGGCGCACAGCGCGCGGATGGCGTCGCGGATCTCGGGGTAGTTGTTGGAGCTGGTTTGTTCGATCATGGTTTTTTCAGAAGAATGGGTGGCTGGCGCTTATGCAGCAAGCGCCAATAGCTATTGTTTTCAGAGCACCTTGGCCGTGGCCTGCATGGTGAGCCAGCCTTCGTGGTCGTGCGCCCAGAGGCGGATGGTCTTGCCGTCGCCTTCCGGCTGGCCGAGCACCGTGAACGGGTGCAGGTCGTAGGTGGGGCGCACCGCCTTGAAGGCGAAATCGGTCACCACCGCGCCCGGCGCGTTGCGGCGCAGCAGGTCGATCAGCAGCGTGGCGATCAGCGGGCCGTGCACGACGAGGCCGGGGTAGCCCTCCTCCTGCGTGACGTAGCTGCGGTCGTAGTGGATGCGGTGGCCGTTGAAGGTGAGCGCCGAGTAGCGAAACAGCATCACCGGATCGGGCGTGATCTCGCGCTTCCAGGCGGCATTCCTTTCGGCCGCCGTGGGCTGGGGCGCGGGCTCGCCCGGCTGGGCCGCGGCGCGGTAGACGATGTCCTGCTCCTCGGTGATGGACACGCCGCGCGCATTGCCCGACTCGTGCCGCACCTGCACGAACAGCAGCTCGCCCGAGCGGCCCTTCTTGTGATCCACCGACAGGATGCGCGAGGTGCGCTGCACCGCCTCGCCCACGCGCAGCGGGTTTTCGGGGTTCCACTGCACGCGGCTGCCAGCCCACATGCGGCGCGGCAGCGGCACCGGCGGCAGGAAGCCGCCGCGCGCCGGATGGCCGTCGGCGCCGAGCTGGCCCTGGCGCACCACGTGGGCAAAGTTCATCCAGTGCCACAGCGGCGGCAGCTCGGTGCCGGCCGCGGGCAGCAGGTCGTCGTCGCGGTCCAGCGTGGCGGACATCCCGCCCACGGCATGGGCGGACACCTGGTCGCCCAGCGACTCGGACTTGCCGATCCACGACTGCAGGTGCGCCACCTGATCGGGCGTCAGCGAGGTCACGGGAGTGGAGGTATTGGATTGCATGGTCGGCATGCTCGCAGGCAATGCCGGGCCGCGCAATCCGGGAAATTGAAACGGCTCCTTTGGCCGCCGTGAAGGCGGCTGCTGTTGGGAAACTGCAGGCTGCGGGCTTTTCCTGGGGCAGAGGCCGGGTCTCGCCCCGGCGGGCGACTCCCTTTCTTGCCCGCGCAAGAAAGGAAGCAAAGAAAGCGCCCCGACTGTCTGCGACCCCAACGCCTTGCGTTGGGGCAACCTGTGGCGTGACGTTTGCGGGGTGCGCCGCAGAACTCTCTTCGCGCCGAAGGCGCTCCGTTCGGACAACCGCGGCGAGTCAGTTCACGAAGCATGCGCGCTCCGACGCGCATGCCCACCCCGCAAACGCCACGCCACAGGCGCAGACAGAAGGGGGTGGGGAGACTGGTCGGGCCATCGCTACGCTCGGCCCCAATGGACTGCCGAGCGAAGCGATG
>JBLZYV010000080.1:0-19151 GCA_050282565.1 Comamonas sp.
CAGCCCCGTGGTCAGCTTCATGAAGGTGGACTTGCCGCAGCCCGAGGGGCCGACGATGGCGATGAACTCGCCGCGCGCCACCTGCAGGTCGATGGCCTCCACGGCAAAGTGGTTGGCGCGCAGCAGTTCGTCGTTGTAGGCCAGCCAGACGTCGCGGAACTCGACGAAGGGAGCGGTGGGGTCGGAAACAGCAGGATTCATGGAAAAAACCGGTTCAATCGCTTATGAAGTAAGCGCCAATAGCTATCAAAATTGATTGTTTACTTGGTGGGCAGCACGTTGCGCTCGGCGGCCGTGGGCAGCAGGCTGCCGTTCCACACGGCTTCGGGCCGGATGCGGGTCTTGGTGGCGTACACATCCGACACCTGCGAGGCCATCAGCGACAGGCGCGTGGGCGAGACCTGGCCGAAGCCCTCGGCGCGCGCGTCGGCGCTGTTGACCACGGTGTCTATCGCCAGCTGCAGGCGGCGCGTTTCGAGCTGCGTGTTGACGATGCCGTCGCGCTCCTTCACATGGGCCACGGCCGCGCCGGGGTTGGCGATGACTTCCTTGGCGCCCTTGGCGAAAGCCTGCAGGAAGGCCTTGACGGCGCCCGGGTTCTGCTGGATGAGCTTGGGGCTGGCGATGATGGCGTTGCCGTAGAGCTTGACGCCGTGGTCGGCGAACGGCATCACGGTGACGTCGGCGGCCTTGACGCCGCGCGCCTCCAGGTTCAGCAGCGAGGTGAAGGTGAAGCCGGTGATCGCATCGATGTCGCCGCGCACCAGCATGGTCTCGCGCAGCGGCGGGTCCATGGTGGTCCACTGCACGCTGCCGACCTGGTTGGCCTTGGCGAAGAGCGCAAAGCCGCGCCGGCCGGCGTCGAACACCGGTGCACCGAGCTTCTTGCCGCTGAGGTCGGCGGGCTTGGCGATGCCGCTTTTCTTCAGCGCCATCACCGAGGCCGGCGTGTTGTTGTAGACCATCATCACGGCGACGGGCTGGTTGGGCACGTCGGGGTTGTTGGCCTGGAACTCCATCAGCGCGGCCAGGTCGGCAAAGCCCAGGTCATAGGCGCCCGAGGCCACGCGCTGCACCACGCCGCCCGAGCCGCTGCCGGCGTCGATGGCCACGTCGAGCCCCGCGTCCTTGAAGTAGCCCTTGGCGGCGGGCAGCAGGAAGAAGGCCGCCGGGCCCTCGAAGCGCCAGTCGAGCTGGAACTTGATGGGCGTGGCGGCCTGGGCGGGCGCCACGCTGGCGGCGGCGGACAGGGCCAGCGCGGTGTGCAGGAACAATCGCTTGTGCATGGTGGTTTCCTTCAGGGATGGTGCAGATCAGGACTTGGCCAGGCGCGTGGCCAGCGGCGGCAGCAGGCCGCGGTGGAAGACGCCGTCGGCAGGCGGCTGCGCCTTGAGTGCGAAGGCCTGGGCCACGTCGGCGATCTGCTGGGCCAGCAGCTGCGGCTGGATGTCGCCCAGGCCGTGGCTGCGCGTGTCGGCGCCGGCCACGTACTGGCGGGTGATGGCCCAGCGCGCCAGCTCCAGCTTCTCGTCGAGGATGGGCTCGCGCTGGCGCATGGCGGCCAGCGCGGGCGCCGGGTCGGCCAGGGTCTCGACCAGGGCGCGGTTGCTGGCGCGCAGGAAGGCGGCGACCAGCTCGGGGCGCTCGGCGATCAGGCTGCTCGCGGCCAGGATGGCGTTGCCGTAGAGCTGCACGCCGGCATCGGTATAGCGCAGCACGCTCAGCTCCTCGGGCTTCATGCGGGCGAACAGCGATACGGCCGAGTCGTGGAAATAGGTGGCCGCGTCCACGTCGCCGCGCACCACCACGTTGTCGCGCGCCGAGAACTCGGTGGTGGACCAGGTGAACAGGTCGGACGGCAGGTGCTGCCTGCGCGCCACGATGGGCCAGGCGCGGCGCGTGGACTCGACCGCGGCGGCGGCCACCTTCTTGCCCTGCAGGCTGGCGAAGTCGGTGCCTATGCCCCGGTCCTTGCGGCCGATGATGACGAAGGGTGCGCGGTTGTAGTACTGGTAGACGGCCTGCACCCTGGCCGCGCCGGGGTTCTGAGCCTGGAACTCGATCAGCGCGCTGATGTCGCCCAGCCCCAGCTGGTAGGCGCCGCTGGCGACGCGGGTGATGGAAGCCACCGAGCCCGAGCCGACGTCGATGGACACCTCCAGCCCCTCGTCGCGGTAGTAGCCCTTTTGCAGCGCCAGCAGGAAGGGTGCGGTCTGCGAGGTGATGCGGTAGTCGAGCGTGAACTTGAGCGGCGTGAGCGCCTTGCCCTGGGCGCGGACGGCGGGCGCGGCGGCGCAGGCGCCGATGGCGGGAAGGGCGGCAAGGAAATGGCGGCGTTGCATGGTGGCGGTCTCAGGTCGGGAGGACAACAGTCCCGCCAGGGCAGCGATGCCGGGCGGCGGGTGCGACATGAGCAATTTCCGGGCGACGCGCGGGACACGTGCTGAACGCTTCTACTCGGCAAGGGCTGTAAGCAATAGGCATGCCTGCTTGCCGGCATGGTGGCCGGCCCTGGGGCGCGTGGTGGCGCCTGCTCCATGCTGGTGCCGTCCTGGGCCAAAGCGTGGCATGCCGGGGCGGTTGGTGCACTGCAACAGCGCATGGCCGGGGTGCATGCCTGGGGCGGCAGGCTGGCCCGGGGATTGCTAGCAGCCAGGGCAAGAGTAGAAGCGTTCAGCACGCGGGCCGGTGGCCGGGGCGTGGCAGGTCATTGCTCTTGTCCACCACTACCAGAGAAACCAGACCATGACCCTGCTTGCCAATGCATCCCCCGCCCGCTACGAACTCGGCGAACTCGACAAGGAATCCCGCATGGGCGGGATGGGACAGGAGACGCACGCCCGCGAGGTGCGCACCATCGACCTCAGCGACTTCGAGCGGCGCAAGGCCGAGATCGCCGACGAGCTGTGGGAGGCCGCCGCCGGGATCGGCTTCTTCCAGGTGTCGGGCCATGGCATCGCGCTGGCCGACATCGCCGCCGCCTTCGAGCGTGCCGAGCAGCTGTTCTCGCTGCCGGAGGAGGTCAAGGCGCAGTGGCCGCTGGCGCGCAACGCGGGCTGGGAGCACAAGGCGCAGATTCGCCCATCCACGAAGACGCCGGACCAGAAGGAGTCCTACCAGGTGACGCGCCCGCGCATGGCAGGCCTGTGGCCGAGCGACGCGGAACTGCCCGGCTTCCGCGCCGCGACGCTCGCCTTCGAGCGCCAGTGCTGGGAGGTGGGCATGCGCGTGCTCTCGTGCTTTGCGTACAAGCTGGGCTTCGACGACGGCTTCTTCACCCGCGCGCACGACCCCGAGGCCGCGACCTACCAGAGCACGCTGCGCATGTTGCATTACTTTGCGGTCGACCCCGCGCTGAAGGATGAACTGGGCCTGTGGCGCGCCGGCGCGCACACCGATTTCGACTGCCTGACCCTGCTGTTCCAGCGCGCCGGCCAGGGCGGGCTGCAGGTGCTGCCGGGCAAGGAGATGGAGTCGCGCCAGTGGACGCCCGTGGAGCCGGTGGAGGGCGTGATCACCTGCAATATCGGCGACATGCTCACGCGCTGGAGCGACGACCGGCTGCCCAGCAATTTCCACCGCGTGCGCAACCCGCTGCCGCACGAGTACCAGGGCGCGCGCTACAGCCTGGCCTTCTTCTGCCAGGCCAACGAGGATGCCGTCATCGAAGGCCCGGGCGGCAAGTACCCGCCCATCACCGGGGCGGAGTATCTGCGCCAGCGCATCAGCGCCAACTTCTCGAACCGGTACTAGCGCCGCGGCCGGGGACTACCGCGTGCCGTCGTTGGACTGCTTGCCCATCAGGATGGAGGCCAGGATGGCCACGGCCGTGAACAGGCCGAACAGGATGGCGGCCAGCCGGAACTGGCCGGCCAGGAACAGCCCCAGTTCGGTGAGCACGGCGATTCCCAGGTAGTGACTGCTTTTCAAGTTTCGCCTGAACCTTTCCCGCAGAGCGCCGGCGGCTGGCCCGTGTATGGGCCGCCATGCGGTTTTCCTGCGCATGCCGGCGATGCTAGCAGTTCCCGCCATGCCCCCGGCGGGCCGCGCTCCACGGCTACACTGGCGCCGTTCCATGCGGAGTGACCATGCCCTCTGAATCCATCGTGGTGATCGTTCTGGCCGGTGGCCGCGGCGACCGTTTTCGGGCGTCAGGCGGCGCCGTGCACAAGCTCGATGCGCTGCTCGGTGGCGTGCCGGTGCTGCAGCATGTGCTGAACACGGTGTGGGCCGCGGGGCTGCCGGTCCACCTGGTGCGGCCGGACGGAGGCACCCTGGGCATGGGCGACTCCATCGCCATGGGGGTGCGGGCCATGGCACAGGCAACGGGCTGGCTGATGCTGCCCGGCGACCTGCCGCTGGTGCAGCCCGGCAGCCTGCGCCAGGTGGCCGGGGCGCTGGCCTCGCACCCGGTGGCGGTGCCGCGCTGGCAGAGGCAGTCGGGCCATCCGGTGGGCTTTCGGGCCGAGTGCCGCGATGCGCTGATGGCCCTGGGCGGCGATGCCGGCGCCGCTTCCATCGTGCGGGCCTGGCGGGCGCAGCAGGGCGTGGCCGATGTGGAGCTGGACGATCCCGGCATCCAGATGGACATCGATACCGTGGACGACCTGGCGCGTGCCGAGGAATGGCTCGGCAAGCACCCGTTTCGGTGAGGCCGCAACCAATCCCGGGGCGCGTTGGCGGGGCGGTCGTGGTATCGGCGCCTCAAACCCACTTTTTTAAAATTCTTCGCAAATGGATTGATTAATAGCCTGCATATATGCATCTGCTTGGGCTATAAATCCACCTGTTGGATTTACAAATTGTGAGGAATTCGTCCACGGCATTTGCCAGTGTGCGGTTTCTTCGCCGGTTTCCCAGGAGTTGGATGCATGCATGAAGATTTTCCGGAGATCCCTTCCGGCTTGCTGGACCGCTGGCAAGGCTTGCTGCGAAACTATGCCGACCTGCTGCACCTGTCGGCGGCACGCGTGCTGCGCGTGCAGCGGGATACCTGGCACCTGATGGCCGCCGCCGGCCCGGCCGCCGACCGGCCGGAGGGCGGACCCGCGCCAGCCGGGCCGCCGCCATTCACCGAAGATCTGCTGGTGGCCCAGAAGCTGGTGTGCCGGGAGGCCTGGAGCGATGCGGCCTTCACCCTGCAACACCAGGGACGCGACTACGGGGTGCAGAGCTACATCGGCATCCCGCTGCACTGGCCCAGCGGCGGGCTGTTCGGCGTGCTGGATGCGGTGAACGACGCCCCCCGCGCGTTCACCGATGCGGAGCGGCGCCTGCTGGTGCAGATCCGCGACGACATCGAGGACCACCTGGTGCTGCTGCACGGCAACCGGGCGGACCTGGTCACCAACCATGTGACCCGCGAGCGGCTGCAGGCCAGCGAGGAGCGCTTCCACCTGCTGGTGGAGAACGCGGGCGACGATTACTTCCTGCACGACGACCAGGGCCGCTTCATCGACGTGAACGAGCGCGCCTGCCACAGCCTGGGCTTCACGCGCGCCGAACTGCTGACCATGAGCGTGCCCGATGTGGCCTTCGGCGTGACGGCGGAGCAACGGGAGCGCCTGTTCCGCGACGCCTTGCCGGGCAGCTCCAGGATGGTGAAGAGCCAGCACCGCCGCAAGGACGGCACCATGTTCCCGGTCGAGGTGGTGATCACCTGCATGGAGATCGGCGGGCGCAAGCTCTTCATGGGGCTGGCCCGCGACATCACCGAGCGCGAGCAGGCGGAGCAGGCCATCCGCGAGCTGAACGCGGACCTCGAACAGCGCGTGGCCCTGCGCACCGCCGAGCTGCAGGACCTGTCGGCCACGCTGCAAGGGGTGATGAACAGCGCGGCGGACATCATCTTCGTGAAAGACCCCGACGGGCGCTACCTGCTGTTCAACCAGGCCGGCGAACGCTTCCTGGGGCGCAGCGCGGCCGAGGTGATAGGGCGCAACGACCACGACCTGTTCGAGCACGACATGGCCGCCGGTTTCGTCCACTGCACCCAGCAGGTGCTGCAGACGCAGGACAGCCTGACGGTGGAGGAGAAGGTGCTTTCGGCGCGGGGCATGCGCACCATGCTGACCACGCGCAGCCCGCTGCGCGACGAGCACGGCCGCATCCATGCCGTGATGGGCGTGGCGCACGACATCACCGAGCGCAAGCAGGCCGAGCTGGAGCTGCAACTGCAGCGCGAGCGCATGGCGCTGGCGATCGACGTGGGCGCGCTGGGGGTGCTGGACGTCAACCTGGACAACGACAGCGTGGTCTGCAACGCGCAGTGGCTGGAGATCTTCGGCCTGGACGCCGGGCCCGCCGGCCCGCAGCTGACGCTGGCCACGGTGCAGCAGCATGTGCATCCCATGGACCGGGCGGCCTGGGACACCCATTTGCGCGAGGTGCGCGCCGGCGCGGGCGCCCAGCGGGTGCCGCTGCGCGTGATCCGTTCGGACGGCGGCATGCGCTGGGTGTCCACGGCGGCGCGCTACCTGGCCGGGCAGGGCCAGGCGCCGGACCGGCTGATCTGCGTGATGGTCGATGTGACCGACAGCCACCGTGCCGAGCGGCAGCTGCAGAGCAGCTTCGACAGCCTGCAGCGGGCCGAGCGGCTGGCGCGCATGGGCTCGTGGACCATGGACATCCAGCGGCAGGTGTTCGCCATCTCCGACATGCTGCGCAACCTGGTGGGATTCGCGCCGGACGAGGAGGTGTCCCTGGCGAGCCTGCCGTCGATCATGTCCGAGGAGAGCTATGCCAAGGTCACGGCGGCGCTGCAGGACTGCATCCAGAACGGCAGCGAGTTCGTGATGGCCTACGAGGTCTACCGCCGCGACGGCAGCATCTTCGATGCCGAGGTGCGCGGCAAGGGCATCCGCGATGACAGCGGCCGCGTGGTCAGCGTGACCGGCACCGTGCAGGACGTGAGCGAACGCGAGGAGGCCCGTGCGCAGCTCGCGTCGCTGGCCGACCGCCTGCCCAGCGGCGCGCTGTACCAACTGAGCTACGTCAACCCCGAGGTGGGCCTGGCCGGGCCGGTCGAAGGCCAGGACCTGCACCTGAACTACGTCAGCGGCGGCATCGAGGCACTGATCGGCGTTTCGGCGCAGCAGCTGCAAGAGAATCCGGCGCTGCTGTTCGAGGCCGTGCACGAGGACGACCAGCAAGCCTTCCTCACCGCGTCGCGCCAGGCCAGCGCCACGCACAGCCTGTTCGAGTGCGACTTCCGGCTGCGCCGGCAGGACGGCGCGCCGGTCTGGCTGCGCATCCGCTCCGCGCCGCGCCGGGTCAAGGGCGGCTGGATCTGGGACGGCATCATCCTCGACATCACGCGCCAGCACGAGGTGGAGTCGGCGCTGCGCCAGGCCAAGGAGGCCGCCGAGCAGGCCGAGCGGGCCAAGGCCGACTTCCTGGCCAACATGAGCCACGAGATCCGCACGCCGATGAACTCGGTGCTGGGCATGACGCGCCTGGCGCTGCAGACCGACCTGTCGCCGCGGCAGAAGAACTACCTGGAAAAGATCGACGTCTCCACCCGCGCGCTGCTGTCCATCATCAACGACATCCTGGACTTCTCGAAGATCGAGGCCGGTGGCTTCGACCTGGACAATGCCGACTTCGAGCTCGAGCAGGTGCTCGAGGCCGTGTCCAATGCCACCTCGCTGCGCGCCGACGAAAAGGGGCTGGAGGTCGTCTACGCGATCGCGCCCGACGTGCCGCGTGCCTTCCGCGGCGATCCGCTGCGCCTGTCGCAGGTGCTGATCAACCTGGTGGGCAATGCGGTCAAGTTCACCGATGCGGGGGAGGTGGTCGTGTCCGCCAACCTGCTGGAGCGCACGGACGATGGCCAGCTGGTGCAGTTCAGCGTGCGCGACACCGGCATCGGGCTGAGCCGGGAGCAGATGGGGCGCTTGTTCGTGCCCTTCCACCAGGCGGATGGCGGCACCTCGCGCCGCTATGGCGGCACGGGCCTGGGGCTCACCATCAGCAAGCAGCTGGTGGAGAAGATGGGCGGCAGCATCGGGGTCGAGAGCGAACCCGGCCGCGGCAGCCTGTTCTCGTTCACCGCGGCGCTCGGCCGGCCGTCGAGCGACATGGCACTGAAGATCAAGTCGCTGCACGGCTACCGCGTGCTGGTGGTGGACGACAACGCCACCTCGCGCGAAAGCCTCTCCGACATGATCAACAGCTTTGGCATGCAGGCCGACTGCGTGGACTCGGGCCCGCACGCGCTGGCGCAGATCGAGGCCGTGGCCCAGCAGGGCGAATCCTACGACCTGGTGCTGATGGACTGGCAGATGCCCGAGATGGACGGCATCGAGGCCACGCGCCGCATCCGCCTGGATGTCCGGCAGGAGCGCGTGCCGGCCGTGCTGATGGTCACGGCCTACGGCCGCGAGGAAATCCTGAGCCAGGTGGCCGCGGTCGGGCTGCAGGGCATCCTGGTCAAGCCGGTGACCGAATCGGTGATGTTCGACACCGTGCAGGATGTGCTGTCCGGCCCGCGCACGCAGGCCAAGCACTTCAAGACCTCAGGCCAGGTGCGCAGCGTGCTCACGCCGTCGATGCGCCGCGCGCTGGCCGGCAAGCACGTGCTGGTGGTGGACGACAACGCCCTCAACCTCGAGGTGGCGACCGACTTCCTGGTGCTGGCGGGCGTCAAGGTCGACACGGCCGTCAACGGGCGGCAGGCCATCCGCTGCCTGGAGATGAAGGACTACGACGCCGTGCTGATGGACATGCACATGCCCGAGATGGACGGCGTGACGGCAACGCGCGAAATCCGCCGCAACCCCGCCTGGCAGCAGCTGCCCATCATCGCGCTGACGGCCCAGGCCCGCCCCGAGGACCGCGAGGCCACGATCCGCGCCGGCATGACCTCGCACCTGTCCAAGCCCATCGAGGAGCACCTGCTGTACCAGACGCTGATCGACATCTTCTCGGGCGATGCCGCTTCCGGCCGCAGGCCGGCGCGTGCGCCCGAGGCGGCTGCCCCGGCGGATATCGCTGGGGGCCGCCACGCCTTGCACCAGCAGGGCCCGGTGGATTTCGATGCCGCCATGCACCGCATGGGCGGCAACCGCGAACGCATGCAGCGCCTGTTGCAGGGCTTCGTGCGCGACTTTTCCGACGTGCCGCAGCGGCTGGACGCCGCGGTGGCGGCGCAGGACGGCAAGAACCTCGAGGCGCTGGCCCACCTGGTGAAGGGGGCCGCGGGCTATGTGCAGGCCAAGGCGCTGACCCATTCGGCCGACGCGCTGGAGCGCCAGGCCACCCGGGGCGATGCCGCCGCGATCGAGCGCCTGGCCTTCACCTTCCGCGCCGACCTGATGGCGGTGCTCGAGGTCATCAGCGACCGCCTCAAGCGCCAGGCCAGCGCGGCCGCCAAGCAGCTGCCGCCGTCGCCCAGCCTGCCGGCGGCCGGCGCCGACACCTCGAAGGCGCTGGCCCTGATCGAGCGCGCCGAGCCGCTGATGCAGAAGGGCGACTACGCCGCGACCTCGCTGCTCGCCGACCTGGCCCGCGAGCTGCGCGACCATCCCGCCTCTGCCCAGCTGGAAGAGGTGCGGGTGCTGTACGAGGACATCGAGTTGGACCAGGCGCTGGAGGCGCTGGGCCTGTTGCGCCGGTCGCTGGCGCAGGAGGAGGTACGGCCATGAGCACGGTCAACCTGCCCACGGTGCTGATCGTGGACGACGAACGCCTCAACCGCACGGCGCTGGCCGAGCTGCTCAAGGACGAATGCCGGGTGGTGCTGGCCAAGGACGGCGCTTCGGCGCTGCAGCGCGTGGCCGAGGAGAAGATCAGCCTGATCCTGCTCGACGCCTCCATGCCCGACATGGACGGCTACGAGGTGCTGCGCCGCCTCAAGTCGAGCGAGAAGACCGCCAACATCGGCGTGATCTTCGTCACCGGCCAGATCGAGGAGGCGCACGAGGAGCGCGGCCTGCTGCTGGGCGCGGTGGACTACATCGCCAAGCCGGTGCGCCCGCTGCTGGTCAAGGCGCGCGTGCGCAACCACCTGGAGCTGGCGCGCCAGCGCGAGGAGCTGGAGCGCCTGTCCATGCAGGACGCGCTCACAGGCATCAGCAACCGCCGCGCCTTCAACCAGGCCTTCGTGCGGGCCTGCGGCAACACGGTGCGCACCGGCATGCCGCTGGGGCTGGCGATGATCGACGTGGATTACTTCAAGCGCTTCAACGACCACTACGGCCACGGCGCGGGCGACGATGTGCTGCGCCGCGTGGCGCAGACCCTGGTCAAGGCCGCGCAGCGGCCCTACGACATGATCGCGCGCTACGGCGGCGAGGAGTTCGTGCTGATGCTGCCCTCGGGCATCGCGCTGCAGACGGTGCTGGACCGCCTGTGCGAGGCCGTGCAGGCGCTGGGCATACCGCACGAGCAGTCCGAGGTCAGCGCGCTGCTGACCATCAGCTGCGGCGGCGTGGTGGCGGGCTACGACAGCGCCAAGCGGCCCGAATGGCTGCTCAGGCGCTGCGACGAGATCCTCTACCAGGCCAAGAACGAAGGGCGCAACCGCGCCATCGTGCACGACCTCAATTAGACGGAGCAGGCGCCGGCGCCGCCTGCCGGCTGCGGCGCCAGGCGGCCGCATAGCCGGCGGCCACCGCGTTGCTCGGGTCGACCTCGGCGGTGGTCTCCGGCTCGGCCGCGGGCACCGTGCCGCTGCTGCGGGCCTGGCGGATGGCCTGGCCCAGTTCGATCACCGACATGGCATAGAAGCTCGACCAGTTGTAGCGCGTGACCACGTAGAAATTCTGCGTGCCCGCCACGTAGCTCGTGGCATCGCTGCCGTTCTTCAGCTCGATCAGCGCCAGCGGTCCGGCATTGGCCGCGCCATCGCCCTGCACCGGGGCACCGTTGGCCTGCATCTCGGCGGCGCTGAAGCTGGGCTTGATGTCGGGCGCCAGCAGCGTGGCGAGCTGCTGCGGGTTGCTGTCCACCTGCACGCGGTAGTGCGTGGGCAGGCCGCGTTTCCAGCCGTGGCCGACGAAGTAGTTCGCCACCGAGCCGATGGCATCTGCGGGGCTGTTGAACAGGTCGATGCGGCCGTCGCCGTCGTAGTCCACCGCGTAGGCGGCCCAGCTCGACGGCATGAACTGCGGGATGCCCATGGCGCCGGCATAGCTGCCCTTGGCCTCGAAGGGATCGACCCGGGTGAGGTAGGCGTTGGTGAGGAACTGCTCCAGCTCGCGGCGGAAGTAGGCGGCGCGCTCGGCGGCGCGCGGGTGGCTGGACGGGAAGTCGAAGGCCAGCGTGGCCAGCGCATCGGCCACGCTGAAGCCGCCCATCTGCTGGCCGTAGATGGTTTCGACGCCGATGATGCCGGCGATGATCTCTGCCGGCACGCCGAATTCCTTCTCGGCGCGGGCCAGGGTGTCGGCGTTGTCCTGCCAGAAGCGCAGGCCGGCGCGGATGCGGATGGGCTCGACGAAGCGGCCGCGGTAGGCGCGCCAGTTCTTCACGCCGGCCGGGCCGGTGCGCGGCGTCATCAGGCTCTGCACGCGGGCGTTGAACTGCGTCTGGTTGACGGCGGCCTGCAGCCAGCCGCGGTCGATGTGCTCGCGCGCGGCGACCTCGTTGACGAAGGCCTGGGCCTCGTCGCGCTGGGCGTAGGAGTTGGAGGTTTTTTGGGCTGTAGCCCAGGTGCAGCAAGCGCTGGCAGCTATAAAAACGAGAGTTTTCTTCAGAAAGGCATGCATACCGCTTTATACCTTGCGGGCCTGCCCCTTCAGCGTATTCCAGGGGAGTGTCTTGAACTGTTTTTGCAATTGGCGCAGCGTGGTGGTGGATACGTCCGCCTCGCCGCCATAGCGCCAGCACTCCATGGCCCGCAGCCAGGCCGCGAAGGGCCGCGCGCCGTCGCCCAGCAGCTCGCGCAGCTGGCGGGCCAGCGCGCGCGGCGTGGCGCTGGCGGGTGTCTCGATGCCACGCCGCTCCAGCTCGGCGCGGGCGCGCTGCAGCAGCGCCAGCCAGGGGTCGGCATGGCGCCGGCGCCACAGCACGACGCCGCCGGTGACGAGCGCCGCGGCCGCGAACAGGCCGCCCAGCAGCCGCACCAGGTCCTGCCAGTCGGGCGTCTCTATGCCCCAGGAGCGCAGCAGGTTCATCTGGTCGCGCTGGGTGTAGTTCAGCACCCACTGGTTCCAGCCGTTGTTGACGGCCTCCCACACCGCGCGCAGCTGCTCGAAGGTGCCGAGTGCGACGGGATTGGTGATGGCGCTGCCGAACATGCCCTGCGGCGCGGCCAGGCGCTGGCCCGTGCCCACGCGGCCGGGCATCACGGCGCCGGTGGGGTCCACGCGCAGCCAGCCGCTGCTGCGCCCCATCCAGACCTCGGCCCAGGCGTGCGCGTCGGCCTGGCGTACTGTCCAGTAGCCGTCCACCGAATTGATGGTGCCGCCCTGGTAGCCGGTGACGATGCGCGCCGGCACGCCCGCCGCGCGCAGCGCGATCACGAAGGCCGACGCGATGTGCTCGCAAAAGCCTTCCTTGCGGTCGAACCAGAACTCATCCGCCGCCTGCGCGCCATAGGTGCCCGGCTCCAGCGTGTAGCGGTAGCCCTGGCCGCGCAGCTGCGCCAGCAGCCGTTCGACCAGCGCCTGCGTGGGGTCGGGCGAAGACGCCAGCTCGGCCTGCAACTGCTGCACCCAGGCGCGGGTGCGCGGGCTCGATGAATGCGGCAGCTGGCGGTTGCGCGCCAGCTCCTGCGCGCCGGCCTGCATGCCGAAGCGGTAGTTCAGGTGGCTTTGCATGCGGATGCGCGTGACCTCGTTGACCGGCTGGCTGCTGATCCACTGCAGGTCGGCGGTCGCATAGCCACGGCCGCGGGGCAGGGCGGGGGCCTCGGTCATCAGGTCCAGCGGCAGCAGCCAGCCGCGCTTGCTGGCCTCCAGCGTCATGTCGTAGGCGATGGGCTCGCCCTGCTCCTGCAGATCGCCCGCCGGGCGCGGGACATGGGCGCGCACGCCGGCCGAGCCGCTCCAGCGGCGGCCGTCGAAGTGGCTCAGCACCGGGCCGCGGAAGTACAGCGCCGACAGCGGCGGCGCCTGGTTGCCCGGCGTGAGGAAGCGGATGCGGAAGGCGATGGCCTCGTCCATCGCCAGCGACGCGACGCTGCCGACCTCCATCTCGTCCGACAGGCCGCTCTTGCCCGCGCTGTCGTTCATCGGCACGCCCCACAGCGGCGCCATGCGCGGGAACAGCAGGAACAGCGCCACCGTGAGCGGCGCGCCGATCAGCATCATGCGCAACGCCAGGCCCGCGGCCTGCGCGAACGCGGGCCGGCCCACCGGCATGTGGGCGGTGACCAGCGCCGTTAGCAGGCCCACCAGGCCCAGCAGGATGGTCAGCGCCGTCAGCAGCGACTGCGACTGGAAGAAGTTGCTGAGCATGGTGAAGAAGCCCAGGAAGAAGACCGCCATCGCGTCGCGCCGGCTGCGCAGCTCCAGCGTCTTGAGCGCCAGCAGCATCACCACCAGCGTGACGCCCGCGGCCGGGCCGACGATGGTCTTGAACGTGGCCACCGTGAGGCCCACCGCCAGCGCCAGCAGGGCCAGCAGCACCCAGCGGCTGGGCAGCGGCCAGCGCCGCACGGCGATGGCGCCGCGCCACAGCAGCATGGCCAGCGCCAGCGCGCTGGCCCACACGGGCAGCGTGCCCAGCTGCGGCAGGATGATCCAGGCCACCACGCAGAGCAAAAACACCGTGTCGCGCACGTCGCGCGGCAGGTTTGCTATGGTATTTCTAGCTATTTGCGCTTGGTGCATAAGGGCTGGAGGCTGATTTCATTCCAAAGCTAGCGCGCGCAGGCAGTCCTGCACATGCGCCTGCCCGCGGTCGGGCGCCATGGTGCGCGAAGCCAGTCGCAGGCCGAAGCGGCAGCCGCTGGCCTCGGCCTGCAGCACCCAGGCCGCCAGGCGCGACAGCCGGGCCTCGCGCTCGGCCAGGCCGCAGTGGCGCTCGTCCAACCACAGCTCCTGCTGCAGGTTCTGCTGGTTGTCGCGCACCAGGAGCGCATCCGAGCCGCTGGCCAGCGCCGTGGCGGCCTTCTTCCAGACCACGAGCTTCAGCGGGTCGCCGCGGCGGTAGCCGCGCACGCCGTCGAAGTCGCCGGCCACGGCATGGCGTGCGGCCGAGCTGCCCTGGGCGGCATGCGGCTCGCCCTGCGGCAGCGGTGGCGGCAGCACCTCGGGCGCGGGGTAGACCAGCACCTCGCCGGCCGGGCGCCACACCGTCCACAGGCGGAACACGCCCAGCGGAAAGCGTGTCTCGATCACCATTGCCGGCAGCGGGTGCAGGCCGCGCCGTTCGGGGTGCATGGCCAGCTGCAGGCTGGACTGGTCTTGCGCGGCCACGTCCACCAGGTTCCATTCGGCGCTGCCGTGCATGGCGCAGGCGATGGCATGGCGGCTGCGCGCATCGGCATTGAGCAGCTGCACCGCGAACTGCACCGCCTGCCCGGCGAACTGCGGCGCGGGCGGCTGGGTGCTCAGCGCCAGCCCCAGCAGTGTGCGGTAGCCCACGGCGATGGACACCAGCGCGCAGCCGGTGAGCAAAAAGGTCAGCAGGTAGCCCAGGTTGAGCTGGAAGTTGATGCTGGCCACCAGCAGCACCAGCAAAGTCAGCGCCAGCATCCAGCCGGCGCCGGTGGGCAGCAGGTAGAGGTTGCCGCGGTGGATGTGGTGCTGGTCGCTGCGCGGCAGCCGCGCCAGCCACCAGCCGCGCCAGCGCGAGCGAAGGGCGGTTCGGGCTGTCACGCCTACTGCAGCGGCACGCTGTCCATCATGGCCCGCACCTGCGCCAGCGCGCCGCGCCCGGCCTGGCCCACGGGCACCATGCGGTGCGCCACCACCTGGGGCAGGATGGCCTGCACGTCGTCGGGCGCCACGTAGTCGCGCCCGGCGATCAGCGCGTGCGCCTTGGCGGCGCGCACCAGGCCGATGCCCGCGCGCGGCGACAGGCCCTGCGCGAACCAGCGGCCCGAGCGCGTCGCGGCGATCAGCGCCTGCACGTAGCGGATCAGCGCATCGCTGGCGCGCACGGCCAGCACCTCCTGCTGCAGCAGCTGCAGCTCGGTCTGCGAGACCAGGGGCGGCAGCTGGTTCACCAGGTCGCGGTGGCCCTGGCCGTGGTGGCCCGACAGCAGCTGGAATTCGGCCGCCTCGTCCGGATAGCCCAGCGAGATGCGCATCAGGAAGCGGTCGAGCTGGCTCTCGGGCAGCGCGTGGGTGCCGAGCTGGTCCAGCGGGTTCTGCGTGGCGATCACGAAGAAGGGCTGTGGCAGCGCGCGCGTGGCGCCTTCCACCGTCACCTGCTTCTCCTCCATGGCTTCGAGCAGGGCGCTCTGCGTCTTGGGGCTGGCGCGGTTGATCTCGTCGGCCAGTAGCACCTGGGTGAACACCGGGCCGGGGTGGAAGACGAAACCCTCGCGCCCGCGCTCGTAGACGGACACGCCGGTCAGGTCGCTGGGCATCAGGTCGGCGGTGAACTGCACGCGGGTGAACTGCAGGCCCAGGGTGCGCGCCAGCGCGTACGACAGCGTGGTCTTGCCCACGCCCGGCACGTCCTCGATCAGCAGATGCCCCCCCGCGAGCAGGCAAGTCACGCAGTCCTGTACCTGAGCCGATTTGCCGACGATGGCCGTGTTAAGCTGGTTCAATAGCTTGTTGATGGTTTGCCTTGCTTGCATGGTGTAACCATAAACTACAAATAGAACCACGGAGACAGTTGACGGTGAGCAAGACCGGTTATTTCACCCATCGCGATTGCTGGAAACACGACATGGGGCCCGGCCACCCCGAATGCCCGGGCCGGCTCGACGCCATCGAGGACCGCCTGCTGATGACCGGCGTGGGCGATGCGCTGGACCGCCGCGACGCGCCCAAGGCCACGGTGTCCGACCTCGAGCTGGCGCACGACCGCCTGCACATTGCGGCGATGCGCGGCATGTCGCAGCTGGCGGCCGACAACAAGGCCGTGGGCGGCCCCACGACGCTGATGCTCGACACCGACACCTCGATGAACGAGTTCACCTGGGATGCGGCGCTGCGCGCCTCGGGCGCGGCGCTGGCCGCGACCGACGCGGTGATGAGCGGCGAGCTGGAGAACGCCTTCTGCGCCGTGCGTCCGCCCGGCCACCACGCCACGCGCAGGCAGGCCATGGGCTTTTGCTTCTTCAACAACGTGGCGCTGGCGGCCAAATACGCGCTGATGCGCCACCAGCTCAAGCGCGTGGCCATCGTCGACTTCGATGTGCACCACGGCAACGGCACCGAGGACATCTGCGCGGGCGACCCGCATATCCTGATGGTGAGCATCTTCCAGCACCCGTTCTACCCGTTCAGCGGCGACCAGCACCCGGCCGCGAACATGGTGAACGTCCCGGTGCCGGCCTACACCAAGGGCATGGAGATCCGCGAGATCGTCGAGATGCACTGGATTCCGCGGCTCGAGGAATTCCGCCCCGAGATGATCTTCATCAGCGCCGGCTTCGACGCGCACCGCGACGACGACATGGGCCAGCTCGGCATGACCGAGAGCGACTACGCCTGGATCACCCACCGCATCAAGGACGTGGCGCGGCGCTTCTGCATGGGGCGCATCGTCTCGTGCCTGGAGGGCGGCTACGTGATGGGGCCGCTGGCCGCCAGCGTCGAGGCCCATATCCGCGTGCTGGCCGATCTGTGAGGACACTGCGATGAACCCCATCCTGCAAGAACAGCGCGATGCGCGCGGCGTGGTCACGCTGACGATGAACGATCCGGGGCGCTTCAACGCGCTGGGCGACGACATGCTGCAGGCGCTGCAGGCCGCGCTCGACGGCCTGGCGCGCGACGAGGGCGTGCGCGCCGTGGTGCTGGCCGCCGAGGGCAAGGCCTTCTGCGCCGGGCACAACCTCAAGGACATGGCGGCCCACCCCGAGCAGGCCTGGTACCAGCGGCTGTTCGACCGCTGCACGAAGGTGATGCTGTCCATCCGCAAGCTGCCGGTGCCGGTGATTGCCCGCGTGCACGGCATGGCCACGGCCGCCGGCTGCCAGCTGGTGGCGCAGTGCGACCTGGCCGTGGCCAGCAGCGCCGCCAGCTTTGCCACCAGCGGCATCCAGTACGGCCTGTTCTGCGCCACGCCCAGCGTGCCGCTGGTGCGCAACATGCCGTTCAAGCCGGCGATGGAGATGCTGCTGACCGGCGAGTTCATCGACGCCCACGAGGCCCGGGCCCAGGGCCTGGTCAACCGCGTGGCCGCGCCCGACCGGCTCGACGCCGAGGTCGAGCGGCTGGTGGCCGCCATCGTCACCAAGCCCCGCGCCGCGGTGCAGATGGGCAAGGCCCTGGTCTACCAGCAGCGCGAGCTGGGGCTGGAGGCCGCCTACCAGCTCGCCGGCCAGTGCATGGCCGCGAACATGATAGACGCCGATGCGCAGGAGGGCGCCCAGGCCTTCGCCGAGAAGCGCCCGCCGCGCTGGCGCGGTACGTAAGAAACAGTAAAAAAGATAGCTGCTAGCGCTTGATGGGTAAGCGCTGGAGGCCAAAAATACCTGTAATTCAGGCCCGGCATCCCGCGTGCTGTAATCTCGGATGCTCTGACAGGGACAGGGCGATCCGATGGATATTTTCGACAAGCTGATTCAAGATTTTCGCGGCACCAACACGGCGCTGGAACTGGGCATCCTCGGGGTCAGCCTGCTGCTGGCCTACGGTGTGGCGCGGGCCGTGCAGGCGCGCCACGATGCCGCCAAGCCCTCCGTGTGGCTCGGGCGCACGGTGCTGGAGGGTGCGCTGTTTCCCATCCTCGCGCTGCTGTTCACCACCGTGGCCCGCACGGTGGCCGAGCACTACACCAGCGTGTTCGTGCTGCGGCTGGCGGTGCAGATCCTGCTGTCGCTGACCGTCATCCGCCTGGTGGCGCGGGTGCTGGCCAAGACCTTCCCGCGCTCCACGATCGCGCGCCTGGTCGAGCGCATCTTCTCGTGGCTGGCTTGGGGCGTGGCGGTGCTGGGCAGCCTGGGCGTGCTGCCCGAGGTGATGGCCGAGATGAACGCCATCCAGTTCGCCTTCGGCAAGGCCAATGTCAGCCTGCTGGGCGTGATCGAGGGCCTGCTGGCGGTGGGGCTGGTGATCATCGTCGTGCTGTGGCTGTCCGCCACCTTCGAGGAACGGGTCATCGACGAGACCATCACCGACCTGTCGATGCGCAAGATGGCGATGAACCTCACGCGCATCGTGCTGCTCACGGTGGGCCTGCTGTTCGCGCTGTCGGCCGTGGGCGTGGACCTGACGGCGCTGTCGGTGCTGGGCGGCGCGCTGGGCGTGGGCCTGGGCTTCGGCATGCAGAAGATCGCCTCCAACTACGTCAGCGGCTTTCTGGTGCTGATCGAGCGCGCGCTGCGCATCGGCGACAACGTGCGGGTCGACGGCTTCGAAGGCCGCATCACCGACATCCGCACGCGCTACACCGTCATCCGCGCCGGCAACGGCCGCGAATCCATCGTGCCGAACGAGTCGCTGATCACCCAGCGGGTGGAGAACCTCTCAGCGGCCGACCTCAAGTTCGGCCTCAGCACCAACATCGTCGTTGGCGCGGACAGCGACGTGGCCACGGTGCAGCGCGTGCTCACCGAGGCGGCGCTGGCCCAGCCGCGCGTGCTGCGCGTGCCCGAGCCGGCGGCCTTCCTGGTCAACTTCGCGCCCGATGGGCTGGAGTTCAGCCTGAACTTCTCGATCAGCGACCCCGGCAACGGCCAGGCGAACATCCGTTCGGCCGTCAACATCGCGGTGCTGGAAGGTCTGCGCCAGCAGGGTATAGACATTCCGTTTCCGCAGCGGGTGGTGCATCTTCAGAGGGCGGAACTGTCCAAAAGTATCTAACAAGCGTTTCAAGAATTTTGAGCGCGCCGTTAACGAAATTGGAAAGAACTCTGCTTCCGGTTGTGCGATGATGCGGGCCAGCATAAAAATCATGGGCGTTTTGCCGTGTCTGCCCACGGGCGGATGAAGGCGCCATCGTTTCGTTTTTTGACAATAGCTTAGGAGTCACTTCATGAAAGTATTGGTACCGGTGAAGCGGGTGGTGGACTACAACGTCAAGGTGCGTGTGAAGTCCGACGGCAGCGGCGTGGACATCGCCAACGTCAAGATGAGCAT
>JBLZYV010000081.1:0-18619 GCA_050282565.1 Comamonas sp.
CGTTGAATTCGCGCTTCATGCGGTCAACGATGATTTCCAGGTGCAGCTCGCCCATGCCGGCGATGATGGTCTGGCCGGATTCTTCGTCGGAACGCACGCGGAACGACGGATCTTCAGCTGCCAGACGCGACAGCGCGATACCCATCTTTTCCTGGTCGGCCTTGGACTTGGGTTCCACGGCCTGTGCAATCACGGGCTCGGGGAAGACCATGCGTTCCAGCACGATGGGCGAAGCCACGTCGCACAGGGTTTCGCCGGTGGTCACATCCTTCAGGCCCACGCAGGCAGCGATGTCGCCAGCGCGGATTTCGTCCACTTCGATACGGTCGTTGGCCATCATCTGCACGATACGGCCGATACGCTCTTTCTTGCCCTTGACCGAGTTGTACACGGTGTCGCCCTTGGACAGAACGCCGGAGTACACGCGCACGAAGGTCAGCTGACCCACGAACGGATCGGTCATCAGCTTGAATGCCAGCGCAGAGAACTTCTCGCCGTCATCCGCCTTGCGGGCCAGCTTCGTTTCTTCGTGGTCAGGATCGGTACCTTCCACGTCAGGGATGTCCACTGGCGAAGGCAGGTAGTCGATCACGGCGTCCAGCATGCGCTGCACACCCTTGTTCTTGAACGCGGTGCCGCACAGCATCGGCTGGATTTCCACAGCCAGGGTACGTGCACGGATGCCGGCCTTGACGTCGGCTTCGGACAAGGTACCTTCTTCCAGGTACTTGTTCATCAGCTCTTCGCTGGCTTCGGCAGCGGATTCCACCAGGTTTTCGCGCCACTTGTTGGCGGTTTCCACCAGTTCGGCCGGGATGTCTTCGTAGTCGAACTTCATGCCCTGGGAAGCTTCGTCCCAGATGATGGCCTTCATCTTGACCAGGTCGACCACGCCCTTGAAGTTTTCTTCGGCGCCGATCGGGATCACCACGGGCACAGGGTTGGCCTTCAGGCGCAGCTTCATCTGGTCATAGACCTTGAAGAAGTTCGCGCCGGTGCGGTCCATCTTGTTGACGAACGCCAGACGGGGCACCTTGTACTTGTTGGCCTGACGCCACACGGTTTCGGACTGGGGCTGCACGCCACCCACGGCGCAGTACACCATGCAGGCGCCGTCCAGCACGCGCATGGAACGCTCCACCTCGATGGTGAAGTCCACGTGGCCGGGGGTGTCGATGATGTTGAAGCGGTGCTCGGGGTAGGACATGTCCATGCCCTTCCAGAAGCAGGTCACTGCCGCGGAAGTGATGGTGATGCCGCGCTCTTGCTCCTGCTCCATCCAGTCGGTGGTGGCCGCGCCGTCGTGCACTTCACCCAGCTTGTGCGTCACGCCGGTGTAGAACAGGATACGTTCCGTGGTCGTGGTCTTGCCTGCGTCGATGTGCGCAGAGATGCCGATATTGCGATAGCGCTCGATGGGAGTTTTGCGAGCCATGATCGATCCTTTGTTGATCAGTGATTGGGGCCGATGCGGCACCTGGCAGGGCGCAGGCATCAGGCTTGGATATGGGGGCCGCCAGAACCCAAGCAAGGCCGCAAGCAAAAATTGCTGGCGGCCTTAGGGGTGCATGCCCTGCGCTGCTTAGAAGCGGAAGTGGCTGAACGCCTTGTTGGCTTCGGCCATGCGGTGCACTTCGTCACGGCGCTTCATCGCGCCGCCACGGCCTTCGGTGGCTTCCAGCAGTTCGTTGGCCAGGCGTTGGGCCATGGACTTCTCGCCACGCTTGCGGGCAGCTTCCTTGATCCAGCGCATGGACAGGGCCAGGCGACGCACGGGACGCACTTCCACCGGAACCTGGTAGTTGGCGCCGCCCACGCGGCGGGACTTCACTTCCACCATGGGCTTCACGTTGTTGATGGCAACGGTGAAGGCCTCCAGCGGATCCTTGCCGGGGTGCTTCTTCTCGATCAGTTCCAGAGCGCCATAGATGATGCGCTCGGCCACTGCCTTCTTGCCGCCTTCCATGATCACGTTCATGAATTTGGACAGCTCTACATTGCCGAACTTGGGATCCGGCAGAATTTCACGTTTGGGGACTTCGCGACGACGTGGCATTTTTTACCTCTATCTTGCTTCAGTTGGCATCTTTTCAGACACCGCGAGAGCCAATCTAGGACTCCCACTTACTCGACCCGCGCAAAACACTTGCGTTTGGGGTCACTACGCTGGATCTCGCGCCACGCGGGATACAGCACCTGGAATACAAAACCGCAGGGCTTACTTGGCCTTCGGCTTCTTCGCACCGTACTTGGAGCGGGACTGCTTGCGGTCCTTGACGCCTTGCAGGTCAAGCGAACCACGCACGATGTGGTAACGCACACCGGGCAAGTCCTTCACACGGCCGCCGCGCACCAACACGACGCTGTGCTCTTGCAGGTTGTGGCCTTCACCGCCGATGTAGGAGATGACTTCGAAACCGTTGGTCAGGCGCACCTTGGCGACCTTACGCAGAGCGGAGTTCGGCTTCTTGGGCGTCGTGGTGTACACACGGGTGCACACGCCACGGCGCTGGGGAGAGTTTTCCATCGCGGGGCTCTTGGAGGCGACTTTCTCGACCTCACGCCCTTGGCGAATGAGTTGGTTGATGGTTGGCATTAATACGTCCCTAAACGTGAAATTTCTCGTGAAAACGAAAACGTGAAACCCTTCGGAAATTCCGAAAAGCCCTCTATCGTAGCACGAGTTGTTTTTCGAAGCAAACGCTTCGGCACCCGCAAGGCCTTGTTTTACCCACAAAAAAGGCGTGCAGAGCACGCCCTTTTCCACACCGCCGCTCTTCATTCAAGAGCAGGCGATAGAGTGTTTACTTGATCCAGAGGCGGATTGAATCCCACATCCGGCCGAAGAAGCCGGCCTCGTCCACCGCCTCCAGGGCCACCAGCGGCACCTCGGCCACCTGCTGGCCGCCGACGGTGGCCTTGAGCGTGCCGAGCTTCTGGCCCTTGGCGATGGGGGCGATCAGCGGCTCCTGGCTGACGACCTGGGTTTCGACCTTGCCGCCGCTGCCGGCGGGCACGGTGATGACGACGGGCTTCTCGCTGCCCATCTTGACGGTGGCCTGCGCGCCCTTCCACGCCTTGGGCGTGGCCACGGCCTGGCCGCCGTCGAAGAGCTTGACGGCGTCGTAGGCGGTGTAGCCCCAGTTCAGCAGCTTCTGGCTCTCGTTGGCGCGGGCGCTGTCGCTGGCGGCGCCCAGCAGGATGGAGATCAGGCGGCGCTCGCCGGCATTGGGCACCGGGCGCTTGGCCGTGGCCACCAGGCAGTAGCCAGCGGCGGCCGTGTGGCCGGTCTTCAGTCCGTCAACGGTCGGGTCGCGGAACAGCAGGGTGTTGCGGTTATTCGAGTTGGATGCGGGCGAGCCCGGGTAGCGGTACTGCTTGGTGGAGTAGTAGTGCATGTACTCCGGGAAGTCCTGCATCAGCCGCGTGGCGAGGACGCTCAGGTCGCGCGCGGTGGTGGTGTGCCCGGCCATCGTCAGGCCCTCGGGGTTCTTGTAGCCCGTGTTGGTCATGCCGAGCGCCTTGGCCTGCTCGTTCATCAGGCGCACGAAGTTTTCCTCGGTGCCGCCCACGCCTTCGGCCAGCGCCATCGAGGCGTCATTGCCCGACTGGATGATCATGCCGCTGAGCAGGTCATCCACCTTCACCTGCATCTTGGGGTCGATGAACATGCGCGAGCCGGGCATCTTCCAGGCCTTGACGCTCACCGGCAGGGTCTGCTCCAGCGTGATCTTCTTGGCGCGCAGCGCATCGAACACCACGTAGGCGGTCATCAGCTTGGTCAGCGAGGCCTGCTCCACCGGCGCATCGATGTCCTTGGCCGCCAGCACCTGGCCGGAGGTGGCGTCGAACAGCAGGTAGTTGCGCGCGGCGATCTCGGGCGGCGCGGGTTGGGCCAGCTGGGCCAGGGCAACGAGGGGAGCGAAGAGCGCGGCGGCGGCCCAGGTGCGCGCACGGGGCAGAAAACGAGGGTTCATGAAGATCGGTTCCATCAAACAACCGGCACGCGCTTGGTGCATGCCGGCATCACATTCAAAATCAATAGCAAAATCAGACGGGCGCACTCAGGTGGCGCATGACCAGGCTCTTGAGCAGCGGCAATTGTCCGTGGAAAAAATGCCCACCTCCGGGGATGACGGTGACAGGAAGTATCTGCGGCCGCGCCCAGTCCATGACGGAAGCCAGCGGCACGGTGTCGTCCGCCTCGCCGTGCAGCACCAGGGCGCGCTCGTGCGCCTCGGGCGGCAGCGTCGCCACCTGGAAGCGCGAGGCCGCCGTGCCGATGAACAGCAGCTTGTCGATCTGCCGCTGGCCCCAGAGCTGGAGCAGCGCGTGGCTCATCACGAACGAGCCGAACGAGAAGCCCGCCAGCGCCAGTGCGCCCTCGGGCGCCAGCTGCCGCACCACGGCCAGGAAGTCGTCGCACTCGCCCGTGCCGGCATCGTGCTCACCCTGGGTGGCGCCCACGCCGCGGAAGTTGAAGCGCAGCGTGTTCCAGCCGCTTTGCACCAGCGCGCGCGCCAGGGTCTGCACCACCTTGTTGTCCATGGTGCCGCCGAACAGCGGATGCGGGTGGGCCACGATGGCCGTGCCGCGCGCGGCGGCCAGGCCGGACTGCAGCTGCGCGGCATCGCGCGCCACCTCAATCAGGCCGACCGGCCCGGTGATCGTGAATTTTTCCGTCTGCGCATTCATATCGCCATCTTCAGTTAGCTATCAACTCAATAGCTGCTCGCGCAATATACACCTGCGCAAACGCCTGATTTGTATATAAGGTTATCGGCCCACATCCGGCGGCAGCAGCAAACGGGTCACCGGCTGGCCAGTCTTCAGGTGCACGTCGACGATCTCGTCGATGTCGCTCTTGTCGATGAAGGTGTACCAGGTGCCCTCGGGGTAGACCACGGCCACCGGGCCGCCAGCGCAGCGGTCGAGGCAGCCGGCCTTGTTGACGCGCACCCGGCCCGGGCCCGCCAGCCCCTCGGCCTTGATGCGGGCCTTGCAGTGGTCGAACGCTTCCTGCGCGCCATGGTGGGCGCAGCTGTCCTCGCCATTGGTGCGGTCGTTCAGGCAGAAGAAGACGTGGCGCTGGTAGTAGCCAACGGCGGAGGGCGGGGAGTTCTGATCGCTCATGCAGTCACCATTTCACAAATACCCGGCTATTGTGGCACCGCGCCGCAGCCGCCGCGGCGCTATGGCCGCCTGGCCGCGGACTCCACCGGCCGGCGCGCCAGCCGCAGCAGCGCATAGACCAGCGTGGCCAGCGGCCAGCCCCAGCCCAGCCACTGGCTCAGGCCGAAGAAGCGGATGAAGCGCCCCTGCTCCCAGGACTGCAACGCCTCGGCGTAGTATGGGCTGGCGGGCGCCTGGTTCAGCAGGTTCAGGTACACCATCAGCCCCACCAGCAGCAGCAGCACGCAGACGCGGCGCGGCACGCTGACCTGCGCCAGTGCCAGCACCAGCGCCAGCGCCGTGCCCATGCGGGCCGACATGCCCAGCCAGTCCCAGGCATGGGCCGGGCCATAGCTCAGCGCCGCCGACAGCCCGGTCACGGCGATGCCGCCCAGCACCACCAGGCAGGCCACGGCCACGCGGCGCCAGACGTTGCCCATCGCGCCGAAGGCCAGCCAGCAGGGGATCAGCAGCCCCAACATCACGCAGGCGAGTTCGCCGATCGGCGACAGCGGTTCGACGGCCGGCGTGAGCGCCGGCATCCAGGATTCGAAGGCCGTGTTCTCCAGCACCTCGATGATCCAGCCCTGGACGCGCTCGAACACCTGCCCCAGGCCGAACGGCAGCGGCGGCGGGAACAGCAGCGCAGCCGGCCACAGCAGCAGCAGCACGATGGCGCCGTGCGCGTCGGGCGCGAACCAGCGGCCGCGCACGTCGTTCCAGCGCCGCAGCAGGCCCAGGCGAAAGGCCAGCAGCGCCAGCACCGCTCCCAGCAGCGTGCCCGCGCTGTTGAGCAGCCAGTCCATGTTGGAGGACACGCGCTTGGGCAGGAAGATCTGCAAAAACTCCATGCCGAACGACAACAGCGTGCCCAGCGCCAGCGCCAGCAGCCAACCCGAGCGCCGCCAGCCGCGCCGCATCCACGCCAGGCACAGCAGGAAGCCCAGTGGCGCATAGCCCGCGATGTTGATGCCCACGTCGAACCAGGTCCAGTACGGCGGCGGGATCTTGGCGAGGAAGAACTCCAGCGGCGAGATACCCTGGGTGCGCCAGCCTTCGAACGGAAACAGGCTGGCGAAGACGATCAGCACCGCATACACCAGCGCCAGGGGCCAGGCGATGGTGCGCTGCCGCGATGAGGCATCCATGGTCAGAAGGGCTTGACGACCACCAGCACGACAATCGCCACGAGCAGCAGCACCGGCGCCTCGTTGAACCAGCGGAACCAGCGGTGCGAGCGCGCGCTGCTGCCGTCCCGCAGCCGGCGCAGCAGCCGCGCGCAGGCGTGGTGGTAGCCGATCACCAGCAGCACGAGGAAGAGCTTGGCATGCATCCAGCCGTTGCCCGGCCCCTTGCCGATGCCGTAGCCCAGGTACAGCCACAGTCCCAGCCCCACGGCGGGCACGGCCAGCAGCGTGGTGAAGCGCAGCAGCTTCCTCGCCATCAGCAGCAGCCGGCCGCGCTCGGCGACCGAGCCCGGCGGCACCATGGCCAGGTTCACGTAGATGCGGGGCAGATAGAACAGGCCGGCGAACCAGCTGGCCACGAAAACGATATGGAAGGCTTTGACCCAGAGCATTCGGCACAGTGTAGTGCGTGTATGCAATCCGCAGGCAAAGTGGCGCACAATCGGCGCCATGCATCTGTCCAGCCCCCCGCCCTTTCCGCTGAGCCGCCCGCGCCGTCTGCGCCGCGATGCCTTCTCCCGCAACCTGGTGCGCGAGCACCGGCTCAGCGCCCATGACTTCATCTACCCCGTGTTCGTGCACGAGGGCAGCAACCTGCGCCAGGCCGTGCCGTCCATGCCCGGCGTGGACCGCCTGAGCCTCGACCTGCTGCTGCCGGTGGCCGAGGAGTGCGTGCAGCTGGGCATTCCGGTGCTGGCGCTGTTCCCCAGCATCGACGCTGCGCTCAAGACGCCCGACGGCCGCGAGGCACTGAACCCGAACGGCCTGATCCCGCGCGTGGTGCGCACGCTGAAAAAGGAATTCCCCGAGCTTGGCGTGCTGACCGACGTGGCGCTCGACCCCTACACCAGCCACGGCCAGGACGGCGTGCTCGACGAGACCGGCTACATCCTCAACGACGAGACGGTCGAGATCCTGACCGGCCAGGCGCTGGCCCATGCCGAGGCCGGCGTGGACATCGTCGCGCCCAGCGACATGATGGACGGCCGCATCGGCGCCATCCGCGAGGCCTTCGAGGCCCAGGGCCACATCTACACCCGCATCATGGCCTACAGCGCCAAGTACGCCAGCGCCTTCTACGGCCCGTTCCGCGACGCCGTGGGCACGCGCGGCGCGCTGGGCAAGGCCGACAAGAACGTCTACCAGATGGACCCGGCCAATACCGACGAGGCGCTGCGCGAAGTGGCGCTCGACCTGGCCGAAGGCGCGGACATGGTGATGGTCAAGCCCGGCATGCCCTACCTCGACGTGGTGCGCCGCGTGAAGGACGAGTTCAAGGTGCCCACCTTCGCCTACCAGGTCAGCGGCGAATACGCCATGCTCAAGGCCGCGGCCGCCAACGGCTGGCTCGACCACGACGCGGTGATGATGGAAGCCCTGCTGGCCTTCAAGCGCGCCGGCGCCGACGGCATCCTGACCTACTTCGCCATCGACGCCGCCCGCAAGCTGCAACAGCAAAAATAAGAGCATCTGGCGCAGACCCCATCTGCCCTGGAGCCATTTTTGACTTCAAAACCGCGAGTCATGAGCACCCCAGCCCCCGCGCTTCGCGTCTTCCACATCCACGACGGCGAGGCCACGGAATGCGCTCAGGCGCCGCAGCAGATGCCCGCCGAGGGCTATGTGTGGCTGGCCTGCTCGCGCCGCTATTTCGGCGAGCAGCTGGCGGCCGTCCAGGCCGCGCTGCAGAACCTCACCGGCATGCAGCTGGTCGACCTGCATGTCTCCGACCTGCTGAACGCGCAGCTGCCCTCGCACTACGACTACACCTCGCAGTACGACCTGCTGGTGATCCGCCGCATCGCCTCGCCGCCGGACAAGGCCTCGAACGCCGCCGTGGCCGAGGTGGTGCGCCGCGCCCGCGCCAAGGCCGTCGACGACCGCCACTGGACGCCGCCGACCATAGACACCATCCCCGTGGGCTTTGCCGTGTGGGACCGCGTGCTGCTGTCGGTGCACCCCGACGACTGCAGCGTGCGCGACAGCTATGCCCAGCGCCTGCTGCAGCTGGCCGGCGCGCCCGCGCCCGCCGGAGCGCCGGCCGCGGCGCCCGACCTCGCCGCGCTGTCGCGCAGCACGCAGGACCGGCTCGCGCGCGAGGACCAGGCGCAGCGCATTCCCGGCCGGATCGCGGCGCAGCGGCTGCCGCTGTCGCCGGCCGACCTGATGATGCGCATGGTCAACCTCATCGTCGATGGCTACCTCGACCTGCGCCGCGAGCTGTCGCGCCACCTCGACCTGTGGCAGAACGCGCTGCTCAAGCCGCGCGGCCGCTTCGCCGACTGGTCGGCGCTGCTGGAGGCGCGGCTGGCGCTGCACCACCTCGACGAGATCTGCGAGGACCAGCGCGCCGCCGTGCAGGACTGGGTGGACACCGTCGAGGCCTGGCCCACGCCGCCGGACGCCGCCGGCCAGCGCGCGCTCGAGGTGCTGCGCGTGCGCAGCCGCGACGTGCTCGAGCATATCGAGCGCGTGGTGCACCACGTGCGGCGGCTGGAGCAGAACACCGAGACCGCCGTGCAGATGCACTTCAACGTGCAGAGCAACCGTGCCAACGACATCATGCGCACGCTCACCACCATCACCGCGATCTTCCTGCCGCTGAACCTGATCGCCGCGATCTTCGGCATGAACTTCGAGTTCATCCCCTTCGTGCACGCCCGCGACGGCTTCTGGTGGGCCATGGGCACCATGGGCGTGATCGCGCTCGTGCTCATCGGCTACTTCTCGCGCAAGCACTACCTGGCCCGCACCGAGAAGTGAGGCGCCGGTGCGCCGCGTCCCGGCCGGGGTATAGTGCTCCCGCGGCCCCGCCCGGGTCGCCACTTTCTTGACAACCCCCAGCACCATGTCCCGCCACCTGCCTGCCCTGCCTTGTTCGGACCTGTCCGGGCCGGTGGCTGCGCGCCAGGTGCGCCGCGCACCGTCCCATTCATCCGCCCCACCGCCGCCCCGCGCCTGAGCACCCTCGCTTCGCGGGCTGCCGCCGGCCGCATCCGGCCGCGGCGATCCGGTTTGTCTCCGGCTGGCAAGGCTGCCAGCCAATGCCTGGATGAATACCAATGAACCCTCAAAACCATTCGTGGGCGCAGCACGGCGCCATGGGCTGCTTCGTGCTGCTGTGGGGCAGCGCGGCCCTGTTCACCCGCTGGGGCCTGGACCACGGCACGCCGCTGGCCATGCTGCTGGCGCGCTTCGGCGTGGCGCTGGCGCTGCTGCTGGCCGTGGGCTGGCGCCGCCAGGCCTGGCGCCTGCCGGCGGACCAGCGCGGCCGGGTCATCGCCACCGGCCTGCTGCTGGTGGGCGGCTACTCGCTGTGCTACTTCCTGGCCATGCACCACGGCGTCACGCCGGGGCTGATCGCCACCCTCCTCGGCGCCCAGCCCATCCTGACCCTGCTGCTGACCGAGCGGCGCTTTTCCGCCCTCCGCCTCGCGGGGTTGCTGCTGGCACTGGCCGGGCTGGCGCTGGTGGTGCTCGCCAGCCTGCTCAAGACCAGCCTCTCGCCGCTGGGCCTGGGCTTCGCGCTGGGCGCGCTGGCCTGCATGACGCTGGGCTCGCTGCAGCAAAAGCGCATCGCGCTGGCACCGCTGCAGGTGCTGCCCGCCCAGTACGCGGCCAGCCTGGTGCTGTTCGCGCTGGCCACGCCCGTGCTGCCGGTGCAGTCGGACGGCAGCGCGGCCTTCTGGGCCGCCACGCTGTGGCTGGCCTGCGGCATCTCGGTGGTGGCGCAGCTGCTGCTGTACCGCCTGATCCAGCGCGGCAACCTGGTCAATGTCACCAGCCTGTTCTACCTGGTGCCGGTGGTCACCGCGCTGCTGGACTGGTGGGTGCTGGGCAACCGCATGCCGCTCACCGCCTGGGCGGGCCTGGCTGCCATCGTGGCGGGCATCGCGCTGGTGTTCCACCGGCGCGATGCCGCCTGACGGCCTTCACTGCCCCAGGTCGATGCGGTAGACGGCGCGCTGCGTGCCGCTGCCGTCGTCGGCCTGGTCCAGCGACACATTGGCCAGCTGCGCGGCCTGGGCCACCGGCAGCGCATTGGCGGCCGAGGTGAACAGCACCTTGCCCGCCGTCGGCGTCTTGGCGAAGCGCCAGCTCCGGGCCGCGCCGTTGGCGACGCGCGTGACCTGCGGGTGCGCCTTGATGTAGGCGATCACCACGTCGCGGTTCGCATCGGGCGAGGCGTAGATGGTGGCGCGGCCGTCCAGCTCGGGCAGGAAGCTCTTGCCGCTGGTGGCGCGGTAGTTGTTGGTGGCGATGACGAAGTCCTGCGCAGGAGCTATGGGCTTGCCCAGGTAGGTCAGCGACTTGATGCGGCTGCCCACCGGCTGGGTCACGTCGATCTCGTACTGCATGTCGGGCGTGGTGAACATGTCGAAGTTGTAGCCCGGAAAGCTGCCGATGAGCTGCTGGTCGGCGGTGGCGGCCGGGTCGATGCGGTTGAAGCGCTGCGCGGCCGCCTCCAGCCAGCGCCTGACCTGGTCGCCGTTGACCTTCACCGCGTACACCGTGTTCGGGTACAGGTACAGGTCGGCGGCGTTGGAGATGGCCAGCGGCCCCGCGGCCACATCGGTGTAGTCGCCGCCGCCCTGGAAGCCCGACTTGAACGGCGCGCTGACCGACAGAACCGGCAGGCCGGCGTACTGCGGCAGGTTGGCCTTCACGTAGCTGGCCACATAGTCCTGCTGGGCCTGGTTGACCAGCTGGATCGCTCCTGGGTCGCCCACGTCGGCGAACTGCGTGCCCATGCGGAAGTCGGTCTGGCCTATGGGCGTCTTCACGTACTGGATCGCGGCCTGGTGCTGCGGCTCGACGGCGGGCGCGATGGTGCCGTCCACCGCCACGTAGGTGGCCTTGCCCGCCGCATCCTTGCCGGTGGCGGTCGAGCACAGCCCCACCTGGGTGCCCGAGGGGTTCACCGCCCACTGCTTGCCGTCCCAGCGCAGCGACAGCGCCACCACGCCCAGCGCCTTGCCCCAGGAACTGGCCATCACCGCCGGCACGCCGTTGACCGTGCCCGCCTGGTGGTCCACGCCGGGCAGGGTGAAGCCTGGCTTGTCCGAACGGTCGGGGAACACGCCGTGCTGGTGGCCCATCAGCATCGCGTCGATGCCCGGCACCTGGCTCAGGTACAGGCCGGGGTTCTCCATGTCGGCGCTGTAGGCCGCGCCGTCGAGGCCGCCGTGCAGCAGCGCCACCACGACGTCGGCGCCCTTGGCGCGCAGCTCGGGCACGTACTTCTGCGCCGCCTCGACCGCGCCGCTCACGCGCAGCTTGCCTTCCAGGTGGCGCTTGTCCCAGCCCATGATGCCGGGCGTGGTGAAGCCGATCACGCCGATCTTGATCGGCAGCGTCACCGGCTTGCCACCGGCATCGGTGGCGGCGACCTGGCGCTCCAGCAGCGTGTAGGGCTGCACCAGCGGCTGGTTGGTCTTGAGGCTGTACACATTGGCCAGCGCCATCGGGTAGCCCGGGCCGGCGCACTTGAGCGCGGCATCGACGCCATCGACCTGCAGGCCGCCGCCCAGCACCTGGTTCAGAAAGGGCAGGCCGTAGTTGAACTCGTGGTTGCCCAGCGTGCCGGCATCGAACTTCAGCACGCCCATGGCCTTGTACATGGCCAGCTGCTGCTGGCAGGGGATGGGCGCGACCTGGGCCTCGTAGTCGGCCAGCGCCGTGCCCTGGATGGTGTCGCCGTTGTCCACCAGCACGGTGTTGGCGAACTCCTGGCGCGCCTGGCGGATCAGCGTGGCCGTGCGCTCGAAGCCATACGAAGGGTCATCGGCCAGCTTGAAGTAGTCGTAGCTGCGCACGTTGAAGTGCAGGTCGGTAGTCTCCAGCACCGCCAGCGTGGCCGTGGCCGACTTGGGCGTGCTGTCGCCACCGCCGCAGGCGGCCACCAGGGCCGACA
Organism: Comamonas sp.; assembly: GCA_050282565.1. Classification (GTDB taxonomy): domain Bacteria; phylum Pseudomonadota; class Gammaproteobacteria; order Burkholderiales; family Burkholderiaceae_C; genus Comamonas. Next base: position 12,274 of record JBLZYV010000081.1, read on the forward strand.
CCGCCAGGGCAAAGGCGCTGGCGCGCAGGGTGGATCGGTTCGGGGCGTGGCAAACCGCGGCGGGGCGCAGGACGATGGGCTGGGACATGGTGCGTGGGCGCGAGTGAAAAAGTGCGCCGCATCATGGCCGTGGGCCATGACGACCCCATGACATGCCGGTAAGCAAATGAAAAAGCCTTGCGGTGCTTTGGCCCGCAAGGCTTTTGCGATGGCAGGTGGCGGATCAGCCCACGTGCTGGTTGAAGAAGCCGATCGTGCGCGCCCAAGCCACAACGGCCGAGGCCGCGTCGAACGAGCCGCGCTGGTCGCAGTTGAAGCCGTGGTCGGCCTCGTATACATGCACCTCGACCTCGGGGTGCGCCTGCTCGAAGGCCTTGACGCTGTCCAGCGAGATCCAGTGGTCCTTCTCGCCGAAATGGGCCATCACCGGGCACTGGGGCTGGCGCGCCACCTCGGCCGGCGTGGTCATGCCGCCGCCGTAGTAGGGCACGGCGGCGGACAGGCCCTTGAGCTCGGCGGCCGCGCGCCAGGCCAGCAGGCCGCCCCAGCAGAAGCCGGTGATGCCGACCTTGCCGCCGCCGCGCTTGGCGGCCTCGTCGATGGCGGCCTGGATGTCCAGCAGCACGCCGGGGGCGCGCAGTTCTTCCACGGCCGTCTTCAGCTCGAAGCCCGCGCCCATGTCGGCCTCGGTGTAGCCCAGTTCCACATTCGACTTGACGCGCGCGAAGGTCGACGGCGCGATCGCCAGGTAGCCGCCGGCGGCCACGCGGTCGGCCACCGAGCGGATGTGCGAGTTGACGCCGAAGATCTCCTGCACCACCACGATGGCGCCGCGCGGCTTGCCCGCGGGCTCCGCGATGTAGGCCGGAAACACCTGGCCGTCGGCGGCCTTCAGATCCACGAAATTACCCATTGCGATCACTCCTTGCTGAAACAGATTCGTTGGCGGGGATTCGGCCCGATTATGGCGCCGTCCACCGCGCCGCCGGTGCCGGGCGAGTCACCATGGAGAGCAGCGCCGCCACGAGGACCAGCGCCAGCCCGCCATACACCGCGGCCATGCCCAGCGCCGACTGCGGGTTCACCAGGTGGATGCCCAGCGACGAGAACGCCGAGGTCAGCAGGAAGGCCAGGCCACCCGCCAGCCCGCCCGACAGCGCCGCGCTCTGCGGGAACATGGACAGCACGTTCGCGAAGTGGACGTTGAACACCAGGCCCGCCGCCACGTGGATGCCGAAGGCCACGGCGGCCATGACTTCCAGCGACGGCCACGAGGCCGGCAACCACGCCGTCAGCGCCAGCAGCGCGATGCCGCCGGCCATGCCCACCAGCGCGATGCGGTGCTTGCTCACCAGCGTGCGCGCCATCATGGCCCGCGCGATAAGGCCGCCGGCCATCCAGGCCAGGCCCATCAGCAGCGCCAGCGCGCCGGTGGTGGTGGGCGGGCGGTGGTACACGGTCTCGACGATGAAGGGCGAGGCCATGCTCCAGCCCATCACCATCGCGTAGGCCGCGCTCACGCACAGCACGCCGCGCGCGAAGGCGCCATGCCGCAGGATCTCGCCGGCCCGCGCGGCCACCTCGCGCGGCCGGATGGGCTGGGGCCTGGCCAGCGTCTCGCCGCCGCCCAGGCACTCCAGCACCAGCGCCACGACCGAGAACGCCGCCAGCACGACGAAGTTGGCGCGCCAGCCCCAGTGCGTCTGCACGAAACCGCCGATGAAGGGCGCGCAGATCGGCCCCAGCGACCACACCACGGTCATCCAGGTCAGGTAGCGCTGCAGCGAGGCGCCCTGGAACACGTCCACGAAAAAGGTGCGCTTGCCCACCACGGCCACCGCGCCCAGCAGCCCCTGCAGCAGGCGCAGCGCGCAGATCAGCCGGATGTCGTCGCTGGCGGCGATGGCCGCGCTCGACAGCGCGAACAGCGCCAGCGCCACTAGCGTGGGCCGCCAGCGGCCGAAGCGGTCGAGCAGCACGCCCACCACCAGCTGCCCCAGGCCGTAGCCGGCGATGAATAGCGTCAGCGTGAGCTGGATCTGCGCCGCCGAGGCGCCCAGGCTCTGGGCCATGGTCGGCATGGACGGGAGGTAGATGTCGGTGCCTATGCCCGACAGCGGGATCAGCAGAAAGGCCAGGAAAACGCCGAACGTGGCGTTGTCAGCAGTGATTCTTCGCATGGGAGTGCCTGCGCCGGAAATGAACAGGGCGCCAGTGTGGAGGTGTTTTTAGACTGGTACAAGATTCTGCGTAGCCTAGGCTTGAAAGGCCTATACTGCTTTTCACCAGATCCTCCACAGTACCTCTCCATGCCTTCCTTTGCAGCGCCCGAGCCCCATGCCCCGCCATCCCCTGCGGACTCCAGTCCCTCACAGGAGCTGGGCCGCTTCCTGCGCGCGCGCCGCGAGAGCCTGGCCGCCGCCGCCATGGGCCTGGCGCGGCACGGCCGCGTGCGCACCCCCGGCCTGCGCCGCGAGGAGGTCGCCCAGCTCGCCGGCATAGGCGTGACCTGGTACACCAAGCTGGAGCAGGGCCGCGAGGTGCAGCCCTCGCGCCAGGCCATCGAATCCATCGCCCGGGCGCTGCAGTGCAACGACGACGAGTTGCGCCACCTGCTGGCGCTGGCCGGCATCAAGCTCGACCAGCCCGGCCCCGCCTCCACCGACGAGCCGGACTGCCTGCACATGCAGCTGCTGGACAAGCTGCTGCCCTACCCGGCCCAGATGCAGAGCGCGGCCTTCGACCTGCTGGCGGTCAATTCGGCCTACGAGCGCCTGATGGGCATCTCGCTGCAGCGCCTGCCCGCGCTGCAGCGCAACTGCCTGCACATGAGCCTGTTCGACGCCCGCTGGCAGCGCGTGGTGCGCCACGAGCCGCAGACCATCGAGCGCATGGTCGCCATGTTGCGCGCGGCGTCCACCCAGCAAAGTGGCGACCGGGCCATCGCCGAGCGGATCGACTACTTCCTCGCGCATTCGCCGGCCTTTCGCAACGCCTGGGAGCGCTACCAGGTGCGCAGCCCCGAGAACCAGGAGAAGGCCTTCGACCACCCCGAGATCGGCCTGATCCACCTGCGCCAGACCTACTGGTGGTCCGCGCCGCGCAGCGGCTCGCGCATGGTCGTCTACCTGCCGATCGGCGAGGCCGATGCCCGAGCGCTGGAGCGCCTGGCCGCGCTGCCCGCGCCTTGACTAAGATAGGCCTTCCACCTTCCCGACCTTCGCCGCATGAACCCCATCGTCCTCATCACCGGTGCCAGCCGCGGCATCGGCGCCGCCACCGCCCTGCTCGCCGCCCGCCATGGCTGGGATGTCGCCGTCAACTACAGCGCCAACGAGGGCGCCGCCCGCGAGGTGGTGCAGGCCGTGCAGGCCCTGGGCCGGCGCGCCATCGCCGTGCAGGCCGATGTGGCCGACGAGGCCCAGGTGCTGGCCATGTTCGCGCGCGTCGATGCCGAGCTGGGGCGCCTGCGCGCGCTGGTCAACAACGCCGGCGTGGTGGACCGCGCCCAGCGCCTGCAGGACATGGACCTGGCCCGCTGGCGCCGCATGTTCGACATCAACGTGATCGGCAGCTTCCTCTGCGCGCGCGAGGCCGTGCGCCGCATGAGCACCGCCGAGGGCGGCCAGGGCGGCAGCATCGTCAACGTGTCCAGTTCGGCCGCGCGCCTGGGGGCCGCCCACCAGTACGTGGACTACGCGGCCGCCAAGGGCGCGATCGACGTGATGACCGTGGGCCTGGCGCACGAGGTGGGCCCGCAGGGCATCCGCGTCAACGCCGTGCGGCCGGGCCTGATCGACACCGACATCCACGCCAGCGGCGGCCAGCCCGACCGCGTGGCGCGCCTCGCGGCCTCGCTGCCGCTGCAGCGCGGCGGCACCGCCGAGGAGGCGGCCGAGGCCATCTACTGGCTGATGTCGGAGCACAGCAGCTACTCCACCGCCGCGATCATCGACTGCTCGGGCGGCCGCTGAAACCCACGCTCATGCCAACCGCCCTGCCCCATCTGCTGCTGGTCGAGGACGACCCGGCCATCGCCCGCACCGTCTGCTACGCGCTGGAGCGCGACGGCATCCGCGTGACGCACTGCCTGCAGCTCGCCGATGCCCGGCGCCAGTGGCAGGCCGCGGCCTACGACGCGCTGCTGCTCGACGTGGGCCTGCCCGACGGCAACGGCCTGGACTGGTGCCGCGAGCTGCGCGCCGCCGGCAGCGCCGTGCCGCTGCTGGTGCTGAGCGCGCGCGGCGAAGAGATGGACCGCGTGCTCGGCCTGGAGCTGGGCGCCGACGACTACCTGACCAAGCCCTTCAGCCCGCGCGAGCTGGTGGCCCGCGCCAAGGCGCTGCTGCGGCGCTCGCAACGGTCATTTCAGCCCAATCAGGCTCCAACGCCCGTCCAACAAGCGCCAATAGCTCCTGTTTTTGAAGTGGATGCCGCCGGCCAGCGCGTGCGCCTGCAGGGCCAGCTGCTGGACCTGACGCGGCGCGAGTACCAGCTGCTGTGCTGCCTGCTCGACGGCGCGGGCCGCATCCTCAGCCGCGAATGGCTGCTCGACCGCGTCTGGGGCCTGGACAGCGACAGCACCGACCGCACCGTCGACACCCACATCAAGACCCTGCGCGCCAAGCTGCGCGCCGTGGCGCCGGCGCAAGAGTTCATAGCCACGCACCGCGGCATGGGCTACAGCCTGCAGGCGGACTGAGCCATGCGCCTCGGCCTGCGCCTGTTCTTCGCCTTCTTCCTCATCAACGGCCTGGCCGCGTTCTTCGTGCTGCGCGTCTTCATGGTCGAGGTCAAGCCCAGCGTGCGCAAGGTGACCGAGGACACCCTGGTCGACACCGCCTACCTGCTCGCCGCGCTGGCCCGCGACGACCTCGCCAGCGGCGCGCTGGCCGGCGGCACCAGCCGCTTCGCCGAGACCGTCGACGCCTACGCCCGCCAGCCCGTCAAGGTCTGGATCTGGGACGCGCGCAAGAACAGCCTGGACCTGCGCGTCACCGTCACCGACGAGCACGGCCGCGTGCTGTTCGACTCCCGGCAGACCGACACCGGCGCCGACTACTCGCAGTGGCGCGACGTATACCGCACGCTGCGCGGCGAGTACGGCGCCCGCACCACGCGCGAGGTGGCCGGCGACGAGGCCAGCAGCGTGATGTATGTCTCCGCGCCCATCGTCGTGCAGGGCAAGATCGCCGGCGTGCTCACCGCCTCCAAGCCCGCCAGCTCGGTGCAGCGCATCATCGACAGCGCCGAGCGCAAGATGCTGCGCGGCGGCCTGCTGTTCCTGCTGCTGTCGGCCGCCGTGGGCCTGGCCGTCACCTTCTGGCTGGTGCGCAACGTGCGCCGCCTGCGCGACTACGCCCAGCACGTGCAGGCGCCGGCGCTACAGGGCGAGGCCAGCCCGGCGCCGCCGCCCATGCCGCGGGTGCCCGGCGAGCTGGGCGACCTGGCCCAGGCCATGGACAACATGCGCCTGCGGCTCGAAGGCCGCGACTACATCGAGGACTACGTGCGCGCGCTGACGCACGAGCTCAAGAGCCCGGTGGCCGCCATCCGCGGCGCCGGCGAGCTGCTGCAGGACCCGCTGCCCGACGCCGACCGCGAGCAATTCGCCCAGCAGGTGGTGCAGCAGAGCGAGCGCCTGCAGAACCTGGTGGACCAGCTGCTGCGCCTGAGCCGGCTGGAGCAGCGCCAGCACCTGCAGGCCCAGGCCCACTGCGACCTGCGCGACTGCGCGCAGCAGGCCATCGCGCAGCTCACGCCGTCGGCGCAGCAGCGCGGCATCCGCCTCGCGCTGCACGGCGGCGCCAGCACCGGGCCCTGGGAGCACGACCTGGTGGTGCTGGCCCTCAGCAACCTGCTGCAGAACGCCATCGACTTCGCGCCGCCCGGCAGCACGGTGGAGGTCACGCTCAACCCGAACCACGTCACCGTGCAGGACACCGGCCCCGGCGTGCCCGAGGCCCTGCTCGCGCGCCTGGGCGAGCGCTTCTTCACCACGCCCAGGCCCGATGGCGAGCGCAGCGGCACGGGGCTGGGGCTGTCGATCGTGAGGCGCATCATGCAGCTGCATGGGGGGAGCATGCGGGTGGCCAATGGGCAACCGGGGTTGCGGGTGGAGCTGGAGTTTGGCGGGGATGAGGCTCTATCGAATTGATAGCATTTGGCGCTTGATACTCAATGAGTTTGATGCCTCACCTCTTTGAGTCTCTTAACTGACAAGCGGTGGCCGCTATATTTTTTTATGACAGAGGCCGGGGTTTCGGCCCGGCGGCCGACCTACTTTCTTGCGCGTGCAAGAAAGTAGGCAAAGAACACGCCCCGACTGTCTGCGACCCCAACGCAT
>JBLZYV010000082.1:0-18057 GCA_050282565.1 Comamonas sp.
ACCTGGCCATGCACGACCTGGAGATCCGCGGCGCCGGCGAGGTGCTGGGCGAGAACCAGAGCGGCAACATGATGGAGATCGGCTACCAGCTCTACAACGAGATGCTGGCCGAGGCCGTGCGCAGCCTGAAGAACGGCAAGGAGCCCGACCTGCTCGCGCCGCTGGCCGCCGCCACCGACATCAACCTGCACGCGCCTGCGCTGCTGCCCAACGACTACTGCGGCGACGTGCACCTGCGCCTGTCGTTCTACAAGAAACTGGCCACCGCCAAGACCAGCGAGCAGATCGACCGCCTGCTCGAAGAGCTGGTCGACCGCTTCGGCAAGCTGCCGGCCCAGGCCCAGACCCTGGTGGACGTGCACCGCCTGCGCGTGCTGAGCGAGCCCTATGGCGTGCAGAAGGTGGACGCGGCGCCCGGCGTGATCAGCATCACCTTCCGCCCGCGGCCGCCGATCGACCCGATGGCCATCATCCACCTGATCCAGAAGAACAAGGCCATCAAGCTCGCCGGCAACGACAAGCTGCGCATAGAGCGCGAACTGCCCGACCCCAAGGACCGCGCCCAGATGGTGCGCGACGTGCTGCGCAGCCTGGGCCAGCCGCTCGCGCCCGAGCCGGCCAAGGCCGCGCAGGCCGTGGGCTGACGCCCGCAATCACTATCAAAAAGAGAGCTTGCAGCGCTTGATATCCAATCCATTCAATAGCAAAAGTATTTGAATGCATTGCACAGCAAGCGCCAGCAGCTCTCTTTTTTGAATACCAGTAGAATCCGCCCACTTTCAGAAAGCCTTCCCCCATGTCCACCGCACCCGCCCTCGAAATCAAAGGCCAGCTCCCCTCCACCCGCCTGGCCGACTACAAGCTCATCGCCTTCGACATGGATTCGACGCTGATCACCATGGAGTGCATCGACGAGATCGCCGACATCACCGGCAAGAAGGCCGAGGTGGCCGCGATCACCGAGGCGGCGATGCGCGGCGAGATCGCCGACTACAAGGAGAGCCTGCGCCAGCGCCTGGCGCTGCTGCAGGGCGTGCCCATGGCCGACATCGAGCGCGTGCGCGCCGAGCGCCTGCAGCTCACGCCCGGCGCCAAGACCCTGGTCGATGCCTGCCGCGCCGCGGGCCTGAAGGTGCTGCTGGTGTCCGGCGGCTTCACCTACTTCGCCGAGCATGTGCGCGAGCTGCTGGGCATCGACTTCGTGCGCGCCAACGTGCTTGAGGTGCAGGACGGCAAGCTCACCGGCCATGTGGTCGAGCAGGCCTGGGGCGACATCTGCGACGGCGACGAGAAGCGCCGCACCGTGCTGGGCCTGGCCTCGCTGATGGGCATTTCGCCCGAGCAGTGCATCGCCGTGGGCGACGGCAGCAACGACCTGCCGATGATGCGCGAGGTGGGCGTGTCGGTCGCCTTCCACGCCAAGCCCCGCGTGCGCGCCGAGGCCAAGGTGGCGATCAACCAGGGTGGCCTGGATCAGCTGCTGCAGGTGCTGGGCTGAACTCTGGCTGCTGGTGCCGGCGCAGCCATTCGTGGCTCAGCCGGATGTGCAGCGCATGCGGATCGATGGGCTTGTGCATCAGCGCCGCGCCCAGCCGGTTCGCCATCTGCAGCCGCTCCGGCGCCGTGTCGCCGGTCAGGATGAAGAACTCCGGCAGCTGCTGCCACTGCGGGTGCTGCTCCACGGCATCGCGCACCGAGCGGATGACCTGCCCGCCGTCCTCGGTCTTGGACAGGCGCAGGTCGGTCAGCACCACGTCCCACAGCGGGCCGCCCGCCTCGACGGCGCGGCTGAGCTGGCGCTGCACCTGGCCCACCGTGCCCGCGCCCAGCACGTCGCACTGCCACTGCTCCAGCATGCTGCACAGGCCGGCGCGCACCAGCGGCTCGTCGTCCACCACCAGCACGCGCAGGCCCGGCAGCGGCAGGTAGCTGCTCTCGCTCGCCTCCTCCCACAGGTTGGCCGTCATGCCCGGCGTGTTGGCCGGCTGCGCATCGGCCATCAGCGTGACGCGGAACACGCTGCCGCGCCCCAGGTACGACGCCATGCCGACCTTGGCGTTCAGCATGTCGGCCAGCTCGCGCACGATGGCCAACCCCAGGCCCATGCCCTTGCTGCCCAGGCCGTTGTCCTCGACCTGGCGGAACTCCTGGAAGATCAGCTCGTGGTTGGCGGCATCAATGCCGATGCCGGTGTCCCAGACCTCGATGCAGCGCTGGTTGCGGCGCTTGCGCACGGCGATCAGCACGCCGCCGTGCTCGGTGTAGCGCAGCGCGTTCGACACCAGGTTGCGCAGCAGCATGAACAGCAGGGTCTGGTCGGTGTGCACCCAGTCCTCGCTGTCGCGCACGCGGAACACCAGCCCCTTGGCGTCGGCCTGCGGGCCGTATTCCTTCTCGAGCCGGCGCAGCAGCGGCGCCACCGCCACCGCCTGGAACTTGGGGTCGAGCACGCCGGCCTCGATGCGCGAGTAGTCCATCAGCGTGTCCAGCATCTCGCGGCTGGCCGCGCTCGCGGCGCGCGCCTGCTCAAGGATGTTGGCCTGCGCCGCGGTGAGGCCCGAACCGCGCAACGTCTCGAGGAACAGGTTCAGCGCCTGCACCGGCTGGCGCAGGTCGTGGCTGGCGCCGGCCAGGAAGCGGTTCTTGGCGCGCACCGCGTGCTGGGCCGCGCGGGCGTGGTCGTCCAGGTGCTTCTTGTACGAGGCGATGGCCGTGGCCAGCTGGTCGATCTCGTCGCCGCGGTTCTCCGACGGCTTGCCCTGGATGCCGCCGAACTCGTCCTTGCGCACCTCGCGCTGCAGCGCCATGATGCGGCGCGACACCGAGGCCTCCACGTACAGGCCGGCGAAGATCACGACCAGGATCAGCCCGGTCACCAGCCAGTTCAGGCGCTCCTGCTGGCTGGCCACGTCCTGCGACAGCTGGCGGCCGCGCTGGTTGAGCTGGCGGCGCAGGTCGGCCGACACATGGCTGGCCAGCAGCGACAGCTCGGTGGCGCGCGCCTGGCTGTCCTGCACCAGCGCATTGATCCGGGACTCGCTGCGCCCGTAGACCGAGGGCTCGAACACCATCTTGCTCAGCTGGTCCACCTTGGTCTTCAGCGCCTCGCGCGCGGACAGCAGCTCGCCCCCGAGCTGCGGCAGCTCGTTGCCTATGCTCAGCTCCATCACCAGCTTGTCCAGCCAGAGCATGCGGTCGGTCAGCTCCATCATGTTCAGGCGCTGCTCGCTCTGGTTGTTGCTCTGCCCCACCAGGCGCGCGTAGCTGGCCACCATCTCGCTTTGCTGCATCAGCCGGGTGCTGGTGACGAGCTGCTCCATCTCCACGTTGGCCAGGTGCCGCACCTCCTGGTCGGTGCGCCGCAGCCCCTGGATGGCGAACACGAATACCAGCGCGATGCCCACCGCGACCATGGTCAGGATGATGAGCAGCCGGGTAGTGACCAGCAGTTTGCCGAGTTTCTGGTTGCCGGACATATCGTGGAAGCAGGTTCGGAAGGATGGGGAGACAGGAGGCTGGCGGCCTTCAGTTCTGCCAGCGCAGGTTCTCGATGGCAAAGACCGGCACCGGGCAATGCTCCCACATGCCGGCCAGGCCGCGGCGGATGAAGTTGCGCTCGGGCCGCATCTGGATGAACAGGTTGACCGCGTCCTCCGTCACCTGGCGCTGCGCCTGTGCCAGCCACTCGTTGCGCTCGGCTTCGCTGCGGGCGCTGCGCACCTTCTCCCAGATCGGCCGGAAGGCCCGGTTGTCGTAGTTGAAGTAGTAGTCGCCACGGGCGTAGATGTTCAGGTCCATGGGCTCCACATGCATGATCAGCGTCATGTCGTAGTCCTTCTTCTTGAACACCTCTTCCAGCCAGGTCGGCCAGCCCATGGTGACGATCTCGATCTTGAGGCCGATGGCCTCGAGCTGCCGCGCCACGATCAGGCCACCGTAGCGGCCGTAGTCGGTGGGCGGCACGGCCAGCCGCAGCACGGTGCCGGGCTCCACCTGGGCCTGGCGCAGCAGCTCGCGGGCCTTGGCCACGTCGTAGGGATAGCGGTTCACCAGGTCCACGTAGGCCGGGTGGTTGGGAGAGAAATGCGTGCCGATGGGCACGGCGCTGACCAGCTGGCCGTAGATGTCGCGGAACTCGCGGCGGTTGATGGCGTGGCTGAGCGCGCGGCGCACGCGGATATCGCTCAGCGGCGCGCGCGCATTGTTCAGCGCCACGATCTGCTTGCCCTCCACGCCGCGCGAGCTCATCACGTAATCGGAGCGAGATGCGAATGCCCCGGTCAGCCGCGTCACGCTGCTGAGTGCGTCGATGCGGCCCTCGGCCAGCATGCTCTCGGTCTCGAACGAGGTGCTCATGAACAGGAACTGCGCCTCGCGGATCTGCGGCCGCGCCGGCCCCCACCACGAGGCATTGCGCACCAGACGCACCAGGCGGTTGCGCTCCCAGTTCTGCACCCGGTACGGCCCCGTGCCCATGGGCTGCAGCGCATTGGTTTGCGCGGTATCGGGGTGCACCAGCACCGCCCCCGGCAGCGCCAGCGCATAGGTCAGCAGGCCGTCGGGCGCCGACAGGCGGATGCGCAGCACATGCTCGCCATTGGCCTCGACGGACTCGATCTTGTCGAACCACTCCAGGTAGGCGTTGGCATTGGTCATCTTCAGCATGCGCCGCAGGCTGGACACCGCCGTATAGGCATTGAACGGCTTGCCGTCGTGGTAGACCACCTGCTTGCGCAGCGTGAAATCCACCACCTTGCCATCCTCGCTGAGCTTCCACTCGGTGGCCAGCCGCGGGCGCACCTGGCCGGAGCCGTCGATATAGGTCAGCCCCTCATAGACATTGGCATAGGTGATCTCGCTGGCGGTGGCGGCGCTGGTCGTGGTGATATCGAGCGACGAGGGTTCGAGCTGGATGCCGATGCGCACCAGATCCGAGGCCGCCCACGCCGGGCTGCCGGCCGCCAGCAGCCACAGCGCAAGCGCCAGTCCGCATCGCCGCGCGCGCCGCAGTGCATGCCGGCATCCGCTCATCGATGCAGTCGTGATCTTCGTGGCTTCGCCCCCCATAGTCCCTCTCCCCGCCGGCATGGTACGCACCCATGCATTGTGTGGCAAAAGCCATGGGCTGAATCACCCATGGGGGAAGACCATGCACCCGTTTCTATTCGATGAATGCGATGGGCAGCACGCCCTGGCGCTGCGCCGCCGCCACGGCCTGGGTCCGCGTCTGCGCCCCGAAATGCCGCAGTATCGCCACCACCTGGTTGCGCACCGTGTGCTCGCTCACTTCCAGCCGCTTGGCGATCGCCTTGTTGCTGAAGCCCTGGGCCACCAGCTTGAGCACCTCGTACTGGCGCGGCGGCAAGGCATGGCCCCGGGCGACCGCGACGGGCGAGGGCATGTGCGCGGTCGTGGCATCGAACAGGCCGCCGTCCTGCCTTCTTTGCAGCCACTGCTGCACCTCGATGCAGATAGCCTCGGGCGCCAGCGTCTTGGACATGAAGCCCGCCGCGCCGCTGCGCGCCGCCGACTGCATCAACTCCTGGTGGTCGTAGCCCGAAAGAATCACCACGTAGACGCCGGGCCAGTGCGCGCGAAGCCGCGCAATGCCGCTGAGCCCGTCGCCGCCCGGCATGCTGATGTCCAGCAGCACCAGGTCGACCCATGCACCCAGCGCCAGCGCCTCGGCGATGGAGCCCGCCTCGTGGAAATCGGCCTGCACACGGTCGCTGGCGGACAGCACCATGCGCAGCCCCTGCCTGAACAAGGGGTGGTCGTCAACCAGCAGCACGGAAGGTAGAGATCGAGTCATGCCAATGCGCTCCTTTCTCGACGAAGCACTCATGCCACAATCATTACACACAACTCACAATTTAATACAAATTTAACTAGTACATATGTACTAATCACCACCCTCTCGGCATTCGCTTTTATATTGCCAGAAAAATATCACAACACAATGTTTTTTAACATTTTTTAAAAAACACCCCCGGGTCTTATTCTCTGCTGCAGCCCACCATTAGTACGTATGGGCTATTTTCACATATTAACAAAACAATGACTATCGAATCACTCTGATACATCGTTAGCAAACGGTTATCGAGCGCCCCCAGCACGGTATGCCACCGCCATGGCACACCCCACCCACGTCGAGGGAAGCAGCATGAGTGATATCCAGGACAGCAGACTCTTCAGCCAGCGCAACGGCCTTTTCCACCCGCCTCTCCGTTCCCAGCCAAGTCCGCGGGGAAGCATCCGATCTCCGAAACGCAGGGTCTCCGTCCTGGGCACCTGGATCGCCGGCCTGGCGCTGGCCGCAACCTGGCCGCTGGCCCAAGGGCAGATCATTCGCAACAACTGCTCCGTGGGTGCCGGCAACGGCTACAACTGCGTGGCCGCCGACTCGAACGGCGACTCGCTCGCCGTGGCCTCGAACGTGCCCTGCGTGATCGGCTCGCAGGTGGGAGTACCCGTCACCATCAGTTCCTCGGGCACCTCGGCACAGTCGCGCTACGACGTGGGCGTGTGGTTCAGCAACCCCGCCCAGGCCAACTCCTGCCAGGTGTTCCCCACCTCGCCGGCGCCGAACAATGGCTCCACCTACCTGAACCTCAACAACGACCTGTACGGCGACGCCCAGAAGAACGTGACCTCGTCGCAGACCTTTGCCTCGGTCCAGGTGCAGTGCCAGCCCCAAGGCGACGGCAGCCTGAAGATCCCCGCGATGATCTACTGGGGCAACCAGGAAAGCGATGTCGACTTGCTGGAGCCCAGTGCGAAGTCGAAGTGCAGCCGCCCCGATGTGGTCGCCCCCAACTACCCCTTCCTGGGGCAGATCACCGTCACCAAGAAGGCGCCCACCGCAACCAACGAGGCCTTTGACTTCAGCGTGAGCGCCGGCCAGGGCGGCAGCGTCGTGGATCCCGCCTCGCCGAATTTCAGCCTGGGCAACAACGGCTCGCAGGTCATCACCGCCGCCGTGAGCCAGGGCGGCCTAGCCTACACCGTGACCGAAACGCCGCTGGCAGGCTGGAACTTCCAGGGCGCCCAGTGCTCGGACATGTCCTCGGGCGCCGCCGTGCCGCTGGCCACCACGCCGGCAACCAATGGCGTGACGATCAACCTCTCGCACGCCGTGCACCATGTCTCCTGCGAGTTCACCAACACCAAGGCGCCGGCCGCCGGCACCGTGACGGTGCTCAAGAGCCTGACCGCCGGCGATCCGGGCCTGTTCGACCTGTCGATCCAGGCCGGACAGGGCCAGGCATCGGTCCAGGCCATCGGCAACGGCGGTACCGTGTCGCTGCAGAACGTGGCTGCAGGCGCCTCCGTGCAGGTTGGCGAAGCTGCCAACGGCAGCACCAGCCTGGCCAACTACACCTCGGCCCTGAGCTGCACCGGCGTGCAAGGCGTCAGCGGCACGACCAGCGGCAGCTTCACCATGCCCGAGGGCGGAGCCGTCGCGTGCACCTTCACCAACACCCGCAAGACCAATACCGTGACGGTGAAGAAGACGCTGGCGCCCACAGATGACGATGGCAAGTTCAACCTGCTGGTCAACGGCACCGTGCAGGCCACCAACATCGGCAACAACGGTAGCACCGCCGCGGTCGGCACGCCGGTGGGCAGCACCGTGCAGGTCGGCGAAGCAGGCTATACCGGCACCGACCTGGCCAACTACAGCGCCGCGCTGAGCTGCACCTGGGAAGGCGGCAGCACCACGGCCAGCAGCTTCACCATGCCCAATGCGCCGGTCACCTGCACCTATACCAACACCCGCAAGACCAACACCGTGACGGTGAAGAAACTGCTCGCCCCCGGCAACGACAGCGGCAAGTTCAACCTGCAGGTCAACGGCACGACCCAGGCTGCGGACGTAGGCAACAACGGCAGCACCGCGGCCATCGTCGTGCCGGCGGGCAGCACCGCACAGGTGGCCGAGCTGGCGGGCACCGGTGCCAACCTGGCGAACTACACCTCCAGCCTCAGCTGCACCGGCGTGGAAGGCGTCACCGGCACCACCGACAGCAGCTTCACCGTGCCGCTCGAAGGCGCCGTGGTCTGCACCTTCAGCAACACCCGCAAGGCAGCGCCACCGGCACCCGCGGCGATCCCCACGCTGGGCATGGCCGGTCTGGCCGCGATGAGCGGGCTGCTGGGCCTGGCAGCCCTGCTGGTGCGCCGGCGCAGCGTCCGCGCCCGGACTGACCGCGGCTGATCGCGCAACCCCCTCCTCCCCTTGAAACCCGCGGCAGGCCTTCTGGCCTGCCGCTGTCTTTGGGGCTTCCGGCCGCATTCAAACAATCAATTGGAATAAATATCCTTTCCTTCATAACCAAATCACCTTTTGATCTTTCCCACCACGGCGAATTGGCGCTAGACTTCGGGCCACCTGTTTCAACGACAAACCGATCACCCTCTATGTTCAAGAAAACGCTTTCCGCCCTGGCAATCGCTTCCTTCGCCTTTGCCGCCCAGGCGGCCGATGTGGTGCTCAAGGTCGGCGCCACCGCCGTGCCGCACGCCGAGCTGCTGAACTTCGTCAAGCCCAAGCTCAAGGCCGAGGGCGTGGACCTGCAGGTGCGCGAGTTCTCCGACTACGTGCAGCCGAACGCCGCCGTGCAGGACAAGCAGCTCGACACCAACTTCTTCCAGCACCAGCCCTACCTGGACAGCTTCAACAAGGACCACAAGAGCACGCTGGCGGCCGTGGCCAACGGCAAGATCCACGTCGAGCCCTTCGGCGCGTATTCGAGCAAGATCAAGAACATCAAGGAGCTGAAGGACGGCGCCACCATCGCCATCCCCAACGATCCGTCGAACGGCGGCCGCGCGCTGATCCTGCTGGCCAAGCAGGGCCTGATCGAGCTGAAAGACCCCAAGAGCCTGACGCCCACCCCGCTGGACGTGGCGAAGAACCCCAAGAAGCTCAAGTTCAAGGAACTGGAAGCCCCGCTGCTGCCGCGCGCGCTGGCCGACGTGGACCTGGCCCTGATCAACACCAACTACGCCATCGAGGCCAAGCTGAACCCGACCAAGGACGCGCTGTTCATCGAAGGCGCCGATTCGCCCTACACCAACATCGTGGTGTCGCGCACCGACCGCGTGAACGATCCGGCCATCGCCAAGCTCACGAAGGCGCTGCGCAGCGACGACGTGAAGACGTTCATCCGCGAAAAGTACAAGGGCGCCGTCGTCCCGGCTTTCTGACCAACCACCTGCGGGGGCCATATTGACCCCTGTTTACAAAAGGCACTGCATGGCAGTGCCTTTTCGCTTGGGCGCTCCTGTACCATGCGCCATTCTCTGCTGTTAGCGAATCGTCTCTCCCCATGTCCAAACTGATCGTGCACGGCGGCACGCCCCTCCACGGCCGCATCAACCCCTCGTCGAACAAGAACGCCGTCCTGCCCGTGCTGTGCGCCACGCTGCTGACCGACGAGCCGCTCACGCTGCACGGCATCCCCGACATCACCGACGTGCGCAAGATCCTGGCCATCTTCGCGCAGCTCGGCAGCGAGGTGCAGATGGACTACGGCAGCGGCGTGCTGCGCCTGCACCACCACGCCACGCACTTCGACGAGTGCAAGCACCACCTGCCCGAGGAGATGCGCTCGTCCATCATGCTGGTGCCGCCGCTGCTGGCGCGCTTCGGCGTGGCGCGGCTGGAGGACAACGTCAAGGGCTGCACGCTGGGCGTGCGCGAGATCGATCCGCACATCGACGTCTTCCGCCGCTTCGGCGGCACGGTGGAGCGCGGCGAGGGCTCGCTCATCATCCGCACCCGCGGCGCCATGACCTGCAACCAGCACTGGCTGGACTACGCCTCGGTCACCACCACCGAGAACTTCGTGCTCTGCGCCGCCACCGCCGAAGGCACCTCGGTGCTGACCAACGCGGCCTGCGAGCCGCATGTGCAGGAGTTCTGCCGCTTCATGGTGATGCTGGGCGCCCGGATCGAGGGCATCGGCACCTCGCGCCTGACGGTGCACGGCCAGCGCCAGCTCGGCGGCGGCGAGTTCCATTTCGAGGAAGATTTCCACGAGATCACCACCTTCCTCGCGCTGGGCGCCATCACCAACGGCGACATCGAGGTGCGCAACCGCAAGCCCGACAACTTCCCGCTGATCGACCGCACCTTCGCCAAGTTCGGCGTGCACATCGAGCACAAGGACGGCTGGTCGCGCGCGCTGCGCAGCGGCCCGCTGAAGGTGGAGACGCCCTTCACCAGCAACGTGCTGACCAAGGTGGAGGCCGCGCCCTGGCCCTACTTCCCGGTCGACCTGCTGCCCATCTTCATCGCGCTGGGCGTGCGCGCCCAGGGCAACGCCATGTTCTGGAACAAGGTCTATGACGGCGCGCTGGGCTGGACGGGCGAGCTGTCCAAGTTCGGCGCCCACGTGTTCTCGTCCGACCCGCACCGCATCGTCACGCTGGGCGGCAACCCGCTGACGCCGGCCGTGGTCGAGAGCCCCTACATCATCCGCGTGGCGATAGCCCTCTTCATGGTCGCGGCCAGCATCGAGGGCCGCTCCGAGATCCGCAACGCCACGCCCATCCGCCGCGCGCACCCGCACTTCGTCGAGAACCTGCAGAGCCTGGGCGCCCGCGTCGAGTGGGCCGACGAGAACTGATCAAAAACAGGAGCTGCTGGCGCTTGATAGACAAGCAATTCAGATATATTTTCATCTGAACTGCTTGTACAGAAAGCGCTAGCAGCTATTATTTTTGCTGCGGCTGCGCCGTCAGCGCGCTGCCCATGGCCGCGGCCATGATGACGGCGATGGCCATCCACTGCACCAGCGTCAGGTGCTCGCCCAGCACCAGCATGCCGGCAATGGCCGCCACCGCCGGCTCGGTGGCCAGCATGGTCGAGAAGGCGCCGGGCGACAGGCGCTTGAGCGCGAACATCTCCAGCGAGTACGGCACCGCGCTCGACACCGCCGCCACCGCCACGCCATAGAGCAGCATCTCGGGCAGCAGCAGCTTGGCGCCCGCCTCGGCCACGCCGAAGGGCACGACCACCAGCGCCGCCGACAGCAGCCCCAGCGACACCACCATGCCGCCATGCATCTGCCCAGCGCGCTTGCCCAGCACGATGTAGGTGGCCCAGCAGGCCGCGGCGGCCAGCGCCAGCGCGATGCCCAGCGGATCGAGCAGCCCGAAGTTCGTGCCGAACAGCGGCAGGATCAGCAGCAGGAACAGCCCCAGCACCGCCAGCCCCAGCCAGACGAAATCCAGCCAGCGGCGCGAGGTCCACACCGCCACCGACAGCGGCCCGACGAACTCGATCGCCACCGTCACGCCAAACGGCAGGCGCTTGATCGCCATGTAGAACAGCAGGTTCATCAGGCCCAGCGCCACGCCGAAGCAGGCAATCTGCTTCAGGTTGGCCCGGCTCGGCCCGAAGCGCCAGGGCCGCCAGATCAGCAGCAGCAGCACGGCCGAGAAGCCCACGCGCAGCGCCGTCGTGCCCTGCGCCCCGACGATGGGGAACAGGTGCTTGGCAAAGCTGGTGCCCAGGCACAGCGAAACGACCGAGCCCAGCACGGCCAGCGACGGCAGCACGCGCTGCACGAGAGAATGTGACATGGCCGCCATCATAGTGGCGCCCAGGCAGGCCGGGCGGCAATGGCGATATTTAGATAGAAACAGGCTCTAGCGCCCGATCCACAAGCGCCAATAGCTCTCAAAAATATAGCATCAGACGGCCAGCGCATCCAGGCTGCCCCATACCCACCAGGCCAGGGCCAGCATCATCACCGCGGTCAGCCCGTCCATCACGCGCCAGGCCATCGGGCGGGCAAAGAGCTTCTGCATGCGCCGGCCGGCCCAGGCCAGCAGCACGAACCAACCCAGGCTGGCGCTGGCCGCGCCCAGCACGAAGACCCATTTCAGCAGCCCCGGCTGGCGCGCGCCAATCGAGCCCACCAGCACCACCGTGTCCAGGTAGACATGCGGGTTCAGCAGGGTGATCGCCATCAGCGTCCCCAGCACGCCCAGCAGGCTGCGCGACGCGCGCTGGCCCGCCCGGCCGCCGTCCACGTCGGCCTGCACCTGCGCATCCGGCGCCGCCACCATGCGCCAGAATGCCAGCAGGCCGTAGCCCAGCAGAAAGACGGCGCCGCCCAGCGTCAGCCAGTAGGCCAGCTGCGGCCGCGCGCCCAGCACCTGGGCCATGCCAGCCACGCCCAGGGTTATGAGCAGCGCGTCGCTCGCCACGCACCAGGCCACGCAGGCGCGCACATGCCGGCCATTGACGGCCTGGCGCAGCACATACAGGTTCTGCGCGCCAATCGACACGATGAGCGACAGACAGATGCCGAAGCCCGCCAGCCACGAAGCAGTGATTTCGCTGTTCCACATGGCGGCGGATTGTGCAGAGCGCATTTGGATTAGTAAAATTAAATCCTCTAAGCTATATTAAGCATTGCTTCATGCTCGACTACCTCGGCCTGGCCGCCCTGAACGCCGTGATCCGCGAAGGCAGCTTCGAGCGCGCCGCGCGCCGGCTGCACATCACCGCGTCGGCGGTGTCGCAGCGCGTCAAGCAGCTGGAGGAGCGCATGGGCCAGATCCTGGTGCTGCGCGGCCAGCCCTGCACGGGCACCGAGCTGGGCCAGCGCCTGTGCCTGCACCTGGAGCAGGTCGGCCTGCTCGAAAACGAATTGCGCCGCGCCCACCCCGAGCTGGCGGACGGCGGGCAGTCGATCGCGCCCACGCTCAAGCTGGCGGTGAATGCCGATTCGCTGTCGACCTGGTTCATGCAGGCCATGGCCGAGTTCACCCAGGGCGGCAACGAGCTGCTGGACATTGGCATCGACGACCAGAACCACACGGCGCAGCGCATCCGCCAGGGCGAGGTGATGGCCGCCGTGACCGCCACGGCCAGCCCCATCGCCGGTTGCAACACCTGGCCGCTGGGCACCATGGCCTACGTGGCCGCGGCCAGCCCCGGCTTCGTGGCGCGGCACCTGCCGCACGGCCCCACGCCCGAGGCGCTGGCGCGCGCGCCCATGCTGATCTACGACCGCAAGGACCGCCTGCAGGACCAGTGGCTGCAGGCCCAGGGCCTGGCCTCGCGGCGGCCGCCGCCAGCGCACTGGCTGCCGTCGGTCAGCGCCTTCATCGGCGCGAGCCAGGCCGGCATAGGCTGGGGCATGCACCCGCTCATCATGGTGGAGCGCGAGCTGCGCGAAGGCCGGCTGGTGCCGCTGCTGCCGCAGGCCGAGCTGGACGTACCGCTGTACTGGGTGCACACCCGCATGGCCCAGCCGGGCCTACAGCGCCTGACCGACTGCGTGGTGCGCGCGGCCCAAGCGCGGCTGATTCAGGAACCGGTTCAGTAGTGCGGCGGCAGCTCGTCGCGCAGGCTGCGCACCGCCGCGCCGCCTGTGTCGGCGGGCAGCTGTTGGCGCAACTGGCGGATCTGCTCCTGCAGCAGCTCGATCTGCTGCTGCTGGCGGAAGACCGTGAGGTTCAGCTCCTCTAGCAGATCGTCGGCGTAGGCGACCTTGATCTCCAGCGCCTCCAGCCGCTCGCGCAAGGCGTCGGCCATCACAGGGCCTGCGCCATGCGGGCGATGCCCTCTTCGATCTTGGCGATGTCGCTGGTGGCAAACGACAGGCGCAGCGTCGAGCGGTCGGGGTTGTTGCAGAAGAAGGGCGTGCCCGGCACGAAGGCCACGTTCTTCTCGATGGCGCGCTTGGCGAAGACCTCGCCGTCGGAACACTTACCGTCCGCACCCGTGAGCTGCACCCAGAAGAACATGCCGCCCTGCGGCTGCACGAAGCGCACGGCGTCGCCCAGCTCGCGGCGCAGCGCGTCGCCCATGGCGCGGCTGCGCTCGCCGTAGGTCTTGCGCACGCGCGCCAGCGTGGCGGGCATGCGGCCGGCCTTCAGGTACTGCGCGGCGGTGGCCTGGCTGAAGGTGCTGGTGTGGGCGTCGCTGAACTGCTTGCACATCACGCACTTGGCCAGCAGCTCGGCCGGGGCGATCAGCCAGCCCAGGCGCAGGCCGGGGCTGAGCACCTTGCTCATGCTGCCGCAGTGGGCCAGGAAGTCGCGGCTGCCCGGCACCTGGGTGGACAGCGCCAGCAGGCTGGGCGGCGGCGCATCGCCGAAATACAGGTCGCCGTAGGGGTCGTCCTCGACGATCAGGGTCTGGTGGCGCACGGCCATCTCCAGCACCTGCTTGCGGCGCTCCAGCGACAGCATGGCGCCGCTCGGGTTGCCGAAGGTGGGGATCAGGTAGACCAGCTTGGGCTTGTGCTCGGCGATCAGCTTTTCCAGCTCGTCGGTCTTGACGCCGTGCTCGTCGATGGGCGCGCTGATCAGCTCGGCGCCGTAGAGGCGGAAGCACTGGATGGTGGCCAGGAAGGTCGGGCCCTCGACGATCACCTTGTCGCCGGGCGAGATCATGGTCTTGCCCAGCAGGTCCAGCGCCTGCTGGCTGCCGGTGGTGACGATGAGCTGGTCGGGTGCCAGGTCCTGCACGCCCTTGCCGGCCATCAGCTGCGCGATCTGCTCGCGGAACGGCTGGTAGCCCTCGGTCGCACCGTACTGCAGCGCCGCGCCCGGTTCTTCCTTCAGCGCGGCATCCACCGCCTGCTGGATGCCATCCACGTCGAACATGGCGGCATCGGGAAAGCCGCCGGCAAAGCTGATGATGCCCGGCTTGCCCAGCAGCTTGAAAAGCTCGCGGATGGCCGAGGTTTCGACATTGTTCAAGCGGGTGGCAAAAGGCAAAGCGGAAGGCTGACTCATAAAACGCCCCAAAGAAAAAATAAGAGATTAACGTAAGTTGTGATCGCCATCAATACGGGCAAATACCAGCGTGCCGGCCTCCGAGGGCCGGCGGACGGGCCATTGTCCCGCATCCACCGCCCGGCGACGGCCAAACGCCCCCGAAACTCGGCTATGCTCGCGCCCGGCGCTGCCATGCGCCACTGGACAAAGCCATCGGGGGTAGTGGGCGTATGCGGTTGCTTGCGTGGGTACTGGGATTGCTGAAGCTGCTGGCTTCCGTGTTGATGCTGGCGGGGCTGCTGTGGGGCGCGAGCGCGCTGTGGTTCCGGCTGGCCGGCTCGATATCGTCGGCGCCGGCGCGCGCGCTCATTCTGGGTGTCTGGGTCGGCGGCGGCCTGCTGTGCATCGCCATGCTGTGGCAGCGGCGCAAGGCCCGCAAGGGCCTGGTGGTGTACGGCACGGGCTTCGCGGCCATCGCGCTGTGGTGGATCATGGTCCACCCAGGCCCGGACCGCCCCTGGGCGCCGCTGCCGGTGCTGCAGCTCGTGGACCAGGCCTGCGCCAAGCTGCGGCGCTAGGCTTCCAGCAGCCGCAGCAGTTCGCGGTCGAAGGCCCCGGGCTGCTCGTACTGCACCCAGTGGCCGGCCGCCGGCACCAGCACGAATTCCTGCAATCGGGGCAGCCCGGCCTCGTAGGCGGCCCGCAGCTGCGCCAGATGGCCACGGTACAGCGCATCGTGCTCGCCATAGACCACCGCCACCGGGCCGTGCAGCCGCGGCAGCGTCTGCGCCAGCGTGTCCGACGGGCCCACGCGGCGGCGCGGCATGCGGTCGCGCAGCACGTTGTACTCGTGCAGCGCCAGCGTGGCAGCGTCGATGCGGGCCGGGTCATGCAGCATCAGCGCCGCGAGGTTGTGGCGGTGCGCCTCGTGCTGCAGCGCCTGCGGCAGGTGCCGCCAGCCCTTGAGCGTGTATTGCCGCTGTGCCACCACGCCCATCGACGGCGCGCCGACCAACACCAGTTGCCGGGCCACGTCGGGATGGGCCGCTGCCAGCAGGGCCGCCGACAGGCCGCCGAACGAGAAACCCACCAGCTGGCAGCTCAGCAGGCCGAGCTCGCGCAGGCCGGCGTACAGCGGCTCCACCATGGCCTGGGCATCGCAGCCATTGGGCGACAGCGCCGAATCGCCGAATCCCGGCAGATCCGCCGCCCAGACTTGGTAGCCCTGCCCCAACAGCGCGGGGATGTTCGCCACCCAGTGCGACCAGCTGCCGCTGCCGCCATGCAGCAGCACCAGCGGCTTCTGTCCCGGCTCGCCCCAGGCATGCCAGACCAGTTCGCCATCGCCGCAGGGCGTGGCCATGCGCCGGACGCTGGCCTGCAGCGCCTGCCAGCTCGCGGGCAGTTGCTGCCGCACCGCGTCGATATCGACCGGCGCCGCAGCGCGGAAATTAATCATGCAGACACTGGGCCACCGCGTCGATGGCCAGGCTGTAGCCCTGCACGCCCAGGCCGCACATCACGGCGCGGGCCACCGGCGCGATGTAGGAATGGTGGCGGAAGGCCTCGCGGGCGTGGACGTTGGAGATGTGCAGCTCGATCACCGGCACGTCGGCGCCCTTGATGGCATCCATCAGCGCCACGCTGGTGTGGGTGTAGGCGGCGGCATTCAGCACCACGCCGGCGAGCTTGCCTTCGCGGCGCAGCGCGCCGGCCTCGTGCAGCCAGCCGATCAGCTCGCCCTCGTGGTTGCTCTGGTGGAAGCGCAGCGCAAAGCCGTTGCGCTGAGCAGCCTGTTCGCACAGCTGCTCCACGTCCTGCAGGGTGCTGGCGCCATAGATGCCCGGCTCGCGCAGGCCAAGCAGGTTCAGGTTCGGGCCGTTGAGAACAAAGACGGTCTTCATGGGATGGAGGGAAATCTCTCGAAAGCGGCATTATCCCGTTCCGCCGGACCGCAGGGCGCATCCGTGCGACAGCCCTCAACAAAAAGGCCCGACATCTGCCGGGCCTTTTGCCTTAACGCTGACTCATCAGCGCCAATCGCCGTGGTGGCGGTGATGGCGATGGTGGCGGTAGTAGCCCGGAGGCGGGCCGTAGTACACCGGTGCCGGGCGGTACACGGGCACGGGGCGGTACACCACCTGGGGCGGCGGCATATAGACCGGCTGAGGAGCCACGTACACCGGTGCGGGCGCATAGACCGGCGCCGGTGCATAGTAGCCATTGCTCACGCCGATGGCCACCGGGGCCACGTTGACGCCGACCGACCAGTTCACCCGGCTGGCATGGGCTGCGCCGGAAACCAAGCCCAGACCCAGGAGCAGGCCCGAAGCCACGGCCTTGGCGGCCATAGAACGCATATTGGTATTCATATTCATCCCCTTTCACGGGCAGAGACGGCCAGCGGTGCTTGCCATTTCCATGCTGGAACTATCCTGCATCTCTAACGCGCCAGCCGGCCCACAGGTTGGCATTGTTGGGTAAAACAATAGTATCCATCTCCTCAATTCCGTGTCCATCGGTAACTGCCGCAGCCGAACCTACAATAGCAACCATGAGCTCCGACGCGAACAAGCACCCGAAAGTCGACCCCGCAGAGGCGGTCAAACCCACCAACTTCCTGCGCCACATCATCGAGTCCGACCTGGACCATGGCACCTACGCCCAGCGCCGCTGGGGCGGTGGTCCCGGCGATGCCGCCCACCATGACCAGGGGCCGGTCGACGCCGCCCGCATCCGCACGCGCTTTCCGCCCGAGCCCAACGGCTACCTGCACGTGGGCCACGCGAAGTCGATCTGCCTGAACTTCGGCCTGGCGCGCGACTTCGGCGGCACCTGCCACCTGCGCTTCGACGACACGAATCCCGAGAAGGAAGACCAGGAGTACGTGGACGCCATCATCGATGCCGTGCACTGGCTGGGCTTCGACTGGAAGGATGCCGACGGCCACGCCAACCTGTACTACGCCAGCAACTATTTCGACTTCATGCACCGCTGTGCGGTGTACCTGATCGAACAGGGCCTGGCCTATGTGGACGAGCAGTCGGCCGACGACATGAAGGCCAACCGCGGCGACTTCACCCGCCCCGGCGTGAACAGCCCCTTCCGCGACCGCTCGGTGGCCGAGAACCTGCAGCGCTTTGCCGACATGAAGGATGGCAAGCTGCCCGACGGCGCCGCCGTGCTGCGCGCCAAGATCGACATGGCCTCGCCCAACATCAACCTGCGCGACCCCGCCATCTACCGCGTGCGCCATGCCGAGCACCACAACACCGGCAACCAGTGGTGCATCTACCCGATGTACACCTT
>JBLZYV010000083.1:0-17833 GCA_050282565.1 Comamonas sp.
CGGTGCTGCGCGCGCAGGACGACGTCCTCACCAGCCACATCCATGCCGACGACCTGGCACGCGCCGCCGTGAGCGCGCTGTGGCGCGGCCGGCCGCAGCGCATCACCAACGTCTGCGACCAGACGCGGATGCGCATGGGCGATTATTTCGATCTGGCGGCCGACCTGTGGGGGCTGGCCCGCCCGCCGCGCATCAGCCGGGCCGAGGCGCAGCAGGCGCTGCCGGCCACGCTGCTGAGCTTCATGAGCGAATCACGCCGGCTGGACAACCGGCGCATGCTGCGCGAACTGCGGGTAGCGCTGCGCTACCCCACGGTGGAGCAAGGCTTGCGTGCCGCCGTGGCACTGCAACAAGCAAAGGGCTAAAAAGGCTAGCAGGGCGCGGTGCCGCCGCGGCTGCGGCAGGTCACCTTGCCGGGCGGATTCCGGCCGGGCGGCGGGCCTTCGCCGATGCCGGCGCGCGGGTGGGTGTTGCCGTTGGCATCCACGCACTTGAAGACATCGCACTGGCGGATCGCCGGGGCTGGTCCCTGCGAGACTGGTGGGCGCGGCGGGTGGATGTGGGGCCGGTAGCCGTAGTCGTAGCCATCAATGACCACCAGGCCCGAGCCATCGCGGTAGCCCTGCGGCTCCGGTGGCCGGTACGATCCGTTGGAGGCGGCAGCGCGGCGATTGGCCTCGGCCTGCAGCGCCTTCTCCTGCAGGTCCAGGCGTTGCTGTTCCTGGTCCTGCGCGCGGCGCTCGGCCTGGCGGCGCAGGGCCTGGTCGGCGCGGGCCTGTTCTTGCGCGAGTTCGTCGTCGGATTTGCGGCGTTCGACCTCTTTGACCGCGGTGCCTGGTGCGCATTCGCCATCGGTGTAGGTCACCCGCCCCGAGGCCGGGTCGGTGCAGCGCAGCACCTGGGCCTGGGCAGGCACGGCCAGCAGCGCTGTGGCAGCGAGCATCGCGGCCAGAGGCCATCGCAGCAGCGTGACCGGCGCGGGCATCGCGTCAGCGGCGGTGGCCGCCGCCCCATCCGCCGCCAAAGGAGGGGCGAGAGCCGCCCGACGATGGTGCCAGGGGGCGCCCCAGGCTGGCGCCGGCGCCGGGCGAAATGCGGTCCGGGCGGCCGCCGCCGAAGCCCGGGCGCGAGCCGCCGTGGTGGTGCCCTCCGCCCCAGTAGCCGGGGCCTGGACGGTAATAGGGCCGGCCGCCGTAGACGTAGGTGGACGAGCTGCCGATCCACAGCGACGAGCCCCCGTAGTAGGGATAGCCGTAGTAGGGGTAATCGTAGGTTGCCACGGGGGCGGAAACCGTCGTGTATGCATTGCCGTAGTACGCCCCGTCCACCGGCGCCACGACGCACCCGGACAGCGCCAGCGCGCAGGCGGCGCCGGCCGTCAGCATGCTCCATCGTGCCAAGGTCATGGGATTCTCCTTTGGCTGGTGACGGCGGGGGCCATCAGCAGCGGTCTGCATTGGGCGGGACATAGATCGTGTCGCTGCCCGCTCTCACCGACTCGCGGTATCGGGCGCATTCCTGCGCGCGCTGGTTGTTCTGGCCGAAGCGGCCCCGGTTGGCATCGCGGTCGCGGGCCTGACGCTCACGCTCACGGTCGCGTGCCTGGCGTTCGAGTTCGCGGCGGCGGTCGTCGTCGCGAGCGCGCTCACGGTCACGTTCCCGATCGCGTGCGCGGCGCTCGTTGTCGCGTGCGATGCGCTCGCGTTCGGCGCGGTCGCGATCCCGCTGGTCGTAGTAGCGGTTGCGGTCGTAGTAGCGATCCTGGGCGGGAACGTAGTAGCCGCTATCGTTGGTGTAGTAGGTGCCGGATGGCTGGCCGTAGTAGTCGGACCCATATCCACCATAGCCGTATCCGTCGCTGCCGGTGGCAACGCAGCCGGATGCGAGCGCGGCGGCTGCCAGTGCGGCGGCGATATACAAGCGTTGACGACTCATGGACATTCTCCTCTTGGCAGCAGGCCCGCGGCACGGGCCGGGGGCTGATGTTGCACGGTAGGTTGGATGGCGGCGCGCAACGCGGGGTAGGTGGTAACCCAAAGACGCGCAAGGGCTGCCAAACGTTGACAGGGGCGCGCCTGCGGCGGCAGTTTTGCACCAACTTTACACCACCTGGGTGTGCAGGCGGACCCTCGATTCGGGCAGGGATGCACGGGGGGAGGGCTCCATCAACAGCTGTGAGCCTATGGGCGTATTTTCAATCTGCGCTTGTAACAGCGTGTGCTTATATGCGAACTTCCCTGTTGCCGTTGCGTATTTCTTACCGGGCTTGTACCAATACCGGTCGGCAGGTGGAAAAGGAAAGAATCCGCTTCTCGCCAGGGACGGTTGCAAGTTGCAGGCAGACGCGCATGCGCCACAGGGCCTGCAGCCGCCGCCGATGGCATTCTTAACTTTATGGAGTTGGACGCAATGGATATGAGCATCAAAACCGCGGTGGCCATGGTGGTGGCAGGCATGGCCGTGGCTGCAAGCGCGCAGGAGGTGGTCAAGATCGGCACGATGAGCCCGCTGTCGGGTCCCCAGGCGCACTACGGCAAGGACAACGTCAACGGTGTGCGCATGGCGGTCGACGACCTGAATGCGCAAGGCGTCACCATCGGCGGCAAGAAGGTCAAGTTCGAGGTCATTGCCGAGGACGATGCGGCCGATCCCAAGCAGGGCACGGCTGGCGCGCAGAAGCTGTGCGACGACAAGGTGGCGGCGGTGCCCGGCATCCTGAACTCGGGCGTGGCGATTCCGTCCTCGAAGATCTTCAACGACTGCGGCCTGCCGTTCATCACCGGCGCGGCCACCAACCCGGCGCTCACGGCACCCGGCTATCCCACCACCTTCCGCATCATCGCCAACGACAACGCGCTGGGCGCCGCGCTGGCCGGCTATGCGGCCGGTCCGCTCAAGCTGAAGGAAGTGGCGGTGATCGACGACCGCACGGCCTACGGCCAGGGCCTGGCCAACGTGTTCAAGAAGGATGCCGAATCCAAGGGCATCAAGATCGTGGCGTCGGAGTTCACCAACGACAAGGCCACCGACTTCATGGCCATCCTGACCTCGATCAAGGCCAAGAAGCCCCAGGCCATCTTCTACGGCGGCATGGACGCGCAGGCCGGCCCCATGCTGCGCCAGATGGTGCAGCTGGGCCTGACCGACGTGAAGTTCTTCGGCGGCGACGGCATCTGCACCTCCGAGCTGGCCAAGCTCGCGGCCGGCACCAAGTCGCTGGACAACGTGGTGTGCGCGGACGGCGGTGCGTCGATCGCCAAGATGCCCGGCGGCATCGAGTGGAAGAAGCGCTACGACGCCAAGTACCCCGGCCAGTTCCAGGTCTACAGCCCGTACTTCTACGACGCCACCATGCTGGTGGTGGACGCGATGAAGCGTGCCGACTCCACCGATCCGAAGAAATTCCTGCCCGAGCTGAAGAAGTCCGACTATTCCGGCGTGACCGCGAAGATCGCCTTCCAGGACAACGGCGAGCTGAAGAACCCTTCGTACACGCTGAGCCGCTACGTCAAGGGCGCCAAGACCGCGATCGAGCAGTAAGGCCTGCACGGCTTTCGCTCCAAGCCCGCCTCGGCGGGCTTT
Source organism: Comamonas sp. (assembly GCA_050282565.1). Lineage (GTDB taxonomy): Bacteria > Pseudomonadota > Gammaproteobacteria > Burkholderiales > Burkholderiaceae_C > Comamonas. The sequence continues at coordinate 3,583 of JBLZYV010000083.1, forward strand.
TTTGCGTCAGTCGCGCGGCTGCTCGTCCAGTGCGGCCTCGAAAAGCGCCAGCTCCTGCTCCAGCGTGCCGCGCTGCCGGAAGCGCCGGCCCGCGCGCTCGTACCAGTTCTCGGCATCTTCCAGGTCGCCTTCCTGCAGGTGCAGCAGGCCGTGCAGCCAGGCCGCCATCAGGCCCTGCTGGTGCTGCACGCGGTCGTGCGCGGCATTCCACTGGCCCGCGCGCAGCAGCGCGAGGATGTCGAGCAGGTCGGCATGGGCTTCGTTCATCACGGGCTCCCGGGTTGTGTTCAGGCAGCCTGCAGGGCCTGCTGCACCAGATGGCTGTCCACGACCTGCTCCATGCTCACGATCTTGCCGGCCTGCAGGCGGTAGAGGTGGGCAAAGGCCGCGGTCATGGACTTGCCGGTGGCGCGGTAGGTGCCCGAGTAGGTGCCGAAGGCAGCCACGCGATCGCCATCGGCCAGGTAGGTGTGGACCTGGGCCTGGTAGCCCTCCCACTCCGTGGCCAGGCGCTGGAACACGCCGGCCACGATCTGCTCGGGGCCCACATAGGTGCCGGCATAGGGGAAGCCGGCCGCCTCCGTCCAGCGGGCATCGGGCGCCAGTACCGCCAGCAGGTTGCTGCCGTTGGCTTCCGACGAGCCTTCGTAGGTTGCCCGGATGAGGTCGAGGTTGCTCCTCATGGCATCAGCCCCACTTCATCTCGCCCTTGGCGACCTTGGCGCCGATCTGCAGCGCGGGCGCCAGGCCCGCATCCGGGTAGCGGCGGTTCATGGCGGCGATCAGCGCATCGCTGTTCGCGGCCCGCGCCAGTTCCTGCTCGAAGGCCAGCAGGTAGTCGCGGGTGTAGCGGACGGCCGAGACATCCAGCGCGCCAGTAGCGGACATGTGGCCCGGCACCACCACGGCGGGCTGGCGCGCGGCGATGGCGTCGAGGTTCCGGACCCAGGCGGCGCGCGATGCCGGCGTCGGGGTGTCGGCCGTCCACACATGCAGGCCCGAGAAGACCAGCACGCCGCCGAACACGGCATTCAGCGATGGCACCCACAGGTAGCGGCGGTTGTCCATGCCCTGGGCCTGCACGATCTCGATCGTGTGGCCTTCCAGCGCCAGCGACGGGCCGTCGAAGGCCTCGGGGAAGACGATGTCGGCCAGTTTCTGCGGGCCGTTGTCCTTGAGCTGCGGCGCCCAGGTGTCGATCTTCTTCTGCGCGTTGGCGCGGATGGCGGCGAGCGTGTCGGACGCGGCGATCACCCGGGCCTCGGGGAAGGCAGCCTTGATCGGGCCCAGGCTGAAGTAGTAGTCCGGGTCGCTCTGGCTGATGTAGATGGTGGTCAGTGTCTTGCCCGAGGCGCGGATTTCCTCGGCCACGGCGCGGCCATCGGGCAGCGAGAAGCCGCCGTCGATCAGGATGGCCTCGCGGGCGCCGGACAGCAGCACCGGGGCGCGGAAGAAGCCTTTCTCCCCGGCGGGCAGGTGCTTCCACTGCAGCGGGCTGGCGGTGGCCGAGGGGGCGGCGCAGCCTGCCAGCGCAGTGGCGGCGCCGGCGGCGGTGGCGGTCAGGACGAAATGGCGGCGATTCAGCATGGCGGTTTCCTGTAGAGGTGGAGGAATGAAAGAACTTGCAGCAATGGTAGGCAGAAGGGATTGACAAATAAATGGCGATCAAATAGATAGACCGTATGCAAAAAACAAACAATATGGAGGAGGCGGGCGCGGGCAATTTCGCCAACCTCAAGCGGCTGGCCTATTTCGCGGCGGTGGTGGAAACCGGCAGCTTCACGGCCGCGGCCGACCGCCTGGGCATCACCAAGGCCGTGGTCAGCCAGCAGGTGGCCCGGCTGGAGCGCGAGTTCCGCACGACGCTGCTCACCCGCACCACGCGCAAGGTCGCACCCACGGACGCGGGCCGCAGCTTCTACCAGCGCTGCGCGCTGATCCTCAAGGAGGCGGGCGAGGCCTTCGACGAACTGGCCGAGGTGGCCGCCGAACCATCCGGCACGCTCCGGCTCACGGCGGCGCTGGACTATGGCATCACCGCCGTCGTGCCGGTCATTGCCGAGTTCACCCGCCGCTACCCGCAGTGCAAGGTGGATGCGGTGCTCAGCGACCAGTCGGTCGACCTGATGTCGGGGCAGGTGGAACTGGCCATCCGCGTGGGCTGGCTGACGGACCTGGGCCTGCAGGCCCGGCAGATTGGCAGCTTCCGGCAACTGCTGGTGGCGCCGCCATCCTGGGGCCGGCAGGTGCGGGGCCTGCAAGCGCCGCAAGATATCGAGGCGCTGCCTTTCGTCGCTAACACCGCGTTGCGCGATCCTGCGCACTGGAGCTTCTCGCACCAGACCCTGGCGCCGCAGAGCGTGGCCGTGCGCCCCGTCGTCCTGCTGGATGCGACGCTGGCCGTGCGCGAGGCGGTGCGCCAGGGCGCGGGCCTGTCGGTGCTGCCCGACTACGCCGTGGCCGAGGACCTGGAGGCCGGGCGGCTGCTGCAGGTGCTGCCGGCGTGGAGCCTGCCGTCCGGTGGCATCCATGCGGTGTTTCCGGCGGCGCGCTTCCGCCCGGCCAAGGTCAAGGCCTTCGTGGACCTGCTGGTCGAGCGGCTGGGCCGTTGAATTCCTGAATGATGGATTTTTATGCCGTGTTTATTTTTAATCATGGTGTTTTATGCTGATGAATGGCGTGGTTTAACGCAGAATTGGCAGCACATTCCGGCCCGCCCCCTGTAGAGTCGCATGCCATGAGCACCTCCACCCCGCACCCCATCCACGACGCCGATCCCGCCGAGACCACGGAGTGGCGCGAGTCCTTCGCGGCCCTGGTTGCGCAGGGCGGCGATGCCCGCGCGCGCTTCATGCTTGACGAGCTGGTGCGCCTGGCCCGCACCCAGCAGATCCAGTGGCAGCCCGACCTGAACACGCCCTACGTCAACACCATCCCCGCGTCGGCGCAGCCGGCCTTTCCGGGTGACCTGGCCATCGAGGAGCGCCTGGCCTCGCTGATGCGCTGGAACGCGCTGGCCATGGTGGTGCGGGCCAACAAGGCCTATGGCGAGCTGGGCGGGCACATCGCCAGCTACGCCAGCGCGGCCGACCTGTTCGAGGTTGGCTTCAACCACTTCTTCCATGCGCGCAATGGCGGTAGCAATGGCCACGGCGGCGACCTGGTGTTCTTCCAGCCGCACAGCGCGCCCGGCGTGTATGCGCGCGCCTTTCTCGAAGGCCGGCTCAGCGAGGCCGACCTGATGCACTACCGCCAGGAAATCACCGCGCCCGCGGCCGGCGCGCGCGGGCTGTCGAGCTACCCGCACCCCTGGCTGATGCCGGACTTCTGGCAGTTCCCCACCGGCTCGATGGGCATAGGCCCGATCAGCAGCATCTACCACGCGCGCTTCATGCGCTACCTCACGCACCGCGGCCTGCAGGACTGCGGCAGTCGCAAGGTCTGGGGCGTGTTCGGCGACGGCGAGATGGACGAGCCCGAGAGCATGAGCGCGCTCACGCTGGCCGCGCGCGAGAAGCTCGACAACCTGGTCTGGGTGGTCAACTGCAACCTGCAGCGCCTGGACGGCCCGGTGCGCGGCAACGGCCGCATCATCGACGAGCTGGAGCGCCTGTTTGCCGGCGCGGGCTGGAACGTCATCAAGCTGGTCTGGGGCAGCGACTGGGACGGCCTGTTCGCCCGCGACGCCAGCGGCGCGCTGGCGCGCGCCTTCTCGGGCACGGTCGACGGCCAGATGCAGACCTTCGCCGCCAAGGACGGGCGCTTCAACCGCGACAACTTCTTCGGCCAGAACCCCGAGCTGGCGCTGCTGGCCCAGGGCCTGACCGACGAGCAGATCGACCGCTTGAAGCGCGGCGGCCACGACCTCGTGAAGATCCACGCTGCCTATGCCACGGCGGCGGCGCACCAGGGGCAGCCCACGGTGATCCTGGCCCACACCAAGAAGGGCTACGGCATGGGCGCGGCCGGCCAGGGCAAGATGACCACGCACAGCCAGAAGAAGCTCGACGACGCCGACCTGATCGAGTTCCGCGACCGCTTCCAGCTGCCGTTGTCCGACGCGCAGGCCACGGGCCTGGCCTTCCACAAGCCGGCCGACGACAGCGCCGAGATGCGCTACCTGCGTGCGCAGCGCGAACGCCTGGGCGGCGCGCTGCCCAGGCGCGAGACGGCGTGTGACGTGGTGCCCGTGCCGGCGCTGGACGGCTACGCGAAGTTCGCCACCGAGGCCGCGGGCAAGGAGATGAGCACCACCATGGCCTTCGTGCGCATGCTGGGCACGCTGCTCAAGGACGGGCAGCTGGGCCCGCGCATCGTGCCCATCGTGGCCGACGAGGCGCGCACCTTCGGCATGGCCAATTTGTTCAAGCAGGTCGGCATCTACAGCAGCGTGGGCCAGCGCTACGCGCCCGAAGACATCGGCTCGGTGCTCTCGTACCGTGAGGCGCTGGACGGCCAGATCCTGGAAGAGGGCATCAGCGAGGCCGGCGCCATCGCCAGCTGGACGGCCGCCGCCACCAGCTACAGCGTGCACGGCCTGGCCATGCTGCCGTTCTACATCTACTACTCGATGTTCGGCTTCCAGCGCGTGGGCGATGCCATCTGGGCCGCGGCCGACCAGCGGGCGCGCGGTTTCCTGCTCGGCGCCACCTCGGGCCGCACCACGCTGGGCGGCGAGGGCCTGCAGCACCAGGACGGCTCCAGCCATCTCGTGGCCGCCACCATCCCCAACTGCAAGGCCTACGATCCGGCCTACGCGGGCGAGCTGGCCGTCATCCTCGATGCCGGCATGCGCGAGATGCTGGTCGAGCAGAAGGACGTCTTCTACTACGTCACGCTGATGAACGAGAACTACGCCCAGCCCGACCTGCCCGCGGGAGCGGCCGAGGGCGTGCTGCGCGGCGCCTACCGAGTTGCGCAGCACGGCGTCGACGGCGGCCGGCGCGCCACCTTGCTGGGCTCGGGCGCGATCCTGACCGAGGTGGTCAAGGCGGCTGGGCAACTGGCATCCGAGGGCTGGTGCGTTGACGTGCTCAGCGTCACCAGCTGGAGCGAGCTGGCGCGCGACGCGCAAGCCGATGGCGCGGGCTACCTGCGCGGGCTGCTGGCCGCCACGGATGGCCCCATCGTCGCGGCGACCGACTATGTGCGCGCGCTGCCCGAGTCGGTGCGCGTGTGCGTGCCCGCCGGGCGCAGCTACCGCACGCTGGGCACCGACGGCTTTGGCCGCAGCGACACCCGGGCCGCGCTGCGCCAGTTCTTCCAGGTCGATGCGGCCAGCATCGCCGACGCGGTGCGCCAGGGTTCATGAAGCTCGACGCCATCGACCTGCGCATCCTGGCCGAGCTGCAGCAGGACGGCGCGCTCTCCAACGTCGAGCTGGCGCGCCGCGTACACCTGTCGCCGTCGCCGTGCCTGGCGCGCGTCAAGGCGCTGGAGGCGGCCGGCGTGATCGAGCGCTACGTGGCCCTGGTCAGCGCGCCGGCGCTGCAGCTGGGGCTGAACGTGTTCATCTCCATCAGCCTGACCACGCAGTCCAAGGAGTCGCTGGCCGAGTTCGAGCGGCGCATCGCCGAGCATGACGAGGTCATGGAGTGCTACCTGATGACGGGCGACAGCGACTACCTGATCCGCGTCGCCGTGGCCGACATCGCCGCGCTCGAGAAATTCATCCTCGAGCAGCTCACGCCCATCCCCGGCATCGAGAAGATCCGCTCCAGCTTCGCGCTCAAGCAGGTGCGCTACAAGACCGCGCTGCCCCTGCCCGAAGCCTAGGACGGCATGGCGCTGTCGCCTGCAGCAACCGCATTCGTCGCAGGCCGATCGCGGCGTGCCTACAATAGCTCCGCCTTGCGATGCAAGGTGAATTCTCAGGGCGGGGCGGAATTCCCCACCGGCGGTATCTGGCGATGGCGAACAGCCAAAACCAGCAGCCCGCGAGCGCTTGTGCAGCCGCCAGGTTTGCGCAGGGTCAGCAGATCTGGTGCGATGCCAGAGCCGACGGTCACAGTCCGGATGAAAGAGAATTGCACGGCTGTTTTGCTGCAAAAATCGTAGCTGCTTGCGCTTGTCCATCAGGTGCTAGAGCACGATTTGGCATGCAATCGGCCGGGCACGCCCTGATTCTGGTAACCCAAGGAAAGACCACCATGAATCAGTCCCCTGTTTCCCCCGCATCCTCCCAGCCGCAGCGCCTGGCCATCGTCAGCGCGCAGTGGCATGCCGACATCGTGCACCAGGCGCGCGACGCCGCCGTGGCCGAGCTGGCCAAGCTCGGTTTCGGCCGCCAGCGCATCGACCTGTTCGACGTGCCCGGCGCCTTCGAGATCCCGCTGCTGGCCAAGCGCCTGGCGGCCAGCGGCCGCTACGCCGGCATCATGGCCTGCGGCCTGATCGTCAACGGCGGCATCTACCGCCACGAGTTCGTCACCACCGCGGTGATCGACGGCCTGATGCGCGTGCAGCTCGACACCGACGTGCCGGTGTTCTCCGCGGTGCTCACGCCGCGCGACTTCCACGAGTCCGAGGAGCACCAGGCCTTCTTCCACCAGCATTTCCGCAAGAAGGGCACCGAGCTGGCGCGCGCCTGCGCCGGCACGCTGGCCCAGCTGCAGGCCCTGGCGCAGGAGCCGGAAGGCATCGCCGCCTGAGCACCTAGTCCGCCCGGACGTAGCCCGCCGCCGCGGCTTCGCCCACATTCATCCTGCTTGACGACACAAGGAGACAGGATGAGCAAGGCTTTGGTATGCGTGGTCACCGGCGCGAGCCGGGGCGTGGGCCGCGGCGTGGCGCTCGCGCTGGGCGCCGCGGGCGCGACGGTCTATGTGACCGGGCGCAGCGTGAAGGAGGGCGACTCGCCGCTGCCCGGCACCGTGGGCCAGACGGCTCTGGACGTGAGCGCCGCCGGCGGCACCGGCATTGCCGTGGCCTGCGACCATGGCGACGATGCGCAGGTGCAGGCGCTGTTCGCGCGCGTGCGCCGCGAGCACGGCCGCCTCGACATCCTCGTCAATTGCGCGATCGCCATCCCCGATGCCCTGACCGAGGTCGCTCCCTTCTGGCAAAAACCGCTGTCCATGACGGCGCTGCTCGATGTGGGCCTGCGCTCCACCTACGTGGCCTGCCACCAGGCGGCCGAACTGCTGGTCGCCGCGCGCGGCCTGGTCGTCAATATCTCGTCGGCCGGCAGCCGCTGCTACATGCACGGCCCGGCCTACGGCGCGGGCAAGGCCGGCACCGACAAGATGAGCTTCGACATGGCCCACGACTTCCGCCCCCAGGGCGTGAGCGTGGTCTCGCTGTGGCCGGGCCTGGTCAAGACCGAGCGCTCGCAGCGCGTCTGCGCCGCCGAGCCCGAAAAATACGGCAACGCCTTCGACAGCGCCGAAACCCCCGAGTTCATCGGCCGCGTGGTGCTGGCGCTGCACCAGGACCCGGGCTGCATGGAACAGCGCTCGGGCCGCGCCTTCTATACCGCCGAGCTGGCCGGCGACTACGGCGTGCAGGACGCGGGCGGCGCCCAGCCGCCTTCGCCGCGCGCCTACTTCGGCGACACGCCGGAGTTCTCGCCGGCGGTGGTGGAGTAGCCCCCAGCGACCCCTGGCCTGCGCAGGGGCATGGCGGGCGGCAACGGTCGGGGCCGGGCGCGGCAGGCACAATATTGCGCTGCAACATACTGCCGCTCCCGATTCCCTTTCCATGACTCCGTCCGCTTCTTCCGCCGCCGCTACGAGCCCGGCAGCTTCGTCCTCCTCGGCCTGGCTCAGCGTCATGGCCCTGGCCATGGGCGCCTTCGTCTTCAACACCAGCGAGTTCGTGCCGGTGGGCCTGCTCAGCGACATCGGCGGCAGCTTCGGCATGCCCACCGAGCATGTCGGGCTGATGCTGACCATCTACGCCTGGGTGGTGGCGCTGGCCTCGCTGCCCTGCATGCTGGCCACCAAGGCTGTGGAGCGGCGCCGGCTGCTGATGGGCGTGCTGGCGCTGTTCGTGGCCAGCCACCTGCTGTCGGGCGTGGCCTGGAACTTCACGGTGCTGATGCTGGCGCGCACCGGCATCGCGCTGTCGCACGCGGTGTTCTGGTCGATCACCGCGTCGCTGGCGGTGCGCGTGGCGCCGGCAGGCAAGAAGGCCCAGGCGCTGGGGCTGCTGGCGACCGGCACCTCGGTGGCCATGGTGCTGGGCATTCCGCTCGGGCGCGTGGTGGGCGAGTGGCTGGGCTGGCGCGTCACCTTCCTGGCCATCGGCGGCATCGCGCTGCTGGTGATGGCGGCGCTGTACCGCCTGCTGCCGCTCTTGCCCAGCGAGAACGCGGGCTCGGCGCGCAGCGTGCCGCTGCTGCTGCGGCGCCCGGCGCTGGCGGCGCTGTACGTGCTGACGGTGGTGGTGGTGACGGCGCAGTTCACCGCCTACAGCTACATCGAGCCCTTCGTGCAGAACGTGGCTGGCCACGGCGGGCAGGTGACCACCGCGGTGCTGCTGCTGTTCGGCGGCACGGGGCTGGTGGGCAGCATGCTGTTCAGCCGCTTCGGCATGCGCTTTCCGCGCGCCTTCCTGCTGGTGGCCATCGCCGCGCTGGCGCTGTGCATGCTGGCGCTGCTGCCGCTGGCGCCGTGGGTGGCGGGGCTGTATGCGCTGGCAGCCGTCTGGGGCGTGGGCTTCATCGGCTTTGCGCTGGCCATGCAGGCCAAGGTGCTGCGGCTGGCGCCCGACGCCACCGATGTGGCAATGTCGCTGTTCTCGGGCATCTTCAACATCGGCATCGGCGGCGGCGCGCTGCTGGGCAGCCAGATCAGCCTGCATGCCGGCATGCAGTCCATAGGCTGGGTGGGCGGCGCCATCGCCGCCGTCGGCGGGCTGTGGTGCGCGCTGGCCTATGTGCGCTGGCCGCAGAGCTGGCGGGTGGCGACCAGCGCCTGAAGCCCGTTCCCAGGCCTCACAGCACGCGGATCTGGTCCACCTCGAACTCGACCTTGGTGAAGCCCTTGTCGAACTCGCCGGTCAGCTCCACCATGGTCTTGTCGTCAATGGACTGGTTGGCGGGAAAGTGCTTGCGCTTGATCTCCACGCGGATGCGGCCCGTGCCGTCGTCGAAGGTGTAGTGCTCGCCGCCGTCGTGCGAGACGATGCGGCCACGCAGGATGGCGTGCTGGTCGTCCTTGCCGGTGTCCAGCAGTTCCTTGACGCTCATGGCGCGGATGGAGCTGGGGCCGGCGTAGCCCTGCGTGGCGGCGGCCGTGGCCGATTTTTCGCTGCTGGGGCCGGTATAGCCCTGCGCGAGGGCGCCGCCCGCGGCGAGCGCGGCGGCCAGGGTGGTGCACAGCAGGATCTGGCGGGGCAGGTGGGTGGTCATGGATCGGAACTCCTCGGTCGTTGGTTGGAACAAGCCCCTATTGCAACGCAGGGACATGAAGCGAATCTGACGCGGCGGTCAGGTCCATGGCAACACCGAGTCCGCGCCCCTCCAGCCCCGGCCCGATGCGCAGCGCGGCGCCATGCAGTTCGGCCACGCGCGCCACGATGGACAGGCCCAGGCCACTGCCTGGTGAGCCCGAGCCCAGCACGCGGTAGAAGCGCCGCGTGAGCTGCTCGCGCTCATGGCTGGCCACGCCCGGCCCGTCGTCGCGCACGGCCAGCTCCACCAGGGCGCCGCGCCGCGTGGCCGAGACCTGCACCGCGCCGCCGGCATTGCCATAGCGGATGGCGTTGTCCACCAGGTTGCGCAGCGCGCTGAACAGCCAGTCGCGGTGGCCCAGCGCGCGGTCCGCATCGCCATGGATGGTGACCGTGACCTGCCGCGCCGCCGCTGCCGCCGCGCAGGCCTGCACCGCCTCGGCCAGCAGCGCGGGCAGGTCCACCGGCTGCAGGGCCATGGCGTCGGCCGACTGCGGATCGAGCCGCGCGAGCTGTAGCAGGTTCTCGACCAGCGCGGTGCTGCGCGCCACGTCCTCGCGCAGGCGCTGCAGGTCGGCGGCGAGCTGCGGCGATTGCGCGCCATGGCTGCGCTGCAGGAGCTGGAGGCGCGAGGCCAGCGCCGCCAGCGGCGTGCGCAGCTCGTGCGCGGCATCGGCGGTGAAGCGGCGCTCGCCCTCCAGCGCGCGCGACAGGCGTTCGAGCAGGCGGTTGAGCGCGGCGGTAACCGAGCGCACCTCGCGCGCCCGCGACTCCTGGGCCAGCGGCGAGAGGTCTTCGGGCGACTTGGCCTCCAGGCCCTGCGCCATGCGCGTGAGCGGCGCGAGCTGGCGCCGGATCAGCCACCAGTTCGCCGCGCCCAGCAGCGCCCACAGCGCCACCAGCGGCCAGGCCAGCGACTGCAGCACGTCCTCGACCAACTCGGCGCGGTCTTCCCATTCCTGGCCGACCTGCACCGTGAAGCCCTGCGTGGGATGGCGGCGCACATGTACGCGCCACCAGTGGCCGTCGGCGCGCACGTCGTAAAAGGATTGCTTGCGCAGTTCGGCCGGCGCGACGAAGGGTGTGCCGGGCGCGTCCTCGCCGCGCAGCAGCACGGCGCCGCTGTCGGCCACGATCTGGTAGTTGAGCTTCAGCTCCTGCGGCCCGTGCTTGCCGGCGCCGGCGGATGCGGCGCCGCCCCGCAGCGCGCTTTCGCCCAGCGCGAGCACGATGCGCGAGCCTTCCTTGAGCGTGTCGTCGAAGGCATCGCCCACCTCCTTCCAGGCGATGGCCAGCACGATGGCGGTGCTGACCAGGCCCACGGCCACGCTGGAGCCCACCGTGGTGGCGATCAGGCGGCGGCGCAGCGAGTAGTCGGCGGCCATGTCAGTGGCGCCCGGCCGCCCGAAGGCACTGACGCGCCCCCTCGGGGGGCAGCGATACGCGAAGCGATGAGCGTGGGGGTGCTTGCATCTCAGCCGGCCTGCGGTTGGTCGAGCAGCCGGTAGCCCATGCGGCGCACGGTTTCGATCCAGCCCGGCCCCAGCTTGCGCCGCAGCTTGTAGACGTGGACCTCGATGGCGTTGCTGTCCACCTCGTCACCCCAGCCGTAGAGCGCGTCTTCGAGCTGGGCGCGCGAGACCACGTGGCCGGGGCGGCGCAGCAGTGCCTGCAGCACGGCGAACTCGCGCGCCGTGAGCGCCAGCGGCTCGCCGCGCAGGCTGACCTGCTTGCCCGCGGCATCGAGCGCCAGCGCGCCATGGCGCAGCAGCGGGTCGGTGCGCTGGTCGTGGCGGCGGATAGCGGCGCGGATGCGGGCCGACAGCTCCTCCAGGTCGAAGGGCTTGACGAGGTAGTCGTCGGCGCCCAGGTCCAGCCCCTCGATGCGGTCGCGCACGGCGTCGCGCGCGGTGATGAAGAGGGCGGGCACGGTCTGCCGCCGCTCGCGCAGGCGCGCCAGCACGCGGTCGCCCGAGAGGCCGGGCAGGCCGCGGTCGATCAGCAGGCACTGGTAGTCGTGCGTGGCGAGCGCGGCCTCGGCGTGGTCGCCGCGGGTCACGCGGTCCACGGCGTAGCCGTCGAGTTCGAGCCAGGCGGCGATGGATTCGCCCAGGGAGATATCGTCTTCGGCGAGCAGGATGCGCATGCGGGCACTATACAAAAGCAGGGCAAGGGCGCCCGATCTTGCTCGCGCAAGATGAAGCAGACCTGATGCACACCCTGGCGCACAATGGCCGCATGAAGCACGATGGATCGCAGCAGGGCGCCGGCTGGGCGCTGTTCATCTCGCGCATAGGCGTGGGCGGCATTGCGTGGGCAGAGCAGGGCATCGTCGCCACGCAGCTGCCCGAGGCCGACGGCGCGGCCACCGGCCGGCGCTTGCTGGCGGTGGCGCAGCGGCGCCGACCGATGGTTTATGAGCAGGTGGCGCAGGTGGTGCACTGGCAGTCCCTGCCGGGCCCGGTGCTGCAGGCGGTGGCGGGCATGCAGGTGCTGCTGGCCGGCCAACAGGCGCTGCCGATGCCGGAGGCCGCGGGCCCGGGCTTGCTGCCCGATTTGCGCGAGCGATTCGAGGGCGGCGTTGCGGAGGGCCTGCCGGCCCTGCTCGACCTGCCGCTGGACTGGGAAGGTGTGCCCGAGCTGCAGCGCCGCGTCTACGCGCTGGCGCAGGCCATTCCGCCGGGGCAGGTGCGCAGCTATGGCGAACTGGCGCGCGAGCTGGGCGACGTAGGCCTGTCGCGCGCCGTGGGGCAGGCGCTGGGGCTGAACCCGTTCGCGCCCATCGTGCCCTGCCACCGCATCCTGGCGGCGGGCGGGCGCTCGGGCGGGTTCTCGGCGGGCGGCGGCGCTCTCACCAAGCTGCGCATGCTGGAGCTGGAAGGCGCGGCCATCGGCGGCACGCCCTCGCTGTTTGCCGAAGGCTAGGGCCGCCGCACCTCAGTCCCTGGTGAATTTACTCCCTCCCCCTCGGGGGGAGGGTTGGGGTGAGGGCAGCGACAGGAGCCACTCAACCGCCGCTGGCGCAGCCCGCGGCGCTGGCCCTCATCCCCGCCTTCCCCCAGAGGGGGAAGGAGCAAGACCGGTGAGCGCCTTGGTATGCCATGGAAAGCAGGCTTGCTTCCAAAAAAAGAGCTGCTAGCGCTTGCTGTATGAGAATTTCAAATAGTTTTCGTATTGAAATGCATGTAAAACAAGCGCCGGCAGCTCTTCTTTTTACACCACGCCCTGGGCCTTGAGCGCCGCGATGCGCTCGGCGTCCAGGCCCATTTCGCGCAGGATCTCGTCGGTGTGCTGGCCGGTGACGGGCGGCGGGCGGCGCACGACCGGCGGGGTCGCGGTCAGGCGCAGCGGGCTGGCCACGGTGGCGATGGACGAGATGCCGTCGCCCGCGTCGCGCGGGATGTCCACGCGCAGCTGGCGGTGCTGCACCTGCTCGTCGGCAAAGGCCTGGGCGATGTTGTTGATCGGGCCGCAGGGCACGGCCTGGCTCTCCAGCAGCTTGATCCACTCGGCTGTGGTCTTGGTCTTCATCAGCGGCAGCAGCTGCGCCATCAGCTCCTTGCGGTTCTGCACGCGGCCGGCGTTGAGCACGAAGCGCGGGTCCTCGGCCCACTCGGGCACGCCGGCGGCCTTGCAGAAGCGCTTGAACTGGCCGTCGTTGCCCACGGCCAGCAGCACGTTGCCGTCGGCGCTGGGAAAGTCCTGGTACGGCGCCACGCTGGGGTGCAGGTTGCCCATGCGCTGCGGGATTTCGCCGGTGTTGAGGTAGCCCACCGCCTGGTTGGCGAGGATGGACATGCCCACGTCGAGCAGCGCCATGTCGATGTGCTGGCCCTCGCCGGTACGGTGGCGAGCATGCAGCGCGGCCAGGATGGCGCTGCACGAGAAGATGCCGGTGAACACGTCGGTCACGGCCACGCCCACCTTCATCGGGCCGCCGCCGGGCTCGCCGTCGCCGTGTCCGGTGATGCTCATCATGCCGCTCATCGCCTGCACCATCAGGTCGTAGCCGGCGCGCTCGGCGTAGGGGCCGCTGTGGCCGAAGCCGGTGACCGAGCAGTAGATCAGCTTGGGGTTGACCTGCTTGAGGCTCTCGTAATCGAGCCCGTAGGCCTTGAGGCCGCCGACCTTGAAGTTCTCGACCAGGATGTCGGACTCGGCCGCGAGCTGGCGGATCAGCGCCTGGCCCTCGGCCGTGGCCATGTCGATGGTGATGGAGCGCTTGTTGCGGTTGCAGGCGGTGTAGTAGGCGGCCTGGTTGGTGAGCTCGCCGGCATCGTCGCGCAGGAAGGGAGGACCCCACAGGCGCGTGTCGTCGCCCACGCCCGGGCGCTCGACCTTGGTCACGTCCGCGCCCAGGTCGCCCAGCATCTGGGCACACCACGGGCCGGCCAGCACGCGCGAAAGATCGAGAACCTTGATGCCATCAAGCGGAGCGAGGGGAGTCGTCATGGGGGTATCCGGAAAATGAAGAACAACAATGCGTCAGCAATGCAAACGGCCGATTTTCGGCAGACCGCGCCGCGCGCGCCATTCGCATCCCGCAAGGGGTTTGTTAAGCATGCACGAAGCAACGCCCCCAGGCCGCGGGGCATGGGGGCGTATCGTGCAAGGACGTCTTAGTTGGCGAAGGCCGCGATGCCGGTCTGGGCGCGGCCCAGGATCAGCGCGTGCACGTCGTGCGTGCCTTCGTAGGTGTTGACCACTTCGAGGTTCACCAGGTGGCGGGCCACGCCGAACTCATCGCTGATGCCGTTGCCGCCCATCATGTCGCGGGCCAGGCGGGCGATGTCCAGCGACTTGCCGCAGTTGTTGCGCTTGATCAGCGAGGTGATCTCGATCACGTTCTGGTGCTCGT
>JBLZYV010000084.1:0-17770 GCA_050282565.1 Comamonas sp.
CCGGCGATCAGCTCGTTGAACTTGGACAGGCGCTTGCTGCCTTTGCCGTCCAGCTCGCGCACATGCAGGTGCAGCACCGTGGCGCCGGCGTTGTAGCAGTCGACCGCCTTCTGGATCTGCTCTTCCATGGTCACGGCGATCTCGCCGGGAAAATCGCCCGGCATCCACGAGGGCGCATACGGCGCGGCGGTGATGACCAGGGGCTGCTGGTTTTCGGGAAACAGGTGTCCGTCGAGGAAGTTCATGGTGGCTCCAGTGGTGTTTTTAAGTGAAATTGGCAGCTAGCCCTTTTGCATCAAGCGCTAGCAGCTATCAAAACATGAGTATCAGAAGGTGGGCGTGCCGATGATGCCGGCCCGTTCCATCTTGCGGTGGCACGGCGGGTAGTCCATCACCGCGTAGTGCTGGGTGGCCCGGTTGTCCCAGATGGCGACGCTGTTCGGCTGCCAGCGCCAGCGCACCTGGTACTCGGGGATCAGCGCCTGGTTGATCAGGTACTGCAGCAGCGCCGATCCGCCCTGGGTGTAGTCCTGGCCGTAGCGCACGTGCTCGGGCGTGTGGAAGTTGGTGAAGTGCGTGGTGAAGGCGTTGACGAACAGCACCTGCTCGCCGGTCTCGGGGTGCGTGCGCACCACCGGGTGCTCGGCATCGGGAAACTGGGCCTTGAGCGCCAGGCGCCGCTCGACGGGCATGGCCGCGCCGAAGGTCGCCTCGATGCTGTGGCGGGCGCGCAGGTGGGCGATCTGCTGCTTCACGGACTCGGGCAGGTTCTCGTAGGCCAGCGCCATGTTGGCCCACATGGTGTCGCCGCCCACCGGCGGGCATTCCACGCAGCGCAGCACGCAGCCCATGGGCGGCACCTCGCGCCAGGTGGCATCGCAGTGCCAGGCGTTCTCGTAGCGGTCGTTGGGCTGCTCGGGCGACTTGTAGATGCGCACCAGGCCGGGGTGGTCGGGGTCGCTGCCGGCCACCGGATGGTCCTCCAGCTCGCCGAAGCGGCGCGCAAAGGCCACATGCTCGGCGCGGCTGAAGTCCTGGTCGCGCAGGAACAGCACCTTGTGCTGCAGCAGCGCGGCCTTGATCTCGGCGAACAGGCCGTCGTCGCGGGCCGCGTCGGCCAGGTTCACGCCGTGCAGCTCGGCGCCTATCGAACAGGTCAGGGGTTGGATCTTCATGGTGTCTCCTTCGTTCTTTTGTTTTTTCTGCTTCAGATGACGAAGATCGATGAGCCTATGGTCTTGCGGGCCTCGAGATCGCGGTGCGCCTGCACAGCGTCCTGCAGCGCATAGCGCTGGTTGATCTCGATGCGGATGCGCCCGGCAGCGATGTGGCCGAAGACCTCGGCCGCCAGCGCCGCCTTCTCGGCCGGGTCGGCGATGTAGTCGGCCAGCGCCGGCCGCGTGAGATAGAGCGAGCCCTTGCGCGCCAGGATCTGCGGATCGAAGGCATCGATGGTGCCGCTGGCCGTGCCCACGCAGACCATCAAGCCGCGGCGCTTGAGTGAATCCAGCGAGCCCATGAAGGTGGACTTGCCCACGCTGTCGAACACCACGTCCACGCCCTGCCCGCCGGTCAGCTCGCGCACGCGCTTCGCCACGTCCTCGCGGCCGTAGTAGACGATGTGGTCGCAGCCATGGGCCCGCGCCACCTCGGCCTTGGCCTCGGTCGATACCGTGCCGATCACCGTCAGCCCCAGCAGCTTGGCCCACTGCGCCACGATCAGGCCCACGCCGCCGGCGGCCGCGTGCAGCAGGATCGCCTGGCCGGGCCGGAAGTCGTAAATGCGGCGCATCAGGTAGGCCGAGGTCAGGCCGCGCATGGTCATCGCCGCGGCGGTCTCGAAGGCGATGTCCTCGGGCAGCTGGATCAGCGGCGCCGCATCGACCAGTCGGCTGGTGGCGTAGGCACCCAGCGTGTTGATGAAGCCGGTGTAGCTCACCCGGTCGCCCACCTTGACGTTGCTCACGCCCTGGCCCACGGCCTGTACCACGCCGGCAGCCTCCACGCCCATGCCCGCCGGCAGCGGGATCGGGTAGGTGCCGTTGCGGAAATAGGTGTCGGCGTAGTTCAGGCCCACGGCCACCTGGCGCAGCAGCACCTGGCCCGGCCCGGGCTCGCCCACTTCCGCGTCCTCGTAGCGCAGTACCTCGGGGCCGCCGGCCTCATAGAAACGAACTGCCTTTTCCATCGTGCTTGTCTCCTGGTTCTTGCCATAGCCATGGCTTGCGATGACCAGACTGTAGGGACGGCACCCCGAAATCCACTTGGCAGTTGACGCCACGCACTTCGCTTTTCATGCCAGAATGCCCGCAAACACCCTATCGAAAACCCGATGAGCATCCTGGTACGTGCGGCCGCCTTGACCAATTTTTTCGAGGTGGCACAAGCACTTGGCTACAACCCGCAGGCCGCCTTGCGCCACGCGGGGCTGACGCCTGCGATGCTGGCCGATCCGGAGCAGCGCATCCCCGCGAAGGCCGCGGTGGGCCTGCTGGAGGAGGCCGCCCGCGAAGCCGCCTGCCCCACCTTCGGCCTGCGCATGGCCGAGTCGCGCCAGCTCTCGCACTTTGGCGCGGTGAGCCTGCTGATCTCCTTCCAGGCCACGCTGCGCGATGCGCTCGCCACCACCATCAAGTACGGCCACCTGCTGAACGAATCGCTGGCCATGCAGATGGAGGACGTCGGCTCGATGGTGATCGTGCGCGAGGAGCTGCTCACCGACGTGCCTTCGCGCCAGGCCAACGAGCTGGCCATCGGCGTGCTGTACCGCATGTGCGCGGCGCTGATGGGCTCGCGCTGGAAGCCGCTGGCCGTGCAGTTCAGCCACGCGGCGCCGCCCGACCCGGCCACGCACCGCCGGCTGTTCCAGTGCCCGGTCGATTTCGACCAGGAGTTCAACGGCATCGTGCTGGCCGCCGCCGACCTGGACAAGCCCAACCCGTCGGCCGAGCCCGCCATGGCCCGGCATGCGCAGCGCTTCATCGAATCGTTGCCCACGGCCCAGGCGCCATCGGTCGTCGCCGACGTGCGCCACGCCATCTACCTGATGCTGCCCTCGGGCCGGGCCAGCAGCACCTACATCGCCCAGGGCCTGGGCCTGAGCGTGCGCACCATGCAGCGCCAGCTCGACGAGGCGGGCACGAACTTCAGCGACCTGCTGAACGACGTGCGCAGCGAGCTGGCCCAGCGCTACATGGACAACCCCGAGTACAGCCTGGCCCGCGTCGCCGAGCTGCTGGGCTACAGCACGCCCAGCTCGTTCACGCGCTGGTTCGCGGCCCAGTTCGGCGCGGCGCCGGTGCGCTGGCGCGCCCGGGGCTAAGGCGCTTCACGCTGGCGCCACTGTGTGACGCTGCAGCCGAAGCTGCCGCGGAACCAGTAGCCGAAGGCGCTGAGCGAGCCAAAGCCCAGCAGCCCGGCCACCTCACTCAAGGGCAGGTCGCTGTCGCGCAGTTGGCGCTGCACCAGCTCGCGGCGCACCTCGCCCAGCAGGTCGGAAAAGCTCGTGCCCTCGGCCGCCAGATGGCGGTGGATGGTGCGCCGGTCGACCTGCAGGTGCTGCGCGAGCTGCTGCGCGGTGCAGCGCCCGCCCGGCAGCAGCGCCGCAATCAGCTGGCGCACGGTCTCCTGCGTGGCCGGCCCGTGGCTGCGCAGCGCGCGATCGAGGTAGTCGCGTGCAAAGCGGGCCATGCCCGGGTCTGACGCGGCGCGCGGCCGCTGCAGGTCCGCCACGTGGCAGACCAGGCCGTTGAATTCCTGGTTGAAGCGCACCAGCCCGGCGCCGAAGAAGGCCAGGTGCCCGCCGGCGTCGCGCGGCGGCCGGTGGGCAAAGCACACCTGCATGGGGCGCCACTGCGGGCCGATCAGCTCGCGCAGGATGCGGAACATCACGCCGATGGCCAGCTCGATGGGCTGGCGCAGCGAGGTGCTGGGCTCCAGCAGCATCTCCTCGCGGATGACGACCGTCGCGCCCTCTTCCTGGATGTGGGTGATCAGCGAGGCATTGAGCAGCCGCAGGTAGCGACACAGCGTATCGAGCGCCTGCCGCGGCGTGGCCTCGCCCAGCAGCACCAGGCTGATCGGCCCCAGGTTGGACAGCGTGCGCTGCGCCGCCAGCCGCAGCGCGAAATCCTCGGCCCCCGAGCGCTCGGCGCTCAGTGCTAGCAGGCGCCCCACCGCCGCCACCGGCAGCAGCGTCTCCACGTCTTCGAGGCTGCGCGGCGACAGGCCCGCACTGCGCAGGATCGCATAGGCGTCCAGCCCCAGCGACGAGGCCAGGTCGACATAGCCGCTCAGGCTGGCGCTGCGCACCATCCGCGTCAGGGTTGTCATGGATGTGTCCCAACTTCGACATCGAACGTCCCAAATTCTACAGCGGCAAAAGACGGTCGTCCCTAGCATTCGGCCCAACAACACCAGGAGACAAACCCATGAACCCCTTGCACAGCAGCGCCCTGGCACCGGCCGTGGCCTTCACGGCAGCGCTGGCGGCGCTGGCCGCCCTGCCCTCCATGCCAGCAGCGGCCCAGTCCAACCTCAGCATCTACGGCGCCATCGACTCCGGCGTGCTCAGCATCTCCAACACCAGCAGCGGCACCGGCTACCTGCCCAAGGCGGCCAACCCCAATGGCCATACGCTCAAGCAGAAGGACGGCGGCATCGGCGGCAGCAACTTCGGCTTCCGCGGCACCGAAGACCTGGGCGGCGGCATCAAGGCGCAGATCCACCTGCAGGGCAACATGTCCACCGAGAGCGGCGCGGTGGGCGGCCCCAACAGCAGCAGCACCACCTCGTTCTTCAACCAGTTCGCTACCGTGGGCCTGGCCGGCACCTGGGGCTCGGTCAAGCTGGGGCGGCAAGTCTCGCCGCTGTACTACACCATGGCCGCCACCGACGCGCGCGGTGGCCGCTACTTTGGCAGCTCGCTGACCGGGCTGGTGGGACTGAACAGCGCCAGCGGCGCCTTTATCGGCAACAACTCCAACCCCGCGTTCGGCACCATCTACAACGACAACGCGGTAGCCTATACCTCACCGGTGTGGAACCACCTCACCTTCAATGCGCTGTATGCCTTCGGCGAAACCGGCCATGGCGCCAAGGCCAATTCGCAGCAGGTGGCCACCGTGGTGTACGACGCCAACGGCCTCAAGCTCTCGGGCCTGGTCTATAACGGCTACGGCAACAACCTGCCTGCCGCCACGGCGGCCTACACGGTGGCAACCGGCAGTGCCGCGGCAGGCGCGGCGGCCGCGGGCAAGGCCGGCTTCAGCCCCACAGCCAACACCAACCGGCTGTACTCGGCGGGCGCGTTGTACCAATGGGACGGCTACACCGTCAGCGCCAGCTATTTCGCGGCCCGCAACCCGGCCAAGGCCATCCTGCCAGGCGGCTCGTACAGCCTGGACATGTGGACGCTGGGCGCAGGCTGGAAGATCTCGCCCACGGTGGCGATGTCCGCTGGCTACTACCACATCAAGGACAACACCAACGCCGGCCACCGCTCGTCGCAGCTGGTGCTGGGGCTGGACTACCTGCTGTCGCGCCGCAGCACCCTGTATGTCGAGGGCGCCCACACCAGCAACCGCGGCAGCAACATGAACCTGAGCCCGGTCTACGCCACCGCAGTGGCTGCCGATCGCAACGTGACGGCCGTGATGCTCGGCCTGCGCCATACCTTCTAGGAGATTCCCATGCTTGGACAAATGATGCAGCAGCCGCTGCTGATCTCGGCGCTGCTGCGCCACGCCGAACGCCACCACGGCGACCAGCTCGTCGTTTCGCGCCGGGTCGAGGGCGACATCCACCGCTATAGCTACCGCGACCTGGCCGCACGCGCACGCCAACTCGCCAATGCGCTGTCCGGCCTGGGCGTGGCCCCCGGCCAGCGCGTGGGCACGCTGGCCTGGAATGGCTACCGCCACCTGGAGCTGTACTATGCCGTCAGCGGCTCGGGCGCCGTGCTGCACACGCTGAATCCGCGCCTGCACGACGACCAGCTGGCGTGGATCGCCGAGCACGCGCAGGACCAGGTGCTGTGTTTCGATCTGAGCTTCCTGCCGCTGGTCGAGCGCGTCGCGCCGCGCCTGGCCGGCATCCGCCACTTCGTGCTGATGGCCGGGCCGGAGCACATGCCCGCGCAGAGCGGCATCCCCAACCTGCTGTGCTACGAGACCCTGTTGGCCGCGCACGGCGACCGCTACGACTGGCCGGAGTTCGACGAAAACACCGCCTCCAGCCTGTGCTACACCAGCGGCACCACGGGCAACCCCAAGGGCGTGCTGTACAGCCACCGCTCCACCGTGCTGCACAGCTACGCGTCGGCGCTGCCGGACTCGTTCAACCTGTCCGCGCGCGATGCGGTGCTGCCGGTGGTGCCCATGTTCCATGTCAACGCCTGGGGCCTGCCCTACTCGGCCTGCATGGTGGGCGCCAAGCTGGTGCTGCCCGGCCCGGCGCTCGACGGGCGCTCGCTGCACGAGCTGATGGAGTCCGAAGGCGTCACGCTATCGGCCGGCGTGCCCACCGTGTGGCAGGGCCTGCTCGGCCATGTGCAGTCGAACCGGTTGCGCTTTTCCACCATGCGGCGCTCCATCATCGGCGGCTCGGCCTGCCCGCCGGCGATGATGCAAGCCTTCGAGGACGACTACGGCGTGCAGGTGCTGCACGCCTGGGGCATGACCGAGCTGAGCCCGGCCGGCGCGATCTGCACGCTCAAGAACGAGCAGCTCGCCTGGCCCACGGAGCAGCGCCGCGCCGTGCAGGCCAAGCAGGGCCGCGCGCTGTTCGGCATAGACTTGAAGATCATCGACGCCGACGGCACCGAGAAGCCCTGGGACGGCCACAGCAGCGGCGAGCTGCTGGTGCGCGGCCACTGGGTGGCTGCCGCGTACCTGGGCGGCGAGAGCGCCAGCCCGCTGGTGGCAGACGCCGGCGGCCAGGGCTGGTTCCCCACCGGCGACGTGGCCACCATCGATGCGCAGGGCTTCATGAACATCACCGACCGCGCGAAGGACGTGATCAAGTCCGGCGGCGAATGGATAGGCTCCATCGACCTGGAGAACATCGCCATGGCGCACCCGGCGATCGCTTCGGCGGCCTGCATCGCCGCCCGGCACCCCAAGTGGGATGAGCGCCCGCTGCTGATCGTCACCCGCCGGCCGGGCGCCGAGGTCTCGCGCGACGAGCTGCTGGCCTTCTACGACGGCAAGATCGCCAAATGGTGGACGCCGGACGACGTGCTCTTCGTCGAGCAGCTGCCCCTGGGCGCCACTGGCAAGGTGCTCAAGCACCAGTTGCGCAGCCAGTACCAGGATCACCTCTTGGCCCCATAGGCAACACCATCAATTCGCAACCTATCAGTTGCACATGAGGTGCGGATGGACTATAGTGCAACCAATCAATTGCATGAAAGACCGCCATGAACACCTATGACCGGATTGAGAAAAGCCTGGTGCTGCGCGCCCCCATCGAGCGCGTCTGGCACGCGATCACGGACGCCGCGGAGTTCTCGCAGTGGTTTGGCGTCCAGCTGCACCAGCCCTTTGCGCCGGGGCAGACGGTGACCGGCACCTATGAGGGGACGTTCGACGAGCAGTACATCAGGCAATGCCAGGTCTCGGCGGGGCTGAAGCTGTCGGGCGTCCGGCTGCCGCAGCCCAACGCGGTGTTCTGCACGGTGGAGCGCATGGATGCACCGCACCGCTTCAGCTTCCGCTGGATTCCCTACGGTATCGATGCCGACTGCGATCCAGGCGACGAGTCGACCACGCTCGTGGAATTCCAGCTCGAATCCGTGGCCGAAGGCACCCGGCTGACCATCACCGAGTCGGGCTTCGAGCAGGTGCCGGCGCACCGGCGCGAGCGTGCCTTCATGATGAACGACGGCGGCTGGAGCGCCCAGATCCAGAACGTGAAGCGCCATGTCGAACGCGCGTGAACAGACGCTGGCGAACGTCTTCGCCGCCTTGGGCGACGCCACGCGCCTCGCGCTCGTCTCCCGCCTGCTGGTCGCCGGCGCCTTGTCGGCCTCGACGCTGGCGCAGGGGCAGGCCATCAGCCGGCAGGCGATCACCAAGCACCTGCAGGTGCTCGAATCGGCAGAACTGGTGGTGCGCGAGCGCCATGGCAAGGAGGTTCTGTATGCACTCGATCCGCGGCACATCGCAGAAGCGCAAGCGTTCCTGAACGCGATCTCCGCAGGCTGGGATCGGGCGCTGGGACGCCTGCAATCGCTGGTCGAAGCCCATTGACGCTGAGCCGATGCGGCGTGACCACTATTCCTTCTGGAGATAGATCTTGAAAGACATCCTCACTTTCTTCATGTTCTCGGGCGACAAACACGCTCAGGCCAAGACGGCGATCGACTTCTATGTCGCGCTGTTTCCGCAGTCCCGCATCGAGCGCGTCGACCTCTACGGCCCGGGCGAAGACCAGCCCGAGGGCACGGTCAAGACGGCGGTGTTCCAGCTCCAGGGGCGGCGGTTCATGGCCATCGACAGCGCGTATCCGCACGCGTTCAACTTCACGCCGTCGATGTCGTTGTTCGTCGAATGCGACACGGAAGCGGAAATCGCCCGCATCCATGAGGCGCTGTCGGAAGGCGGCCAGGCGTTGATGCCGCTGGGCAACTATGGATTCAGCCGCCAGTTCGCCTGGATCCAGGATCGGTTCGGCATCTCCTGGCAGATCAATCTGGCCTAAAGAAAGGCCAGGACCTCTCCCTCCTTACTTAGGGGCCCCCAGCGCCCCCTCGCGTGACAGGCCATAGGCGGCAATGAAGAACTCGTAGGTCGTCACCGTGGCCGGGTCCCAGGCACTTTCGATGCCTATGTTGTCCAGGACACCCTCGAGCACCTGCGCTGGTTTCAAAGGATTGGCGTCACCGCCTCGATCACATTCTGCATAGCCTCCTCCTCGATTCATCCAGCCCGGGCGCCCATGGCCCGTGGCAACGCCTTCCACTGTAGGCAGCCCATTACAAACCCGCTTCAATCACCCGTGAGAGCAAACCAAAGCTGTGGCGAATCTCCTCCTCCGTCACCGCACCATAGCCCAGCACCAGACCGGGCGCCGAATCGGGCCTGAGCGAGTACAGCGATAGTGGCCGTGTCAACACACCCTGTTTGATTGCCTGCCGGGCGATGGTCTCGTCATCCGTTCCCGGTGGCAGACCCAGCACCAGGTGCAGGCCGGCGTCCCCGCCCAGCACGGACACGGCACCGCCCAGCCGTTGCGTTATTTCGTCGATAAGCACGCGGCGGCGCTCGCCATAGACCAGACGCATGCGGCGGATGTGATTGACATAGTGGCCCTGCCGCATGAATTGCGCCAACACCATCTGCTGCATGGTCTGGCCCTCACGGAACAGCTCGTTCAGCGCACGGGCAAAGCTCTCGGTGAGATCGCGCGGCAGCACGAGGTAGGCCAGGCGCAGCGAGGGAAACATGGTCTTGGAAAAGGTGCCCAGGTAGATCACGCGGCCGCGTTCGTCCAGGCCCTGGAGGGCCGGCAGCGGGCGCGACGCGAAGCGGAATTCACTGTCGTAGTCGTCCTCCACGATCCAGACGCGGTGGGAGGCCGCATAGTCCAGCAACTGGCGACGGCGGCCGTGTCCCATCAGCACGCCAGTGGGGTATTGGTGCGAGGGCGACACGAACATCAGCCGCGGTGGCACCTGCAGTTGCTGCGGCGTAGGTGCCAGTCCCTCGCCATCCAGCGCAATCGGCTGCAACTGCAGCCCGGCCATGCGGAATACGCTGCGCGCGCCCCAGTAGCCCGGATCTTCGAGCCAGACGGTGTCACCCGGGTCAGCGAGCAATTGCGCGATCAGGTGCAGCGCCTGCTGGGCGCCGCTGGTAATGAGAATCTGCTCGGCGCTGCACGCCACACCACGGGTGCCCTGCAGGTGCTCGGCGATCGCCTCGCGCAAGGCGGGATGCCCGGCACCGGTGGCATAGCTCAGCCGCGGCGCGGCAAGCTCGCGCCAGGCCTGGGCATGCAACCGGCTCCAGACGGCACCGGGGAACATTCGCAGCTCGGGCACGCCCGGCGCAAACGCCCCCCATTGCAGCGGGCTGGCGCGCGCACCACCCACGATGGCGCGCCCCCGCCTGGACAGCGGCGTGCCGCGGCGCTGCACCGGCGTGGGCGGCGGCTGGTCCTCAAATGCCGGAGCCACCTCGGCCACATAGGTGCCCCGCCCCACGCCCGCCTGCACCAGCCCCTCCAGCGCCAACTGCTCATAGACCTGCACGACGGTATTGCGGGCAATGCCCAGCGTCTGGGCCATCTCGCGGCTGGGCGGCAGCTTCGATCCGGCGGGCAGCGCCGCACGCAGGATGCCGTCCTTGAGGATGCGGTAAAGCTGGCGATGGTTGTATTCGGCATCGCTGCGCTGGAAATGCCGGATGACGAAGTCGGGCAGCGTGGCATGGGCTGCTCGGGATATTGGTTCTATTCCATTTGCCATATTTGGTTCTTTTGTTGGGATCAATGTACTCCTAGACTGCTTTCCATGTCCAGTGATCCAGGGCGTGCAGCGCCCGACCGATAACGCCATGAATGCACCTCTTGCCGCAGACCTCTGCTCCAGCAACCAGTCCATCGATGCCCGCCGGCTCGCAGCCACGCCACGCGGCGTAGCCATAGGTTTCCCCTTCTACGCCGAGCGCGCCGAAAACGCCCTGCTCTGGGACGTCGAAGGCCGGCGCTTCATCGATTTCGGCTCGGGCATCGCCGTGCTCAACACCGGCCACCGGCATCCGCGCGTGATGCAGGCCGTGCGCGAACAGCTCGAACGCTTCACCCACACCGCCTACCAGGTGGTCCCCTATGAAAGCGCAGTGTCGCTGGCCGAGCGGCTGAACGCGCTCACGCCCGGCAAGCACGCCAAGAAAACCGCCTTCTTCACGACGGGTGCGGAGGCCGTGGAGAACGCCATCAAGATCGCCCGCGCCGCCACGCGCCGCCCCGGCGTGATCGCGCTGACCGGCGCCTTCCATGGCCGCACCTACCTGGGCATGGCGCTGACCGGCAAGGTCGTGCCCTACAAGACCGGTTTCGGCCCTTTCCCGGGCAGCATCTACCACGTGCCCGCGCCGGTGGCGCTGCACGGCGTGAGCGTCGAGCAGTCGCTGGCCGCACTGGACAAGCTGTTCAAGGCCGACATCGATCCCGAACAGGTCGCGGCCATCATCCTGGAGCCGATCCAGGGGGAAGGCGGCTTCTACGTGCAGCCGCCCGAGTTCATGCGCGCGGTGCGCGAGATCTGCGACCGCCACGGCATCGTCATGATTGCCGACGAGATCCAGACCGGCTTCGGGCGCACCGGCAAGCTCTTTGCCATGGAGCACTACGACGTGGTGCCCGACCTGATGACCGTCGCCAAGAGCCTCGCCGGCGGCCTGCCGCTATCGGGCGTGGTGGGCCGCGCCGAGCTGATGGACGCACCGCTGCCGGGCGGCCTGGGCGGCACCTACGCGGCCAATGCGCTGGCCGTGGCCGCGGCCCATGCGGTGCTCGATGTCATGGAGGAAGAACGGCTGTCCGAGCGCGCAGAGCAGTTGGGCCTGCGCCTGAAGGCCCGGCTCGACGCCCTGCGCGCCACGGTTCCGCAGATTGCCGATGTGCGCGGCTTAGGCGCCATGGTGGCCGTGGAGTTCAACGACGCCAATGGCAAGCCCGATGCCGAATTCACCCGCCAGGTGCAGGCCCGTGCCCGCGACGCCGGCCTGCTGCTGCTGACCTGCGGCATCCATGCCAATGTGGTCCGTTTCCTGTTCCCGCTGACCATTGAGGACGCCCTCCTCGATGAAGGCCTGGATATTCTGGCTGCCGCCCTGCACGGATAAGTTTCTTGCTACAAAAAAGAGAGCTTTTAGCGCTTTCCATAGCTGTTGTTTTCAGTGAAAAACAGCTAAAAAACATCAACAACCAGCGCTGACTGCTCACTTTTTCATACCAACCCCGCTACCTTATGTCCTTGAAACTGAACGATTCCTCGCTGCTGTGCCAGCAAGCCTTCATCGCCGGCGCCTGGGTGGACGCCGACGATGGCGCCACCGTGGCCGTGCGCAACCCCGCCACCGGCGAGCAGGTCGGCACCGTGCCGGTCTGCGGCGCCGCCGAGACCCGCCGCGCCATCGAGGCCGCCGAAGCCTCCCGCCATGCCTGGGCCAGGCGCCCGGCCAAGGAACGCAGCGCCGTCCTGCGGCGCCTGAACGACCTGCTGCTGGCCAACCAGGACGACCTGGCCCGCCTGATGACCACCGAGCAGGGCAAGCCGCTGGCCGAGGCCAAGGGCGAAATCGCCTATGCCGCTTCCTTCATCGAATGGTTTGCCGACGAGGCGCGCCGCGTCTACGGCGACACCATTCCCGCGCCGCTGGCCGATCGCCGCATCCTGGCGCTGAAGCAGCCCATCGGCGTCACCGCCGCGATCACGCCGTGGAACTTTCCCACCGCCATGCTCACGCGCAAGGCCGGCCCGGCGCTGGCCGCAGGCTGCTCGATGGTGGTCAAGCCCGCCACGCAGACGCCGTTTTCCGCGCTGGCCTTTGCCCTGCTGGCCGAGCGCGCCGGCCTGCCGGCGGGGCTGCTGTCGGTGCTCACCGGATCGGCCTCGCAGATCGGCGGCGAGATGACGGCCAACCCGCTGGTGCGCAAGCTCACCTTCACCGGCTCCACCGAAGTGGGCCGCACGCTGATGCGCCAATCGGCCGACACGATCAAGAAGCTCTCGCTGGAGCTGGGCGGCAACGCGCCCTTCATCGTCTTCGACGATGCCGACCTCGACGCCGC
Organism: Comamonas sp.; assembly: GCA_050282565.1. Classification (GTDB taxonomy): domain Bacteria; phylum Pseudomonadota; class Gammaproteobacteria; order Burkholderiales; family Burkholderiaceae_C; genus Comamonas. The sequence continues at coordinate 12,799 of JBLZYV010000084.1, forward strand.
CGTCGAGGGTGCCATGGTTTCCAAATACCGCAACACCGGCCAGACCTGCGTCTGCGCCAACCGCATCTACGTGCAAAAGGGCGTGCTGCAGGCCTTCACCGACAAGCTGGTTGCCAAGGTCAACGCGCTCAAGGTGGGCAACGGCGTCGAGCCTGGCGTCACCCAGGGTCCGCTGATCGACGCGAAGGCCGTGGCCAAGATCGAGGAGCACGTGGCCGATGCCGTGGCCAAGGGCGGCAAGGTGCTCACCGGCGGCAAACGCCATGCACTGGGCGGCCAGTTCTACGAGCCCACGGTCGTGGCCGGTGCCACCGCCGACATGCTGGTCGCGCACGAGGAAACCTTCGGCCCGCTGGCACCGATCTTCGCCTTCGACACCGAAGCCGAAGCCATCGCCCGGGCCAACGACACCGAGTTCGGCCTGGCCGCCTACTTCTACAGCCGCGACATCGGCCGCATCATGCGCGTGGCCGAGCAGCTCGAATCGGGCATGGTCGGCGTCAACACCGGCCTGATCTCCACCGCCGAGGCGCCGTTCGGCGGCGTCAAGCAGTCCGGCCTGGGCCGCGAGGGCTCCAGGTACGGGCTCGAAGAGTTCCTGGAGATCAAGTACGTGTGCCTCGCGGGGCTGGACGCATGAGCGGCGCCGAAAACACCTTCGGCATCGCCGGCGTGCAGATGCAGGTCTCGGCCTTCGAGAGCAATGTGGATCGCATGGGCGACTACATGCGCCATATCCGCATGCGCTTTCCGTGGATACGCATGGTGCTGTTCTCGGAGCTGGCCGCGCTCGGCCCCAAGCACGACAAGGCCGAGCCGCTGCCCGGCCCTACCGAGGACCGGCTGTGCAAGCTGGCACGGGAGACCGGTCTGTGGCTCGTTCCCGGCTCGCTGTTCGAAAGCGTGGCCGGGCCCGACGGCCCCGTGGTCTACAACACCGCACCGGTCATCAATCCCGAGGGCGAGGTCGTCACGCGCGCTCGCAAGCTGTTCCCGTTTCGCCCGTATGAGCGCGATGTGGCCGGCGGCACCGAGTTCTGCGTGTTCGACGTGCCTGGCGCGGGCCGCTTCGGCGTGTCGATCTGCTACGACATGTGGTTTCCCGAGACCACGCGCACGCTGGCAGCCATGGGTGCCGAAGTGATCCTGCACCCGACCATGACCGACACCATCGACCGCGACGTGGAACTGGCCATCGCCCGCGCCTCGGCCGCCACCAACCAGGTCTACTTCTTCGACGTCAATGGCGTGGAGCATGGCGGGGTTGGGCGCTCGATCATCGTGGACCCTTCCGGCTATGTGCTGCACCAGGCCGAGGGCAGCCCCGAGATCATTGCCATTGATGTCGATTTCGCCAAGGTGCGGCGCGAGCGCGAGCGCGGGTTGCGCAGCAACCTGGGGCAGCCGCTGAAAAGCTTCCGCGACCGTGACTGCGACTTCGCCGTCTACCGCAAGGACGGCGGTGATTTTCCATACCTGCACAGCCTGGGAGCACTGACCAAGCCGAACTGACCTGACCTTTCCGCAGCGATCGCCACCTCGAACCACCAACAAGCCGGACGGAGATACCCGATCCGGCGCCCCAGGAGACCAACATGACATCCCGATCCTTGACCGAACCGCGCGCCCGTGCCTCGCTCAGCCGACACCGCAGCGTCTGGGAGATGCGGGCCGATGGCTGGATCAGCCTGGTGGACGATCTCAGCCGGCTGGCCATCCTGCCCGCGGAGCATCCCGAGCGCGAAAGCCGGCTCGCGCATGTGCGCCGCATCCTCGACGCGCTGGCGCCGGTCGAGAGCTACTGGGCCTTTCCCGGCGGCCGGGTGTTCGGCGAGCTGTGCCTGTGGATCGAGCGCGAGGAACTGGCACGCGCGCACCAGGCAGCCCGGCGTATCCACCGTGTGCTGGCCGCGCGCACCTACCGCCACGACCCCAACACGCTGGACAGCGACAACGAGCTGCCCTCGCAGATCGAGACCGACAGCGAGCGCCAGGCCCAGCTGGCCCGGCCCTACTTCGAGGTGCTGATCGTCGACGAGATGTCCGCCAGCGAGGAGGACGCGCTGCGCCGCCGCGTGCAGCGCAAACGCAGCCCGGACGACGACTTCGTCTTCGACATCGTCGTCGTTCCCAGCTTCGAGGATGCGCTGATCGCCACCCTGGTCAACTTCAACCTGCAGGCGGTGGTCATCCGCCACGGCTTCCCGTTCCGTTCGGTCAACCGCAACGGCATGCTGCGCCGCTTCCTCGAGGGGGTGGACGACAACAGCGAGTCCATGCCCGAGTTCGAGCGCGGACCGCTGCTGGGCCGCCAGATCGCGCAGCTGCGCCCCGAGCTGGACCTGTACCTCGTCACCGACGTCAGCGTCGAGGACGTCGCCGCGCGCGTGGGCGAGGTGTTCAAGCGGATCTTCTTTGGCGAAGAAGACCACATCGAGCTGTACAGCGCCATCATGAAAGGCGTGGGCGAGCGCCACAAAACGCCGTTCTTCCATGCGCTGCGCGACTATGCCAAACAGCCCACCGGCGTATTCCACGCCCTGCCGCTGGCCCGCGGCAAGGCGATCATGAACAGCAACTGGATCGGCGACCTGGCGCAGTTCTACGGCATGAACCTGTTCATGGCCGAGACCTCGGCCACCTCGGGCGGGCTCGATTCGCTGCTCGACCCGGTCGGCCCGCTGAAGCTCGCCCAGGAATATGCCGCCCGCGCCTTCGGCTCACGCCGTACCTACTTCGCGACCAATGGAACCTCCACCTGCAACAAGATCGTGGTGCAGGCGCTGGTGCGGCCCGACGACATCGTGCTGGTGGATCGCAACTGCCACAAGTCGCACCACTACGGCCTGGTGCTGGCGGGCGCGCAGGTGGCCTACCTCGACTCGTATCCGCTGGACCAGTACTCGATGTACGGCGCGGTGCCCCTGCGCCACATCAAGGAGACCCTGCTGGGCTTCCGGCGCGCCGGCACGCTCGACCGCGTGCGCATGGTCCTGCTCACCAACTGCACCTTCGACGGCATCGTCTATGACGTCGAGCGGGTGATGCTGGAATGCCTGGCCATCAAGCCCGACCTGGTCTTTCTGTGGGACGAGGCCTGGTTCGCCTTCGCACGCTGCCACCCCATCTATCGCCAGCGCACCGCCATGGCCAGCGCCGCCAAGCTGTGCGAGACCTTCAAGGATCCGGCCTACGCCAAGCGCTACGCCGATTTCGCCGCCAGCATCGACTGGAATGACGACGAACAACTGCTCGACACCCGCCTGATCCCCGACCCGGCCCGGGCGCGCGTGCGCGTCTACGCCACGCACTCCACGCACAAGACGCTGACCGCGCTGCGCCAGGGCTCGATGATCCACATCTGGGACCAGGACTTCAAGGACAAGGCGGAGGAATCGTTCCACGAGGCCTACATGACGCATACGTCGACCTCGCCGAACTACCAGATCCTTGCATCGCTCGATGTGGGCCGCCGCCAGGTGGAGCTGGAAGGCTACGAGCTGATCCAGCGCCAGCTGGAGCTGGCGATGAGCCTGCGCGAACAGGTGCTGCACCATCCGCTGCTCAAGCGCTATTTCCGTTTCCTGCGCATCGGCGACCTGGTGCCGCTGGCCTACCGCGAATCCGGCGTGGACAACTACTACAACGACGAGACGGGCTGGGACAACCTCGAGGCCGCGTGGCGCAGCGACGAATTCGTGCTCGACCCGACGCGTGCGACCCTGGTGATCGGCACGACCGGCATGGACGGCGACACCTTCAAGAACAAGGAGCTGATGGACAAGTACGGCATCCAGATCAACAAGACCTCGCGCAACACCGTGCTGTTCATGACCAACATCGGCAGCACGCGCTCCGCGATCGCCTACCTGATCGAGGTGCTGATCAAGATCGCCCGCGACGTCGACGCGCGCGTGGCCGACATGAGCGCCATCGAGCGGCGCATCCATGAAAAGCGCGTGCGCTCGCTGACGCTGGAGCAGCCGCCGCTGCCCAATTTCTCGAGCTTCCACTTCGCGTTCCGCGGCCGCAGCGTCGAGGGGCGTGCCGGCACCCGCGACGGCGACATCCGCAGCGCCTTCTTCCTCTCGTACGACGACACCAACTGCGAATACATCGACATGCCCGAGGCTGCCCACGCCATCGCCCAGGGGCGCGAATTGGTGTCTGCGCTCTTCGTGATTCCCTACCCGCCGGGCTTCCCCATCCTGGTTCCAGGGCAGGTGATCAGCGCCGAGATCCTGGAATTCATGGCGGCGCTGGACGTGCGTGAAATCCACGGTTTCCGCCCTGAGCTGGGCTTCCGCATCTTCAGCCAGCCCGCACTGGATCGGGCCGCGCAGGCCACCGCCGCCCGAGCGGCGCTCGCGCTGTCCGGCCGTGCCGCGCAAGCCCAGGCCAGCGATGCGATCGCGCCCGCCGAGCTGGTTCTGGCTACCGAGTCCCCTACCCCAAAGAAGTCCAACCCGAGGAGCAAGAAGTGAGCAACAAAGTCAAGAGCATCTCCGATCTGCTGCTGATGTTCCACCGCAACGAGCGGCCGATCTACTTCATCAGCGCGACCAACTTCAACCTGCTGGGCATGGACCGATGGGTCAACCGCTTCCGCTACATCAACTACATCGACTGCTTCGACGGGCGCCACCCCAACGTCTTCGTGCCGCAGGAGCTTCCGCATGAGGAATTCCAGTCCATCGAGGACATCAACAACTACCTGCTGCAGCACAAGGACGTGGTCGACCTGATCGAGCGCCGTGGCGGCAAGCCGGTCGCCACCTTCCTGATGTTCGACGAGAAGACCGAGGAGCTGGCCAAGGAACTGGGCATGGAGGTCTGGTTCCCGCCAGCCAAGCTGCGCCAGCGCTGCGACAACAAGATGGAAACCGTGCGCATCGGCAACAAGGCGGGCGTGCACTCGGTGCCCAACGCGCTGGAGAAGGTCGACAGCTACCAGCACCTGATGCAGATCGCC
>JBLZYV010000085.1:0-17320 GCA_050282565.1 Comamonas sp.
GGACACGCGCCTGGAAGTGCGCCAGAGCGAAGGCGGCGTGCCCGAGGCCCGCGTGCAGCTCGCCCAGGTGCAAGAGCAGAAGCAGCTCGCGCGCAACGCGCTGGCCGCCTTGCTGGGCAAGCCGGCCGATGCCCATGCCATCAGCGCCTCGCCGCTGGCCGCGCTGAAGCTGCCGGCGCTGCCGCAGCAACTGCCCGCCAACCTGCTGGGCCGCCGCGCCGACGTGGTGGCCGCGCGCTGGCGCGTCGAGGCCACGCAGCACGACATCGCCGCGGCCAAGGCGGCGTTCTACCCGGACATCAACCTCACCGCCTTCGTCGGCCTGTCGAGCCTGGGGCTGGACAACTTCATCCAGGGCAGCAGCCGCCAGTGGGGCGTGGGCCCGGCGCTGAGCCTGCCAATCTTCGACGCCGGCCGCCTGCGCGCCAACCTGCGCGGCAAGTCGGCCGACTACGACGCGGCCGTGGAGAGCTACAACCAGGCGGTGATCGAAGCCGTGCACGACGTGGCCGACCAGCTCGTCGGCGTGAAGTCGGCGCTGGGGCAGCAGGACGACCAGGGCGCCGCGGCGCAGGCCGCGCAGGGCGCCTACGAACTGGCCCGCCAGCGCTACGCCGCCGGGCTGGGCACCTACCTCAACGTGCTGTCGGCCGAAACCAATGTGCTGCAGCAGCGCCGCCTGGCGGTGGACCTGCAGGCCCGCATCCTCACCAGCCATGCCGCGCTGGCCCAGGCGCTGGGCGGCGGCTACGCCGACGCTGCTCCTGCCACGGCTCAGGTGGCCGCACACGGTAACTAAAGGCGGCTGACGGCATCCGCGAATCCATCCATAACTTTGCAAAAAACACTTCGCACGGAATCCAACATGTCCAACAACGCATCGAACCCCGCAAGCTCGGCAGCCGCTCCCGCCTCCGAGCCGCCGAGCCGCAAGAAATGGCTGGTGCGCCTGACCGCGCTGGTCGTGATCGCCGGCGCCGCCTACGGCGCCTACGACTGGGTGGTCAGCAGCCACTTCGAGGAAACCGACAACGCCTACGTGCAGGGCAACATCGTGCAGATCACGCCGCAGACCGCGGGCACGGTGCAGGCCATCATGGCCGACGAGACCGACTACGTGAAGGAAGGCCAGGTGCTGGTGCGGCTCGATCCGGCCGATGCCAACGTGGCCTTCGAGCAGGCCCGGGCCAACCTGGCCCAGGCCGTGCGCCAGGTGCGCACGCTGTACGTGAACAACGGCTCGCTGAACGCGCAGATCGCGCTGCGCGAGGCCGAGGTGGCCAAGGCCCGCAACGACGTGGACCGTGCGGCCAGCGACCTGAAGCGCCGCCAGTCCCTGTCGGGCAACGGCGCGGTGTCGAAGGAAGAGCTGAGCCACGCGCAAAGCCAGGCCGATGCCGCCAAGGCCGCGCTGGCCGCCGCGCAGGCCGCCGTGAAGACCGCGCGCGAGCAGCTCGCCAGCAACCAGTCGCTGACCGATGGCATCGCCATCCCCGACCATCCGAACGTGCAGGCCGCCGCGGCCAAGCTGCGCGAGGCTTACCTCGCCCAGCAGCGCTCGGCCCTGGTCTCGCCGGTGGATGGCGTGGTGGGCAAGCGCCCGGTGCAGGTGGGCCAGCGCGTGGCGCCCGGCACGCCGCTGATGACGGTGGTGCCCATGCATGCGCTGTGGGTAGAGGCCAACTTCAAGGAAAACCAGTTGCGCAACCTGCGCCTGGGCCAGCCGGCCAAGCTGGTGGCCGACCTGTACGGCAAGAAGGTGGAGTACACCGGCACCATCGAGGGCCTCGGCGTGGGCACGGGCGCGGCCTTCTCGCTGCTGCCGGCGCAGAACGCCACCGGCAACTGGATCAAGGTGGTGCAGCGCGTGCCGGTGCGCATCGCGCTCGACCCCAAGCAGCTCGACGAGCACCCGCTGCGCGTGGGCCTGTCGATGCTGGTGGACGTGGACATCCGCAACCAGGACGGCAAGCTGCTGGCTGAAGTGCCGCGCAAGGAGCCATTGGCTCAGACCAGCGTGTACACCGCGCAGGACAAGGGCGCCGACGCCGTGATCGCCCAGGTGATCGCCGACAACGCAGGCAAGCGCCTGTAAGCGCGCGGGCAGGGCAAGGATTTGGCTATGGCTTCTCCCAACCAGGCTGCGCTGCCGCATCCGCCGCTCGAAGGTTCGGCGCGTGCGCTGGGCACGGTGGCACTGTCGGCCGCCGTGTTCATGAACGTGCTCGACTCGTCGATCGCCAACGTCTCGCTCCCCGCTATCGCGGGCGACCTGGGCGTCAGCACCAACCAGGGCACCTGGGTCATCACCAGCTTTGCGGTGGCCAATGCCGTCTCGGTGCCGCTGACCGGCTGGCTGTCGATGCGCTTTGGCCAGGTGCGGCTGTTCATGCTCAGCGTGCTGCTGTTCGTGGTCTCGTCGTGGCTGTGCGGCCTGGCGCCGAACATGACGCTGCTGATCGCCTTCCGCGTGCTGCAGGGCTTTGTCGCGGGGCCAATGATCCCGCTGTCGCAGTCGCTGCTGCTGGCCAGCTACCCCAAGGCCATGGCGGGCACGGCCATGGCCTTCTGGTCGATGACCACGCTGATCGCGCCGGTGATGGGGCCGCTCCTGGGCGGCTGGATCACCGACAACATGAGCTGGCCGTGGATCTTCTACATCAACATCCCGGTGGGCGTGCTGGCCGTGGTGGCCACCTGGAGCATCTTCCGCCACCGCGACACGCCGCGCCAGTCGCTGCCCATCGACGGCATTGGCCTGGGGCTGCTGGTGGTGTGGGTGTCGGCCATGCAGATCATGCTCGACATCGGCAAGGAGCACGACTGGTTCCAGTCGGCCCTGGTGGTGGGCTGCGCGGCGGTGGCCACGGTCGGCTTCCTGTACTTCCTGGTCTGGGAGCTGGGCGACAAGCACCCGGTGGTGGACCTGCGCCTGTTCAAGAACCGCAACTTCTGGGCCGGCACGCTGGCCATCTCGGTGGGCTACGGACTGTTCTTCGGCAACGTGGTGCTGCTGCCGCTGTGGCTGCAGCAGTTCATGGGCTATACCGCCACCGACGCCGGCATGGTGATGGCGCCGGTGGGCCTGCTGGCCATCGTGCTGTCGCCGGTGGTGGGCAAGACCATCCACAAGGTCGACCCGCGCCGCTACGCCACGGCGGCCTTCCTGGTGTTCGCGCTGGTGCTGTGGATGCGTTCGCGCTTCAGCACCCAGGTGGACCTGGGCACGATCATGATCCCCACCATCATCCAGGGCGTGGCCATGGCCGGCTTCTTCATCCCGCTGATGACGTTGACGCTCAGCGAGATCCCGCCCGAGAAGATGGCCAGCGCCTCGGGGCTGTCGAACTTCGTGCGCATCACCTGCGGCGCCGTGGGCACCTCGATCTCGACCACGTTGTGGGAGCGGCGCGCCAGCCTGCACCACGCGCAGCTGACCGAGCACATCAGCCTGGGCGACGGCCCCACGCAACTGGCGCTGAACGGTCTGCAGGCCGCCGGCTTGAGCCAGCAGCAGGCGCTGGCGCAGATCGACCGCATGGTCAACCAACAGGCTTTCATGCTCGCGGCCAACGACATCTTTTGGGCTTCGGCCATGCTGTTCCTGCTGCTGATCCCGCTGGTGTGGCTGGCCCACCGCGGCGGCAGCGGTGGCGCGGATGCGGCCTCGGCTGCGCATTGACGAGGCTCAGGCACTACCAAAAAGAGAGCTTCTAGCACTGAATATAAAAGGACTTCAGATGGTTTTCCATCTGAAGTCCTTTTGCATCAAGCGCCAGATGCTCTCAATTTTGTAAAGCTGAGTGCTCAATCCAGCCGTATCGAGCCGCGCAACCGCTGGTTGATGTAATCCACCAGCCACAGCAGGCTGCCGCGCCAGAAGCCGTGCAGCCGCGCCTGGTGGCTGCGGTACAGCATCACGTGGCTGAGCTGCGCGAGGCGCCCCTGGATGGTCGTGCCCTCCAGAAAGCCGAACTGGCCCAGCGACGCGAAGGCGTCGTACTCGCCCAGCGACACGACGGCGCCGAAGTTGCGGTTCTTGAAATCCGGGATCGGCTTGCCCTGCAGCATGGCGCCGGGCAGGTAGCGGATCAGGTGCTGCGCCTGTTGGTGCGCGACCTGCGCCGTCGGCCCCAGCGGGCGCTGCATGCCCGGCAGCGTGAGGCTGGCGCAGTCGCCCACCGCGTAGATGCGCGCGTCATGAGTGGTCTGCAGCGACGGCCGCACCACCAGCTGGTTGTTGGGGCTGGTGGCCAGGCCGTCGAGCCGCGTCAGGAAGTCCGGCGCCTTGACGCCCGCGGCCCACACCGGCAGCGACACCGGAATGCGCTCGCCGCTTTTCAGCACGAAGCCCTCGGCATCGACCGCGCCGACGAAAGCCTCGGTCAGCACGCGGATGCCCAGCGCCTCCAGCCGCGTGCGGGTGGCGGCCGAGATGTCCTCGGGAAACGCCGCCAGCAGGCGCGGCCCGCTCTCCACCAGCGTGACGGTCACATGCTCGCGCAGCCCATGCGCGCCATAGCCCACGCTGCTCTCCACCAGCTGCACCAGCTCGGCCGCCAGCTCCACGCCCGTGGCCCCGCCGCCGACGATGCCGATGCGCAGCTTGGACTGCTGCGACAGGCACTGCAGCAGGCGCAGCCGCACCTCGTCGTGGAAGGCGTCGGCCTGCTGGCGCGAGTCGATGCGGTAGCAGTGCTCGGCGGCGCCGGGCGTGCCGAAATCGTTGGCCTCGCTGCCGATGGCGATGACCAGGGTGTCGTAGCTCAGCTCGCGCGCGGGGATCAGCAGCCGGCCGTCGGGCGCATACAGCGGCGCCAGCCGGATCTCGCGCGTCGTGCGGTTCAGCCCCTCGAGCGCGCCCGGCTGGAAGGTGAAGCCCGCCTGCCGCGCCTGCGCCAGAAAGGCGGTCTGCTGCTGCGAGATGTCGCTCGTGCCGGCCGCAATCGTGTGCAGCATGGGCTTCCACACGTGGGCCGAATCGCTGTCCACGAGGATCACGTCGAGCGCGCCCCGCAGGCGCCGCTGGCGCGCCAGCGTGCTGGCGATCTCCAGCCCGGCGACGCCGCCTCCGACGATCACCAGACGATGCGATGGGGGCTTGCCGCTCATGGAATTTCTCCTGGGATTGCAGTGTCCTGGCGAGGATAGCGCATCCCGTACCCCTGGCCGGCCAGGGCGCGCAAACCAGGTGCCGAAGTGCATCCGATTAGTACAAATGTCCCATGGACATTGTTAATAAGCCTATCTAAGCTTCACATTCGTTTGGTTACATATATCAAAAGCATAGCGGCCAGACATGGCTGCATCGACACCAGTCGTTGATCCGATCCGGAAAGCAATGCAGGTGCAGCGGGAGTGCAGGACATTTTGTTTGCACTCTGTCTCAAAAAACACAAATTGATCTATTTGAGGATGGCATTCCAACGAATGTCGATTGATTCAAATTGATTGGTTATCGACAAAAGGTATCTGAATCCATGCAAACCAAACCACCAACAGGCATGAGCGCGCCAGGGCGTTCAGGGTTGAGGCGGAAAGCAGCCAGCATGGCTTGCTTGGCGGGCCTGGCCTGCGCGGGAGCGGTGCATGCGCAGGGCTACACGGTGCCAGCCGAGACCACGTTCACGTGGGACGGGGCCATGAACCTGCAATGCGGGGATCTGATCGTCAACGGCACGCTGAACGCCAACGGCGCCACGTTCCAGAGCGTGAACAAGATCATCATCGGCGCGGGCGGGGTGCTCAATGCGGGCAACGCGAGCTTCGACGCAGCCCAGAGCAATGTGCAGAACAACGGCACCTTCAACCGGGGCACCAGCACCTTCGTGCCATCACCCACCTGCGGCGGCAGCAACGTGCCGACACAGCCGCCGGTGGCCACGCCGGTGCCGGCCAACAGCCCGCTGGGCCTGGCGCTGATGGGCCTGCTGCTGGGCGCAGCCCCGCTGGCGCGGCGCTGGCTGGGCAAGCGCCGCCAGGCCTGATGCCTCCTCTTTACCGAACACACCGAAACACGCAGGAAACCTCGATCATGAAAAAGCACATCTCCTCTCTTCGCACCGTCAGCCCCTTGCTCGCCAGCCTGTTGGCGCTGGGCGCAGCCCACGCCGCTCCCGCCACCATGTCGGGCACAGACGGGGTGGTGATCCAGCAGGGCTCGACCACGATCACCAGCTTCAGCACGAATGGCGTGGTGGTGCCGTCGCTGTCGGCTGGCGGGTTTGTGAAGGCGGATGGCACGGGCAAGCTGTCGGTGGATGCCGGCCCCACGGGCGGAACGGGTCCCACGGGAGCTACGGGGCCTGCAGGGCCGACGGGTGCCACCGGTGCGGCGGGCCCTGCCGGGCCGATGGGCGCCACTGGTGAAGCGGGTCCCGCCGGGGCGACGGGCGCCGCGGGAGTTACAGGAGCTACGGGCGCCACCGGTGCTACCGGTGCGAATGGGTCTGCGCTCGTATTCGGTCGCGGTGATACCGATAAGGACAGTACTCGGTACATCGGCCTTCAGAACGGATCGAGTAGCGAGAACAATGTCAAGCTTGTGGTTCCCGTTTCCGGTGAGATGAAGAATCTGCAAGTCAAGGTCGTGGATAACAGTGTCGGGAATAGCAATAGTGAAAAATACACTTTCACTGTGCGTCGAGACAATGGCAATACGAACCTCACTTGTGAGATCGCAGGTGCTGCTACTTCATGTGCATCCGGCAACGGCCTCGCTTCCACGATCACCGCAGGCCAGACCATCGACATCATGGCTGTTCCCAGTACCGGCGGTGGTCCAGGTAATCCTAATAAGCCTGACCACGATGTCACTGTCATCTGGTCGTTGATGATCCAGTAACTATCCGAGTGATGGCGGCAGGCCGTGGGCCTGCTTGCCTCTTCTTGCCGCTATGCCGCCTTGTGCGGCATTTTTCTTGCCGCCACACCGTGAATGAACCCCCTGCAGCCACTGCTCAGGCATCACCGGGATGTATGTATCTGCCAAGCGATGGGCTGCGGCTTGGCCTGTGAGATGACTATGTCTCAAGCCACGTGTGCAGGCTTGCATCTTCTGTCAGTTGGCGAATCGTCGATCCCGGCTGTGGGCGAGCGAATAGCTGCTAGCCCGTGCGCGGCCTAGATCAAGCCCGTTGCACCAGCCTGAGACTAGTACATCTGTGCCATAGACAGCCGGGATTGCGGCCTCTAAGCTTCGAATGCGCTTGGTTACACATTTCAATAAATGTAGCAATCGGCGCTTCCTACATCGGGATCAACCGTCGATTCGAACCAAAAGAATGCAGGCGATTTCGGTGTCGAGGAGCAATTTGTTATCTAAATGTCATTAAATTAACAATTTGTTCCAAATTTAAGAAATCACGCTAGAATGCAATTGTGTTGATTTGTTAAATTATTAACAGAAGGTAAACTTCACCATGCGAAGCAGGCACTCAGGAGGGGCGGGTATGCCCAAGCGATCGGGAAGGGTGGGCCGACAGGCTGCCTGTTTGGTCTGGATGGCAGGCCTGGCCTGCGCGGGAGCGGTGCATGCGCAGGGCTACACGGTGCCAGCCGAGACCACGTTCACGTGGGACGGGGCCATGAACCTGCAATGCGGGGATCTGATCGTCAACGGCACGCTGAACGCCAACGGCGCCACGTTCCAGAGCGTGAACAAGATCATCATCGGCGCGGGCGGGGTGCTCAATGCGGGCAACGCGAGCTTCGACGCAGCCCAGAGCAATGTGCAGAACAACGGCACCTTCAACCGGGGCACCAGCACCTTCGTGCCATCACCCACCTGCGGCGGCAGCAACGTGCCGACACAGCCGCCGGTGGCCACGCCGGTGCCGGCCAACAGCCCGCTGGGCCTGGCGCTGATGGGCCTGCTGCTGGGCGCAGCCCCGCTGGCGCGGCGCTGGCTGGGCAAGCGCCGCCAGGCCTGATGCCTCCTCTTTACCGAACACACCGAAACACGCAGGAAACCTCGATCATGAAAAAGCACATCTCCTCTCTTCGCACCGTCAGCCCCTTGCTCGCCAGCCTGTTGGCGCTGGGCGCAGCCCACGCCGCTCCCGCCACCATGTCGGGCACAGACGGGGTGGTGATCCAGCAGGGCTCGACCACGATCACCAGCTTCAGCACGAATGGCGTGGTGGTGCCGTCGCTGTCGGCTGGCGGGTTTGTGAAGGCGGATGGCACGGGCAAGCTGTCGGTGGATGCCGGCCCCACGGGCGGAACGGGTCCCACGGGAGCTACGGGGCCTGCAGGGCCGACGGGTGCCACCGGTGCGGCGGGCCCCACCGGGCCGACAGGGGCCACGGGCGCGACGGGTGCTACTGGAGCAACGGGTGCCGGCGGAACAGGATCCACTGGTGCAACTGGTGCAACTGGTGCAACGGGCGCAACAGGGGCCGCCGGAGCAACTGGCCCCGCTGGAGCAACGGGGGCTACGGGTGCAGCAGGCCCTGCCGGCGCAACAGGCCCGGCTGGTGCAACGGGCGCTACTGGCCCGATCGGTGCCACGGGGGCCACCGGTGCTACCGGCGTAGCAGGTCCTGCCGGTGCAACAGGGTCTACTGGCGCAACGGGTCCTGCCGGTACCACAGGCTCCGCCGGTTCCACGGGTGCTACGGGTCCGATCGGTGCCACGGGGGCTACCGGTCCTGCAGGGGCGAATGGCGCGGTGGGTGCCGTTGGTCCGCAAGGCGTGCCAGGTGCTCCAGGCGCGCAAGGTCCGAAGGGGGACACTGGCGGGATTGGCCCGACGGGAGCCACGGGCCCGACCGGCCCTTCTGGTTCGGTCGCCAGTTCGGCAGTGGTTTACAAGAGCGACTCTCTGAACACTGGCACCAATCCGAAAGCGAATAGCGTTGCATGCGATGCAGGCTACAAGGTCATTGGCGGTGGTGCTACTACGGCTGAAAACAATACGTACATCGTGGACAGCTACCCTGATGCTGGAAACAATGCTTGGTATACAGCGCTTAGCCGAAGCAGTGGCTCCGGCAACTGGTTTGTGACTTACTATGCGGTGTGCCTGAAGGTCCAGTAAGATCCTTCACACTCAGGAAGACCCCGCGCTCCGGGGTCTTTTTTTATGTCCATTTCATACGCCTGCAGGATTTGCGGGCCATCGGTGCCATGCCTTCTCGCCCCCGCATCTGCCTGAACATGATCGTCAAGGACGAAAGCGCCGTCATCGAGCGCTGCCTGTCCTTGGTGCGCCCCTACGTGGACTCCTGGGTGATCGTGGATACCGGTTCCAGCGACGACACCATGGCCAGGATCGAGGCGGCGATGGCGGGCATTCCCGGCAAACTGCACCAACGGCCCTGGCGCGACTTCGGCCACAACCGCAGCGAGGCAGCGGCGCTGGCCTATGCGTCTGGCGCGGACTACCTGCTGTTCATGGATGCGGACGACAGCTTTGTGCCGCAGCCTGGGTTTGCCTGGCCCGCGCTGGATGCCGATGCCTATGCGCTGATGCTGGTGTCGGAGCAGATGCAGTACACCCGCTCTGCTTTGGTCTCGACCCGGCTGCAGTGGCGCTGGGTCGGGGTGTTGCACGAGTACCCTGACTCCACGCCGCCGGCAGCTTCGACCCCGTTGCTGGAGGGCCTGCACATCCTGAGCACCCGGGAGGGCGCGCGCTCACGCGACCCGGACAAGTACAAGAAGGACGCCGCCGTGCTGCGCGCGGCGCTGCAGCGCGAACCGGACAATGCACGCTATGCCTTCTACATGGCGCAAAGCCTGCGCGATGCCGGTGAATTGCAACAGGCGCTCGAAGCCTACCGCCAGCGCATGGCCATGGGGGGCTGGTATGAAGAGCAGTGGCGTGCCGCGCTGGAGGCCGCACGGCTTGAAGAGCGCCTGGGCAGCCCGCTTGCCGTGGTGCAACAAAGCTATCTGGCCGCGTTCGAGCTGCGCGTGCAGCGTGCCGAACCGCTGGTTGATCTGGCCCGGGTGATGCGGGGCCAGCAGCGTTTCGCGCTCGCTTATCTGTACGCCGGCCAGGCCTGTAAGTTGCCCATGCCGGACGACCGCCTGTTCGTCGAGAAGGCCGGTTATCACTGGATGCGCTGGGACGAGCTGTCGATTGCCGCCTACTACGTGGGCGAATACCAGGAGAGCCTGCGCCTGTGCGAGCAACTGCTCGCCAATCCGGTGCTGCCCGAATCGCAGCGTGCCCGGGTGGAGGCAAACCGGCAGTTTGCGCTGGGCCAGCTAGCGCCCGCGCAGAAATAATCCATCCAGCTCCCGCATGCTCAGCTGTCGCCAGGTCGGCCGCCCATGGTTGCACTGGTCGGAGCGCTCGGTGCGCTCCATGTCGCGCAGCAGGGCGTTCATTTCGTCGATGGTGAGCTGGCGATTGGCGCGCACCGCGCCGTGGCAGGCCATGGTGGCGAGGATTTCGTTCTGCGCGCGCTGCACCACGGTGCTGGCGTCGTGCTGGGCCAGTTCGGCCAGCACGTTGCGCGCCAGCTCCACCGGGTGGCCCTGGGCCCGCGTGGGGGGCGTGGCGCGCACGGCCAGGGTCTTGGGCGAGAAGGGGGCGATCTCCAGCCCCAGCTGCTGCAGCGTGGCTTGGTGCTCTTCGGCGCAGGCCACTTCCTGCGGCGTGGCGGCGAAGGTGGCGGGGATCAGCAGCGGCTGGCTGGCGATGGCGTTGTCGCCCTGCATCTGGCCCTTGAGCCGCTCGTAGACGATGCGTTCGTGCGCGGCGTGCATGTCCACGATCACCAGGCCCTGGGCGTTCTCGGCCAGGATGTAGACGCCGTGGATCTGTGCCACGGCCCGGCCCAGCGGCCAGGGTTCGGCGGCAGCCGATGATGCAGCTGTCGGTGCCGGGATGGTTGGTTGCGGGTCCACGCTCCAGGAGGCCGCCGGCTCCTGCGCGGCAGGGGCGAATGCTGGCGCAGACGCCGGGGCCGCAGCCGCGGGCGTGCCCCACAGCACGGCGGCTTGATCCAGTGCCAGGCGCGAGTCGCTGGCGCGGGGGCTATCAAAATGTATAGCTGTCTGCGCTTGCCAGCTGGGCGCTGGAGCCGGATTTGACTCTATATTCACCGGCGCAGCAGTGGCTTCGCCGGCGGCCGCGAGCGCCTGTGCGCGCGGGGCGGCGAGGGCGTTTTCCACGCCGTGGCGCACGGCCTGGTGGACTTCGCGGCTGTCGCGAAAGCGCACCTCGATCTTGGTGGGGTGCACGTTCACGTCCACGCGCATCGGGTCGATGCTCAGGTAGAGCGCGTAGACGGGCTGACGCTGGCCGTGCAGCACGTCCTCGTAGGCGGCGCGGGCGGCATGGGTGAGCACCTTGTCGCGCACGAAGCGGCCGTTCACATAGCAGAACTGCTGGTCGGCGCGCGAGCGGGCGGCATCGGGCAGGCCGGCGCGGCCGCGCACCACCACCGGGCCGGCGCGGTAGTGCACGGCGATGGACTGCTCCAGAAACTCCTGCCCCAGCACATCGGCCAGGCGGCGCTCCAGCGCTCGGTCGTAGAGAGCGTCGTGCTCGGCCTCGTCACCCTGCAGCTCATTCGGCTGCAAGGTGGCTCGCCACTGCTCCACCAGCTTGCCTTCGTGCCAGATGGCGAAGCCGACCTCGGGCCGGGCCAGCGCATGGCGGCGCACGGCCTCGATGCAGTGGGCCAGCTCGGTCGCGTCGCTCTTGAGGAACTTGCGCCGCGCCGGCGTGCTGAAGAACAGCTCCTTGACCTCCATGGTGGTGCCAACCTGGCGCGCGGCGGGCCGCAGCTCGCCGCTGCGCGCGTCGAGCAGCCAGGCGCCGTCCTGGTCGGCCGGGCGCGAGAGCACGCCCATTTCGGACACCGAGGCGATGGCGGCCAGCGCCTCGCCGCGAAAGCCCATGGTGGCCACCGATTCCAGGTCGTGCAGGTTGCGGATCTTGCTGGTGGCGTGGCGGCGCAGCGCGATCGCCAGCTCGCCCTGCGGGATGCCGCAGCCGTCGTCCTCCACCGTGATGAGGCGCACGCCGCCGGCCATCAGCCGCACGGTGATGCTGCTGGCGCCGGCGTCGAGCGCGTTGTCCACCAGCTCGCGCACCACCGAGGCGGGGCGCTCCACCACCTCGCCCGCGGCGATCTGGCTGACCAGTTCGTCGGGCAGGTCCTGGATGGGGCGGCGCTCGGTCACGGCCGGCGTGGCAAGATCGGTTTCGGTCGTCATGGAGCGGGATTCTAGAGTAGAGTAGCCAGCCTGCAGCGGCCGTGGATATGCAAAATATGTAGCTGCTGGCGCTTGTCTGTATTGGTTTTGAAGGAGATTTCGTTGGAATATGTTTCGTTGTTGATCGACTTCATCCTGCATGTCGACAAGTACCTGGAGGCTTTTGTCGCGAGCTACGGCATGTGGGTGTATGCGCTGCTGTTCGCCATCGTGTTCGTCGAGACCGGCGTGGTGGTGATGCCCTTCCTGCCGGGCGATTCGCTGCTCTTCATCGTGGGCGCGCTGTGCGGCGCGGGGCTGATGGAGTTCCCGCTGGCGGTGGCGGTGCTGCTGGTGGCGGCCTTCCTCGGCGACCAGTGCAACTACCAGATCGGCCACCACCTCGGGCCCAAGGTGTTCCAGTGGGAGAACTCGCGCTGGTTCAATCGCAAGGCCTTCGACAAGGCGCATGCGTTCTACGAGCGCTACGGTGGCATCACCGTGGTGCTGGCGCGCTTCATGCCCTTCATCCGCACCTTTGCGCCCTTCGTGGCGGGCGTGGCGCGCATGAGCCGCGGCAAGTTCGTGGCCTACAACCTGCTGGGCGCGCTGGTCTGGGTGCTGGGCATCTGCACGGCCGGCTACTTCTTCGGCAACCTGCCGCTGGTCAAGCAGCACCTGGAAAAGATCATCTGGGGCCTGATCCTGATCCCCGGCCTGCTGGCCATCTGGGGCGCATGGCGCGCGGGCAAGAACGAGCAGGGCGCCTGAAGTCCTGCGGGGATATCGGCGCTTGGCGTCCAATCCCTGTGGGGCGCCCCACCTGGCGCACTGCCAGCCCCCGGTTCAGGATGGCTTGTGCCCTGGTCTGGAAAATATTCAAATATTGTTAAAAATAGATACAAATTTTGCAATTGTGAAATAATTTCGCATGGATGGAGCACTGTCCATGCCTGGATCGCTAAATAGACATTGGCTATGGATTGCTGATTGGTCTTTGCTTTCAAGGCTGCATCGTCTTGAAAAGAGGCCATCAGATGTATCTCCGGCAAGTTTCTCGGCAAGCCATTCGCGGTTTGGTTGCAGGCATATCCCTGATGGGCTTGGGCGTGGCCTGGGGGGCGGACTATTGGTCCACCTACTCGGGGACCGCGGGGGCACCCGCCGCTTCGCTATCGGGTGCGCTGCATGGCACCGCCGTCACCATTGCGAACCAAGACAACAACTACAGCGCCCTGCTGTACCTGAACAATGGCATTGCCTGGGGCAATTCGAATGCAGGCATCTATCCAGCCAGTTTCAGCTCGAGCTCGTATGAGTTCGTTCGGTCGCCCAATGCGTCAACCCTCTCCCCGGGCAGTCCCACGGTAGCCAGCATCCAGTTTGCGCAGCCGGTGATCGACCCCATTCTGATCTTCTACAGCCTCGACAACTCGGGAGTCACCGTCCAGGGAACGAAGGACAGTGCCGGCGCGAATGCAGTGGTGGCCATCCAGTCGAACCAGCCATCGATGATCGATGTGGCAACGCTGTCGGTGGCGGGGCCCTATCCGCCGGGGGCGGCGACCGGGCTAGAGGGGTGTATTGCGGGCTCGCGGCGGGTCTGCGGCGTTTTCCGATTCACCGGCAGCTATAGCGCGTTGCAATTAGGGCAGTTTGTGATGTTCGGCGGGCAGGACGGCGTGGGTTTCCAGCTTGGGATGAGCATCACGCCGGCCGCAACCGATGATGCCGGGACGGCGGTGGCTGGTACTGCCAGCGTGGCGGTGGCCAATATCCGCGGCAACGACAAGCTGGTGGGCGCGCAGGGAACCACGGTGCCCGCAGACGCCGCCAATACCGTGATCGCAGTCGATGGTAGCTGGCCGTCGGGCTTCGACCTGAACACGGCCACCGGCGCGGTCAGCGTGGCAGGCAGTGTGGCGATCGGTACCTATACGCTGCCCTACCGGCTGTGCGATGCCGCGGATGCAGAGAATTGCGTGGATGCCAACATCACCATCGTGGTAGCAGCGCCACCGCCACCGCCTGCTGCGACGCCGGTGCCGGCGTTGAATGCCGCAGCCCTGGCATTGCTGGGTCTCTTGATGGCAGGGGTGGGGACGCTTTACCGTCGCCGGGCCAGAGCCTGACAGGCAAAAAAAGAGGCCAGCATGCTGCTGGCCAAGGAGGGGTTCGTTGCGGTATCGATGGGGCTCATCTTGCATGAGCCCGGCGTCCGAAACCCGAAGATTGTGTGTGCGAGCGTGTCAATTTGTCAGGGCTTCTTCGTCGCATCCTTGACGGCTTCCTTGATGTCGCCCGCCGCCTTCTGCAGCTTGCCTTCGACCTCCAGCGCCTTGCCCTTGGCCACTTCCGTCGGGCTGTCGATGGCCCGGCCCACGGTGGCCCGCACCCCGCCGGCCACGTCCTTGATCTTGCCTGCGACCTGGTCCTTGTTCATCCGAGCTCCTTTCGTTCGGTTGCGTGAAACGATGGCTTGATTGTTCCGCGAGCGGCGGCCTGCGGGTGTCGGCCAGCGCGGCACGCTGCTGTGCGGCGAGGCCGACAGCGCAATGCCTGCTTACATTTCAGGCGCCGTGCTTGAACGGCGTGGCCTGCTGCAGCGTCTGCAGGTAGTGCTGCATGCCGTCGCCCTCGCGGTCGAGAAAGCGCTCCACGGCCTCGGCAAAGCCGGGGTGGGCCAGCCAGTGCGCGCTGGGCGTGACGGTGGGCAGCAGCGCCCGGGCCATCTTGTGCTCACCTTGGGCGCCGCCCTCGAAGCGGCCAAAGCCCTGGGCGATGCACCACTCGAGAGGCTGGTAGTAGCAGGCCTCGAAATGCAGGCAGTCCACGCGCTCCAGCGCGCCCCAGTAGCGGCCATAGGCCGTTGCTGCTGTTGCCGCGGCCGGGGCGGCGCTGTCCTCGTCGAGGGCGGTCAGGCTGCTGGCGATGGGCCGGCCATCGCGCTCGGCCACGAACAGCAGCCAGTTGCCGGCCATGTGCGCCGCCATGGCCTCGAAGAAGGCGGGGGTCAGGTAGGGTGGGTTGCCATGCTCCAGGTAGGTGCGCTCGTAGCACTGGTAGAAGAATTGCCAGTCGGCGGCGCTGATGTCCTGCCCGCGGGCGTGGCGAAAGCGCACGCCGGCCTCGGCCACCTTGCGGCGCTCCTGGCGGATCTTCTTGCGCTTGTCCTGCTGCAGCTCGGCCAGGAAATCGTCGAAGTCGCGGTAGGGCGCGGCCGCGCCATGGACATGGCGGTTGCTCCAGTGGAACTGCACCGTCTGCCGCTGCATCAGGCCGGCGGCCTCGGCCGTCTGCAGGTCAGCCGCGCTGCCGAACAGCAGGTGCAGCGACGAGATGCCCTGCGACTCGCAGAACTGCAGCGCCGCGCGCAGCAGCTGGCCGCGCAGCTCGTCGTCCTCGGCCAGCAGCCGGCTGCCCGGCACGGGGGTGAAGGGCACGGCGACCACCGCCTTGGGGTAGTAGGCCAGGCCATGCTCGGCGTAGGCGCGGGCCCAGGCAAAGTCGAACACGTATTCGCCGTAGGAATGCGTCTTCAGGTACAGCGGGCAGGCGGCCACCAGCGCGCCGTCCCGCTGCAGCGTGACATGGCAGGGCTGCCAGCCGGTATCGGGGCCCACGCTGCCGCTTTCCTCCAGCGCCAGCAGGTATTCGTGGCGCATGAAGGGCGTGGCATGCGGCGCGGCGTGCCACAGCCGGTTCCAGGCGGCGGCGTCGATGGACTGCATGCGGTCGTGCACATGCGCGGTGATCGTTGGCATGGGAGGTATTGTGCCGATGCCAATCGGCCCCAGGATTTATGCGATAGTCCTGCGCTGGACGAAATCGGATGGATGGCACGATGACTTTCGCAATAGCCGTGGCCCAGCTGAACCTGGTGGTGGGCGATATGCAGGGCAATGCCCGCAAGATGGTGGAGGCGGCCGCGCAGGCCGCGGGGCAGGGCGCCAGGCTGCTGCTCACGCCCGAGCTGGGCGTGTGCGGCTACGCCGCCGAGGATCTGTACCAGCGGCCATCGTTCCTGGACGAGTGCGATGCCGCGCTGGCCAGCGTGGTGCAGGCTTCCACCCAGTGGCCGGGGCTGACGCTGGTGGTCGGCCACCCGGTGCGGGCGCCGGAGCAGGGCCGGCCGCTGTGCTACAACGCCGCCAGCGTGGTGCGCGATGGCGCCGTGCTTGCCACCTACTACAAGCGCGCGCTGCCCAATTACCGCGAGTTCGATGAGGAGCGCTATTTCGCCACCGGCGATCAGCCCTGCGTGTTCGAGGTCGACGGCGTGCGCATCGGCCTGCTGATCTGCGAGGACGCCTGGTGGCCCGAGGCCGCGCGCAGCACGCAGCAGGCCGGAGCGCAGCTGCTGGCGGTCATCAACGCCTCGCCCTTCCATATCGACAAGCCGCAGCAGCGCGAGGCCGTGATGGCCGAGCGCGTGCGCGAAACCGGCCTGCCCATGGTCTACGCCCACCTGGTGGGCGGGCAGGACGAGCTGGTGTTCGACGGCCACTCGTTCGCGCTGCAGGCCGACGGCAGCGTGGCGGCGCGGGCCCCGGGTTTTGAAGAAAATCTGCTGCTGGTGAAGGTGGATCAAGCGCAAGCTGCTATCAAATTGAGTAGCGCCATCACCCCGCAGGGCGACACCAACAGCCAGCTCTGGCACGCGCTGGTGCTGGCAGTGCGCGATTATCTGGGCAAGACCGGCTTTCCCGGCGCGGTGCTGGGCCTGTCGGGCGGCATCGATTCGGCGCTGGTGCTGGCGATCGCCGTCGATGCGCTGGGGGCCGACAAGGTGCGCACGGTGATGATGCCGTCGCCCTACACCGCCGACATCAGCTGGATCGACGCCCGCGAGATGGCCGAGCGCCTGGGCGTGCACTACGAAGAGATCTCGATCGCCCCGATGTTCGAGGGCTTCAAGGCTGCCTTGGCCGCCGACTTCGCCGGCCGCGCCGAGGACACGACCGAGGAGAACCTGCAGGCGCGCATCCGCGGCACGCTCTTGATGGCGCTGTCCAACAAGTTCGGCACCATCGTGCTGACCACCGGCAACAAGAGCGAGATGGCCACCGGCTACTGCACGCTGTACGGCGACATGGCCGGCGGCTTCGCGGTGCTGCGTGACGTGCTCAAGACCCGGGTGTTCGAGCTGGCGCGTTGGCGCAAT
>JBLZYV010000086.1:0-16591 GCA_050282565.1 Comamonas sp.
CCACGAAGCGTTGCTGAAATTGGCGGCAGCAATCATCTGTGCACGCTTTGTGGATCGGTGGTGTTAGCCACTCTAAAACCATCGGCATCAGTGAGCGGGGTATGCCATCGCCACGGCGGCGCAACTCCAAGATGCGGGCAAGCGCCTGGTAGAGCCCACGACGACGCAGGTCATAGGTGGTCTGCGGTCCGCACGCAGCGCATCGATGGCACGGGCGCGCTGGGCACCGGTAGTGGTGGATTTAGTGGAGCGCCAACAGTTAGCAGCCGCGGTGCACCGGCCCGTTCTACTCGCGAACGCCCAGAAGCACCAACAATTTTG
The DNA here is from genome assembly GCA_050282565.1 of Comamonas sp. GTDB lineage: Bacteria > Pseudomonadota > Gammaproteobacteria > Burkholderiales > Burkholderiaceae_C > Comamonas. Next base: position 322 of record JBLZYV010000086.1, read on the forward strand.
CGAGAGGCCCAGAGCCGCCCCGAAACCACCCAAGACAAGAAAAAACCCGCAACGCCATGCAGCATGCGGGTTTCGAGAGGTTTTGAAATAACCTGAAATTCTTTTGGTAGGGCCTCGCGGAGTCGAACCGCGCACCAACGGATTATGAGTCCGCTGCTCTAACCAAGCATGAGCTAAGGCCCCGGGCCATCACTTTGCAGTGAAGCATTCTATTGTAGGGCTTATTTCGTATGGCTCAGTGCATTGCTCACGAGCCGCGAGGTGATGCCGACGATCTGGATCATCTTCTCGTAGGGCATGCGGGTCGGGCCGATCACGCCGAGGGTGCCGACGATCTTGCCGTCCACCCGGTAGGGGGCGCTGACCAGCGACAGCTCGTCGAACGGCAGCACCTGGCTTTCGCCGCCGATGTAGATCTGCACGCCCTCGGCGCGATTGGAGCTGTCGAGCAGGTGCAGGATCTGCGTCTTCTGCTCGAACAGGTCGAAGGCGCGGCGCAGGTTGTGCATGTCGTGCGAGAAGTCGCTCACCGCCAGCAGGTTCTTCTCGCCGGCGATGACCAGCTCGTCCTGGGCCGTGGTGGTGCCTTCGTCGTCCACATTGACGGCCTGCAGCATCAGCGCGGCGATCTCGCTGCGCAGCTTCTCCACCTCGCGCTTGAGCTGCTCGCGCACCTTGTCCATCGCCATGCCGGCGAAATGCGCATTCAGGTAGTTGGCCGTCTCGACCAGTTGGCTCTGCGCGTAGTCCGACTCGGTGAAGATCACGCGGTTCTGCACGTCGCCCTCGGGCGACACCAGAATCACCAGGATGCGCCTTTCCGACAGGCGCAGGAACTCGATCTGCCGGAACACGCTGTTGCGCCGTGGCGCCAGCACCACGCCGACGAACTGCGACAGGTCGGACAGCACGCCAGCCGCGTTGGCGATCACCTTCTGCGGCTGCTCGGGCGCGATTTCGGCCGCCACGCCCTGCTCGGGCTCCACCGTCAGCATGGTGTCGACGAACAACCGGTAACCCTTGGCGGTGGGAATGCGCCCGGCGGAGGTATGGGGGCTGACGATCAGCCCCAGCTCCTCCAGATCGGCCATCACGTTGCGGATGGTGGCCGGCGACAGCGCCAGCCCCGGCGCGCGCGACAGAGTGCGGGAACCTATGGGTTGGCCGTCCGCTATATAGCGTTCGACCAGCGTTTTGAGCAACAACCGGGCGCGATCATCGAGCATTGCCACATTTTAATGATCTAATTTGTGCATGCAGCCTCACTTCCATCATGTCGCCCTGGTTGGCAAGTACCATGCACCGCCCTCCGCCGAGGTGCGCCAGCAGTCGATCACCTCGCTCACCGAGGTGGCCGCCTACCTGGAATCGCTGGGCGCCAGCGCCTACGTGGAAAGCGAGACCGCGAACTTCACCGGGCTGGACCACTACCCGGTGCTGCATGTCGACGAGATCGGCACCCGCTGCGACCTGGCCCTGGTGCTGGGCGGCGACGGCACCATGCTGGGCGTGGCCCGGCAGCTGGCGCGCTACGGCATTCCGCTGGTGGGCGTGAACCAGGGCCGGCTGGGCTTCGTGACCGACATCCCGCTGCAGGGCTACCACGAGCCGCTGAAGGCCATCATGGCTGGCCAGTACGAGGAAGAGGCACGCTCGATGATGCAGGCGCGGGTGATGCGCGACGGCGACTGCGTGTTCCGCGCCCTGGCCTTCAACGATGTGGTGGTCAACCGCGGCGGCACCTCGGGCATGGCGGAGCTGCGCGTCGAGGTGGGCGGGCAGTTCGTCGCGCACCAGCGCGCCGACGGCCTGATCATCGCCACCCCGACCGGCTCCACCGCCTACGCGATGTCGGTGGGCGGCCCCATCGTGCACCCCACCGTGCCGTGCTGGATCCTGGCGCCGATCGCGCCGCACACCCTGTCCAACCGGCCGATCATCATCCCCGACACCGAGGAGATCTCCATCGAGGTGGTGGGCGGCCGCGACGTGGCGGCCAACTTCGACATGCAGTCGCTCGCGTCCATCCTGCGCGGCGACCGCATCCTGGTGCGAAGCGCGCCGCACAAGGCGCGCTTCCTGCACCCGCGCGGCTGGAACTACTACGCCACGCTGCGCAAGAAACTCGGCTGGAACGAAGGAGGATTCCCGTCATGAGCCTCAGGCGCATCGCGCTGCGCGAGTTCGTGATCGTTGCGCAGATGGAGGTGGAGTTCGCCGGCGGATTTACGGCGCTGACCGGCGAGACCGGCGCCGGCAAGTCGATCCTGATCGATGCGCTGCAGCTGGTGCTGGGCGCCCGGGCCGACTCCGGCGTGGTGCGCCAGGGCGCCGAGCGCGCCGAGATCGTGGCCGAGTTCGACATCCCCGACAGCCTGCGCCCCTGGCTGGCCGAGGCCGGCCTCGACGAAGGCGAGACCCTGCTGCTGCGCCGCGTGCTCGACGCCCAGGGCAAGAGCCGCTTCTGGATCAACGGCGTGCCCGCCACCGCCACCCAGTTGCGGCAGGTGGCGCCCGACCTGATGGACATCCACGGCCAGCACGCCTGGCAAAGCCTGATGCAACCCGAATCGGTGCGCCGCCTGCTGGACGCCTATGCCGGCGCCAGCACGGCCGAGGTCCAGCAGGCCCACGCCGCGTGGCGCGCCGCCGACAAGGCGCTGCACCACGCCCGCGACCAGCAGGAGCACAACCACCGCGAGCGCGAACGCCTGCTGTGGCAGATCGCCGAGCTGGACAAGCTGGCGCCGCAGCAGGACGAATGGCCCGAGCTCAATGCCCAGCACACGCGGCTGTCGCATGCGCAAGCGCTGATGGACGCGGCGCAGCAATCGCTCGCCATCCTCAGCGACGACGACGCGGGCATCGCATCCCAGGCCGCGCGCGCGCTGCACCTGCTGCAGAACCAGACCCATGTCGAGCCCTCGTTCGCCGCCATGGCCGAGGCGCTAGAGTCCAGCCTGGCACAACTCGACGACGTGGTGCACTCGCTGAACGGCTACCTGCGCCACGCCGAACTCGACCCCGAGCGGCTGCAGGAGTTGGACCAGCGCCTGGGCCAGTGGCTGTCACTGGCGCGGCGCTACAAGCGCCCGCCCGAGGAGCTGTGGCCACTGCTGCAGTCGTGGCGCTCCGAACTCGCAGTGCTCGACCAAGCCGCCGATCTGGACGCGCTGGCCCAGGCCGAGCAGGCCGCCCGCCAGCAGTACCAGCAGGTGGCGCGCCAGCTCACGCAGGTGCGCACGCGCGGCGCCAAGCGGCTGTCCGCCGCCATCACCGCGTCCATGCAGGACCTGGGCATGGCGGGCGGCCGCTTCGAGGCGGCCGTGAGCCCCGCCCGCGAGCCGCGCGCGGACGGCCAGGACGACGTGGAATTCCTCGTCGCCGGCCACCCGGGCACCGAGCCCCGGCCCATCGCCAAGGTGGCCTCGGGCGGCGAGCTGTCGCGCATCTCGCTGGCCATCGCCATCTCCACCAGCCGGCTGGGCCAGGCGCCCACACTGATCTTCGACGAGATCGATTCGGGCATCGGCGGCGCGGTGGCCGACGCGGTGGGCCGCGTGATGCACCAGCTCGGCAGCGACCGCCAGGTGCTGGCCGTCACCCACCTGGCGCAGGTGGCCGCGCGCGCCGACCACCACCTGGTGGTGGCCAAGCAGCGCAGCAGCCGCGGCACCACCAGCCACATCGAAGGCATGGAGGGCGAACGCCGCGTGGACGAGATCGCCCGCATGCTCGGCGGCGAGAAGATATCCGCCACCTCGCGCGCCCATGCGCTGGAGATGATGCACGGAGAAGGCCATGCCCACGAAGCCCGCTGACCGCCCCGCCATGCACGTGGTGCTGATCACCGGCATGGCCGGCTCCGGCAAGTCGGTCGCGCTGCATGCGCTCGAGGACATGGGCTACTACTGCCTGGATAACCTGCCGCCCGAGCTGCTGACCTCGCTGCTGTCGCTGCAGAACTGGCAGCACGGCCAGCACATCGCCATCGCCATCGACGCGCGCAGCGCCAGCTCGCTGCACCTAGTGCCGGCGCAGCTCGCCGCCATGCGCGCCGCCGGGGCGCAGGTGCAGCTCATCTACCTCGATGCGCTGCGCGACACCCTGATCCGGCGATTCTCCGAGACGCGCCGCCGCCACCCGCTGACCAACGAGGCGCTGCAAAAAGGCCCCAAGGCCCTGGTGCAGATGATCGACGAGGAGCGTGCGCTGCTGGCCGAGCTGCGCGAGCAGGCGCACGTGATCGACACCTCGTCGATCCGCGCCTCGCAGCTGCAGGCCTACATCAAGCAGCTGATGCAGGCGCCCGCCACCAGCATGACGCTGGTGTTCCAGTCGTTCGGCTTCAAGCGCGGCATTCCCATGGACTCGGACTTCATGTTCGACGTGCGCATGCTGCCCAATCCCTACTACGAGGCCGACCTGCGTGCGCTGACGGGGCTGGATGCGCCGGTGGCGCGCTTCCTGGCGCAGCAGCCCGAAGTACAGCAGATGAAGACCGACATCGTGCAGTTCCTCGACCGCTGGCTCATAGCCATGGCGCAGAACCACCGCAGCTACGTCACGGTCTCCATAGGCTGCACCGGCGGCCAGCACCGCTCGGTCTACCTGGCCGACCAGCTGGCGCGCCATTTCAGCGCCGGCTGGACCACGGTGCAACGGCACCGCGAGATGGATTTCTCGATCTAGCCCGGCTGCGGGTTCTTCGCCAGGTCATAGAGGATGGCCGCGCTGGTCAGGCCGCCATCCACCACCAAGTCATGCCCGGTCACGAAGCGGGCGTCGTCGCTCACCAGGAAGGCGATGGCGTCAGCTACCTCGTCGGGCCGGCCGTAGCGCGCCATTGGCGTCGCGGCCCGGATGGCGTCGCGCACCACCTGGTTGTGCAAGGTGGCGGTCTGCGGTGTCTCGATGGGGCCGGGAGAGACGGAATTCACCGTGATGCCGAACGGCGCCAGGTCGATGGCGCAGGACTTGGCCAGCGCCAGCACCCCGCCCTTCGACGAGCAATAGGCCACGCGGCCCGACCAGACCTGCTGGCCAGAGATCGATGCCAGGAACACGATGCGCCCCGACTTTCGCTCGGCCATACGCTGCGCCACCGCCTGGGTGCAGAGGTAGCTGCCCGTCAGGTTGATGGCTATCACCCGCTCCCACGCGCTCGCGGGGTTGTCGAGGATCGAGCCCTGGTAGCTCACGCCCGCGCTGTTGACCAGCGCATCGATGGCGCCGAAATCGGCCCAGGCCTGGGCCACCACCTGCTCGACCATTGCCGCATCGCGCACGTCCAGCACATAGGTTCGCACACGGCCGGCGGCATCCAGTTCGCGGCTGGCTGCCTGCAGTTGCCCGGCATTCACATCGGCCAGAGCCACGCTGGCGCCATCGACCAACAGGCGCCGCGCCGTCGCCAGGCCCAGGCCGCTGGCGCCGCCGGTGATGAAGGCCGTCTTGCCGGCCATGCGTCCAGATTGCATTTGCGTCATTCCCTATTCCCTTCCAAGATCAGTCCATCAGCAGGCCGCCGTTCATGTCCAGGATCTCTCCTGTGATGAAGCCCGACAGCGGCGACGCCAGGAAGCGGACCGCATGCGCGAACTCCTCGGGCTCGCACCAGCGCCCCACCGGAATCTGGCGCAGCAGCTCGGCCTGCTGCTGCGGCGACAGCTGTTGCGTCACCATCGGCGTGCGCACATAGGCCGGCGCAATGGCATTGCAGGTCACGCCATGGCCGGCCAGCTCGCGCGCCAGCGAGAAGGTCAGCGCCCCCATGGCCCCCTTCGACACCGAATAGGCCGTGCCCGCCGTCAGCCCGCCGGTCTTGGCGGCCAGCGAGCCGGTGTTGACGATGCGCCCCCAGCGCCGCGCCTTCATCGCCGGCACCACGGCCTGGGCCCAGAAGAACGCGCCATCGAGGTTGACCGCCAGCACCTCGCGCCATTCCTGCACCGACGTGGCCTCGGCCTTCTGGTTCGTCAGGATGCCGGCATTGTTGACGAGGATGTCCACCTCGCCGAAGCGCTCGCGCACCGCCGCATGCGCCGCGGCCACGGCGGCGGGGTCGGAGATATCGCAGGCCAGGCCCGCCGCGCGCGGGCCGTGCACGACCTCCAGCTCGCGCAGCGGCGCCTCGGCGCGGTCGACCATGGCCACCTGGCAGCCATCGTCCAGCAGGGCCTGCACGGTGGCCCGGCCCATGGTGCCGGCGGCGCCGGTGACCACGGCCACCTTGCCCTGCAGCGGGAGAGAAGCGGTCGATTGCATGAGACTTCCCCCGCCCTAGGCCTTGAGGTCCAGCTTCTTGATCAACGCGCGGAAGGCGGCGTTGTCCTGCGCCATCACGGTGCCGAACTCCGCCTGGTCCAGGTAGCCTTCGCGGAGGTTGAGCTTGTGCATGGTCTCCTTGAGCGCAGGCTCCTGCATGGCCTTGGCCACGGCCTGGCGCAGCACGGCCACCACGTCCGCCGGCGTGCCCTTGGGCGCAGCCAGGCCGCGCCAGCCGGTGACCTGCACGTCGATCCCGCGCTCCTTGAGCGTGGGCACCTGCTCCCAGCCCGAGCCGATGCGCTGCGCGCCCATCACCGCCAGCGGCCGCACCTTGCCGTCGGCCACGAAGGCCGCCATGTCGGGCGGCGTCAGCGACAGCGCCTCCACATGGCCACCGGTCAGGTCCAGCAGCGCCGGGCCGGCACCGCGGTACGGCACATGGGTGAACGGCACGCCGGTTTTGTCCGACAGAACCACGGCCGCCAGATGCCCCAGCGAGCCCGGGCCGGCATTGCCCACCTTCAGCCCCTCGGGGCCAGACTTCTTGCTGGCGGCCAGCAAGTCCTCGATGCTGCGGATCGGCGAATCGTGGCGCACCGCGATGGTGGCCGGGTCGGCGTTGAGCCGCGCGATGGGCACCACGTCGTCCGAGGTGAAGCGCACGCCGCCCATGTGCGGGATGATGGTGATCTCCACCGTGATGATGCCGATCTTGTAGCCGTCCGGCCGGGCGCCCACCAGCTCGGCCCAGCCCACGCCGCCGCTGGCGCCCGCCTTGTTGACGATGACCAGGCTCTGCGGCAGGTACTTGCGCGTGGCCTCGGCCAGCGTGCGCGCCAGCGCATCGGTGCCGCCGCCGGGCGGGAAAGGCACGATCAGCTCGATGGGCTTGTGGGGATACGGGCTCTGCGCCAGGGCCGGCAAGGCCAGCGCTGCGGCACCTGCCAGCAGCACAGTGCGGCGCGTGGCGCCCGGATGGGAGGGGTGCATGGAATGTCTCCTTGTAGATATAGGGTCAGGCGCGGCTCGCGCGCCAGCCGTCGATGAGTTGCCGGAAGTTCGCCGCCACGCGGGCCTGGAACTCGGCGTCGCCGATCCGCCCGGCCAGCCAGGCGCGGCTGGCCTCGGCCCAGACGCTGCGGCCGACCATGAAGCCGCGCACGATGCCGCTGGCGGCGCGCGCCTCGGCAAAGCCCGCCACCAGTTGTTCCAGCGGCTGCGACAGGCCCAGGATCACCGCGCCGCGGCAGTGCGGGTCGCGCTCGGCCACCAGGGCTTCGAGCGCCTGCCAGTGGTGCGCGGCCATCACGCCCACCTTCCACCACTCGGGGCGCAGGCCCTGGTCGTAGAAGTGGCGGATCGCGCGCACCGTGGCCTCGCCCGGATCGCCTTGCAGTTCGCGCGGCGGGATCACCTCCAGCAGCAGCTCGTGGCCGCTTTCGCGCGTGGCTTCCCAGACCTGCTGCAGCCATTCGTCTTGCTCGGCGCGCAGCGGCGCGGGGTCGTCCGGGTGGTAGAACACCAGGCACTTGACGACCTGCTCGCGCGGCCAGTGCACCAGCTGCGAGCCCAGCGAATGCGTGCCGTCAAAGCGCAGCGGGCGCGAGCCCGGCCGCTCCACGGGCCGGCCCAGCCACCAGCCGCGGCCGGTGGCGTCGTGCAGCGCCGCCTCGCCCAGGCGCCCATCGATCAGCACGCCGAGCTTGCCGCGCAGGCCGGCGTCATCGGCCTCGATGCCGGCCACCACGCCATTGATGAGCCGCTTGAGCGCCGGGATGCGCGCCGCATCCGCCCCCGCCTCGCGCGCCAGGTCCTCGAACTGCGAGCGGTGGTCGTAGGCCAGCACGTACAGCTCGGGCCACTGCGGGCGCGGCACGCTCACGCGGTGCAGGTGGGCGAGCTGCGGGTCCTGGTCGGGGCGCAGTTGGCGCTCGCCGCCGAACCAGTGCGCCAGCTCGGCCTGCGTGGGCATGGCCGGCGCGCAGCCATGGCGCGAGACCACGATGGCGCCACAGGCGTTGGCGATGCGCGCCGATTCCGCCCAGCCCTGGCCGGTGAGCAGGCCGTAGAGCAGGCCCGAGGCAAAGGCATCGCCCGCGCCCAGCACGTTCAGCACCTCGATGCGCTCGCCCAGCACGGTGAGGGCGTCGTCGATGTCGTTGGGCACCTCGCCGTCGATGATGCTGCAGCCCAGCGCGCCGCGCTTGACCACGAACACCGCCTGCGTGTGCCGGCGCGCGCTGCGCAGCGCGGCCATCAGCTCGGCCTCGCCGCCGGCGATCAGCCACTCTTCCTCGGTGCCGATGACGAGCTCGAAAAACGGCAGTTGCTCCTGCAGGTGCCGGCTGACCGTGTCGCTGCCGATGTAGCGCGTCTCGCCGTCGCCCCGGCCCGTCAGGCCCCAGAGCACGGGGCGGTAGTCGATATCGAGCACGCGCACCGCGCCATGCCGGCCGGCCAGCTCCAGCGCGCGGCGGCTGGCGGCCAGCACCGTGGGCGTGCTCAGGTGCGTGCCGGTGATGAGCAGGCTGCGGCAGCCGGCGATGAAGTCCTCGCCGATGGCGTCGGCATCGAGTGCCATGTCGGCGCAGTTCTCGCGGGCGAACAGCAGCGGGAAGCTGTGCTGGTCCTTGATGCCCAGCAGCACCATGCCGGTCAGGCGCTGCGGGTCGATCTGCACCTGGCCTACGTCGCAGCCCTCGCGGCGCAGCGTGTTCAGCAAGAAGCGGCCGTTCTGCTCGTCGCCCACGCGCGAGACCATGGCCGAGCGCAGGCCCAGCCGCGCAGTGCCGAAGGCGATGTTGGCCGACGAGCCGCCGAGGTATTTGGCAAAGCTGGTCGCATCCTCCAGGCTGCAGCCGATCTGCTGCGCATAGAGGTCGACCGCGAGGCGGCCGAGGCAGGCCACGTCGTGCGCGCGGCCCGGGGGAAAGTTCAGCGTGGGCATGGGTCTCCTGTCGGTGTCGGCGCGCACCAGGCAAGGCGGCGCGCCAGATAATGGAACGGAGTATAGTTCGATTTAGAAATTTTTTTCTAAAAATATGAAAAACAGAAAAAACAGTTCAACCACCGAAGCGCCCCCATCGCCCTACGCGGACGCGGACGCCTTCCTGGCCGACCTGCGCGCCCAGTACCCACAGCTCAGCCGCCAGTTGCAGGCGATCGCCCGCCATGTGGAGCACAGCGGCGCGCACATCGCGCTGCAGGGCATCCAGCAGGTGGCGCAGGACGTGGGCGTGCAGCCCTCGGCGGTGGTGCGCTTCGCCAAGCATTTCGGCTTCCACGGCTACACGCAGCTGCAGACGCTGTTCCGCGCCGGCGCGGCGCGCCAGCTGGCGCCGCAGCGCGACTACCAGGACCGCATCCGCAGCCTGATCGGCACGGCCGAGCATGCCCAGCCGCTGGCCGGCACGCGCATCGCACACGAGGTGGTCGAGGGCGGCATCGCCAGCCTGCAGGCGCTGCAGGCCACGCTGGCCGATGCGCAGTCCGCCGCGGCCTTCGAGGCGGCGGTTCAGCTGCTGGTCGACGCGCCGGCGATCTGGCTTGCGGCCGCGCGGCGCGCCTTTCCGGTGGGCGCGTACCTGGCCTACGCGCTGCAGCACACGGCCAAGCCGGTGCACTGGCTGCACGGCCTGGGCGCGATGCAGATGGGCGAGCTGCGCGCCATGGCGCCGGGCGATGTGATGGTGGCCGTGTCCTTCGAGCCCTATGCGAACGAGACGCTGGGCCTGGCCGATGCGGCGCTGGCGCGCGGCGCGCGGCTGCTCGCGCTCACCGACAGCCCGCTGTCGCCGCTGGCCACGCACGCCAGCGCCACGCTGCTGGCGCAGGACAGCGCGACCTTCGGCTTCCGCTCGCTGACCGGCACGCTGTGCCTGGCGCAGTCGCTGTTCATCGCGCTGGCCTACCGCATGGAGCTGGTGTCAGAGTCGCCGCAAAAACCATAGCTGCTGGCGATCATCCACAGCCGATTTCAATATAAAAACCATTTGAATGTCTTGATTAATGAGCGCTGGCAGCTCACTTTTTTGATATCCCCAGCAGCAGCGAACGGATAGGCGCCGGCAGGCCCACGTCGGCCCAATCCTGCTCGGCGCACCACAGGCCCTGGCCCGGCGGCGTGGCGCCCGCGCCAGCCTGTGCGCCTACCGGATGCAGGTACAGGTCGCGGTGCGTCAGCACATGCAAAAAGGCCGGCAGGTGCGACTGCACCGTGGCATCCAGCGGCGGCAGTGCCGCCTCCAGCGCGGCTTCCGACTCGAACACCGGCAGGCAGTGCAAGCCGGCCCAGATGCCGGGCGCGGGGCGCTTTTCCAGCCACACGGCGCCATCGGAGCGGCGCAGCAGCAACAGCCACCATTGCTGCGCGCTGCGCTTGAGCGTGCGGGTCTTGACCGGAAAGCGCTCGGGCGTGCCCAGCTGGCGCGCCCGGCAGCCGTGCTGCACCGGGCACAGCAGGCAGCTCGGGCTGCGCGAGGTGCACACCGACGCGCCCAGGTCCATCAGCCCCTGCGTGTAGCGCGGCATGTTCTGCGCCAGCTGCTTTTGCGGCAGCAGCGACTCGGCCAGCGCCCAGAGCTTCTTCTCGGACGCGGACTTGGCCAGGTCGTCATCGAAGGCGAAAGCCCGCGTCAGCACCCGCTTGACGTTGGCGTCCAGGATCGCGGCGCGCTCGCCAAAGCAGAACGAGGAGATCGCCGCCGCCGTCGAGCGGCCAATGCCGGGCAAGGTGGCCAGCTCGGCCGCCGTGCGCGGAAACGCGCCGTCAAAGCGCTCCATCACCTCCTGCGCGCAGCGGTGCAGGTTGCGCGCGCGGCTGTAGTAGCCCAGGCCGGCCCACAGCGCCATCACGTCCTCGTCGCCGGCCTCGGCCAGGTCCCGGGCGGTGGGAAAGCGTTCGAGGAATCGCTGGTAGTAGCCCAGCACGGTCGTCACCTGCGTTTGCTGCAGCATGATCTCGGACAGCCACACGCGGTAGGGATTGGTGGTGTTCTGCCACGGCAGGTGGTGGCGCCCATGCTCGGCCTGCCACTGCACCACTTGGTCGGAAAATTCGCTCACGCTCGCCTTGTCTGGTTCAAAAAATCACGTTGCTTACTTCTGGCACCGGGCGCAATAGTAGGTGCTGCGCTGCCCCTGCTGGATCTGCAGGATGGTGCCGCCGCAGCGCCGGCACGGCTCCCCGGCGCGGTCGTACACATTCGCCTGGTCCTGGAAAGCGCCCGCGTAGCCGTCCACATGCGAGAAATCGCGCAGCGTGCTGCCGCCCGCCGCAATCGCCTGCGCCAGCACCTCGCGGATGGCCGCATGCAGGCGCTGAGCGGCCGCGCGGCCCACGCGCTGGGCCGGCTTGGTGGGCGAGATGCCGGCCAGGAACAGCACCTCGCTCGCATAGATATTGCCCACACCCACGACCAGCTTGCCGCTCAGCAGCAGTTGCTTGATCGCCACCCGCGAGCGCTGCAGGCCGCGCCAGAAATCCTCGAAGGTGAAGGCGTCTTCCAGCGGCTCCACGCCCAGGTGGCCCAGCAGCTTCAGGCCCATGCCCGCGTCCTCGCGCTCCACCCACACCACGGCGCCGAACCGGCGCGGGTCGTGCAGGCGCAGCACACCGCCGCTGGTCTGCAGCTCGAAATGGTCATGCGCGCCGCGCGGCGGCAGCTCGGCCGCAAAGCGCAGGCTGCCCGACATGCCCAGGTGGATGAGCAGCAGCCCCTCGTCCAGGTCCATCAGCAGGTACTTGCCGCGCCGGCGCAGCGAGCGCACCGACTGCCCGAGCAAGCGCGCCTCGGCAATGCCCAGCGGCCAGCGCAGCGGCTTGCCCAGCTGCACCCCGCGGATGCTTACCCCTTGAATCGCGTCAGCCAAACCCCTGCGCGTAACCTCGACTTCCGGCAATTCGGGCACATTCGTCCTTTAGCAAACCCTTTATGTCCTTCGATTATTATCGTCCGATGAAGCAAACTCTTCGCCTACTGGCCTACGGCCTGGCCGCCAGCCTGTGCAGCCCCCTGCTCGCAGCGCCCACGCCGCACAAGCCGGCCCCGGCCAGCGAACAGAAGGCCAGCCCGAAAAGCGCGCAGAAGCTGGCCGCCGCCGAGCGCGAGGAAAGCGCCAGCGCCCAGCTCGATGCCGAACTGTTCTACGAGTTGCTGCTGGGCGAGATGTACGCCTACCGCGGCGAAGCCGCCCCCAGCGTGGAACTGCTGCTCGACGCCGCCCGCCGCTCGGGCGACGCCAAGGTCTACCAGCGCGCGGCCCAGGTCGCGCTGCTGTCGCGCTCCGCCGAGCAGGCCACCATGGTGGCCCGCGCCTGGAAGGACGCCCATCCCCAGTCCTCGCAGGCCAACCGCTTCCTGCTGCAGGTGCTGCTCGCCACCAACCAGGGCGAGGCCACCCGCGCCCTGCTCAAGCAAGAGATCGCCAACGCGCCCGCGGCCGAGAAGCGCGAATTCATCCAGGCCCTGCCACGCATTTACAGCCGGCTCGGCAACCGGGCGCTGGCCGCCTCCATCGTGCGCGACGCGCTCGCGCCCGAGTTGGAGAACCTCGCCACCGGCGGCGACGCCTGGGTGGCCATAGGCCGCGTGGAGCTGGCCGCCGGCGAGAAACTGCCCGCGCTGGAATCCACCCGCCGGGCCATGGCCATCGATGCCAACAACGAGGGCGCTGCCCGGCTCGCGGCCGACCTGGTGAACGAGGGTGTGAGCGAGGCCGAGCCGCTGGTCAAGGCCTATCTCGACAAATCCTCCAGCGCCGATGCCCACCTGGCCTACGCCCGCAGCCTGATGGGTGCGCAGCGCTTCGACGAGGCCCTGCAGCAAACCCGCCGCGCCACCGAACTCGATGCCGACTCGCCCGACGCCTGGATGCTCAAGGCCATCATCGAGGCGCAGACCCGGCAGTACGCCGAAGCCGACGTCTCGCTGCTCAAGCTCGACACGCTGACACCCAAGCTGCCGTCGTCCGTGCTGCAGCGCGAGGTGCGCATCCAGAGCCTGATGCTGCGCGAGCAGATGGCCGAGGCGCAGCAGAAATGGGCCGAGGCCGAGCAATGGGCCCGCCAGATCGGCGAGGCCGGCAACCAGCCGCTGTCCACGCTGCGCCTGGCCTCGATCCGCATGCAACAGGGCCGCTTCGATGACGCCGAAGCCCTGCTCGACAAGCTGCCGCAGGACACACAGGCCGACCAGCGCACCAAGCTCGCCGCCCAGGTGCAGTTGCAAAAGACCGCCAAGAACTACACCAAGGCGCTGGCGCTGCAGGCCAAGCTGGTGCAGCTCTCGCCCAACGACAACGACGCGCTCTATGAACAGGCCATGCTGGCCGAGCGCCTGAACGACATCGACCAGATGGAGTTCCTGCTGCGCCGGATCATCGCCCGCAAGAACGACTACTACCACGCCTACAACGCGCTGGGCTACTCGCTGGCCGACCGCGGCCTGAAGCTCGACGAGGCCAAGACCCTGATCGAGACGGCGCTGAAGATGTCGCCCGGCGACCCGATGATCACCGACAGCCTCGGCTGGGTCGAGTACAAGCTCGGCAACCACGAACGCGCGGCGCAGCTGCTCGAAGAGGCCTACACCAAGATGAACGACCCCGAGATCGGCGCCCACCTGGCGCAGGTCTGGTGGACGCAGGGCAAGAAGCAGGCGGCCGAATCACTGCTGCGCACCGTGCTGAAGGATGCCCCGGACAACGAGGCGCTGCTCAAGACCTTCCAGCAGCTGGGCCTCAAGCCGTGAGCGCAGCCCCTCGCCTGCAGCGACGCAACCTGCTCGCGGCAGCGGCCTCGCTGCTGCTCGCGGCCTGTGCCTCGCCGGGCCGCCAGTTGGCCGCCGCGCCCGAGTCCGACTACTGGAGCGGCCGCCTGAGCGTGCAGGTGCAGACCGATCCGCCGCAGTTCAACAGCGGCGAGTTCGAGCTGTCGGGCAACGCCTGGGCCGGCGAACTGGTACTGCTCAACCCACTGGGCAATATCGTGGCCCGGCTGCAATGGGCGCAGGGCCAAGCCAGCATCACGCAGGGCAGCAGCACCCGCAGCTCGGACTCGCTGTCCGCGCTGGTGCAAGAGCTGCTCGGCACGCCGCTGCCCATCGAGGCCCTGTTCGACTGGCTGCGCGGCCAGGCCACGCGCGTGCAGGGCTGGGAAGCCGACCTCGGCGCCATCGCCGACGGCAAGCTCACCGCCCACCGCTACAGCCCCCAGCCCGAAGCCAGCCTGCGCATCGTGTTCACGCCGCGCTGAAACCCCTGCCCTCTTTCGTTTTTCGTATGCGCGCGCTCTACGACGTTCCGGCCCCCGCCAAGCTCAATACCTTCCTGCACATCACCGGGCGCCGCGCCGACGGCTACCACCTGCTGCAATCCGTCTTTCTGCTGATCGACTGGCAGGACCGGCTGCACTTCGAGCTGCGCGCGGATGCCACCATCGCCCGCCATGACCTGGGCAGCGCGCTACCGCCCGACGATCTGATCCTGCGCGCCGCCCGCGCGCTGCAGGCCGCCACCGGCTGTGGCCTGGGCGCGGACATCCATATAGAGAAGTCCATTCCCGCCCAGGCCGGCATGGGCGGCGGCTCGTCGGACGCGGCCAGCACGCTGCTCGCGCTGAACCGGCTGTGGAACCTGGGCCTCAGCACCCAGCAGCTCTCGCGCATCGGCCTTACGCTCGGCGCCGACGTGCCTTTCTTCCTGTGCGGCCACAACGCCTGGGTCGAAGGCATAGGCGAGCTCATCACGCCGCTGCACGATGCGGCGCTGGCCGGCCAGGACATCGTCGTCGCCAAACCGCAGGCCGGACTCGACACCAAATCCATTTTTTCGCACCCTTCTTTAAAACGCGATTCAGAGCGTGCTACAATTTCGGTCTTCGCTGATAAGCACTTTGACTTCGGTCGAAATGACTTGCAGCCGGTAGCTGAAGGCTTGTGTCCCGAGATAAAAAAAACCATAAACTGGTTTGAATCGCAAGGATTACATGCTAGAATGACGGGCTCAGGCAGTGCAGTGTTTGCAGTGAAGAGGCAAGATCAAAGCCATACAGTCGGGCAGGCGCCAGACTGGATAGTGAGAGATTGCAAAAGTCTTGCGGAACACCCTTTGCGGGGCTGGTCAGCAGACTGAAGGTTTATAAGGATTGGCAAAACTGCTGCCGGTTCTTGTAGGGGAGTCGCCAAGTTGGTAAAGGCACCGGATTTTGATTCCGGCATGCGAGGGTTCGAGTCCTTCCTCCCCTGCCACCCAACATCTACGAGCAATCATCGAGGCCCATCTGCAGTGGGACGCTCATGCAAAACCATCATCCCGATTTCATGGTTTTCACCGGCAATGCCAATCCAGGCTTGGCCGCTGAAATTGCGCAGCATCTTCGTACGCCCATGGGGACGGCCGACGTAGGTCGCTTCTCCGATGGAGAAGTCACCGTCGAGATCCGCCAGAACGTGCGTACGCGCGACGTCTTCGTGGTGCAGCCCACCTGCGCGCCCACGAACGACAACCTGATGGAACTGTTGGTGATGGTGGATGCGCTCAAGCGCGCATCGGCCGAGCGCATCTGCGCCGTCATCCCCTATTTCGGCTATGCCCGCCAGGACCGCCGCCCGCGTTCGTCGCGCGTGCCGATCTCGGCCAAGGTCGTGGCCAACATGCTGCAGGCCGTGGGCGTGTCGCGTGTGCTGACCATGGACCTGCACGCCGACCAGATCCAGGGCTTCTTCGACATTCCGGTCGACAACATCTACGCTTCGCCGGTGCTGCTGGGCGACCTGCGCCAGAAGAACTACGAAGACCTGATCGTGGTCTCGCCCGACGTGGGCGGCGTGGTGCGTGCCCGTGCGCTGGCCAAGCAGCTGAACTGCGACCTGGCCATCATCGACAAGCGCCGCCCGAAGGCGAACGTATCCGAAGTGATGCACGTGATCGGCGACATCGAAGGCCGCAACTGCGTGATCATGGACGACATGATCGACACCGCCGGCACGCTGGTGAAGGC
>JBLZYV010000087.1:0-16268 GCA_050282565.1 Comamonas sp.
TGAGCGAGTCGAAGTACACCTCGCCACCGAAGATGCCGTCCGGATCGAAGGTGCCCAGCGTGCTGACCGCGAAGGTGATGCCCATGCCCAGCGCCACCGGCAGGTCCATGCCGATGCGACGCCGGCGCAGGTCGCGCCACGCGCCGCGAAAGAACGGCCCGCAGGCGAACAGCACCACCGGCAGCGAGATCACCCACGAGGCCCAGCGCAGCAGCGACTCCATTTCGGCGCTGAGGTCGCCGGGCGCGGCCACGTAGGCCGGCCATGCGTACATCATCACCTGCATCATGCAAAAGCCCGCCACCAGCCAGCGCCACAGCGACTGGCGCAGCTCGCGCCGGCGCACCTCGCGCACCGCGGCGTCCATGGCCGGCTGCGCGCGGTAGCCCGCGGCCTCGATGGCGGCCATCCAGCGCGACGGCAAGGTCTGGCGTGCATCCCAGACGATGCGGGCGCGTTCGGCCGCGGCGCTGACCTCGGCCGACACCACGCCGGGCACCGCCCGCAGCGCCGCCTCGATGGTCAGCGCGCAGGCCGCACACCACATGCCGCCCAGCACCACATGCGACTCCCAGCGCTGCGTGGACCCGTCCAGGCAGCGGCCGAAGCCCGGCCACTCCTGCGGATCATCCAGCAGCAGGGCGCCGCGGGGCTCCGGTGGGGCAAGGGAAGGCTGAGTCTGCATGCCAGGCAGGGTAGCCCGCCTGAATGCAGCAGGTCTTGACCTGTATCAAACCACTGGGAGTGCGTCTTTTCTTACATTGGAAGCACGGCGAGGCGGTTACAAGTAAGGTATCCCTGCCGGCAGCGCCCCGGTGCCGCCCGCTTCCTGTTCCCCCCAAGAAAGGAGAGTGCCATGTACAACCACATCCTGATCGCCACCGACGGCTCCGACCTGTCGGAGCGCGCCGTGCAGCACGGCCTGGCGCTGGCCAAGCTCTGCGGAGCCAAGGTGACGGCGCTGAAGGTCGCGCCGCACTACCCGCGCAGCTACTACGAAGGCGGCATGACGCAGGGGCCCGACGAGATCCACCGCATCGAGGCCGAATGGCGCGCCGAGTCGCAGAAGGTGGTGGACAAGGTCGTGCCCCGCGGGGCAGAGATGCAGGTGGCCGTGACGCCGATGGTCGAGCAGTCAGACTTCGTCGCCGAGGCCATCCTGCAGGTGGCCGAGCGCGAGCACTGCGACCTGGTCGTCATGGCCTCGCACGGCTACCGCGGCCTCAAGCGCCTGCTGCTGGGCAGCGAGACCCAGCACGTGCTGACGCACGCCAAGCTGCCGGTGCTGGTTTTGCGCTGATCGCTGGCGGCCCATAAGCAAGAGAGGCCTGGGGCCTCTCTTTTTTTCGTCCCTTGCCCCGGCCTAGGGTTTTCCTTTATGCAGATGCGCTATCGGCACCACGGTTGGTTTACGTAAATACATATAGCATTCATCGATCGCAAATCGCACCCCGATGCATCCATGAAAAGACTCCCCAGCCTCGCCCTCGCCGCCCTCTGCCTCTGCCTCTGCGCTCCGGCCTCCGTGCTGGCCGCGCGCGATTTCACCCCCCAGGCCGGCACCTGGGTGGTCAGCAGTGAACTCGATGGCAAGCCCGGCCGCGGCTTGGCCATCGATGTGCAGGGCAATACCCTGTTCATGCAGGTTTTCGGCTACGAAAAGAACGGCGACGCGACCTTCCACACCGCGTTGGGGCAGATGGACGGCAATACCGTGACAGCCCCGTTGGTGCGATACCGTGGCGGACGCTCCTTCGGCGGCGAGGCCCGCGATGCCGTGGAGGATGGCTCGCCTGGCAAGGTGACCGTGAGTTTTGCCAATGGGCTGCAGGGGACGGTGCAGTTTCCGGGTGAGGAGGCGGTGGCGATGGAGCGCCTTGCCGTACCGGACATCGACCATGATTTGCCGCGGATTTTCGACTATAAGGCCCCGCTGGCGCCGGATGCCAGGATCGAGCAACGGCGCCTGCAGCGCTGGTATTTGCTGGACACGGCGGGAAAGCCGGCAGGAGAGTGGATGGCGACTGTGGGCCGAGGTGGCCCAATGCCCGAGCCTGGGCAGCGGAAGGACTACCACTACGGGATGACATCGAGTTAAGTCTCACGGGGCAGATGCTGGAACCTGGCTCACCACAGCAAACCACCACGCAAACCATGCGATGCGCACCGCGCGCCAACGACGTGCTGGAATGCACGGCCAAGCCCGATGCTGTGCAGCAGAATGTATTTGACAAGGTGGTGCTCCGCCGCGTAGGTGCGGACATACAAGGGCTGGCCTACACGCTGCCGGGCGAAGGCAAGCCTGCCCAGGAGCTTCGCGTTGGCGGCAAGAGCGTCTACCTGGATGCCCGGCTGGGAAGCAATGGCTACTACCAGCATTTCCAATACCACCTAAACTTCAGACGCCCTGGTGCGTGCAGCCTTCTTTGCCCGACATCAACCACCTCGTTCATGCCCAACAACGGCACCTGGGTAGTTGCGGACGAGCTGACCGGCAAGCCGGGGCGGGGCATTGGCCTGGACGTGCAGGACACCACGGTGATTGCCCAGGTGTTCGACTACCTGCCTGATGGAAGACCCGCCTTCCACATGGGCAGCGCCTCGAACTATCTGTGGTCCAGCGCGGACCTGGCCTTGAAGCGCTACGAAGGTGGCCGCCGGTTTGGCGGCCCGGCGCAGTCGGCGCACGAAACCGAAGAGGCTGGCACGCTGCGACTTGCCCCCAATCCAGAGGACCGCACGCTCCTACCCCTGCTCCAGTTTCCCGGCGAAGCTCCAAAGCCGATCCGCCGCCTGGTGCTGGACGGTGGGAGCTGGCAAGAGCGTCTGAAGGGAGTTTGGCTGTTCCGTTGGTTGGGCGAGGCTCCAGATGCACCACCCTTTGTGAACCTGAACCAGACTGGAGAAGACTTCGTGAGCAATGACGATGGCTCCGTGCAATGCAGGCCAGGCTCCGGATCGTCTTCAGTTTTCATTCAATGCCAATGGTATCGAGAGCCCGGGGTCTCCGGGGCAGTCATTCCAGGGCTGCAGGCCGACAACCTGCCCTTTTCCAACGTCATGCAAGCCGTGCGCGTGCGCGACCGCCACGGCAATCTGGTCGGTCTCGGCAATGTGCCACTGCCCTAGTGATTTCAGGCTTCGCCCTATGTGCTCTTCAACGCCTTCATCCCCATGAAAAGACTCCCCAGCCTCGCCCTCGCCGCCCTCTGCCTCTGCACCTCGGCCTCCGTGCTGGCCGCGCGCGATTTCACACCCCAGGCCGGCACCTGGGTGGTCAGCAGCGAACTCGACGGCAAGCCCGGCCGCGGCTTGGCCATCGATGTGCAGGGCAATACCCTGTTCATGCAGGTCTTCGACTACGAAAAGAACGGCGATGCCACCTTCCACACCGCACTGGGACAGATGGACGGCAATACCGTGACCACGCCGCTAGTGCGCTACCGTGGCGGACGCTCTTTCGGCGGCGAGGCCCGTGATGCAGTGGAGGATGGCTCGCCCGGCGCGGTGACCGTGAGCTTTGCGAATGGGCTGCACGGGACAGTGCAGTTTCCGGGCGAAGAGCCGGTGGCGATGGAGCGGTTCATTGCGATGAGCCCGCAGTTCGTGACTGACGAGCTATCACCACGCAAGACAGGACGACGACTCAAAGCCGTCGGCCTGGACGAAGCCGGGCAAGCGGCCATCGCCTGGGACGCCATGCTGAGTCCCGGACAATTGGGCCTGTCTCGGATAACCGGCAAATACAGCTCCCAGCGACTGGACTGCACGGAGCTGCCCCAACTGGAGGCCTACACCTGCGAGGGGCAGGCGCCCGAGGACGGCAGCGCTTGGGTAGCTTCGGCTCAGTTGCGCGTCGTGGGTGCCGATGTGCAGGGCCAGATCGAGGTGCACGACGGTGCAACCCTCCGCCGCTATGTCCTGATGGGCATGGCCATCTACGCCGGCGGCGTTGGCATACCGGAATGCCTGAACTACCAGCAGATCTATGTACAGACTGGGCCCAGCGGCTGCAAGCAGCCCCCGCTCATCACGCCGTCCAGCGGCACCTGGATCGTCGCAGATGAGCTCACGGGCAAACCAGGGCGCGGCTTGGCTATCGATGTGCAGAACGGCCTGGCGATTGTCCAGGTTTTCAACTACCTGGCCGATGGCCGCCCCAGCTTCCACATGGGCAGCGGCGAGTACGCAGGTGTCGCCACTACGATGGAACTCATCCGGTATGCGGATGGCCGCTATTTTGGCGGACCGCAGCGTACGGCCCAGGCTGTGGAGCCAACGGGCGAGCTGCAGTTACAGTTTGCTGTGTCCGATCAGCAGCGCCTGGTTGCACAACGCGTGGCTGGCATGGTGCAGCTCCCCGGCGAGCTGTCCCAGCGCATGCAGCGTCTGGCGCTGGAGCCTGATACCACCAGCCACCAAGGCTTGCTTGGACAGTGGATGCTGGCGTTTGAAGGCCCGGACCAAACCAAGCCATGGAGGGAAACCCGCTTCGTTACGCTGAGCCGCGAACTGGGCGATGCAGCAGCCAGCGAAGACGGCTCTGTGCAATGCAGGCGCCAGCCTCAGGAAGGTTTCTGGCCCCAGCCAGCGGTCTGTGAATGGCGGCGGGAGGACCGCGCCGAGGTCTGGAAGAGCGGCTTTGTACAGCAAACCAATAACCGCAGCGCAAGCACCATGCAGATCCGCGACCGCCACGGCAACCTGCTGGGCCTGGGCAATATTCCGCTACCCCAGCAACCATAAAAAAAAAGAGAGGCCAAGGCCTCTCTTTTTTCATGGCCGCAGCCACTCGCACCGTTTACGCAAACAGCCCCTTGTACTGGTCGCGCAGCAGGTTCTTCTGCACCTTGCCCATGGTGTTACGCGGCAGTTCGGTGGCGACGAAGCAGCGCTTGGGGATCTTGAAGTTGGCCAGTTGGCTCTTGAGCTGGGCGACGATCTGCTCGCCGTCGAGCTGGGTGCCGGGCTTGGCGATGACCACGGCCACGCCGACTTCGCCGAAGTCCGGATGCGGCACGCCGACCAGCGCGCTCTCGGCCACACCGGGCATGTCGTTGATGTAGCCCTCGATCTCTGCCGGGTAGACGTTGTAGCCGCCCGAGATGATCAGGTCCTTGCTGCGACCGACGATGGTGGCGTAGCCGCGCTCGTCGATCTTGCCCACGTCGCCGGTCTTGAACCACCGGCCGCCCTGTTCATCGGCGGTGAACTCCTCGGCCGTCTTCTCGGGCATGCGCCAGTAGCCCTGGAACACGTTCGGGCCCTGCACCTGGATGTTGCCGATCTCGCCGGCCGGCACGGGCTGGCCGTCGTCGCCCAGCACGCGCACGCCCACGCCCGGCAGCGCAAAGCCGACGGTGCCGCCGCGGCGCTCGTCCTGGCCGCCGAAGCGCGCGTCGGCCTGGTAGGGGTTGGACGTGAGCATGATGGTCTCGCTCATGCCGTAGCGCTCAAGGATGGTGTGGCCGGTGCGCTGCTGCCATTCGCGGAAGGTCTCGATCAAGAGCGGTGCCGAGCCCGAAATGAACAATCGCATGTGGCGCACGGCCTCCTTGGTCAGCGCCTTCTCGCCCAGCATGCGCACGTAGAGCGTGGGCACGCCCATGAAGACAGTGGCGCGCTCCATGGCAGCGATGGCGGCCTTGGGGTCGAACTTGGCGAACCAGATCATCTTGCTGCCGTTGATGAGCGCGCCGTGGATGGCGACGAACAGCCCGTGCACGTGGAAGATGGGCAGCGCGTGGATCAAGACGTCGCCCTGCTTCCAGCCCCAGTAGTCCTTGAGCACGACGGCGTTGGACTGCAGGTTGCCGTGCGTGAGCATGGCGCCCTTGCTGCGGCCGGTGGTGCCGCTGGTGTAGAGGATGGCGGCGATGTCGTCGGCCGCGCGCACGGCGGGCTCGTGGTCGTCGCTGCAGTGCACGGCGCGTTCGAGCAGGCTGCCGTTGCGGTCGTCGCCAAGCGTGAACACGTTCTGCGTGCCGCTGGTGAATGCGATCTTCGACACCCAGCCGAAATTCTCGGGCGTGCACACCACGACAGCCGGCTCGGCGTTGCCAACGAAGTACTCGATCTCGGCGCTCTGGTAGGCGGTGTTCAGCGGCAGGAAGACGTAGCCCGCGCGCAGCGTCGCCAGGTACAGCGCCAGCGCCTCGACCGATTTCTCGACCTGCACGGCGATGCGGCTGCCGGCCGGCAGCTTCAGCCCGTCCAGCAGGTTGGCGATGCGGGCGCTGGCGCGGTCGAGGTCGCGCCAGCTGTAGTGCAGCGCCTCGCCGCGGGGCGAGGTGGTTTCGATGGCGATCTGGTCGAGATCGGCGGGAAAGGCGGCGCGCAGCGCGCAAAACAGGTTCTGGTTGGTCATGGTGGAAAGGCCTGGAGAACGGAATGCACTAGGAGAAAAAGGATGGAAGTCGGACCAGCGCTCAGAATCGCGGCGCGCGCTTGTCCAGGAAAGCGGTAATACCCTCATGGTGCTCGGCCGAACCGGCATAGGCGTAGGGCTCGGGCACCGCAGCACCCTGCCCCAGCGCACGCAAGGTGCGCTTGTTGAGCCGCGCGGCGCCGGGGGCGAGCCGGGCCACGCGCCGCACGGTGGCGAGCACGTCGGCGGCCAGCCCGGCCGCCGGCAGCACCCGGCTCAGAAAGCCGGCCTGCGCCATCTCGCCCGCCGAGAACACGGCGGCTTCGAGCAGCATCTGCCGCGCCTTCATGTCGCCGACGGCGCGCGCCACCAGCGCGGCCTCGCGCGGCGCCATCGGAAAGCCCAGTTTGGCGATGGGGGCGCCAAAGCGGGCATCGTCGGCAGCCAGGCGCAGGTCGCAGCAGCTGGCGATCTCCACGCCCGCGCCCATGCAGGCGCCGCGGATGTGGGCAACCAGCGGCACGTCGCAGTCGAGCATGGCCTGCAGCGCAGGCCAGACCTCGCCGTCGTGGAATGCAGCCAGGCCCTCGGGGGTGAAGCGGAAGCCCGGGTACTCGGAGATGTCGCCACCGGCGCAGAAGGCCTCGTCCTCGCCTTCGATCAGCACGCAGCGCAGATCCTGCCTGCGCTGCACGCTCTCGAAAACAGAGCGTAGCTCGCGCCACATCGCGCGCGACATGGCGTTGAGCCGGCCCGGGTGGCGCAGCACCACGCGCAGCACCTGGGCCATGCCTTCGCCTTCGAGCGGCATGGCGAGCACCTGTCCTGCCATGGGGATTCCTTCTATTCGATCTTGACGTTGGCGGCCTTGACCACCTGGGCCCAGCGGCGCACCTCGTCGTGCACGAAGGCGGCGAACTGCGGCTGCGTCATGCTGCCGTACTCGGCGCCGTTCTTGGCCCAGACGGAGCGGATGTCGGGCGATTCGCCCAGCTTGCGCACCTCGTCGAGCATGCGGCTCTGGATAGGCTGCGGCGTGCCCTTGATGGCCCACAGGCCGTACCAGGTGGCGACGTTGTAGTCGGGCAGGCCCACGTCGGCGGCGCAGGGCACGTCGGGCAGCGCGGGGTTGCGCTGCGCGCCCGCCACCAGCAGCGCCTTGATGCGCCCGGCGGCGATGTGCGCGGCGGACGAGCCCAGGCCGTCGAAGAGCATGTCGACCTCACCGGCGATCAGGCCCTGCAGCGCCGGGCCGGCGCCCTTGTAGGGCACGTGCAGGATGTCGGTCTTGGTCTGGATCTTGAACAGCTCGCCCGCCAGGTGGTGGCTGCTGCCGGGGCCGGCAGACGCGTAGGTGAGCTTGCCGGGGTTGGCGCGGATCTGCGCCAGCAGTTCCTGGAAGCTGGCGGCCTTGATCTTCTTCGGGTTGATGACGATCACCTGCGGCACCTTGGCCAGCATTGCCAGCGGCAGCAGGTCCTTCTCGATGTCGTAGTCGAGCTTGGGGTAGACCGAAGGCGCGATCACATGGTGCGTGCCGCCCATGAAGAAGTAGTAGCCGTCCGCCGGCTGGCGCGCCGCGACGCTGGCACCCAGCGTGCCGCCGGCGCCGCCGCGGTTGTCGATGACCAGGGTCTTGCCCGTGGTCTTGGCGAATTGCGCGGACAGCGGCCGCGCGAACGCATCGGTGCCGCCCCCTGCGGGAAACGGCACGATCCAGGTCACGGGCTTGGCGGGCCAGTCGTGGGCCGCGTCGGCCCAGGCCCAGGGGGCGGCCAGCGCCGCGCCCGCGCCTGCGGCTGCCTGGGTGAGAAAACGCCTGCGGCCGCGCTGCGGCAGTATGGATGGGTGCATGCTGGTCTCCTTGGTTGTAATGCGCCGTGCCGCTCATGCATGCGGCGCCGGCAGGGAATCGCGGACCTCTTGTTATCAAAAGATGAGCTGCCTGCGCTTGATTCTCAATGGTTTTATATATTTTTCTATCTGAAAATCAATAGTGACAAGCGCCAGCAGCTATCTTTTTTGTATATCGATCATGGCTTGAGCAAAGCCTCGATCGCCGATGACAGCGGGATTTTGCCCTGCGCCAGCAGCGCGCGGTGCTTGTCCAGGCGCTTGAGGTCGTACAGGTAGTTGACCATCATGCCGAAGGACTGCTTCACGCCTTTGGTGGACGGGTCGCCCGCCCAGTTCAGCCGCTCGACCCGGGCGCCATTGCCCAGGTGGAAGCGCGCCACCGCATCGAGCGGCCGGCCGCTGTCCAAGCCCCGCCCCAGGTACTGCGCCGCCGCGTGCAGCAGCGCCCGGCTGACGGGTGTATCGGCCGGCAGCGTCAGCGCCGCGTCGGCCGCAGCGAGCCAGTCGGCCGGGGTGGCCTCGGGCTTGCCCAGCGCCTTGGCAAGCTCTTCCTTGCGGCGCTTGTCCATGCCTTCCCACACGCTGGCGCTGTTCTTGCCCAGCCAGCTGCGGAAACCCGGGATCGGCGACAGCGTGGCGAACTGGCGCAGCTTGGGAAAGTCCTGCAGCAGCGTGTCGACCACGTGCTTGATCAGCGAGTCGCCAAAGCTCACGCCGCGCAGGCCCGCCTGGGTGTTGCTGATCGAGTAGAAGATGGCCGTCGTGGCGCGCGCCAGGTCGGCGTCCGCGGCCGACTCGTCGAGCAGCGGCGTGATGCTGTCGGACATCTTGTCCACCAGCGCCACCTCCACGAAGATCAGCGGCTCGGTGGGCAGGCGCGGGTGGAAGAAGCCGTAGCAGCGACGGTCGCTGTCCAGGCGGTTCTTCAGGTCGGACCAGCTGCGGATGTCGTGCACCGCCTCGTACTTGATGAGCTTTTCGAGCAGCGAGGCCGGCGAGTCCCACGACAGGCGCTTGAGTTCGAGAAAGGCCACGTCGAACCAGCCGGAGAACAGGTACTCCAGCTCGGCATCGAGCGCCAGCAGGCGCTTGTCGCCCTTGAGCTGCGGCAGCAGCTCGGCCCGCAGGTCGAGCAGGAAGCGCATGCCCTCGGCCGGCACCGCAAAGCGCTGCAGCAGCCGGGTGCGCGGCGTGGCCAGCGTCTGGCGCAGCTGGCGCTCGGCGGCGCCGGCATCGGCCGTGCCCAGTGCCTGCTCGTACTTCTGCCGCGCCGAGCGGATCTTCTCGACGTCGGGCACGAACTGCTCGCACATCAGCAGCCAGAAGTCCTGGCGCTCGGGGGCCTTGGCCGCGGCATACCACTGCATCAGCTGCTCGGCCAGGCGGCCGCCCTCCACGTCGCTCAGCTCGCTGGCGCTGGCGGCCTGCATGTCGGCCAGCAGGCGGCGCAGCTCGCGCGGCGACAGGGCCTCGGCGCCACGGCGCAGCGTGGCCTTGAGCCGCTCGGCGGTGGAGCGCTCGGGCTCGGCCTGGGCATCGGCCTTCCTGGGCTTGCCGCGCTCGGTGTTGATACCCACGGATCGGAGCAGCGCGGAGCTGCGGTCCAGCCAGGAAGCGGTAGGGGTGGTGGTTTCAGTCATCAGGCCATCCTCGACAGGGTCAACGAAGTCATGCGCTGCAGCGCCCGGCGCTGCTGCAGCAGGTGGTTGCGCATGGCGGACTCGGCAGCCTCGGGGCTGCCGCCGCACACGGCGGCATAGATTTCCTGGTGCTCGCGCAGGCTGTGCACCAGGCGCCCCGGCGCGCTGAGCTGCTGCAGCCGCGCCAGGCGCAGGATGCGGCGCAGGTCGGCGATGGTCTGCGCCAGCCAGCGGTTGTTGGCCAGGGTGATGAAGGCCTCGTGGATCTGGTGGTTCATCCGGTAGTAGGCCTCGATGTCGCCCGCCTCGGCGTGCTGGGCCAGCTGCTCGTGCATCACGTCGAGCACGGCCCGGTCGGCGGCCGTCATCTTGCTGGCGGCCTCGTAGGCCGCGCGCCCTTCCAGCAGCGCGATCACGGGAAAGATCTCGTCGAGGTCGCGCTCGGTGATCTCCTCGACAAAGCAGCCGCGCCGCGGCTCGTGGCGCAGCAGCCCTTCGGCCACCAGGATCTTCAGGGCCTCGCGCAGCGGCGTGCGCGACACGGCCAGCTGGTCGCACAGCGCCTTCTCGTCGAGAAACTGCCCCGGACGCAGGCCGCCGCCGAAGATCAGCTCGCGCAGCTGCGCGGCGGCTTCGTTGTGCAATGGCTGGATCGACACGGTCACGGCAACTCCTTGCCCCGCAGGAACGGGAAAACAAAGGCTCGTTCAGAACGGGTTATTCTGCATTCTTACGCATAATTATGGAAAATTATTTGAAATCCCGTGCTGGTGTTTGTACCAATCGGTAGCACGCCCGCCAAAGGCGCTCCCTGCGGTCATCCGCCGATCGCCGGTCACAAACAGATAAAAAAAGAGCATGCCGGGGCATGCTCTTGCTGAGGAAAGCGAAGGCCGCGCTACGCCGCCGGCCGGCCCCGGTGCCACAGGTACACGCCGGCGATCACCATCGGCACGCACAGCCACTGGCCCATGCTCAGGCCCAGCGACAGCAGGCCCAGAAAGTCGTCGGGCTCGCGGAAATACTCGACCACGAAACGCAGCACGCCATAGCCGATCAGGAACACGCCGGCCACCTGCCCCTGGCCGCGCGGCTTGCGGGCATACAGCCACAGCACGACGAAGAGCAGCAGCCCTTCCAGCAGGAACTGGTAGACCTGCGACGGATGGCGCGGCATCATCGAGCCGCTTTGCGGAAACACCATGCCCCAGGGCAGATCCATCGAAGAAAAGCGGCCCCACAGCTCACCATTGATGAAATTGCCGACACGACCGGCCGCCAGACCCAGCGGAATGCAGGGTGCCACAAAGTCTGCCACCTGCAGCCAGGGGCGCCGACGGCCGCGGGCGAACAGCACCATCGCGACGATCACACCCAATAGGCCACCGTGGAAGCTCATGCCGCCCTGCCACACCGCGAAGATCTCCAGCGGATGGGTGAGGTAGAACCCCGGCTTGTAGAACAGGCAGTAGCCCAGCCGCCCACCGACGATCACGCCGAGCACGCCGTAGAACAGGATGTCCTCGACATCCTTGCGCGCCCACGGCGCCGGGTCGACCACCGAGGCAAAAGGCTGGTGCCGCAGGCGCCGGATGCCCATCAGCATGAACAGGCCAAAGGCCGCCAGATAGGTCAGGCCATACCAGTGCACGGCAAGCGGCCCGATCTGGACGGCCACCGGATCAATGTGGGGATACATCAACATGCCCGGCATTGTGCCCGAGTTCATCCTAACCACTGGTCCTTTACGTGCAGTGCAGCATACGGAAACATTCGCGGCGCCACAGGCCCAAGTTCCTCCTCAATTGATTACTACAGTGAAGGCTCAGGCAGCGAAAACACACTCCAGTGAATTTCTTCCTGTACCGGCATCGCCGCTCACCACGAGGGCGGCGATGCCACCCGAATACCAAAAGCACCATCGGAGGACATTGCATGCACCGCACCATCTATTCCTACGCGTTCCTGGGTACCCTCGCGCTTAGCGCCGCCATGCTGTTCGCCGGCCGCGGCCATGCCGCAACGGCCGCCAGCCCCGCTGCCCAGCCCGCGCCCGAAGCGGTGGCCGCGTGCGCCAAGCTCAAGGAAGGCGCGAAGGTCAAGCTGGCTGCCAAGGACGGCAAGCCCGCCGATGCCGTCTGCCGCAAGCAAAACGGTACACTCGTCGCCATCCCCCTGCCCCGGGCGTCGATCGGCCCCCGCTAAACGTTGATCCGCTCCACGCTCGCCGCTGTCTCCTGAATGCTCCATGCTGTCCGGCCAGCGGGTAGGTTATTGAAATCTGTCCCTCGACCGCGCATGTCATCGCTGCGTCTACGCACCCGCGTTTTCCTCGCGCTCACCTGGCTGCTGCTGGGTCTGCTGCTGGGTTTCGGCGTTTTCTCGTACTGGAGCCTGCAAAGAGGCCTGGGCCCCTACGTGGCCCAGATCGAACTGGGTCGCCTGGAATACCTTGAAGGCCAGCTGCGGCGCGAGTATGCGACCCAGCAGGACTGGAGCACCCTCACCCCGGAGCGCTGGCAGCAACTGGTCACGGCGGGAAGGAGCCGCGGCACGGCGAGCACGCCGGCAGAGCCCCGCAGGGCCACGATCGGCCCCAGCCAGAGCGAGCAGCCGCGCCCCATCGAACGCCACCCGATCCAGGAGCGCCTGGGCCTATTGGACAAGAACGGCACGCTCATTGCGGGCGTGGCCATGGCGCCGGGCAGCGCCGTCAATCCGCTGCTGGATGCCGAGCACCGCCTGATCGGCACGCTGCTGCTGCGACCACCGCCCTACCTGCGAACCCAGATCGACAGCGCCTTCCTGCGCGAGCATCTCGTCTTCCTCTGCGCCGCCGGGGTATTGGGCCTGCTGGTGGCGATGGGGCTGACCTGGTGGCTGAGCCG
The DNA here is from genome assembly GCA_050282565.1 of Comamonas sp. Taxonomy (GTDB): domain Bacteria; phylum Pseudomonadota; class Gammaproteobacteria; order Burkholderiales; family Burkholderiaceae_C; genus Comamonas. The sequence continues at coordinate 12,753 of JBLZYV010000087.1, forward strand.
CCGCTGGATGCAGCCCATCGATGCCCTGTCCGCCGGAGCGCGCTCGTTTGCCGCCGGGCAGCTGGAGCACCGCATTCCGGTGCGGGGCAGCGACGAACTCGCGCAACTCACCCGGCAGTACAACCACATGGCCGAGCAACTGCAGCACGCGCAGGCGCAGCAGGCCGACTGGCTGAGCCAGGTGGCCCATGAGCTGCGCACCCCGCTGGCCGCGATGCGCGCCGAAATCGAGGCCTTGCAGGACGGTATCCGCAGCTTCGATGCCCAGACAGCCAACCGGCTCCACGGGCAGACCATGCGCCTGACCGCCCTGGTGAGCGACCTGCGCGCCAGCCTGGGGCAGGCGCAGCCGGCCTCGGTGGCACAGGAGCAGGATCGGCACGCATCCACGGCCATCGACATGCATGCACTGGTGCTTGAGAGCATCGACGCCATGCGCGCCCGGTATGAGCAGCGCGGCATCGCCCTGCCCCCGCCTGCTGCGCTGCAGCGCGACATCGCCCCAGGCTCGGTGCATGGCAGCCCGGAGCAACTGCACCAGGTCTTTGCCAACATCCTGGAGAACAGCTCGCGCTATACCGATGCGGGGGGCCGCGTCGAGTGGCACTCCCGGCGGATTCCGGGCCACTTCGGCACCCGGGCTGCCTGGGAGATCTGCATCGACGATACGGCGCCGGGCGTGACCGGTGAGCAGTTGCCGCAGCTGTTCGAACGCTTCTTTCGTGCCGATGCCTCGCGCAGCCGCGCCAGCGGCGGCTCGGGGCTGGGCCTCGCGATCTGCCGCAGCATCGTACAGGCGCATGGCGGCGAAATCCTGGCCATGCATTCCCCCCTGGGCGGCCTGCGCATCTGCATCCGGCTGCCATTGACCTCCACGCCACCATGACCCGCCCTACCCTGCGCATTGTCCTGGCCGAAGACGAGGCCGACATCGCTTCCGTCATCGTCGACTACCTCCGGCATGCCGGCTACCAGGTCGATCACTTCACCGACGGCACCCAGGCCCTGGAGGCCCTGCGCGCCGATCCGCCCGATCTCGCCATCCTCGACCTGATGCTGCCCGGCACCCACGGCCTCGCCATCCTGGAGGCCTGCAGCAGCGACCGGCTCTGCCCGGTGATCTGCGTCACGGCCAAGGTCGAGGAAGTGGATCGGCTGATCGGCCTGGAAATGGGCGCAGACGACTATGTCTGCAAGCCCTTCTCGCCGCGCGAACTTGTCGCCCGCGTCAAGACGGTGCTGCGCCGGGCCACGCCGGCGGTGCCAGAAACCCCGCCTGCGGCAACCGGCACCGCAACCGGTTGGGCTCTGGACGAGGACAGTTTCCAGGCCAGCTGGCAGGGCCAGCCGCTGGCCTTGACCCGGCGCGAATTCACGCTGCTGCGCATCCTGCGCGCCAAGCCGGGCAAGATCTACTCTCGCAGCCAGCTACTGGACTTGGCTTACGCCGACGCACTCGATGTGAGCGACCGGGCGATCGACAGCCACGTCAAGAATCTGCGCAAGAAGCTCAAGGCCGCGATGGGCGAGGAAACCGACTGCATCCGGTCGGTGTATGGCGTGGGCTTCGTCTTCGACGAGCCAGCGCCCTGAGTGGGCCTACTGCAGGGTTTGCTTGGCGGATTCCGGCAGCCACAGGGGAAGCACGTCCACCCCTTCGTCGGACAGGGATTCGTAGTCCTGTCCCGACAGCGTGCCGCGGATGGCCCGCTGGTCCATCTCCCCGCGGTGCATCTTGCGCGCCTGCTCGGCAAACTCGGCCCCCACGTCGTCGGTATGGGCCACCACCTGGCGCGACCATTCCAGCCACCGGCGGGCCATTTCCTGAGGGTTGCCTGTGGCGGCCTGCTCTGGAGGCAGGGCATTCTTGTGCCCCTTCAGGTTCAGGCGAGGTGCACTCAGCCCCTTCGTGATGTCACCTGCACCGCACATGGGACAGGTCAACAGACCGCGCTGCTGCTGGTCTGCAAGATCCGCCTCGGACGCAAACCAGCCCTCGAAGACATGCTGGAGCGGACAGACGAGGTTGAAGACTTTCATGAACACGGCCCCCGGCGCTGGCCAAGCGCCCTGACCCGGATATCTTACCGCTCAGTGCCTGGACCTGCGGAGCAGGTACTGGTAGGTGAAACCGGGAAACGCCAGGGTCACGAACAGGGCTCCCGTGATGGCATAGAACTCCCAGCCCTGGGGACTACGCTGGCCGAGCCGCCCTTCCAGCAATCCGGCCACGAGGCCAACCACCGCATAGAGCACGAACAGCTCCAGCAAGCGCCATGCACGCGCCTTACGGTGGCCCGCCTGCCGCGGAACGGGCCGCACGGCAAACCAGCGCTGGTTGACGAAGGGCAGATTTGCCGCCACCAGCGCCAGCACGATCACCAGCCAAACAGATGCCGTCATGGCTTGAACGGACCAGCCAGCAGTTGCATCAGGTTGCCAGCGCGCGCAGCACGGCGTCGGCGCACAGACTCATCAAGCCGCCCGGCACGATGCCCAGCACCAGCACCAGGGCGCCGTTGATCACCAGCACCGCGCGCACATCGAAAGGTGCGGATACCTGGGTGGCGGTGATCGGCTCGTCGAAGTACATCACCTTCACGACGCGCAGGTAGTAGAAGGCGCCGATCAGGGACATGACCACGGCGAACACGGCCAGCGCGACATGCAAACCGCTGCCGGCAGCGATAAGAGCCTGCAGCACCGACAGCTTGGCGTAGAAGCCCACCAGCGGCGGAATACCAGCCATCGAGAACAGGCAGATCGCCATGACCGCGGCGTACAGCGGGCTGCGCTGGTTCAGGCCAGCGAAATCGGAGATCTCTTCGCTTTCGAAGCCTTCGCGGGCCAGCAGCAGGATCACGCCGAAGGCTGCCAACGCCGTCAACACATAGCTCACGACATAGAACATGGCCGAGCTGTAGGCATTGCCCGCGGCCAGGGCTTCGACGTTACCGTCGACCACTCCGGACATCAGGCCCAGCAGCACGAAGCCCATCTGCGAAATGGTCGAGTACGCCAGCATGCGCTTGATGTTGCTTTGTGCGATAGCGGCCAGGTTACCGATCAGCAGCGAACCGATGGCCAACACGGCCAGCATCTGCTGCCAGTCGATGGCCAGCGGCAGCAGACCGTCCACCAACAGGCGGATGGCGATGGCGAACGCGGCGAACTTGGGCGCACCGCCGACGATGGCGGTCACGGCCGTGGGAGCACCCTGGTACACGTCGGGAATCCACATGTGGAAAGGCACCACACCCAGCTTGAAGGCCAGGCCGGCCACCACGAACACCAGGCCGAACACCAGCACCTGGTGGCGGATCTGGCCGGAGTTCACGGCCTTGAACACCTCGCCCAGGTCCAGCGAACCCGTGGCGCCGTAGATCATCGACAGGCCGTAGAGCAGGAAGCCGCTGGCCATCGCGCCCAGCACGAAGTATTTCATGCCGGCCTCGGTGGAAACCGTATGGTCACGGCGCAGCGCCACCAGGGCGTAGCTCGACAGCGTGAGCAGTT
>JBLZYV010000088.1:0-15751 GCA_050282565.1 Comamonas sp.
GCCGCCTGGCCGCTGGCCACGGCGATGGCGCCCACGCCGCCTTCCAGGGCCGAGACGCGCTGCTCCAGCACGGCATTGGTCGGGTTGCTCAGGCGGCTGTAGACGTGGCCGGGCCGTTCCAGGTTGAACAGGCTGGCCGCGTGGTCGCTGGACTCGAAGACGAACGAGGTGGTCAGGTGGATGGGAGTGGCGCGCGCACCGGTGGCGGGGTCGGGCTGGGCGCCGGCGTGCAGGCTCAGCGTATCGAAGCCGGGGTCGGAAAATCCGGGCATGCAAAGTCTCCTGATTCGTGTGGACTGCGGATGATTGTCGGCTATATTTGTGGCTTATCAGGCCTGCGGCCGTATCTGGGTCAATTGGGAGATAACGCCATGAAAGTCAGCGACATCCTGCGCGTCAAGGGCAACACCTTGTACACCGTGAACGTGGACGAGCCACTGAGTACCGCCATCGAAACCATGGCCGACAAGGACATCGGTTCGCTGGTCGTGATGGACCATGGCGAACTGGTGGGCATGCTGACGTTCCGCGAGGTCATCGTCACCATCGTCAAGAGCGGCGGCGACGCCGGCGCGCAGCAGGTGCGCAGCGCCATGGACGATGCGCCGCTCACCTGCACCACAGAGACCGAGCTCGACGAGGTGCGCCGCATGATGCTGGACCGCCACGCGCGCTACATGCCGGTGATGGACAAGAAGATGCTGATGGGCGTGATCAGCTTCTACGACGTGGCCAAGGCCGTGGTGGACAGCCAGAACTTCGAGAACAAGATGCTCAAGGCCTACATCCGCGACTGGCCAGCGGGCGACGACGAATAGGCGCGCGGCACGCGCGAAAAAACCAAGGGTGGCCGAGCCACCCTTTTTTTCATGCCTGTTTCATTTCTGCCGCGGCAGCCGGCCCATCAGGAAGAACTCGGTGTTGGGCTGCATGCCGGCAAAGCTGGCCATGCGGTTCGACAGGCCGAAGAACGCGGTGATCGCCGCGATGTCCCAGATATCCTCGTCGTCGAAGCCGTGCGCATGCAGCGCGTCGAAATCGGCATCGGCTATTTCCTGCGAGCGGGTGCAGACCTTCATCGCAAAGTCGAGCATCGCGTGCTGGCGCGGCGTGATGTCGGCCTTGCGCCAGTTCACCGCCAGCTGGTCGGCCAGCAGCGGCTGCTTCTCGTAGATGCGCACCAGCGCGCCGTGCGCCACCACGCAGTACAGGCACTGGTTGTGCGCGCTGGTGGCGGTGACGATCATCTCGCGCTCGCCCTTGGTCAGCGAGCCTTCCTCCTTCAGCATCAGCGCATCGTGGTAGGCGAAAAAGGCGCGCCACTCGGCCGGCCGCCGTGCAAAGGCCAGGAAGACGTTGGGGATGAAGCCGGCCTTCTCCTGCACTTCGAGAATGCGCTGCTGGATGTCGGGCGGCAGGGTATTGAGATCGGGCAGGGGGTAGCGGCTCACGGCTTGTCTCCAGGGTTGCTGCGATAGGTATGGCGCAACGGTATCACGGATGCCAGCGGCTGGGCGGTAGCGCGGTGGGCGCGGCGCTGGCGTTGCCGGCCAGCGCGTACGAGAGCTGGCGGGCTGCGTTCATTACCAGCGGCGCCAGTTTTTCGAGCGTGGCGGGCGGCAGGCGCGACTCGGGGCCCGAGATGCAGACCGAGCCCAGCAGCCGCTGGTTCATGCCGAAGACCGGCGCCGACACGGTGGCCACGCCGGTTTCGCGCTCGCCGATCGACCACTGGTAGCCCTGCTTGCGGATCTGCTCGTAGACCCGGCCCGGCGCGCCCGAGAACGCCAGGATCACGCGGCCTGGCGAACCCTGGTCCAGCGGCAGGCCCTCGCCCATGCGCGCGTGGTGGCGCAGCGCTTGCGGCCCCTCGACGCGCACCAGGCAGGTGCGCACATTGCCCTCGCGCACATAGAAGGCCGCGCTTTCGCCGCTGCTCTGCGTGAGCGCGCGCAGCGCCGGCTCCAGCACGTTCTGCACGTCGAAACCCGCCTGGTAGCGCGCCCCCAGCCAGCCCGCCGACGGGCCCAGCCGCCAGTCGCCGTCGTCGCGCTGCACCAGGTAGCCCGATTGCGCCAGCGTGCGCGCCAGCCGCAGCACCGTGGTCTTGTGCAGGCCGCAGCGGCGGCTGAGTTCGGCCAGCGGTAGCTGCGACTCGCCCAGCGCAAAGGCATCGAGCACCTGCAGCGCGCGCGTCACCGCGATGACGCCGCCATCGTTGCCCGCGGGCGCGGAGGGCGCTGCCGGGGCACCGGAAGGCGCAGTACGGCGCGATCTGGAAGCAGGGTGTTCAGGGTTTTCCATGGCTGTTTTGTTCCGTTCTGTGCAACGTCATTGTATGGATTGAAACGTTTTTCCACAATCGCCTCCATGCCAGGCCCGGGTGCCCGGCAAGTTTGCTGAACACACAAGGAGACCCCCAGCATGCGTTTCTTCCCCGCTTCCCGCAGCCGTCTGGCCGCCTGCATGGCCATCGCCGGCGCCGGCCTGCTCGCCCTGGCGCTGCCGGCCGGCACGGCCTTCGCCCAGTCCGACTACCCCGCCAAGCCGATCCGGCTGATCGTGCCGTTTCCGCCCGGCGGCGGTACCGACATGATCGCGCGCACCGTGGCCCAGAAAGTGGCCGAGCAGAACCAGTGGAGCGTGGTGGTGGACAACCGCCCCGGCGCCGGCGGCAACCTGGGCGTGGACGCGGCGGCCAAGGCGCAGCCCGACGGCTACACGCTGGTGATGGGGCAGACCAGCAACCTGGCGATCAACCCCACGCTGTACGCCAAGCTGCCCTACAAGCCGCTGAAGGACCTGGCGCCGGTGGCCCTGGTGTCGTCGTCGCCCATCGTGATGGTGGCGCAGGTGACCTCGCCCTTCAAGAGCTATGCCGACGTGGTGGCCGCGGCCAAGAAGGCACCCGAGTCGCTGACGCTGGGCTTTTCCGGCAACGGCACCGTGGCCCACCTCGCGGGTGAGCTGGCCGAGAACGCCGCCGGCATCCAGCTGCGGCACGTGCCCTACAAGGGCGCGGCCCAGGCCATGACCGACGTGATGAGCGGCCAGGTCGACCTGTACATGTCGTCCATCCCCACGCTGCTTGGCCATGTGCGCAGCGGCAAGCTGCGGCCCATTGCGGTCACTTCCAAGACCCGCTCGTCGCAACTGCCCGACACGCCGACGCTGGCAGAGGCCGGCTACAAGGATTTCGACGCAATCTCGTGGTTCGGCATCCTCGCGCCCGCCGGCACGCCGGCCGCCATCGTGAACAAGCTCAACCAGGCCATCAACCAGGCGCTGAAGCAACCCGACGTGGCCGAGCGCCTGCGCTCCGAAGGCGGCGACGTGCTGGGCGGCAGCCCCGAGCAGTTCAGCCAGCTGCTCAAGACCGAGATCCCGCGCTGGGGCGAAATCGTCAAGCGCTCGGGCGCCAGCCTGGACTGAGGCCGGCCTCTCTCTTTTCCCCTTCTTCTTTGAAGCACCACCATGACCCAACTCCCCGAAATCATCCGCAACATCGAGCGCGTGGGCGCCGATGTCGTCCAGCAGGCCGCTAGCTTCCAGGCCGCCATCCTCGCCGACGTGGCGGGCCGCCGCGGCACCATGAACGCCCGCGTGGCGCCCGTGCACGAGCGCATGCAGCTCGCCGGCCCGGCCTTCACCGTCGAGGTGCGCCCCGGCGACAACCTCATGATCCATGCCGCCATTGCGCTGGCCCAGCCCGGCGACATCCTGGTGATCGACGGCAAGGGCGACCAGACCGCGGCCCTGATGGGCACGCTGATGCTCAGCGCCTGCAAGAAGATCGGCCTGGGCGGCGTGATCGTCGACGGCGCGATCCGCGACAAGCTCGAATTGCTGGAACTGGGCTTTCCGGTGTTCAGCGCCGGCTTCAACCCGGCGGGCCCGACCAAGTTCGTGCCCGGGCGCATCAACCACCCGATCAGCTGCGGCGGCGCCACGGTGAACCCGGGCGACCTGGTGGTGGGCGATGCCGACGGCGTGGTCGTGATCGAGCGCGCCAAGGCGCCGGCCATGCTGGCGCTGGCGGTGAAGAAGGTGGCCGACGAGGCGGCGCGCATCGATGCGATCGCCCGGGGCGACACGGCCTCGAAGTGGCTGCCGGCCGCGCTGCGCGCCGCCGGCGTGCTCAAGGAAGGAGAGACCCTGTGAGCCGCGGCAACATCCTCATCACCGCCGCCGACCTGGCGCCCCAGGCGCTGGCGCTGCTGGCCGACTACCGCATCGTCTATGCCGGCAAGACGCCCAGCGAGGATGACATCGTCGCGCTGTGCCGCGAGCACGATCCGGCCGCCATCATCATGCGCTACAGCAAGGTCGGTGCGGCCGCCATGGACGCCGCGCCTTCGCTGAGGGTGATCTCCAAGCACGGCAGCGGCACCGACACCATCGACAAGGTGGCGGCCAAGCAGCGCGGCATCGAGGTGGTGGCCGCCGTGGGCGCCAACGCCGCCGCGGTGGCCGAGCAGGCCCTGGCGCTGCTGCTGGCCTGCGCCAAGTCGGTGCCGCAGCTCGACGAGCGCATGCACGCCGGCCACTGGGACAAGGCCACGCACAAGAGCCTGGAGCTGGGCGGGCGCACCATCGGCCTGGTGGGCCTGGGCGCGATCGGCCTGCGCTTTGCGAAGATGGCCGATGCACTGGGCATGCGCGTGCTTGGCTTTGATCCCTTTGCCAAGAACCTGCCGGACTTCGTGCAGCCCGCCGACCTGGAAACCCTCTGGCGCGAGAGCGATGCGATCTCTTTGCACTGCCCGCTGACGGATGACAATCGCGGCTTGCTGAACGCCGACACGCTGGCGCGCTGCAAGCGCGGCGTGATCGTGGTCAACACCGCGCGTGGCGGTCTGATCGACGAGGCCGCGCTGCTGGCCGCGGTGCAGGGCGGCCAGGTGCGCATGGCGGGGCTGGACAGCTTTGCCATCGAGCCCATGGTGGCCGGCCACCCGTTCCAGCACCAGCCGGGCTTCATCCTCAGCCCGCACATCGGTGGCGTGACCAGCGACGCCTATGTGAACATGGGCCTGGGCGCCGCGCGCAATGCGCTGGCGGTGCTGAACAGCGCGGCCACGGCCTGATCCCTTCCCGTTTCGACTTCAGAGGAGAGAACACGTCATGAACCGTCGCAATTTCAACGTGCTGGCCGCTGCGCTGGCGGCTGGGTTCGGTGCGCTTCCCGCCGCCGCATCGAGCTGGCCGAGCAAGCCGATCACGCTGGTGGTGCCCTACGCGCCGGGCGGAACGGCCGATGCCCTGGCCCGGGTGCTTGCCCAGCATCTGGGAACCAGGCTCAAAGTGTCCGTCGTCGTGCTGAACAAGGCGGGCGCCAGCGGCGTCATTGGCGCGGCATCGGTCGCGCAGGCCCAGCCCGACGGCTACACGGTGCTGTACGACGCGACGCCGCTGTCCATCAACCCGCATCTGCAGAAGCTGCCTTTCGATGCCGACAAGGACCTGCAGCCGGTGGCGCTGGTGGGTGTGACGCCCATGCTGGTGGTGGTGCCCAAGAACTCGCCCTACAACACGCTGCAGGAACTCATCGCGGCGGCTGCCAAGGAGCCCGGCAAGCTGACCTTCGGCTCGGGCGGCCAGGGCACCGTGCAGTACATGGGGGCCGAGCTGTTCAACCAGGGCGTCGGCATCAAGATGCTGCATGTGCCGTATCGCGCTGGAGGATTGGCGCTGCAGGCGATTCTTGCGGGTGAAGTGGACATGGGCTTCTTCAACCTGCCGGCGCTGAGCAGCCACATCAAGGGCGGGGCGCTCAAGCCCCTGGCCATCACGTCGGCCAAGCGCAACTCCCTGTTCCCCAACGTCCCCACCATCGGCGAAGCCGGCGTGAAGGGCTACGAGGTCTATGAGTGGAACGGCATGTTCGTGCCCAGTGCCACGCCGGCCGAGATCGTGGCCCGGCTCAACGCTGCCGTGCGGGAGGTGCTGGCCATGCCCGAGGTCAAGGCCCGCTTCGATGCGCTGGGCTCGGAGATCGTGGGCTCGCAGCCGGATGAGTTCCGCAGGCGCCTGGCGGCGGAATCCGCACGGTGGGCCGAGACCATCAAGGCCGCAGGCATCAAGAAGGAGTAGGCGGGCGGCGCGGGCCAGGCGCCTGCGCCGTTCGCATGGATTGAGACTGCAAGGAGACTCCATATGTTCAAGCCAAATCGGCCTCTGGCGCTTGCTGGTAAAGCGCTGGCAGCTTCTCTTTTGGTAGCGTTCGGCCTCTGCCTTGCGCAGCCGGGCGCCTATCCGTCCAGGCCGGTGCGGCTGGTGGTGGGCTTTGCCGCTGGCGGCCCCACCGACGTGGTGGCCCGCGCCTTTGCCGACCATGCGGGCCGCGCGCTGGGGCAGCCCTTCGTGGTCGAGAACAAGCCCGGCGCCAACACCATCCTGGCGGCGCAGGCCGTGGCCAGCGCGCCGGCCGACGGCTACACGCTGCTGCTCGGCGCCACCAACCACGCCATGATCCCGGCGCTCTACGGCTCGCGGGTGAAGTTCGACGCCATCCAGTCCTTCCAGCCGCTGTGCACTGTGGCCACCAGCCCCACGGTGCTGGTGGTGGGGCCGGCGCTCCAGGTGCGCACGCTGGGCGACTACATGGCGCTGGCGCGCAAGGAGCCGGGCCGGGTGACGGTGGGCTCGCCCGGCGTGGGCAGCTCGGTCCACTTCGCGACCGAGATGTTCGCGCAGGCCAATGGGTTGCGCTTCAACCACGTCCCCTACAAGGGCGCATCGCCGGTGGCGACCGACCTGATGGGTGGGCAGCTCGACAGCTCGTTCGCCACGCTGGGCTCGGTGCTGCCGCAGATCCAGAGCGGCAAGCTCACGGCGCTGGCGGTGGCCGCGCCCAGGCGCTCGGCGCTGCTGCCGCAGGTGCCGACCTTTGCGCAGGCCGGCGGCGGCGATTTCTCGGCCGATGCCTGGTACGGCGTGCTGGCCCCCGCAGGCGTGCCCGCACCCGTGGTGCAGGCGCTGGAGGCCGTGGCCGCCGGCTTTGCCGGCAGCGCCACCGCGGCCGACAAGCTGCGCGGCCTGGGCCTCGAAGCCGCACCGCGCTGCGGCGCGCCGTTCGCCGAACAGGTGCGCCGCGAAGTGGCCACCTATACCCGCATCGCGCGGGAGCTGGATATCAAGGCCGACTGAAAGACCGCAGGATGACTCTTCCATGAACCGCATGTATTTCTCTCCAGCTTTGTGCGTGGCGGCGAAGGTCGCCGCGAACAAGCCATGACCGGCGCCGTGCCGCATTCCGCGGGCCTGGACCGGCCCGTGCAGACGCTGCCGCCGCTGGCCTGCGACAGCCACATGCACATCTTCGATGCGCGCTTCGCGCCGTCGCCGCACTGGACGCGCCAGCCGCCCGACGCGCCCGTGGCCGCCTACCGGCGGCTGCAGCAGCGCCTGGGCACGCAGCGCGCGGTGGTGGTCACGCCGTCCACCTACGGCACCGACAACGCCGGCACGCTGGATGCGCTGGCGCAGTTGGGCGACAGCGCGCGCGGCGTGGCCGTGGTGGCCCAGGAGGTGGGCGACGCGGAGCTGGACCTGCTGGCGGCGCGCGGCGTGTGCGGGCTGCGCGTGAACTTCGTCAGCCCGCAGTCCTGGGGCCGGACCACGCAGCAGATGCTGACCACGCTGGCCGGCAAGGTGCGGCGCCTGGGCTGGCACATCCAGGTCTTCGTGCACCCGGAGCAGCTGGTGCAGCTGGCCTCGGTGCTGGCCGCGCTGCCGGTGCCGCTGGTGGTCGACCACCTGGGCCGCATCGATCCGGCCGAGGGCACGCGGGGCACGGCCTATGATGCGCTGCGCCGGCTGCTCGACGGCGGCAATACCTGGGTCAAGCTCTCGGGCGCCTACATGCGCTCCACGGTGCATGGCCCGTCGTACGCCGATACGCTGCCGCTGGGTCGGGCGCTGGTGCGCGCCGCGCCCGAGCGGCTGGTCTGGGGCAGCGACTGGCCGCACACCACCGAGGTGCCCGGCAGCGTGAACGACGCCGATCTCGTCGATCTGCTGTGGGCCTGGGCCGGCACGCCGGCCACGCTGGACCGCATCCTCGTCGACAACCCGGCGCACCTGTACGGTTTTTGAAGGAATCCGCCATGTTTCTGCTGCAAGCCCCCGAAGTCCGCGAACTGGATCTGTTCAGCGCGATGCCAGAAGACCTGCGCCGGCGCGAGCGCAGCGCCTGGGCCGATGCCAACCGCGGCGGCGCGGTGACCGATTCCTTTCTCGAAGGCCCGGTGTTCGACGAGGCCGGCAACCTCTACGTGACCGACATCCCCTGGGGCCGCGTGCTGCGGATCGACCCGCAGGGGCGGTGGTCGCTGGTGGCCGAGTACGACGGCGAGCCCAACGGCATGAAGTTCCTCGACGCCGGCACGCTGCTCATCACCGACTACAAGAACGGCCTGGTGCGCCTGGATGTGGCCAGCGGCCAGGTCAGCCCCTACCTGGAGCGGCGCAACAGCGAGCGCTTCAAGGGCGTGAACGACCTCGTCTTCGACAGCCAGGGCAACCTGTATTTCACCGACCAGGGCCAGAGCGGCCTGCACGACCCGTCGGGGCGGCTGTACCGGCTGCGGCCGAACCGCCAGCTCGACCTGCTGCTGGCCAACGTGCCCAGCCCCAACGGCGTGGCGCTGTCGCCGGACGAGCGCGTGCTGTACCTGGCCGTGACGCGCGGCAACTGCGTCTGGCGCGTGCCGCTGCTGCCCGACGGCAGCGTATCGAAGGTGAGCCAGTTCTTCACGTCCTACGGCCCCAGCGGCCCGGACGGACTGGCGGTGGACGCGCAGGGCCGCTTGCTGGTCGCCAACCCGGGCCTGGGCCATGTGTGGGTGCTCAACAGCCGCGCCGAGCCGGTGCAGGTGCTGCGCGGCGTGCCGGGCAGCTCGGTCACCAACCTGGCCTTCGGCGGAGCGGACCGGCGCACGCTGTATGTGACCGACTCCACGCACGGCCGCATCCTGCGCGCCACGCTGGAGGCGCCGGGGCTGCCGCTGCAGCGGCCGTAGCGAGCGGTCAGCCCGCAGGCTGCAGGATGTGGATGAGCCGCGAGGCCACCAGCGGCTTGGTCTGGGCGCCATAGGCCAGCATGTGCGGCGCGGCGGCATGGGCCTGCAGCGCGGCCATGCTTTCCCATTTCTCGATGACCATGAAGGTGTCCGGCCCGATGCTGCCCTTGGACGGCGGCAGGCCCTCGGCGTCGATGGCAGCGTTGTATTCGATGCAGCCGGCTTCGGCGAGCACGGCGGGGCGGTTGGCGGCAAAGGCCTCGAGCACGGCGGCGCGCTGGCCGGGCTGGGCGGTGATGATGGCGACGACCTGGATCATGGTGGAGGACAGCAGGGTGGGGACGGGGCCATTCTAGGAATGGAGCCGGGTCCGCGGCTGTCTCCGGGGCGCCAGGCGGGCGCCGGTGCGCCTCAGTGCAGGGCGCCGCTGGTGCTGAGCAGCAGGGTCAGCAGGTCGTCGGCCTTTTTCTCGTCGGTGCCCACCTTGGTGAGCTGCATCGCCAGTTCGGGCGAGCCTTCGACGCGGCGGGCGCCGTCGAAGCGGCGCTGCCAGTAGGAGATGGTCATGTCCTCGATGCGCACGCGGGCGCCGGTGCGCGGGGCGTGGATGAACTTGCCGTCGCCCATGTAGATGCCCACATGGCTGAAGGCGCGTCGCATGGTGTTGAAGAACACCAGGTCGCCGGGCTTGAGTTCGCTCTTGTCGATCTTCTCGGTGGCGGCGGCCTGCTCGTCGGCGCGGCGCGGCAGGATGGTGCCCCAGGCCTGGGCGTACAGCGCGCGCACCAGGCCGCTGCAGTCGAAGCCGGTCTCGGCGCTTTCGCCACCGCGGCGGTAGGGCACGCCGATGAAGTTCATGGCGTTGGTGATCACCTGGGCGGTGTTGTCCTGCACGCTGTGGCGCATGTCGTCGAGCCGCGAAACAATGCCCCGGTGTTTGGGCGCGGATTCGTCCGCCACCGCAGTCGGTGCAATATTAGGAGCAGCCTGGGCACAGGCGGCGCCAGCCAGGATGATGGTGCAGAGCCATTTCGAAGACATAGCGCGCGACTTTAACATAGTTGACTTTTGGGATAGTTGCGAGCAAATGTAAGCAATATCTTCAAATGCGAGCCTCGCGCCAGGCCTGCAGCGCCTCGGCGGTGACGAGCAGCACCTGTTCGTCGCCGGCGCTGGTGTCGAGCCAGAAGACCGGCAGTGTGGGGAAGGCGGCGTCGAAAAATGGCTTTTCGTTACCAATTTCCAGCACCAGCACGCCCTGCGGGCCGAGGCGCGCGGGCGCATCGGCGAGTAGCTGGCGGATGAAGTCCATGCCGTCGCTGCCGCCGGCCAGCGCCAGTTCGGGTTCGGCGCGGTACTCGGCGGGCAGGGCGGCCATGCTGTCGGCGTTCACATAGGGCGGGTTGCACAGGATCAGGTCCCAGGGGCCGGGCACCGCGGCCAGGCCGTCGGATTCGACCAGCGCCACGCGCTCGCCCAGGCCGTGCTTGTCGACGTTGATGCGGGCCACGGCCAGCGCGTCGGGCGAGAGGTCGGCGCCCGTCACCTGCACGTCGGGGTAGGCCATGGCCGCGAGGCAGGCCAGGCTGCCGTTGCCAGTGCACAGGTCAAGCACCTGGTGGGTCTGGTCGCTGAGCCATTCGTCGATGCTGCCGTCGGCCAGCAGCTCGGCGATCAGGCTGCGCGGCACGATGGAGCGCTCGTCGATATAGAAGGGCACGCCCTGCAGCCAGGCCTCGCGCGTGAGGTAGGCGGCGGGCTTGCGGCTGGCGATGCGCTCGGCGACCAGGGCGCGCACCTGCTCGGCGTCGGCGTCGGTGACGGTCTGTGTGTCGAGGCTGTCCAGGTCGGTGTCCAGCGGCAGGCCCAGCTTCCACAGCACCAGCCAGGCGGCTTCGTCGTGGGCGTTGGTGGTGCCATGGCCGAAGTGCACGCCGGCGGCGGTGAGGGATTCGGCGCTGCCGGCGATGAGTTCGTGCAGGGTGGGCATCAATGGATTGCTATTTAATTTATAGCTATTTGCGCTTGTTGATCAAGCGTTGAAGGCCGATTTGGCCAGATTTTCCAGCACGCGGCGGTAGATGTTCTTCAGCGGCTCGATGTCGGCCACGGCCACATGCTCGTCGATCTTGTGGATGGTGGCGTTGGGCGGGCCCAGCTCGATGACCTGCGGGCAGATGCGGGCCACGAAGCGGCCGTCGCTGGTGCCGCCGGTGGTGGACAGCTCGGTGGCGATGCCGACTTCGTCGTGGATGGCCTGCTGCACAGCGCTGACCAGGGTGCCGGGGGTGGTCAGGAAGGGCTGGCCGCCCACGGTCCACTGCAGCTCGTAGTCGAGGCCGTGGCGGTCGAGCACCTCGTGCACGCGGGCCTGCAGGCCTTCGGCGGTGGATTCGGTGCAGAAGCGGAAGTTGAACATCACCTGCACCTCGCCGGGGATGACGTTGGTGGCGCCGGTGCCGCCGTGCATGTTGCTGATCTGCCAGCTGGTGGGCGGGAAGAACGCGTTGCCGCGGTCCCATTCGGTGGCGGCCAGCTCGGCCAGTGCCGGCAGGGCCTGGTGGATGGGATTGCGCGCCAGCTGCGGGTAGGCGATGTGGCCCTGCACGCCGCGCACGGTGAGCTTGCCGCCCATGGTGCCGCGGCGGCCGTTCTTGATCATGTCGCCGGTGCGCTGCACCGAGGTGGGCTCGCCGACGATGCAATAGTCCAGCTTTTCGCCTCGCTGCTCCAGCGCCTGCACGACGATGGTGGTGCCGTCGACGGCCGGGCCTTCCTCGTCGCTGGTCAGCAGCAGGGCGATGTTCAGCGGCGCCTCGGGCTGGGCGGCGACAAACTCTTCGACCGCGACGACGAAGGCGGCGATCGAGGTCTTCATGTCGCTGGTGCCGCGGCCGTAGAGCTTGCCGTCCTTGTGCGTGGGCACGAAGGGCGGGCTGCTCCACTGCTCCAGCGGCCCGGTGGGCACCACGTCGGTGTGGCCGACGAAGACCAGGGTCTTGGCGCCGGCCGCGGCGGCGCTGCGCTTGGCCCAGAGGTTGCTCACGCGGAAGTCATCCGGGCCGCTGTCGATGCGCTCGCACACGAAGCCGCAGGGCGCGAGCAGCTCGGCGATCATCTCGAGGCAGCCTTCGTCGCTGGGGGTGATGGAGGGGCGGGAGATCAGTTGCTCGGTCAGTTGCAGGGTTCGGGACATGGCGGGCGGGCTCGCGGGCCGGAAAAGGAGGCCAAAACCGCAAGGCGGCCGGTGGCCGCCTTGTCGAGGGAAGGAGTGTGCGATCTTACTGCGGGTTCACGTCGAGCACGATTTCGGTGAACGACGGGCCGTCGTCGGCCGCGGCTTCGGCGGCGACCTGGGCCTTCGCGGCCTTGGTGGCCATCTGGAAGTCGTTCTGCAGCCGCCATGTGAGGTTGGTGGGCGAGTCGGCGTGGGCCAGGCCTTCCTGCCGGTCGATGGTGCCCGCCATGATGAGCTGGGCCAGCGACTGCTCGAAGGTGACCGAGCCGGGCGCCATGGACTTTTCCATGGCCTCGCGGATGCCGGTGAAGTCGCTCTTCTCGATCAGCTCGGACACCAGCGCGGTGTTGAGCATGACCTCGGCCGCCGCCGTGCGCTTGCCGGTGCGGGTCTTGACCAGGCGCTGCGAGATGATGGCCCGCATGGCTGCGGCCAGGTCGCCGAGCATGGTGGGGCGCACCTCGACGGGGTAGAAGCTCAGGATGCGGTTGAGCGCGTGGTAGCTGTTGTTGCCGTGCAGCGTGGCCAGGCACAGGTGACCGGACTGAGCGTAGGCGATGGCGGCCGACATGGTCTCGCGGTCGCGGATTTCGCCGATCAGGATCACGTCGGGCGCCTGGCGCAGCGCGTTCTTCAGCGCGATCTGCAGCGACTGGGTATCGCTGCCCACCTCGCGCTGGTTGACGATGGAGCGCCGGTTGGCGAACTGGTACTCGATCGGGTCTTCCACCGTGAGGATGTGGCCTGCCTGGTGCGTATTGCGGTGGTCGATCATCGCCGCCAGCGAAGTGGACTTGCCCGAGCCGGTGGCGCCCACCAGGAGCACCAGCCCGCGCTTGGCCATGACGAGTTCGCTGAACACCTCGGGCAGCGCCAGGCTCTGCAGCGTGGGCACGTCCTGCGGCACGAAGCGGATCACCACCGCGTACGAGCCGCGCTGGCGCATGGCGCTGACGCGGAAGCGCCCGACGCCGGCCAGCGGCACGGCGAGGTTCAGCTCGCCGGTCTCCTCCAGCTCTTCCATGCGCTCGGGCGAGACGATCTCGGACAGTAGGGTGCGGGGGGCGTCGGGCGACAGCGTCTGCTGGTTCAGCGGAATGCAGTCGCCCTGGATCTTGACCAGCGCCGGCGCGTTGGCCGACAGGTAGACGTCCGACGCCTTCTGCTCGGCCATCAGCCGCAGGATTCTTTCCATCGTGCCCATAAGCTCCCTCCCAAGCTATAGCTCTAATAAAAATAGCTGCTGGCGCTGGTTCTATAAGGGTTTCAATATATTTTCTATTTGAAACCCTTGCCAGTTGTACGCTAGCAGCTATGGTTTTACGCGTATCGCGTTGATGCTCAGTCGCGCAGCAGGTCGTTGATGCTGGTCTTGGCGCGGGTTTCCGGCGTGACCTGCTTGACGATCACCGCGCAGTACAGGCTGTGGCTGCCGTCCTTGGAGGGCAGCGAGCCGCTGACCACCACCGAGCCGGCCGGAATGCGGCCGTAGGTGATCTCGCCCGTCATGCGGTTGTAGATCTTGGTGCTCTGGCTGATGTACACGCCCATGGAGATCACCGAGTTCTCCTCGACGATCACGCCCTCGACCACTTCGGAGCGCGCGCCGACGAAGCAGTTGTCCTCGATGATGGTCGGGTTGGCTTGCAGCGGCTCCAGCACGCCGCCGATGCCCACGCCGCCCGAGAGGTGCACGTTGGCGCCGATCTGCGCGCACGAACCCACGGTGGCCCAGGTGTCGACCATGGTGTTCTCGCCAACGTAGGCACCGATGTTCACATAGCTGGGCATCAGCACCGCGCCCTTAGCGACGAAGCTGCCGCGGCGCGCCACGGCGGGCGGCACCACGCGCACGCCCGTGGCGGCGATGTCGGCCTCGCTCATGCCGGCGAACTTGGTCGGCACCTTGTCGAAGAAGTTCAGGTCGCCGGATTGCACCACGGCGTTGTCCTTCAGGCGGAAGGACAGCAGCACGGCCTTCTTGAGCCACTGGTGCACCGTCCACTGGCCCACGCCCTCGCGGGTGGCCACGCGCAGCGCGCCGGTGTTCAGGCCATCGATCACATGGTCGACCGCATCCACGACCTCCTTGGGAGCGGAAGAGGGCGACAGCGAGGCGCGGTTGTCCCAGGCGGATTCGATGATGGTTTGCAGTTGTTGGCTCATGTCTACTAGTTTTTCCACGATTGAATGAATTGCACGATGCGCTGCGCGGCTTCCAGGCATTCGGCCGTCTCCGCCACCAGCGCCATCCGTACCCGGCCCGCGCCGGGATTGGCGCCATGGGCGTCGCGTGCCAGATAGCTGCCCGGCAGCACCGTGACATTGTATTGGGCGTACAGCTCGCGGGCGAACTCGGCGTCGCTCAGGCCCATCTGCGGCGGAACGCCGGCCCACAGGTAGAAGCTGGCGTCGGGCAGGCGCACGTCCATCACGCTGGCCAGAAGCGGCGTGACCTCGGCGAACTTCTGCCGGTACATCTCGCGGTTGGCCTGCACGTGCTCCTCGTCGCCCCAGGCGGCGATGCTGGCGGTCTGCACCGACGGGCTCATCGCGCTGCCGTGGTAGGTACGGTACAGCAGGAAGGACTGGATCAGCTTCGCATCGCCGGCCACGAAGCCGCTGCGCAGGCCCGGCACGTTGCTGCGCTTGCTGAGGCTGGTGAAGGCCATCAGGTTGCGGAAATCGCTGCGGCCGAGCTGGTGCGCGGCCTCCAGGCCGCCCAGCGGCGGCTCTTCGCGGAAGTAGATCTCGCTGTAGCACTCGTCCGAGGCGATCACGAAGCCGTAGCGGTCCGACAGCTCGAACAGTTTCTTCCACTCGGCCAGCGGCATCACCGCGCCTGTGGGGTTGCCGGGCGAGCACACGAAGATCAGCTGCGTGCGCTGCCACACGGATTCGGGCACGCTGTCCCAGTCCACCGCGAAGTTCTTCTCGGGCACGCTGGGCGCGTAGTACGGCGTGGCGCCGGCCAGCAGGGCCGCGCCTTCGTAGATCTGGTAGAACGGGTTCGGGCAGATCACCGTGGGCTCGGCGCGCGTGGGGTCGATCACCGTCTGCGTGAAGGCGAACAGCGCCTCGCGCGAGCCGTTGACCGGCAGCGTCTGCTGCTGGGCATCGACCGGTATGCCGTAGCGCCTGGTCAGCCACTGGCCAAAGGCCTCGCGCAGCGCCGGCACGCCGGCGGTGGCCGGGTAGCTGGCCAGGCCGGTCGACAGGCTGTCCGCCAGTGCCTGCTGGATGAACGGCGGCGTGGGGTGGCGCGGCTCGCCGATCCCCAGGCTGATGGGCCGGTGGGCAGCGGACGGCGTGGCGCCCGCGAACAGCTGGCGCAGCCGCTCGAAGGGGTAGGGCTGCAGTTTGTGGAGCAAGGGATTCATAGCCGGACGATTATCGTCCAAGCCGGCCGGCGTCGGGCGCTGCCGGGTTGCCGGGGCGACTAGGAGCCGCCGCTGCGCTGGCGCGCCTTGGCCAGGATCGCGGCCAAGGC
>JBLZYV010000089.1:0-15243 GCA_050282565.1 Comamonas sp.
GCCTCGTCCATCAGCAGGATGGACGGATCGGACGCCAGCGCCCGGGCCAGGCCCACGCGCTGCTGCATGCCGCCCGAGAGCTCGTCCGGGTAGCTCGCGCCCCAGCCGCCCAGGCCGACCTGCTCCAGCGCCTGCGCGGCGGCGGCCTGGCGCTCGGCACGGTCAATGCCGGCCAGCTCCAGCCCGAAGGCGGTGTTGTCCAGCACCGTCATGTGCGGCATCAGCGCGAACGACTGGAACACCATGGAGATGTCCTTGCGGCGCAGCGCACGCAGCTCGCGGTCGCTGAGCCGGCTGATGTCCTGGCCGTCGACCACGATCTGGCCGGCCGTGGGCTCGATCAGCAGGTTCAGCATGCGCACCAGCGTGGACTTGCCCGAGCCCGACAGGCCCATGACGACGAAGATCTCGCCGGCCTCGATGCGGAAATCGGCGTCGAACACGCCTATCGACTGCCCGGTCTGCTCCAGCACCTCTTGCTTGCTGGCGCCCCGGCGCACCAGATCGAGCGCGGCTTGGGGGGAATCACCGAACACCTTGAATACGTGCTCGATGGCGATGGATTTGGCCATGGTTTGCTCCCTCGATGGTTGGTTGTTCCGGGAGCGCGCAATCGCGTGGCCCGGCGTGAAGCCGTGCCGCCATTGACCCTGACGCCCAATACATCCAATCACGGCGCCGATGGAAGACGCCCAGGCAACCACCCTCGTCGCGAGGGCGGGAAACACAT
The DNA here is from genome assembly GCA_050282565.1 of Comamonas sp. Classification (GTDB taxonomy): domain Bacteria; phylum Pseudomonadota; class Gammaproteobacteria; order Burkholderiales; family Burkholderiaceae_C; genus Comamonas. The sequence continues at coordinate 731 of JBLZYV010000089.1, forward strand.
GTGACCAATATCTAACCCGTGCCATGCGCGCCAGCCAAAGCCGGGCATGATCGACGGGGTCTCTCGTGCGCATCGGAAGAGGTCCGGTAGGGAGGACTTCCGATCACGCGAGCGCGGCGGGGACTGTAAGAAGTCCGCCGCGCCGGGGCATCAGGGCCGGTGGCCGGCCTATGAACTGACGGACTTCGGCGTGGCCGAAGACCCGACGGAGACAATCTGCACGCGCGGAGCGCACAAATTACCTGCAACGCAGGTTGTAAAACACTTTACTAGTCTATTAATTGATATTGATAATGTCAAAACACAGGTTTTTCCATATGTGGTAAGCAGTTCTGTGTTTCAGAGGGAAAAGAGGCGCAATGGGGTGCGGGTTTCAACCCATTCGGGCGGCCGCGGCCCTGTGTTCGAATTTTTCCGGCAGGTATGTCAGTCGCATGTAAGTGCGGCAAGCCAAAGTTGCCCGGATTTCGTTTCACAATGACGCGCAAAGGAGACCGTTTTTATGAGCAATGCTTCCTCATCCGCCATCGAGTCCGTGCTGGTGGAGAACCGTGTTTTCCCTCCGTCCGAGGCCACCGTGCGCGCGGCCCGCGTCTCGGGCATGGCGGGCTACGAGGCGCTGCGGGCCGAGGCCGAGAAGGATTTCGAGGGCTTCTGGGCCAGCCGCGCCCGCGAACATGTGCAGTGGACCAAGCCCTTCACCCGCGTGCTCGACGAGTCGAACCCGCCGTTCTTCAAGTGGTTCGACGACGGCGAGCTGAACGCCAGCGCCAACTGCCTGGACCGGCACATGGGGACGCCGGTCGAGAACAAGACCGCGATCATCTTCGAGGCCGATGACGGCACGGTCACCAAGGTCAGCTACAAGGAACTGCTGGCCCGCGTCTCGCAGTTCGCCAATGCGCTGAAGGCCCAGGGCGTGCAAAAGGGCGACCGCGTGCTGATCTACATGCCGATGACCATCGAGGGCATCGTCGCCATGCAGGCCTGCGCGCGCATCGGCGCCACGCACAGCGTGGTGTTCGGCGGCTTCTCGGCCAAGGCGGTGAACGAGCGCGTGATCGACGCCGGCGCCAGCCTCATCATCACCGCCAACTACCAGATGCGCGGCGGCAAGGAGCTGCCGCTGAAGGCCATCGTCGACGAGGCGCTGGACATGGGTGGCTGCGACACCGTCAAGCAGGTGCTGGTCTACGAACGCACCGCCACCGCCTACAACAAGGTGGCCGGCCGCGACCTGAGCTTTGCCGAGGCGCTGGCCGGGCAGGGTAGTGAGTGCGCGCCGGTGGCCGTGAACGCCGAACACCCGCTGTTCATCCTCTACACCAGCGGCTCCACCGGCAAGCCCAAGGGCGTGCAGCACGCCACCGGCGGCTACATCCTGTGGGCCAAGATGACCATGGAGTGGACCTTCGACATCCGCCCCGAGGACGTGTTCTGGTGCACGGCCGACATCGGCTGGATCACCGGCCACACCTACATCGCCTACGGGCCGCTCGCCGCCGGCGCCACGCAGGTGGTGTTCGAGGGCGTGCCCACCTACCCGGACGCGGGCCGCTTCTGGCAGATGATCGAGCGCCATAAGGTCAGCATCTTCTATACCGCGCCCACAGCCATCCGCTCGCTGATCAAGGCGGCCGATTCCGACGCGAAGGTGCACCCGAAGAACTGGGACCTGTCCAGCCTGCGGCTGCTGGGCTCGGTGGGCGAGCCGATCAACCCCGAAGCCTGGATGTGGTACTACCGCAATATCGGCGGCGAGCGCTGCCCCATCGTGGACACCTTCTGGCAGACCGAGAACGGCGGCCACGTCATCACCCCGCTGCCGGGCGCGACGCCGCTGGTGCCGGGCTCGTGCACGCTGCCGCTGCCGGGCATTGCCGCCGCCATCGTCGACGAGACCGGCAAGGAGCTGCCGAACGGCGCGGGCGGCATGCTGGTCATCCTGCGGCCCTGGCCCTCGATGATCCGCACCATCTGGAACGATCCCGAGCGCTTCAAGAAGGCCTACTTCCCCGAGGAAATGGGCGGCAGCATCTACCTGGCCGGCGACGGCGCGGTGCGCGATGCCAAGACCGGCTACTTCCGCATCACCGGCCGCATTGACGACGTGCTCAACGTCTCGGGCCACCGCATGGGCACGATGGAGATCGAGTCGGCCCTGGTGTCCAAGACCGACCTCGTGGCCGAAGCCGCCGTCGTGGGCCGTCCCGACGACATGACCGGCGAGGCCATCTGCGCCTTCGTGGTGCTCAAGCGCCCGCGCCCCACCGGCGAAGAGGCGAAGCAGATCGCCAAGGAACTGCGCGACTGGGTGGCCAAGGAGATCGGCCCCATCGCCAAGCCCAAGGACATCCGCTTCGGCGACAACCTGCCCAAGACCCGCAGCGGCAAGATCATGCGCCGCCTGCTGCGCTCCATCGCCAAGGGCGAGGCGATCACGCAGGATACCTCTACGCTAGAGAATCCGGCCATCCTCGATCAGTTGGCGGAGACCAACTGATCGCTGCAGCGGTTCAGCCGCGAAAAGCCGGAGCTTGCTCCGGCTTTTTCATTTCGATGCAATCTGGACCTGCTACCGGCACGCGGGGTGCGCGGCGCTGCGTGGTAAGGTAAACCTCATTTACAGCCGTCAGGAGCATCCATGCGAACCATAGTCCTACTCATCATTGCCGTGGCGATTGCCGGCCTCGCGGCGCTGAACTGGCCGGTGCTGGCGGCGCATTCCTCCGTCAACATGGGCTTCACCACGGTCGAGGCGCCGCTGGGCGTGCTGATGCTGGGGCTCACGGTCCTGTTGTGCGTGCTGTTCATCGCCTATGTGCTGTCGCTGCAGGGCTCGGTGCTGCTCGAGGCCCGCCGCCACAACAAGGAAATGCAGGCCCAGCGCGAGCTGGCCGACAAGGCCGAGGCCTCGCGCTTCACCGAGCTGCGCCAGCTGCTGGAGCGCCAGCATGCCGAGCGGCAATCGGCGGTGATGGCGCGGATGGATGCGCTGGAGGCCCGCGTCGTGCAGCGCGCCCAGGAATCGGACAACAGCAATGCCGCCTACATCGGCCAGCTGGAGGAGCGCCTGCGCCGTGAGACTGGCGACACGCGCGGCGGCGCGCGCGATCTGGGCGAGGTCTCCAGCCACTCCTGATTCCCAGTGCTCTCAAAAATAGGAGCAAAACATTCAGGAGGGTAAACGACTAAGAAAGCTCACCTAAAGAGTTTCCCTAGTGGACGGCCGTGCAGAAATTCATAGCATTGGCGCATCTGAAAAACGGCGTAGTCTGCTTGCGGGCCACGCCGAATTTTTTCTTGGAACCTGTTTATGGTGCAATGCCCATGAGTGATGTCATTCTTCAGACCACCGACCTGACCAAGGAGTTCCGGGGGTTCACGGCGGTGAGCAACGTCAACCTCTCGGTGGCGCGCGGCTCCATCCATGCGCTCATCGGCCCCAATGGCGCCGGCAAGACCACCTGCTTCAACCTGCTGACCAAGTTCCTGACGCCGACCAAGGGCGTCATCCGCTTCAACGGCATCGACATCACCAACGAGCAGCCCGCGCAGATCGCGCGGCGCGGGGTGATCCGCTCGTTCCAGATCTCGGCGGTCTTCCCGCACCTCACGCTGCTCGAGAACGTGCGCGTGGGCCTGCAGCGCGGCCTGGGAACGGCCTTCCATTTCTGGCGCAGCGAACAGTCGCTGAGCCAGCTCAACGAGCGCGCCCGGGCGCTGCTCGAAGAAGTGGGCCTCGCGCACATGGCCGACGAGGTGACCGTCAACCTGCCATATGGCCAGAAGCGTGCGCTGGAGATCGCCACCACGCTGGGCATGGAGCCCGAACTGATGCTGCTCGACGAGCCCACGCAGGGCATGGGCCACGAGGACGTGGACCGCGTCACCCAGCTCATCAAGAAGGTGTCGGCGGGCCGCACCATCCTGATGGTGGAGCACAACATGAAGGTGATCTCCACCATTGCCGACCGCATCACGGTGCTGCAGCGCGGCGCCATCCTGGCGGAAGGCGACTACCAGACGGTGTCGCAGAACCCGCAAGTGATGGAAGCCTATATGGGCACGACCGACGGCCAACTGCAAGGGGCCCACTGAGCATGAACAACGCAACGACTCCCGCGCTCGAGATCAACGACCTGCAGGCCTGGTATGGCGAATCGCACGTGCTGCACGGCGTGCAGATGCGCGTGATGCCCGGCGAGGTGGTGACCCTGCTGGGCCGCAACGGCGCCGGGCGCACCTCGACCATGCGTGCCGTGATGGGGCTGACCGGCGCGCGCAAGGGCTCGATCAAGATCAACGGCGTGGAAACCATCCAGATGCCCACGCACCGCATCGCCCACCTGGGCGTGGGCTACTGCCCCGAAGAGCGTGGCATCTTCGCCAGCCTCTCGTGCGAAGAGAACCTGATGCTGCCGCCGGCGCTCAAGACCGGCACCGACGGCATGTCGGTGGACGAGATCTACGCCATGTTCCCCAACCTGGCCGAGCGCCGCCAGAGCCAGGGCACGCGCCTGTCGGGCGGCGAGCAGCAGATGCTGGCGGTGGCGCGCATTTTGCGCACCGGCGCCAAGCTGCTCTTGCTCGACGAGATCTCGGAAGGCCTGGCGCCGGTGATCGTGCAGGCGCTGGCGCGCATGATCGTGAGCCTGCGCCAGAAGGGCTACACCATCGTGATGGTGGAGCAGAACTTCCGCTTTGCGGCGCCGTTGGCCGACCGCCTGTATGTGATGGAGCACGGCCAGATCGTGGAGCAGTTCGGCGCGTCCGAGCTGGAAGCCAAGATGCCTTTGCTCAATACCCTGCTCGGCGTCTGACCGGGTGGGTGGATTTTTTTCAGTGAACCATGGAGAGCTGGACATGAAAGTACAAATGAAGTTGTTGGCCCAGGCCGCCTGCCTGATGGCCCTGTCTGCTGCCGCCGCGCAGGCGCAGGAGAAGGTGAAGATCGGCTTCATCACCGATATGTCGAGCCTGTACGCCGACGTCGAGGGCAAGAACGGCGCCATCGCCATCCAGATGGCGATCGATGATTTCGGTGGCAAGGTACTGGGCCAACCGATCGAGCTGGTTTCGGCCGACCACCAGAACAAGGCGGACATCGCGGCCTCCAAGGCGCGCGAGTGGGTGGACACCCAGGGCGTCACCATGCTGTTCGGCGGCACCAACTCGGGCACCGCGCTGGCCATGGCCAAGATCGCGCAGGAGAAGAAGCGCGTGTTCTTCGACAGCGGCGCGGGCTCGTCGGCGCTAACCAACGAGCAGTGCAGCCCCTACACCGTGCACTATGCCTATGACACCGTGGCGCTGGCCAAGGGCACCGGCGGCGCCGTGGTGGGCCGTGGCGGCAAGAGCTGGTTCTTCCTGACTGCGGACTATGCCTTCGGCCATTCGCTGGAGAACGACACGGCGGCCGTGGTCAAGGCCACCGGTGGCTCGGTGGTGGGTACGGTCAAGCACCCGCTCAACGCCTCCGACTTCTCGTCCTTCCTGCTGCAGGCGCAGAACTCCAAGGCCCAGGTGCTGGGCCTGGCGAACGCCGGCGGCGACTTCATCAACAGCGTGAAGGCCGCCAAGGAATTCGGCATCAACAAGACCATGAAGACCGCCGGCCTGCTGGTGTTCCTGACCGATATCCACAGCCTGGGCCTGAAGAACACCGAGGGCCTGCTGCACACGGTGAGCTGGTACTGGGACATGAACGACGCCTCGCGCAAGTTCGGCGAGAAGTTCTTCGCCAAGACCAAGCGCATGCCCACCGACATCCACGCGGCCGACTACTCCGCCACGATGAACTACCTGAAGGCGGTGGAGGCGGTGAAGACCACCGATGCCGACAAGGTCATGGCCTACCTCAAGAGCAAGCCGCTCGACGACTTCTACGGCAAGGGCATGATCCGTCCGGACGGCCGCTACGCGCACGACATGTACCTGGTGGAAGTGAAGTCGCAGGCCGAGTCCAAGAAGCCCTGGGACTACCTGAAGGTGCTGCAGACGCTGCCGGCCGACAAGGTGTGGACCACCAAGGCCGAGTCCAAGTGCGCGCTCTGGAAGTAAGTTCCAGACCGACATCTAGCTAGATCCACTGCTGTGTGAGCCCCTCATGGACATATTTGGTGTTTCATTGCCGGCGATGCTGAGCCAGCTTTTGCTGGGCCTGGTCAATGGCTCGTTCTATGCCATCCTCAGTCTGGGGCTGGCGGTCATCTTCGGCCTGCTCAATGTGATCAACTTTGCGCACGGCGCGCTGTTCATGCTGGGGGCCATGGCGACGTGGATGGCCATGACCTACTTCCAGGTCGGCTACTGGTGGATGCTGCTGCTGTCGCCGCTGATCGTGGGCGCCATCGGCGCCCTGATCGAGCGCTTCCTGCTGCGCTGGATCTACAAGCTCGACCATCTCTACGGCCTGCTGCTCACGCTGGGGCTGGCGCTGATGATCGAGGGCGTGTTCCGCTCCATCTACGGTGTCTCGGGTCTGGGCTACGACACGCCCGAGCTGCTCGAAGGCGCCACCAACGTCGGCGTGATGATGCTGCCCAACTACCGCATGTGGGTGGTCGTGGCATCGCTCGTGGTCTGTATCGCCACCTGGTTCGTGATCGAGAAGACGCGCCTGGGCGCCTACCTGCGCGCCGGCACCGAGAACCCGCGCCTGGTGGAGGCCTTCGGCGTCAACGTGCCACTGATGATCACGCTGACCTACGCCTTCGGCGTGGGGCTGGCCGCCTTTGCCGGTGTACTGGCGGCGCCGGTCTACCAGGTCACGCCGCTGATGGGGCAGAACCTGATCATCACCGTGTTCGCGGTGGTGGTGATCGGCGGCATGGGCTCGATCATGGGCGCCATCGTCACCGGCCTGGGGTTGGGGGTGATCGAGGGGCTGACCAAGGTGTTCTACCCCGAGGCATCGGCCACCGTGGTGTTCGTCATCATGGTGCTCGTGCTGCTGGTGCGGCCCGCCGGCCTGTTCGGCAAAGCGAAGTGAGGGCGAGGGGATGAATTCCAAGAAGTTTGCCAAATGGGGCTATGCCCTGCTGCTGCTGGGCATGCTGCTGGCACCGGCGATGGGCGCGTACCCGGTGTTCGTGATGAAGCTCATGTGCTTCGCGCTGTTCGCCTGCGCCTTCAACCTGCTGCTGGGCTACACGGGCATGCTGTCGTTCGGCCACGCGGCCTTCTTCGGCGGCGCGGCCTACATCACCGGCCACACCATCAAGGCCTGGGGGCTGACGCCGGAGCTGGGCATCCTCGCCGGCGTCGCGTTCGGCGCGGGCCTGGGCCTGGTCTTCGGCTGGCTCGCCATCCGCCGCCAGGGCATCTATTTCTCGATGATCACGCTGGCGCTGGCGCAGATGCTGTTCTTCGCCTGCCTGCAGATGCCGTTCACCGGCGGCGAGGACGGACTGCAGGCCGTGCCGCGCGGCAAGCTGTTCGGCGTGCTGAGCCTGGAGAACGACCTGTCCATGTACTACGCCACGCTGGTGGTGGTGGCGCTGGCCTTCCTGCTGATCGTGCGCACCGTGCATTCGCCGTTCGGCCAGGTGCTCAAGGCCATCAAGGAGAACGAGCCGCGTGCCATCTCGCTGGGCTACGACGTGGACCGCTTCAAGCTGCTGGCCTTCGTGATCTCGGCCGCGCTGGCGGGCCTGGCCGGTTCGCTCAAGACCGTGGTGCTGGGCTTCGCCACGCTGACCGACGTGCACTGGACGGCCTCGGGCCAGGTGATCCTGATGACGCTGGTGGGCGGCCTGGGCACGCTGTCGGGCCCCATCGTGGGCTCGGCGGTGATCGTGGCGCTGGAGAACAAGATCGGCGACATCGGCACGGCGCTGGCGCGCGTCACCGGCGTGGAGTGGTTCAGCACGTTGGGCGAGTCGGTGACCATCGTCACCGGCCTGATCTTCGTGGTCTGCGTGCTGGCCTTCCGCCGCGGCGTGATGGGCGAGGTGATCGCCTGGTTCGACCGCAAGAAGGCGCACTGATCCGTTGAGGTACCCTGTGGGCCCGGGCGGTGGATGCCGCCCGGGCCTTCTTTGTTTTGGGGTGTGGCCGCCGAGGCCGCGCCCGCCATCCAGGAGCCGCCATGCAGGCTGCGCACGCCGATCCGTCCCTCATCGACTCGCCCCAGGCGCTCAAGCGCCTGCTGGTCACGCTGGGCCTGGTCGTGCTGGGCAACAGCAGCATGTACGTGGTGTCGGTGGTGCTGCCCGCGGTGCAGAGCGAGTTCGGCACCGGCCGGGCCAGCGCCTCGCTGCCCTATACGCTGATGATGGTCTGCCTGGGGCTGGGCGGTCTGCTGACCGGGCGGCTGGCCGATCGCCATGGCCTGGCGCCCGTGCTCGGCCTGGGGGCGCTGGCCGTGTTCGGCGGCTTCGTTGGCGCCAGCCTGGCGAGCGGCATCGTCGGCTTCGGCCTGGCGCATGCAGTGATGGGCTTCATCGGCGCCTCGGCCACCTTCGCGCCGCTGCTGGCCGACACGGCGCTGTGGTGGAAGCGCCGGCGCGGCATCGCGGTGGCGGTCTGCGCCAGCGGCAACTACATCGCCGGCGCCCTGTGGCCGCCCATCGTGCAGTACGGCATCGACACCGTGGGCTGGCGGCCCACCTACATGGCGCTGGGCACGGTCTGCGGCCTGGGCATGCTCGTGCTGGCGCTGCGCATGCGCCAGCGGCCGCCGGCCATCGGGGCGTCCTTGGCGCCGGCGGCGGCCACGGCGCAGGCAGCGGCGCCGGACCATTCCCGCCCCTTCGGCCTGGCGCCCAACCACGCGATGACGCTGCTGTGCCTGGCGGGCGTCGCCTGTTGCGTGGCCATGGCCATGCCGCAGGTCCACATCGTGGCCTACTGCACCGACCTGGGCTTTGGCGCCGCGCGCGGCGCGCAGATGCTGTCGCTGATGCTGGCCTGCGGCATCGTCAGCCGCCTGGTCTTCGGGCTGATCTGCGACCGCATCGGCGGCATCCGCACGCTGCTGCTGGGCTCGGCGCTGCAGGGCGTGGCGCTGCTGCTCTTTCTGCCCTACGACGGGATGGTGCCGCTGTTCGTCATCTCGGGGCTGTTCGGCCTGTTCCAGGGCGGCATCGTGCCGACCTACGCCATCATCGTGCGCGAGCACTTTGCACCGGCGCAGGCGAGCGTGCGCGTGGGCGCCGTCATCATGGCCACGCTGGTGGGCATGGCGCTGGGCGGCTGGCTGTCGGGCTGGATCTTCGATATGACGGGCAGCTACCGCGCCGCCTTCGTCAACGGCATAGGCTGGAACCTGCTGAACCTGTGCATCACTGGCTGGCTGTTCCTGCGCCTGCGTGGCGGGCAGGCCGGGGTGCAGGCTGCCGTGCGCTAGCGGTGGTGCTATTGAAAAGGAAGCTGTTGGCGCTTGCTATGCAATGAATCCAACGTGAAATCATTTGGGATTCGTTATGTGGCAAGCGCGAGGTGCTCCTGAATTTGCGAGCGCCGCGCTCAGCGGCTGGCCAGGAACTGCGTGATCCGATCCAGCTCTTCGTCAAGCGCCTGGCGAAACGGCGCATCGGCAGGACGCTTGCCGGCATAGCCGAAATCGGGCTGGAGCGCGCCCGGCGTCGCCGCGAGGTTGGCCCAGCCGATCACCTGGTCGCGCCACAGCAGCGGCAGCGCGTAGTAGCCGAGTTGGCGCTGCGCGGCCGGCGTGTAGGCCTCGAACTTGTAGGCCCAGCCCCAGAGCAAGGCAAAGCGCCGGCGATCCCAGACCACGGGGTCGAAGGGCGCGAGCAGGCGCACGGTGTCCTGCGGTTCGTGGCGGCGCGAGGCGGGGTTTTCGTCGCCGGGCCAGTACCAGTGGTGCCGTCGATGCGGCAGCTTGCGAGCTGCTCGCGCGCCAGGCGCAGGGCCAGCTGGGTCTGCTCGGCCAGGTGCGGTGCGCCATAGCCCAGCAGCCGCGCCAGGTAGGTGAGGCTGGCGGCGGGCAGCGGCGCGTATTTGCGCACCACCAGCTGCAGCAGCGCGGCGGCGCGCTCGGCGCGGGCCGCGGGGCTGTCATCCACGGGCGCATGCTCGATGGCTGTGTAGACGCGCGTGCCGCTGTCGCGCCGCGCCACGCGCAGCAGGCCGCGGTAGTGCAGGCCGTCGAGCAGTTGCGTGCTGGCGCTGCCGGTGCCGCCCCAGTAGTTCTTGACGCTGCCGTGCGCGAATTGCTGTTCGACCTGGCGCGGGTGCACCGGGCCGTGCTCGCGCACATAGGCCAGCACGTCGGCGGCCTTGGCCGTGGTGGCGGCGTCCCAGGCGCGGCGGGCCTGGCGCGGGTGCAGCAGCGCCAGGTGCTCGCGCGGCACGAAGCCATAGTTGACCAGGCAGTCTTCCTCGATGGCCAGCCGGGGGTAGCGGGCCTCCAGGTCGCCGGCGCGGTAGTCCTTGACGCGGTGGCGCAGCGTGAGGTCCTGCGCACGCGCCGGGGCGCGGATCGGGTCGGCCTGCACGAAGCCGAGGCGGCGCACGGCCTGCATCAGCGTGGTGGGCGCGAACAGCGTGCGCGCCACCGCGTAGCGGCGCAGTTGTTCGAGCGTGGGGGCCTTCATGCCTGCAGATGCCGGGTGGCCGCATCCAGCCACTGCGCCAGCGCATCGGGCACATCGCAGGCGATGGCGCGGCGCTGGGGCATGCTGCGCAGCCAGGTGACCTGGCGCTTGGCGAGCTGGCGCGTGGCGGCGATGCCGCGCTCGCGCATCTCGGCCCACAGCGGCGGCGGCACGTCGGACTCGGTCTGCACCTGGATGCCCTGCGCCGCGCAGGCGTCGAGCATCTCCCACATCTGGCGGTAGCCCACGCAGCGCATCGAGGGCAGGCCAAGATGCAGTTGCTCGTCCTCGCGCAGTGCCAGCACCTCCTGCAGCAGGCCCTGCTGCAGCATGGTGTCGTAGCGCAGCGCGATGCGCCCGTGCAGCCAGGCGCGGTCGTCCGGCTCCAGGCTGAAGAGGGCGAAGCCGGGCGCCAGGCGCAGCAGCGGCGAGGCGTTCTGGTCGCGGGTGTGGAAGCTCGACAGCGGCCGGCCGGTGCTGCGCCAGACCTCGAGCGCGCGCTGGATGCGCTGGCTGTCGGCCGGCGCCAGGCGCGCGGCGGTGGCCGGGTCCACCTGGGCGAGCTGCGCATGCAGCGCAGGCCAGCCGAGCTGCGCGGCCTCGGCGTCGATGGCGGCGCGCAGCGCGGGCGACGCCGAGGGGATGTCGTCGATGCCGTCGATCAGCGCCTTGAAGTACAGCATGGTGCCGCCCACCAGCAGGCTGACGGCGCCGCGGCGGTGGATGTCCTCGATCAGCGCCAGCGCGTCGCGCACGAACTCGGCGGCGCTGTACGACTCGCGCGGGCTGCGGATGTCGAGCAGGTGGTGCGGGATGCCGGCCTGTTCCTCGCGCGTGGGCTTGGCCGTGCCCACGTCCATGCCGCGGTAGACCAGGGCCGAGTCCACGCTGATGACCTCCACCGGCAGCCGCGGCGCGAGCCGCTGCGCCAGCGCAATGGCGGCGCCGGTCTTGCCGGACGCGGTGGGGCCGGCCAGGCCTATGCACAGGGGGGCGGAGGAGGGTGTCAAGGTGTTTTGAATGAAATCGGCTTCAAAGGCATATGGAGTGAGCGCAAGCAGCTATCAAAATAGAAGCTCTGCATTGCACCCGCAGCGCGAGTGTAGAACGAAAAAGGGAGCCCGAAGGCTCCCTGTGTGCAGTGCTTGCAGCGGTGCGGGCTGGCTTACAGCACGCCCTGGGCCAGCATGGCGTCGGCCACCTTGACGAAGCCGGCGATGTTGGCGCCGTCGATGTAGCTCACCGTGCCGTCCTCGCGCTTGCCGTGCTTCAGGCACGCGGCGTGGATGCCTTGCATGATCTGCAGCAGGCGGGCGTCGACTTCGTCGCGCGTCCACGACAGGCGCATGGCGTTCTGGCTCATCTCCAGGCCCGAGGTGGCCACGCCGCCGGCGTTCGATGCCTTGCCGGGCGCGTACAGCACGCCGGCAGCCTCGAAGGCCTTGGCGGCCTCGATGGTCGAGGGCATGTTCGCGCCTTCGGCCACGCACAGCACGCCGTTGGCGATCAGGGTCTTGGCGTCGGCTTCATCCAACTCGTTCTGCGTGGCGCAGGGCAGGGCCACGTCGGCCTTGATGTGCCACGGGGTCTTGCCGGCGATGAATTCCACGCCCGGCACCTTGGCGGCGTAGTCGTTCACGCGGCCGTAGAGGTGGTTCTTTACGTCCATCAGGATGGCCAGCTTCTCGGGCGTGAAGCCGTCCTTGTCGTACACCGTGCCCGACGAGTCAGACACCGTCACCACCTTGGCGCTCAGCTCCATGGCCTTCTCGACCGCGTACTGCGCCACGTTGCCCGAGCCCGAGACGGACACGGTCTTGCCGGCGAACGACTGGCCGCGCGTGGCCAGCATCTCCTGCGCGAAGTACACCGTGCCGTAGCCGGTGGCCTCGGGGCGGATCAGCGAGCCGCCGAACGACAGGCCCTTGCCGGTGAACACGCTGGCCGAGCTGTTGGCCAGCTTCTTGTACATGCCGGCCATGAAGCCGACCTCGCGGCCGCCCACGCCGATGTCGCCCGCGGGCACGTCGGTGTCGGGGCCCACGTGGCGGAACAGCTCGGTCACGAAGGCCTGGCAGAAGCGCATCACCTCGGCGGGGCTCTTGCCCTTGGGGTCGAAGTCCGAGCCGCCCTTGCCGCCGCCCATGGGCAGCGTGGTCAGCGCGTTCTTGAAGGTCTGCTCGAAGGCCAGGAACTTCAGCACCGACAGCGTGACCGACGGGTGGAAGCGCAGGCCGCCCTTGAAGGGGCCGATGGCCATGCTGTGCTGGATGCGGTAGCCGCGGTTGACCTGCACCTGGCCGTGGTCGTCGGTCCAGCTCACGCGGAAGCTGATCGCGCGCTCGGGCTCCACCAGGCGCTCGAGCAGGCCGTGCTCGGCGTAGCGCGGGTGCTTCTCGATGAAGGGCCACAGGCTCTCCATCACTTCGGTCACGGCCTGCAGGAACTCAGGCTGACCGGGGTTGCGCTGTTCGACATAGCTCAGGAACTGCTCAAGGGACTGGTACTTCATGACGGCAAAGCTCTTTCTTTTCCGGGAAATTCAGAGAAAACCGGATCGTCTCCGGGATGCACAACAGTGGTGCGCAATGCACCAAAACGCATCATTATGCCGAAATGTTATGCCGGCATGCATAGATATTTGCATCAGAAGACTTGCAACCAATCCGTCATGAATGGCCGCATTCCAGACCAATTTGGTGCGCTGGCTGCACCAAATTGGTCTGCCGGAGGGGTGTCAAGCGCGTGACAGTGCCTATTCATTCGCCGCCATCAGGGCCTTTCCCCAGCCGGCTTCCCGGATGCAGTTGCGTGCTTAATAATTGCCTAGGAAGTAATTTCATCTGCCATGATTGACCAAGCAAGTATTTCACCGTCCGAGCCCGACGATGCCCCGGGCACCGGCGCCTGTGCGCCGCCTCCGCTGAATGCCATGGACTACCACTGCTGGCTGATGCGCATCGTCACCGTGATGGCCCGGGCCGAGGTGGACCGGCGCATGGAACCGCTGGGGCTGACGCAGGCGCAATGGATGCCGGTGCTGCACCTGGCCGCCGGCCGCGCCCAGACTGCGGCCGAGCTGGCGCGCAACTGCATGCAGTCGCCCGGCGCGATGACGCGCATGATCGACCGCCTGGTCGACAAGGGCATCATCGAGCGCGAGCGCTCCACCACCGACCGCCGCGTGGTGCGCCTGCGCCTGACGCCTGAGGGCCAGCGCTGTGCCGTGCAGCTGCCGGACATCGTCAAGGGCGTGAACCAGGACGTGCTGAGCCCGCTGAGCGCCGAGGAGCGCCAACAGTTCCAGGGCTATTTGCTGCGCGTCTACACCGCGCTGCCGCAGACCGTGCACTGCAATGCCGAGCTGCTGCCCATGAAGCTCAACGCCGACGGCACCTGGCAGGTCGGCTCGCCCTGCGCCGGCCGCAACCCGAATCCAGAGAAGGAAGATTGATGAAGCTCGACAACCCCTTGAAGTCGTGGCCTGCCGTGGGCGCCGTGGCGCTCGCCTGCCTCGCGCTGGTTGGATGCGCCGACATGAGCGGCATCCAGACCACGGCGCAGCTGCGCACGCCCGAGACGCTGGGCCTCGCAGGTCCTTCGCCCGCCGACCAGGCCGCGCAGGTCTCGGCCGTCGACGCGCAGTGGTGGACGCAGCTGGGCGACGCGCGCCTCGACCGCTACGTGGCTGAGGCGCTGGCCGACAGCCCCTCGCTGAAGATCGCCCAGGCGCGCATCGCCAAGGCCGCGGCCGCGGTGCAGTCGGCCCATGCCAACGAGCTGCCACAGGTCAGCGGGCAGAGCAGCGTCACGCGCCAGCACTTCAGCGCCAACAGTATCTACCCGCCGCCGCTGGGTGGCTCGAACCAGACCCTGGCCTCGGCGCAGGTGGACGCCCGCTGGTCGCTGGACTTGTTCGGCCGGGAGCGCGCGCTGCTCGAGGCCGCCGTG
>JBLZYV010000090.1:0-15011 GCA_050282565.1 Comamonas sp.
CACCGTCTGCGTGGTGCTCAGGCGGCCGGTATCGATGACGTAGTGCGCCGTCTCCAGGTACAGCGGTGCCCGCTGGGCCAGCAGGTCCTGCAGCCGGACCAGCGGATCGGCGCCCTGCAGCAGCGGCCGCGTCGTGTCGTGGCGCAGGCGGCGGGCGATATCCTCGGGCGCGGCCTGCAGGTAGAACACCGTGCTGTGCTCGTGCAGCATGCGCCGGTTCTCCTCGCGCAGCACCGAGCCGCCGCCGGTGGACAGCACGCAGGGCTCCTGCCGCTCCAGCAGGCTGCGCAGCATGCTGGCCTCCACGTCGCGGAACGCGTTCTCGCCGTGGCTCTCGAAATAGCTCCTGATCGAGCCGCCCAGCATGTCCTCGATCGCATGGTCCGAGTCGACAAAAGGCAGCCGCCACTTGCGGGCCAGCTGGCGCCCGACCGTGGACTTGCCGGAACCGGGCAATCCGATGAGGGTGATGACGGGATGCATGGGAGAGTCAATAGGAGCAGTTGGAGCTACAGCCGCGATCATAGGTCTTGTGGGGGCATGGGCGCATAAAAAAGCCCCGCAACCACCGTTGCGAGGCTTTTATTCTCTGTTGCCGACGTGCCCCCTCTCACCGGGGACACCACAGCCAACTTACGGGGTGGGTGTCGGCGTCACCGGCGGCGTGCACACCACTGGATCCGGATCGTCCTGCACCACGATCGAAGCCTGGCGGGTCACCGAATTGGTGTCGTTGTAGGCCGTGACCGTGAAGGTGTAGCGGCCGCGGTCCTCACAGGTCAGCAGGTTGCCGGAGGTGATGACGCCGAGATCACCAGTGGCATCGAGCTTCATCCACGAAGGCGCGCCGGAGATCTTCCACTTGACGTTGTCGCCACCCGTGGCCGTGAAGGCGTAGGTATACGACAGACCCACTTGCGTGGACGGCAGGGCGCAGGCCTGGTTCACGTCGCTGCTCGAGCAGCCGCTGATGGCGAACTGCACTGGCTTGTCGGGCAGATTGCCGGTGACGTCCAGCTTGACCGTCTTGGTCGCCTTGGCGCCATTCGCGTCCACCACTTGCAGCAGCACCGTGAAAGTGCCGGGGGCCGGCAACGACGTCGTGCCGGAAATCACACCCGACGAGCTCAGCGTCAGGCCGGCCGGCAGCGACGAGGTCGTGGACCACTGGTACGGCGGCAGTCCACCCGTTGCCTCCAGGTAATGGGTGTAGGGCTTACCGTTTTCCACGGTCAGCGTGGCCTCGCTGTCGGGGATCACCGGATCACCCGTCACGGCATGCACGGCAGGAATCACGGCCAGCGCGCGGATCGGCTGCTGGATGCCGTTGCTCACGTCGTTGTCGGCGCGGTCGGTGATCATTTCCACCGCCAGCAGGCCGGCGTTCACGCCGCTGGACAACGAGAACTGCGCCACCCCACCCGAGGTGCTCACCTGCAGCGCAGTGCCCGTCTGGCCATTGGCCAGCAGGCGGGCGCCATCGGCCGCAGTGGTCGGCAGAATGTTCAGCTGCACATTGGGCTTGCTGCTGCTGATGCGCTGGTTGCCATCATTCATGACCAGCGCCTCGATGGCCACGTTGTTGCGCAGATGGTTCGGGTTGTCGCGCGTGCCCAGGTAGTACGGGGCTTGCGCCTGGTAGACGATGCTGGCCGGCACATTGGTGCCGCCGCCACCCACCTGGATGTTGACGCTGGCGCTGCGCACCTGCTTGTCGCGCGGATCGGTCACCGAGCAGGTGATGCTCACGGAGCCGGCCTGATCGCCCGCATGGAAGTGGAACGAGTTGCCGCCGGAGTTGGAGCCCAGTGTGATGCTTCGGTAGGCGCTGGGAACCTTGGTCTTGCCGCCATTGCCGTCATCCACCTCGGTCTCATGCTCCGGCTTGCCGTCCAGGTAGTAGAGCGCGCCAGAATCCAGGCCCCCGGCCACATTGCAGCCAAAAATCTCGTCACCGCCCGGAATCGGGTTGCCGCTCTTGGTGGCTTGCACATACAGCGTGGTGGTATAGGGGGCATAGGCGCCCAGGCTGGGCCGCTGGTTCGTCAAATTGACCGGCAACTGCGCCTTGTCGGTACGCAGCGTGATCGTGTAAGGCGCCTGCGTCTCCCCCGAGCTGCCTCCACCGCCGCCACAGGCAGCCAGCAATACTGGCATGGCTGCTACCAAGGTTTTCAAAAGAAATTTCATATACAACTACCTATCAATAATTATCGAGTTTCACCCTTGTCAGAAATCATTTTTGGCGTAATGAATACCAGCATCTCCCTCTTTTCCGATTCACGTGTATTGTTCTTGAACAGATTCCCCAATACCGGCAGATCCCCGAGCACGGGAATCTTGTTGGTGGATTGGGTTTCCTGCATTTCAAAAATGCCTCCGATCACCACGGTGCCGCCATTTTCGACGAGCACCTGGGTCTTGATATGCTTGGTGTCGATGGCGGGCCCGGCGGCCGTATCCACGCCCTTGGAGTCCTTGGAGACATCCAGATCCAAAATGATATTCCCCTCCGGCGTCACTTGCGGCACGACTTCCAGCTTCAGCACTGCCTTCTTGAATTCCACCGTGGTGGCACCATTTTGGGCCGACGAAGTATAAGGAATTTCCGTGCCCTGCTCGATCAATGCCTTGGTTTGATCGGCCGTGATCAGGCGCGGGCTGGATATGATTTTCCCCTTGCCATCGGCTTCCATGGCAGACAGCTCCAGCGACAGAAACCGGTTGGCAGCCGAATTGAAAATGGACAGGGCAAATGATCCCGCAGTAGGCGCCCCCGCCAAAACTGCTGGCAGATTCACAAAATTGCCGCCGCTGCTGGTCGTTCCTCCCATGCCACTGCTGGCCACCGCGTTGTCGTAGCTGGTACCGATGGCCATGCGGTTACTCCCGCCGATACCATAGCCGCCATCACCACCGCGGTTGGCACGCAGGTCGCCGCCCCCCAGACGCACCCCCAGGGCCCGGCCAAAGGTATCCCGGGCCTCCACGATCCGCGCTTCGATCATGACCTGGCGCACGGGAATGTCCAGCGTCGCCAGCAGTTTCCGAAATTCCTCGATCTTGGGCGGAATATCCGTGATGAAGATCTGGTTGGTTCGCGGTTCGGCCATGACGGAGCCGCGGGGCGAGAGGAAGCGCCCGCGCGCACCGGCAGCACCGCCCGCACCACCAGCTGCGGCTCCACCGGCACCGCCGCCCGTGCCACCCAGTTGCTGCGCCAGCACTGCCGCCTTGGCATAGTTCAGCTGGAAAGCCTCGGTCTGCAGTTGCTGCTTCTCGGTGATCTTGGTGGCCGCATCCAGATCCTTCTGAACACGTTCATCGATTTCGTCCTTGGGGGCAATCCACAGCACATTGCCAGACTTGCGCATGCCCAGGCTTTTCGCATCGAGCACGATCTGCAGGGCCTGGTCCCAGGGCACGTCCTTGAGCCGCAGCGTCAGCGAGCCATTGACGGTGTCCGACGTCACGATATTGAAATTGGTGAAGTCGGCAATGACCTGCAGCAGCGAACGTACCTCGATGTTCTGGAAGTTCAGCGACAGCTTTTCGCCGTTGAACGAGCCGCCGGAGCCCAGGCGGTTCGGGTCGACCCGGCGCTGCCGAACTTCCACGACGAACTGGTTGTCGCTCTGGTACGCGCTGTGCTCCCATTCCCCGGTGTTTTTCAACTCGATGACAGCACCGTTCCCCCGCTGTGCCGCGCTGACCATGCGAACCGGCGTACCGAAATCCGCCACATCGAGCTTGCGCTGCAGCCCCTCGGGCAAGGTGACGTGCTGCAGATCCAGTGTCAGCCCTTCGGCCTTCCTGCTGATATTCACGCCGACACGGTTATTGGGCAGGCCCACGATCAACCGCCCTGCACCGTCGGCGCCGCGACGAAAATCCAGATCGCTCAAAGGCAGCGCATCAGGATTGCCATCGTCGGCAAATTTCTCGAGATTCGATTTGGACGCCTTGCCGAGACCAGACCCTTGCAGCGCAATGACCAGATCGCCACCCTCGATATTGGTCGTGAAGCTGGCCGCATTTTTCAGGTTGAGCACGATGCGGGATTTGGAACCCACATCCACCACATTGATATGGCGCAGATTGCCTTGGTTGACTTCGATCTTGTTGGTACCGGCGCCATTCTGGTAGCCAGGAAGGTCCAGCACCACCTTGGGCGGATTATCAATGACAAAGCTCTGCGGGCTTTCGAGCAGCGTGGCATCGGTTTCGATCTTGACCATTTCCACACCGTCCCGCACGGTGGTGGAAATACGGGAAATCGTTCCCGCCGCAAATGCATTGACCGACAGCATCAATATGCTGGCCCATGCCAAATGACTCCACCCGTTTGCTCTTTTCATTTTTTGGCCTCCTGCAGCTCCAGCACTGCTTCCCTCTCTATCCATTCGCCTACCCCGTTCTGTACAACTTCCCGCAAGGTCGTGGCGTTCTCAGAAATATTGATGACCTTGCCGTAGTTCTGCCCCATGTGCATTCCCTTGGTCACCTGGTAGATCAGCCCGTCCAGCTTCACCAAGGCCACCCCGGATGCATTCCTGTGCAGATATCCCACCATGGAGAAACTATCCAGTGGGTAGCTTTCCAGCTGCTCCTTCTTGCGGGCGCGTTCCGGTGCCACCAGGGCGTCGGAGGCACTGTCCTTGACGGCGGCGCTGCCGCGCATCACCGACGCCAGCCGCTCCTTGCTGAAAGGATCCAGTGCCGCAGACGCCATATAGCTCTGCGGCACGAATTCCTTGGGCGGCGCAATGGGCTTGACCGACGGCCGGATGCTGGCCTTTTCGTTCTGCATCCATTGCTGCAGGTTTTCCTGCTCGTCGCTGCAGCCGACCACCAGAAATGCCAGGCACGGAAGCCAGCAGAATCTGAACCAAGAATTCATGGCCCCCCCTATTTCTTCTTCTGTTTGCTACTGGCGCTTTGCTGCTGGGCGATCTCCTGCTCGTCCAGATACCGGAAGGTGCGCGCCGTGGTTTCCATGGTGAGCGTATCGCTGTCCTTCGTGCTGGGCGTCAGGCTCACGTTATTGAGCGTGACGATGCGCGACAGGTTGGCGACGTCTGCGGCAAACGCCCCCACATCATGGTATTTGCCATTGATCTTGATCGAGATCGGCAGCTCGGCGTAGTAGTCCTTGACGAGCACCTGTCCGGGCCTGAACAGCTCGAATTGCAGGCTGCGCCCGATGCCAGCCTGGTTGATATCGGACAGCAGGGTCGCCATTTCCGCCTTGCTCGGCAGTTGCTTTTCAAGCTGGATCACATACTGCTGGATCTGCTCGCGCTGCTTCTTCAAGGCTTCGAGATTGGCCGCCTTGCGCGCCCGATCCTTGTACTGGTCCTTGAGCTTCAGCTCCTCGGCCCGGCCTGCCTGCAGACTGTCCTCGAAATCGCTGAGGTAGGCATACCAAGCCAGGCCGATGACGATGGCCGCCACCAGCATCAGCATCAGCGCCTTGGGCACGGCCGGCCACACCGAGGGATCCTTGGGATCCAGGTTCCGGAACTGCTGCTGGAATTTCTGGGCGTATTCGCCCAGGGCTACTCCCTTCTTAGCCATGGGCACCCTCTTTCTTCTGCGCTCCGCTGTTGTTGTTATCCTGGTTCAGTTCGCTGGAACGCACCAGCTTGAAGCGCAGATTGAAGCCCGCCACCCGCCGCTTTTCCTTGGTATTGAGCTGGGTGACCGTGCCAACCACCTCCACCAGTTCGGGCTTGGACAGCCAGGGGGTGTTGTTGGCAAGGTTGTTCAGCAGTTCCGAGACCCGCTCGTTGGATTGCGCCACACCCTGGATCTGGACCGTCTGGTCCACCTGCTTCATGCTCTCCACATAGACACCGTCCGGCAGCTGCAGCACCAGCTCATTGAGCAGGTGCACGGGCAGGTTGCGGTCGGCCTGCAGGTCTTCCACCGCTTTTTGCCGCGCCCGCAGCGCTGTGATTTCCTGGTCGATCTTGGCAATATCGGCGATCTTGGCATCCAGTGCCTTGATTTCCGATTTCAGATACTGATTTCTCGCTGCTTGTTCTTCAATATAGTATTGATAGACAAGGTAAATACCGGCGGAAATCAGTAACCCACCCAAAGCGGCGCCTACCAGCGCGACATTGAATGCTTCTTTTCGCCGCTTTCGGGCCAGCTCCCGGTGCGGCAGCAGATTGATGAGAATCATGCGCCAAACCTCCTGAAAGCCAGGCCGCAGGCCGTCAGGTAGGTGGAGAAGCCGCCGCCCTTGCCGCGATTCCTCGAGGCGTTGTGCATCGCCATGTTCTCGAACGGATTGACCACCGAGGCGGCAAAGCCAGTGGTCTGGATGATGGACTCCACCAGGCCATCCAGAACCGCCGATCCGCCCGCCAAGAAGATATGGTCGATCCGATTGTGCGGCGTGCTGGTGAAGAAGAACTGCAGGGCCCGCCCCACCTCGACCGCGATATTCTCGACAAACGGATCCAGCACGACCTTCCTATAGTCGGCCGGCAGGTCGTTGCTGCGCTTCTTCTGCTCTGCCTCTTCCTGCGAGAAGCCATACTGGCGCATGATCATCTGCGTCAGCTGGTTGCCATTGAAGGTCTGGTCGCGCTCGTACAGCACCTCTCCGTTATGGAGAATCTGCATGAACGAGGCATGTCCGCCTATTTCAAAAACGGCTACGAACGCATCCTTGCCCTTGCTCGGCATGTTCTCCACCAGGCGTTTCGCGGCCAGGGCCGAGGCATTGGACTCGATCTCGATGACCACGGGCTTCAGCCCGGCAGCCTCGGCCAGGCCCTGGCGGTCCTGGACCATTTCCTTGCGCGCAGCGGCGATCAGCACGTCGACATCGCCCACCGAATTGGCGGTAGGCCCGATGACGCAGAAATCGAGGTTCACCTCGTCCAGCGAAAAGGGAATGTACTGGTTGGCCTCGGACTCGACCTGGAATTCCATCTCCTGCTCGGACAGACCTGCCGGCAGAATGATCTTCTTCTGGATGACGGCCGACAGCGGCAAGGCCAGCGCGGCCTGCTTGGTCCGAGTACCGCTTTTCTTGACGAGCCGACGCAGCGAGTCGGCGACCTCGTCGAAGCGCTCGATACCGGACTCGGTGACCCAGCCCGGCTCCAGCAACTCCTGCGCACAGCGTTCCACGATGTAACTATCGTTGCCACTGCGCCCAAGCTCCACCAGCTTGATACTGGATGCGCTTACGTCAATTCCAAGCAGCGCCGGCGGCTGCCGCTTGAAAAGCGACATCATTGACACCACGGCGGACTCCTCTCTATCTTTTTTCAATTTGCTACAAAACCCACACCCTCGCGGCATGCTATCAGCAAGCTTGAGCCGTCGTAAAGAAATGACGGCGAATCGATCTGGTGCGTTGTCAAAACAATACGCTGCGGGCCGCGTCGGAAAAACAGCCCGAAAGCAGTGAAAATCATTGAGTTACGTCATGGCGACGAGGCATTAACGTCTACGTGATAGCATCCGCCCCTTATGCATGTATCCCAGACGGCCTGACCCCATGACCTCCGACAAGGCCCCTCCCCGCAAAGCCTCCCAACCGCGCCCATCGCTGGGAGGCCAGATCCTCAAATTCTTCGCAACGCTCACCGGCGTGCTGATCGGCTGTGCCGTGGCCGCCGTGATGGTGCTCGGCGTGGGGCTGGCCATGGCCTACCCGAACCTGCCCGATGTCTCGGAGCTGGCGGACTACCGCCCCAAGTTGCCGATGCGCATCTACTCGTCCGAAGGGGCGCTACTGGGCGAGTTCGGTGAAGAACGCCGCAACCTCACGCCCATCACCGAGATCCCCAAGGTGATGGTCGACGCCGTGCTGGCGATCGAGGACACGCGCTTCTTCGAGCACAACGGCGTGGACTACAAGGGCATGCTGCGCGCTGCGCTGGCCAACCTGGGCCGGGTCAAGAGCCAGGGTGCCTCCACGATCACCATGCAGGTGGCGCGCAATGTCTACCTGTCCTCGGAAAAAACCTACACCCGCAAGATCTATGAAATCCTGCTGACCTTCAAGCTCGAGCACCTGCTGACCAAGAACCAGATCCTGGAAATCTATATGAACCAGATCTACCTGGGCAACCGTGCCTATGGGTTCTCGGCCGCCTCGGAAACCTACTTCGGCAAGCCGCTGAAGGACATCTCGGTGGCGGAGGCGGCCATGCTCGCGGGCCTGCCCAAGGCGCCTTCGGCCTACAACCCGATCAGCAACCCCAAGCGCGCCCGGGTGCGCCAGCTCTACATCATCGACCGCATGGAGGAGAACGGCTTCATCTCCCGCGCCGAGGCCGACAAGGCCCGCACCGAGCCGCTGCGCCTGCGCTCCAGCAACGCCGACAACAAGGTACACGCCGAATACGTGGCCGAGATGGCGCGCCAGCTGATCTTTGCCCAGTACGGCAGCGAAGCCTATACCCGCGGCCTGAACGTCTACACCACCCTGGTCGCCAGCGACCAGAATGCGGCCTACGATGCGCTGCGCGACGGCATCATGACCTACGAGAAGCGCCAGCACTACCGTGGGCCCGAGAAGTTCATCAACCTGCCGCAGAACGCACAGGAGCGCGACGACGCCATCGACGAGGTGCTCGCGCAGCACCCCGACAACGGCAACATCGTGTCCGCCGTGGTGCTGTCGGCCTCGCCGCGCAAGCTGGTGGTCACCCGCACCGATGGCGATCCGATCGAGATCACCGGCGACGGCCTCAAGCCCGTGCAGTCGGGCCTGAGCGACAAGGCCCCGCCCAACCTGAAACTGCGTCCCGGCGCCGTGGTGCGCATCATGGAGACGGCCAAGAAGAACTGGGAAGTCACCCAGCTGCCCGAGGTGGAAGGCGCCTTCGTGGCCATGGACCCGGCCACGGGCGCGGTCAAGGCGCTGGTCGGCGGCTTCGACTTCGACAAGAACAAGTTCAACCACGTGACGCAGGCCTGGCGCCAGCCGGGTTCGAGCTTCAAGCCCTTCATCTACTCGGCGGCGCTCGAAAAAGGCTTCACCCCGGCCACCGTCATCAACGACGCGCCCATCTCCTTCCCCGGCTCCACCGGCAGCCAGCCCTGGGAGCCCAAGAACTACGACGGTCGCTTCGACGGCCCGATGACCATGCGCACCGCGCTGGCCAAGTCCAAGAACCTGGCCACGGTGCGCATCATGCAGGCCGTGGGCCCGAAGAAGGCCCAGGAATGGGTGGCCCGCTTCGGCTTCGATGCCGACAAGCACCCGCCCTACCTGCCGATGGCACTGGGCGCGGGCTCCGTCACGCCCATGCAGGAGGCGGCGGCCTACTCGGTGTTCGCCAATGGCGGCTACCGCGTCAACCCCTACCTGATCACCAAGATCACCGACCACCGCGGCCGGGTGCTGTCCGAATTCAACCCGCCGCCCACGAGCGAGCTGCCCCGCGCCATCGATGCGCGCAACGCCTTCATCATGGGATCGCTGCTGCAGGAAGTGGCCCGCAGCGGCACCGCGGCACGGGCCCAGGCCATGCTCAAGCGACCCGACATCTACGGCAAGACCGGTACCACCAACGACGCCATGGACGCCTGGTTCGCCGGCTACCAGCCCAGCCTGGTGGCGGTGACCTGGATCGGCTACGACACGCCGCGCAACCTGGGCAGCCGTGAGACCGGCGGCGGGCTCAGCCTGCCGGTGTGGGTCAGCTTCATGAGCCATGCGCTCAAGGGCGTGCCCGTTGCCCAGGCCACCACGCCGCCGGGTGTGGTCAACGTGGGCGGCGAGTGGTACTACGAGGAATATGCCCGCGGCGGCGTGGCCAGCGTGGGCCTGGACAGCGGCGCATCCACCTCGGCCGTGCCGGCCCCGGCGCCCGAGGAGCGCAACAAGATCCTGGACCTGTTCCGGAACTAGGGGCGGCAAGCCTCCGCGCACAAAAAAGCCGGGCACTGCCCGGCTTTTTGCTGGTACGGATCAGCCCGCTCAGGCCGCCATAAACACCAGGCTCTGCCCGGCCTGCTTCGACGCATCGCGCGTCAGGTCCGCGAAGAACTCGCTGCCGGCCTTGGTGTCGCGCCAGTGCTGGCCGTCGAACTTGTAGTGGTAGCCGCCCGACTGGGCCGCCAGCCACACCTCGTGCAGCGGCCTCTGCAGGTTCACCACGATCTGGCTGCGGTTGGCGAAGGTCAGCGTCACCATGCCGCCCACGCGCTGGCTGTCGATGTCCGCGTCGGTGTCGTCGTTGATGCGATCGCAGCTCTGCTCCACGGCGAGCAGCAGCTTTTCCGCAGCGTCCAGGTAGTCCAAATCGTTCATTACAATGCGCTGATGTTGAGAATGCCCCAAATTCTAGTGAGAACCATTGCCCTTGGTGGCATTGCGGCGGTGCTGGCAGGCTGCGGGCAGAAGGGCCCCCTGTTCCACCCGACCGAACCGGCCTCGGCCGGCCGCGCCACCCTGCCGCAGACGCTGGACCCGAGCGCCGACCGGCCCCAGCCCGAACTTTCCGCCCCCGCGCAGCAGCGCTAACCCTTGCGCAGGCGCTGCGCCACGCGCCACAGCAGCAGCGCGGCCACGATGGCCGCGTAGAACCACACGTCCGCGAGGTTGTTCTTGCCCTCGCGCATCCACCAGAAATGCACCAGCGCCAGCCCGGCCATCGCATAGACGGCCCGGTGCAGGCGCTGCCAGCGCTTGCCGCCCATGGCGCGGATCAGCCGCGGGATCGAGGTGACCGCCAGCGCCAGCAGGATCAGCCAGGCCAGCGTGCCCAGCAGGATGAAGGGGCGCTTGCCCAGGTCGGCCCAGATGTCGGCCCAGTTGAGCTCCATGTCGAACACCACATAGGCCGTCCAGTGCAGGCTGGCATAGGCAAACGCGTACAGACCCAGCATGCGCCGGTAGCGCGCCAGCGGGTTCCAGTGCAGCAGTTGGCGCAGCGGCGTCACCGCCAGCGCGATGCAGACGAAGCGCAGCGCCCACAGGCCCAGGCCGCGGATCAGCGCCTCGGCCGGGTTCGCGCCCAGGCCATCGGTCGCCGCCAGGTAGACCAGCCAGGCCAGCGGCACGCAGCACAGCAGGTGTAACGCCAGCCGCACGGCGGCCTGCCGGCTGAAGCCGGAGGCCCAGGATTTGCTATTGATAGCAGAGCTGTTTGCGCTTGTCACGCCTCATTCTCCGGCCAATTTCATCAATAATTCTTGCGCAGGTCCATGCCGGCATACAGCTGGCCCACTTGGGCCTCGTAACCGTTGAACAGCAGGGTCTTGCGCTTCTTGGCGAACAGGCCGCCTTCGCCGATACGGCGCTCGGTCTCCTGGCTCCAGCGCGGGTGCGGCACGTCGGGGTTCACGTTGGAGTAGAAGCCGTATTCGTTGCGCGCCGCCTTGTTCCAGGCCGTGGGCGGCTCCTTGTCGAGCAGGCGGATCTTGACGATGCTCTTGGCGCTCTTGAAGCCGTACTTCCACGGCACCACCAGCCGCACCGGCGCGCCGTTCTGCTTGGGCAGCTCGCTGCCGTACATGCCAAAGGCCAGCAGCGTGAGCGGGTGCATGGCCTCGTCCATGCGCAGGCCCTCGGTGTAGGGCCAGTCCAGCACCGAGCTGCGGATGCCCGGCATGGTCTTGGGATCGGCCAGGGTCACGAACTCCACGTACTTCGCGCTGCCCATGGGCTCGACCTGGGCCAGCAGCTTGGCCAGCGAATAGCCGATCCACGGGATCACCATCGACCAGCCCTCCACACAGCGCAGCCGGTAGACGCGCTCTTCCTGCGCGCTGAGCTTGAGCAGGTCCTCCAGCCCGAAGACCTTGGGCTTGTGCGCCAGCCCCTCGACCGTGATGGACCAGGGCGTGATGGGCAGCGTGTGCGCGTAGCGGGCGGGGTCGGACTTGTCCGTACCGAACTCGTAGTAGTTGTTGTAGCTGGTCGCGTCCTCGCGCGAGGTGGCGGTCTCCATGGTCATGGCGCCCGGTACGGCCGACTTGGTGGCAGCCAGGGGCTTCAGCGCCTCGGCCTCCCTGGCCCAGGTGCCGCCGGCGGCGGCCAGCAACCCGGCGCCGGCCATGGCCTGCAGGTAGGCACGGCGACGCAGGTAGAGCGCCTGCGGCGTGATCTCGCTGGAATGGGGATGCACGAACCCCGAAGACGACGTCTGTATCAACATGATGATCCTTCGCACCGGAGACGACCGGCACACCCTGACCATAAGACACCTGCGCGCCCGCAGGATTCAATTTTTTATAACAAACGCCTGCCGCGGCTTCAGCGGGCCGCTTCCACGCGCAGCAACTGTCCCTGCGCGGCATCGGTCAGCAGGTAGAGCCAGCCGTCCGGCCCCTGGCGCACATCGCGCACCCGCTGGCCCAGGCGGGGCAGCAGCACCTCGGTGCCGGTGATGCGGCCGTCGCGGATCGTCAGGCGTTCCAGCCGCTGGGCCTTGAGCGCGCCAACAACCAGCGAGCCCTTCCAGGCCGCGCCATAGCGCTCGCTGGTGATGAAGGCCATGCCCGACGGCGCAATCGACGGCACCCAGTAGTGCAGTGGCTGCTCCATGCCGTCCTTGTGCGTGATGCCCTCGCCGATCTTGCCGCCGCCGTAGTTCTCGCCGTAGGTGATGACCGGCCAGCCGTAGTTTTTGCCGGGCTCGGGGCGGTTGACCTCGTCGCCGCCCTGCGGGCCGTGCTCGTGCATCCACAGGCTGCCGTCGGGCGCCAGCGCCGCGCCCTGCGCATTGCGGTGGCCGTAGCTCCAGATCTCGGGCCGGGCGTCGCTGCGGCCCACGAAGGGGTTGTCTGCGGGCACGCTGCCGTCCTTGCCCACGCGCACGATCTTGCCCAGGTGGCTTTGCAGGTTCTGCGCCTCTTCCTTGTACTGGAAGCGCTCGCCCAGCGTCAGGAACAGCGTGCCGTCGCTGCGGCCGTCGACCAAGCGCTCGGCGATGCGGCAGCCGAAATGCAGGCTGCTCGCGTACTTGGGGCGCTGCGAGAAGAGCACGCGCAGCTGCTCCAGCCGCGTGGCGTCGTCCGACAGGCGCGCCCGGGCCAGCGCCGTGCCGTTCTTGCCGCGGTCGGCGCCCTCGCCGGGCTCGGCAAAGCAGAAGTACAGCGTGCGGTTGCGGGCGAAATCGCTGTCCAGCACCACATCGAGCAGACCACCCTGGCCGGCGGCGGCCACGGCGGGCAGCCCTTGCAGCGGTACGCCCAGTCGGCCGTCGCGCTCGACGACGCGCATGCGGCCCGGCCGCTCGGTGACGAGGTAGCGCCCATCGGGCAGAAAGGCCAGCGCCCACGGGTGCTCCAGGCCGCTGGCGACGATGCTGGTGCTCAAGGCCGGAGCCTGGGCCGCCGCCATGCCGGCCAGCAGCGCCAGGCCGCAGGGGATAAGCTTGGAGAGTCGTGGCATGGGGCCATGCTAACGCAGCCCCATGCCCGGCGCCACCGCGCTACCCGCGCCGCGCGTAGGCCAGGCGCCGCACCACGGCCACCAGTTGGTCGATCTCGTCGAAGGTGTTGTAGAACGCGACCGACGGGCGCACCGCCGTCTCGACGCCAAAGCGGCGCAGGATGGGCTGGGCGCAGTGGTGGCCGGTGCGCACCGCGATGCCCTCGGCGTTCAGCGCCTGCCCGACCTCGTCGGTGCTGTAGCCCTCCAGCGTGAACGACAGCACGCTGGCCTTGCCCGGCACGGTGCCGATCAGCCGCAGGCCGGGCAGCGCGCCCAGCTGTTGCATGCCGTAGTCCACCAGCGCATGCTCGTAGCGGCTGATGTGGGCTATGCCGATGCGCTCCACGTACTCCAGCGCCGCGCCCAGGCCCACCGCGTCGGCGATGTTGCCGGTGCCGGCCTCGAAGGTGTTGGGCAGCGGCTGGTACTGGGTCTTCTCGAAAGTCACGTCGGCGATCATGTTGCCCCCGCCCTGCCACGGCGGCATGGCCTCCAGCACCTCGCGGCGGCCCCAGAGCGCGCCGATGCCCGTGGGCGCGAAGATCTTGTGGCCCGAGAAGACGAAGAAGTCCGCGCCCAGGTCCTGCACGTCGACCGGCGTGTGGGCGATGGACTGGGCGCCGTCGATCAGCGTGGCGATGCCGCGTGCCCGGGCGCGCGCCACCACCTCCTTGACCGGCACCACGGTGCCGAGCACGTTGGAGACATGGCCGATGGCGACGATCTTCGTGCGCTCGTTCAGCAGCTTCTCGTATTCATCGAGCCGTATCTGCCCCTGCTCGTCCACCGGGATCACGCGCAGCTTCGCCCCCTTGGCCTGCGCCAGCTGCTGCCAGGGCACGATGTTGGCATGGTGCTCCAGGTGGCTGACGATGATCTCGTCGCCCTCGCCCACGTGGCGCCCGCCCCAGCTCTGCGCCACGAGGTTGATGGCCTCGGTGGTGCCGCGCACGAAGATCACCTCGCGCGCCTCGGGCGCGTTGATGAAGCGGCGCACCACTTCGCGCGCATGCTCGTAGGCATCGGTGGCGCGCGCCGCCAGCGCATGCGCGGCGCGGTGGATGTTGGAGTTCTCGTGCTCGTAGAAATGGCGGATGCGCTCGATCACCTGGCGCGGCTTGTGCGTGGTGGCGGCATTGTCCAGCCACACCAGCGGCTTGCCGTTGACGCGCTCGGCCAGGATGGGAAAGTCGCGCCGCACCGCCTGCACGTCGAAGCCGGCGAGTTGACTGCGGTCGACCACGGGCTGCGCGCCCTGCGGATGGGCCTTGGCCGGCGTGACGTAGCCATCGGGCAGCTTCACCGCATCGACAAAGTAGAACTGCGGCGCGCCGGATGCGGGCGGCGCCGCGCCCTGCGCACCTTGGGTCAAGCCGCCCAGGCGCGGCTCGTAGCCCGGCAGCGTGGAGAAAGCCTTGTCGGGCACGCCGTTGCCGGCCACCGCATCGGGCACTGCCACCTGCGCGCGGTTGGCCAGCGCCAGCACCGGCGCATGCGAGCTGGGCAGCAGGTTCGTGCCTGGCACCTGCCCGAGCGGGATGGGATGGCCCGGCACATTGGGCGCCAGCCCCACAGGGCTGGCCAGCGGCGAGGC
>JBLZYV010000091.1:0-14772 GCA_050282565.1 Comamonas sp.
AGCCCGATTCGGTGTCGATGGTGAACATCACGCCGGCCGCGCCCAGGTCGGAGCGCACCATGCGCTGCACGCCGGCGGACAGCGCCACCACGTCGTGCGCGAAGCCCTTGTGTACGCGGTACGAGATCGCGCGGTCGTTGTACAGCGACGCGAACACTTCCTTCATCTTGTGCAGCACATCCTCGATGCCGACGACGTTCAGGAAGGTTTCCTGCTGGCCGGCGAACGAGGCGTCGGGCAGGTCTTCGGCGGTGGCCGACGAGCGCACGGCGAAGCTGGCCTGGGCATTGC
The DNA here is from genome assembly GCA_050282565.1 of Comamonas sp. Taxonomy (GTDB): domain Bacteria; phylum Pseudomonadota; class Gammaproteobacteria; order Burkholderiales; family Burkholderiaceae_C; genus Comamonas. The sequence goes on from JBLZYV010000091.1 coordinate 292, forward strand.
CCGCCGACAGCGTGGCAAAGGCGTCGCGCACGCCCTGCTCCAGATCGGCCGGGAAGGGCTGGGCCTCGATCCAGCCGCGGATTTCGGCGCCGGCCACGGCCAGCGCGCGCACGTCCTCGATGTCCAGTGCGGCCAGGCGCTGGCTGATGCGCTCGGACAGGCCTTCGTGGGCCAGGAACTGGCGGAAGGCATGGGCGGTGGTGGCGAAGCCCGTGGGCACGCGCACCCCCTGCGGCAGCTGCGAGATCATTTCGCCGAGCGAGGCGTTCTTGCCGCCCACGACCTCGACGTCGCTCATTCTCAGGTTCTCAAACGGTACGACCAGGGCGGTCGGGCTGTAGAGGTTGGACATGTCAAAGCTCCGGAAGTTAAAAACTGGCCCGTGCGTCCATCCCCCTGCAGGCGATGGCACGCGCGCAGACACTCCTTCTGGCTTTGGATTTGTGGTTGTAGGCCGGAGTGCATGCTGGAAATTGGGAATAATGGGCGCCATTGTAGGCGCGGCAATCCCCGATTGCTTGTTTCTCGGTTAACCCCCTCTTTTCCCATGCACCAGCGCACGATTTTCTTCATCTCCGACGGCACCGGCATCACGGCGGAAACCTTTGGCCGCGCCATCATGAAGCAGTTCGACATCACCACCCGAGCGGTGCGCATGCCCTTCATCGACACCGAGGACAAGGCCCACCAGGCGGTGCGCCAGATCAACCACGTGGCCGACATCGAGGGCAAGCGGCCCATCGTCTTCACCACCCTGGTCAGCCCCGAGATCATGCAGGTGGTGCAGGATCACTGCAAAGCCAAGCTGCTGGACATGTTCGGCACCTTCGTGCAGCCGCTGGAGGAAGAGCTGGGCGAGAAATCGCTGCACCGCGTGGGGCGCTTCTCCGACATCAGCGAGAGCAAGGAATACTTCGACCGCATCGAGGCCATCAACTTCAGCCTGGCGCACGACGACGGCCAGACCAACCACGACCTGGCGGGCGCCGACGTGATCCTGGTGGGCGTGAGCCGCAGCGGCAAGACGCCGACCAGCCTGTACCTGGCCATGCAGTTCGGCCTCAAGGTGGCCAACTACCCGCTGATCCCCGAGGATTTCGAGCGCCAGCAGCTGCCGCCGGCGCTGGTGCCGCACCGCAAGAAGATCTTCGGCCTGACCATCCAGCCCGAGCGGCTCTCGCAGATCCGCAACGAGCGCCGGCCCGACTCGCGCTACGCCAGCCTGGCCAACTGCCGCATGGAAGTCTCGGAGGCCGAGGCGATGATGCGTCGCGCCGGCATCCAGTGGCTGTCCACCACGCACAAGTCCATCGAGGAGATCGCCACCGTGATCCTGCAGGACATCAAGCCCGAGGCTTCGAGTTACTGACCCCCTATGTCGCTGCGCTCCTTCCCCCTCTCTCGCTTCGCGGGAGGGGGACGGCACCCTCGGTGCGGGGCGGCGCGGCCGGCGTAGGCCCTTCCTCGGTGCCCGCGCATGGGACCGCGCCAGTTTCAAGGGCCACGGTGCCATGGAGAATCGAGATGATGAGAACCCTTGTTGGCCAATTGCTATGCACCCTGCTCCTGGGGAGCGCCGCCGCAGCCCATGCGGCGCAGCCGGGTGCTTTTGAAGTGACCGAAACCCGCAGCGCGCTGGGCTCGGCCCAGCCCAAGCCTCCGCGCACCAAGAACCGCTGCATCGGCCCGGCGCTGATCGACAGGCAGGGTTTTCTGTACCCCGACCAGCTGCTGGCCGCGCATTTCAAGAGCTGCAAGGTCACGCGCAGCAAGGCCAATGGCAAGCAGAGCAAGGAATGGACCGTGGCCTGCGGCCGCAGCCTCACGGCCGAGGCCGCGCAGGTCAACCGCGGCTCGAATTTCGACCTGACGGTGGATGCGAAGCTGTTCGGCTCGCTCAAGCAGACCCTGCGCTACCAGGCCCGCTCGCTGGGCCGCGCCTGCACCGAAGACGACTCGCCGCTGGAGTGAGGCAAAGTGGCGGGAAGTCGCCACTCATTCCATTTCAGACTGACTCCATGAAAATTATGCGTTTGTCGTGATCAATGCGCGGCGCTAGCATGCAGGCTTGTCCCACCCGCAGGAGCCTGCCCGAGATGACCGCCGCCCCTATCCCCAGTATTCCCGCCTTCGCCCACAGCCTCGTCACCCGCGACGCGCGCGGCGTCTACACCCTGCAGATCCACGATGCCAAGAGCCTGAATATCCTGGCCACGCCCGTCACCCGGGGGCTGACCGAGGCCGCGCGCTGGATCGCCGCGCAGCCCGATGCGCGCGCCGCGGTGATCCGCGGCACCGGCGACAAGGCCTTCGTGGGCGGCGCCAACATCTATGAGATGGCCGAGCTCGATCCCCAGGGCGGCCGCGAATTCATCACCAACCTGCGCCGCCTGTGCGAGGCGGTGGCCGACATTCCGGTGCCGACGATCGCCCGCCTGTGCGGCTTCTGCCTGGGCGCCGGCATGGAACTGGCCGCCGCCTGCGACATCCGCCTGGGCTCGCGCGATGCGGTGTTCGGCATGCCCGAGGTGCGCGTGGGCATCCCTTCGGTGATCCACGCCGTGCTGCTGCCCGCGCTGATCGGGCCGGGCGCGACCAACTGGCTGCTGCTGACAGGCGAGAACGTGGATGCCGAGCAGGCGCTGCGCTGGGGCTACCTGCAGTTCGCCTGCGAGCCGGGCGAGCTGGACGCGCTGCTGGAGCGCACGCTGGCCCCCATCGTCCACAGCGGCCCGCGCGCCGTGCGCGCCCAGAAGGCGTTGCTGCGCTACTGGAGCCAGGCGACGGAAGAGGCCGGCCTGGACCGCAGCGTCGAGGTGTTCGGCGATGCCTTCACCACCGCCGAGCCCCGCGAGTACATGGCGCCGTTCCTGGCTCGCCGCCACGCCAAGGAAGGCTGACCATGCCCGGTCCGCTGCAAGGCGTGCGCGTGGTCGACATGACCTCGGTGGGCATGGGCCCCTATGCGACGCAGATCCTCGGCGACATGGGCGCCGAGGTGTTCAAGATCGAGCCGCCCGAGGGCGATGTGTTCCGCAGCTCCGCGCCCGCACGCCACGCGGGCATGGGCCATGCCTTCCTCAACCTCAACCGCAACAAGCACGGCGTCACGCTGGATGCCAAGCAGCCCGAAGACCATGCCCGGCTGCTAGCGCTGATCGCCGACGCCGATGTCTTCGTCACCAACGTCCGCCCCAAGGCGCTCGCCCGGCTGGGGCTGGACGCGGACACCCTGTGCGCGCGCCATCCGCGCCTGGTCTACTGCTCGGCCGTCGGTTTCGGTCAGGACGGCCCGTATGCCGCCCAGCCCGCGTTCGACGACATCATCCAGGCCATGAGCGGGCTGGCCGACCTGCAGGGCCGCAACGCGGGTGCGCCCGCCTATGTGAACACCATCCTGGCCGACAAGGTGGCCGGGCTCACGCTGGCCTATGCCATTCCGATGGCGCTGTACGAGCGCGAGAAATCCGGGCGCGGCCAGGCGCTCGAGGTGCCGATGTTCGAGACCCTGGTGTCCTTCACCCTCGTCGAGCACCTGGGCGGGCACAGCTTCGTGCCGCCGCTCGGCCCCATGGGTTACAGCCGCGTGCTCTCGCCGCAACGGCGTCCGTACCGCACGCGCGACGGTTTCCTGGCGCTGCTGCCCTATACCGATGCGCAATGGCAGCGCTTCTTTGCGCTCGCGCAGCGCGAGGATCTGGCCCGCGATGCGCGCTACGCCACGGCCGCGGCGCGCGCCGGGCATTTCGATGCGCTGTACCAGGACCTGGCCGACATCGTCGCGCTGCGCGGCACGCAGGAGTGGCTGGACCTGCTGGCGCCGGCCGACATCCCGCACTCGTGCGTGAATGCGCCCGAGGACCTGTTCGACGACCCGCACCTGCAGGCCACCGGCTTCTTCCAGCAGGTCGAGCACCCCACGGAGGGCACGCTGCGCATGCCGTCCATTCCGGTGCGCTTCTCGCGCACGCCCGGGGCCATAGCCCGGCTGGCGCCGGCGCAGGATGCCGGCCCGGCCACGCCCGGCACGGCCCCGTGAAGAACCTCACGCTCAAGCAGCTGCGCGTGTTCTGCGCGCTCTACGAGCTGCGCAGCTTCACCGCCGCGGCGCGGGCGGCATTCGTCACGCAATCCGCCGTCAGCAAGCTGGTGGCCGAGCTGGAGTCCGAGGTGGGCCAGCCCCTGTTCGAGCGCTCCACGCGCAGCGTCACGCCCTGCGAGGGCGCGGCGGACTTCTATGCCTATGCGCAGGAGATCCTGGGCACCGTGCGTGCCGCCGAGCGCAGCATGTCGGGCCTGCGCTCGCTGGAGCGCGGCACCGTGGGCGTCGCGGCATCGCCGCTGATGATGGTCGGCCTGCTCGGCGACGTGGTGGCAGCCTTCCACCGCGCGCACCCCAAGGTGCAGCTGGAGCTGTTCGAGCTGTCCACCGACGACACCATCGCCCACGTGCGCCACGGCCGCGCCGATTTCGGCATCGTCTCGCACCACCAGGCCGTGGAAGACCTTTCCGCACGGGTGATCTACCGCGACACCATGTTCGCGGTCTGCGCCCCCAGCCACGAACTGGCCGCACACCAAACCGTGCGCTGGGCCGACGTGGCCGCGCAGGAGCTGATCATGCTGCGCAACGTCTACAGCGTGCGCAGCAGCCTCGACCGGGTCGCCCACGACCGAGGGCTGCGCTTTCGCTACCGCATCGAGGCCGGCATGCTGCTGTCCGTGCTGCAACTGGTGGGCGCGAACCTGGGCATCACGGTGGTGCCGGGCTATGCCTGCGCGCTCGCGCGCCAGCTGGGCCTGCAGGTGCTGCCCATCGGCGATGCGGACCGGCAGGGGCACGAGCTGCTGCTCATCCAGCGGCACACCGCGCGCCTGTCGCGGACCGCCGCGGTGTTCGTGCAGCTCGCGGAAGCGCAGCTGCGCGCACGCGAGGCGCAGGACCACCCACATTGATCCGATTCCGGAATGGGTTCATGAATATTCATCCCTTGTTGGCATGAGCGCCCCGGCGCATCATGCGGCCCCATCCCCGCCCCGCAGGAGACGAACCCCATGACCCAGCCATCCTTTCTTTCGCGCCGCGATGTACTGGCCGCCGGCACCCTGGCCGCGCTGGGTGCGCTGTCCGGCAGCGCCGCTGCCCAGTCGCCCTGGCCGAGCAAGCCCATCACCATCGTCGTGCCCTTCTCGCCGGGCAGCGCCACCGACACCAGCGCGCGTCTCATCGCCGAGAAGCTGGGCCCGCGGCTGAACGTGCCGGTCATCGTCGACAACAAGCCCGGGGCCTCGGGCACCATAGGCTCGCAGTTCGCCGCCCGCGCCCAGCCCGACGGCTACACGCTGATCCTCACCAGCAGCTCCACCCATTCGGCCACGCCCGCGCTGTTCCGCAAGCTCTCGTTCGACCCGACGGGCGACTTCGTCCACGTGATCCGGATCGCCACCATCCCGATGATGCTGGTGGTGCGCAGCGAGGCGCCCTACCGCCAGCTGCAAGACCTGGTCGAGGCCTCGCGGACCCAGCCGCTGGCCTACGCCTACGGTTCGCCGACCAGCCAGATCGCCGGCGCCACCTTCAACCGCCTGACCGGCGGCGACGCCAACGCCGTGCCCTACAAGAGCCAGCCGCCGGCGGTGACGGACCTGCTCGGCGGCCAGGTGGACTATTTGTTCGCCGACCTGTCGGTGGTCACCTCGTTCATGCAGGCCGGGCGCCTGCGCGGCCTGGCATTCACCGGCAAGACGCGCGCCAAGGGCTTTCCCGCCGTGCCCACGCTGGAGGAGCTGGGCCACCAGAACTTCGACCTGGTGGTCTGGGTCGGCGTGGCCGTGCCCGCGAAGACGCCCGACGCCATCACCCAGCGCCTGAACCGCGAGGTCGCTGCCATCCTGCGCGAGCCCGACGTGCTGCAACGCCTGGAGTCGCTGGGCATGCAGGTGGCGCCGAACACGCTGGCCGAGCATGCGGACTTCACCCAGGCCCAGCGCAGGATCTGGACCCAGCGCGCGATCGACGCCAGGATCGAGCCGCAGTGAGCCTCGGTTCACTATAGAAAAAAGAGCTATTGGCGCTTGACTGGCGGGCGCTAGATGCCAATTTGACTCCAAATTCCTGTAGCCCTATCCATCCACGGCCTGCACCACCTGCAGCCAGCGCCGCAGCACCGGCGCGTCGTGGCCGGCCTGCCACATCACGCTGGTCTCGCAGACGGGCATGGCGGGCGCGCCGGGCGGCTCCTTCAGCTCGCGGTAGACCACGCCGGCACGCTGCAGCCGGCTCACACTTTGCAATACCCAGGCCAGGCCCAGCTCGGCCGACACGAGGTTGACGATGGTCTGCATCTGGATCGCCTCCTGCGCCACGTTCAGCGCCCGGCCGGCCGCCGCGTAGCGGGCCTGCAGGCCGTCGTGCACGGCAGGCAGGATGGCGCGCGGGAACAGCACCAGCGGCTCATCGCACACCTGCTCGAAACGCAGTGCGCGCGCCTTGGCCTGTGCATTCACCAGCGGGTGCCGCTCGGGCAGCGCCAGCCACAGCGGCTCCTGGCCGATCACCTGCCGCGCCATGCCGGGCGGCGCCGGCTCGTCCCGGGCATGCAGCACGATGCCGGCGTCGATGCAGCCCTCGCGCAGCCATTGCAGTTGCACGTCGCTGGTGGCCTCGGTCAGCTCCAGGCGCACGCCGGGGCTGGCAGCGCGAAAGGCCCGCACCCACTGCGGCAGGCCGCCAAAGCCCACGGTGGAGACAAAGGCCAGGCGCAGCCGCCCCACCTCGCCGGCAGCGGCGGCGCGCGCCTGCTCGGGCAGGGCCAGCGCGCGGGCGATCAGGTCCTGCGCCTGCGGCAGCAGCGCCGCGCCGGCCGGCGTGAGCTGCACGCTGCGCTTGTTGCGATCGAACAGGCGCACGCCGAGCTGCCGCTCCAGGCCGGCGATGGCCTGGGTCAGCGGCGGCTGGGTGATGTTCAGGCGCTGCGCCGCGCGGCCAAAGTGCAGTTCCTCGGCCACCATGGCGAACTGGCGCCAGGCCCGGATGTCGATGAAGGGCTGACTCATATGCAAAACATATTAATCAAGAATTTGAAAGGTATTGGATCAAATTACCCAGGCGTCGCATACTGGGAACCGCTGTTCTTTACAACCATTCGAGACCCACGATGCCCGCCTACCGTTCCAAGACCTCCACCGCCGGCCGCAACATGGCCGGCGCCCGCTCGCTGTGGCGCGCCACCGGCATGAAGGACGACGACTTCTCCAAGCCCATCATCGCGGTGGTCAACTCGTTCACCCAGTTCGTGCCCGGCCACGTGCACCTGAAGGACCTGGGCCAGCTCGTCGCCCGCGAGATCGAGGCCGCCGGCGGCGTGGCCAAGGAGTTCAACACCATCGCGGTGGACGACGGCATCGCCATGGGCCACGACGGCATGCTGTATTCGCTGCCCAGCCGCGAGATCATCGCCGACAGCGTGGAATACATGGTCAACGCGCACTGCGCCGACGCCATGGTCTGCATCAGCAACTGCGACAAGATCACCCCCGGCATGCTGATGGCCGCGATGCGCCTGAACATTCCGGTGGTCTTCGTCTCGGGCGGCCCGATGGAGGCCGGCAAGGTGCGCCTGGCCGTGCCTGGCACCTCGACCATCCAGATCAAGAAGCTCGACCTGATCGACGCCATGGTGATGGCCGCCGACGACAAGGTCAGCGACGCCGACGTGGCCGAGGTGGAGCGCTCCGCCTGCCCCACCTGCGGTTCCTGCTCGGGCATGTTCACCGCCAACTCGATGAACTGCCTGGCCGAGGCGCTGGGCCTGGCGCTGCCGGGCAACGGCACCGTGGTGGCCACGCACGCCGACCGCGAGCAGCTCTTCAAGCGCGCCGGCCGCCGCATCGTCGAGCTGGCCCGCCAGTACTATGAGCAGGAAGACGCACTCGTGCTGCCGCGCTCGGTGGGCTTCAAGGCCTTCGAGAACGCGATCACGCTGGACATCGCCATGGGCGGCTCGACCAACACCATCCTGCACCTGCTGGCGATCGCGCAGGAAGCCGAGATCGACTTCGGCATGACCGACATCGACCGCCTCTCGCGCACCGTGCCGCAGCTGTGCAAGGTGGCGCCCAACACTAACAAGTACCACATCGAGGATGTGCACCGCGCCGGCGGCATCATGGCCATCCTGGGCGAGCTGGAGCGCGCCGGCAAGCTGCACACCGACGTGCCCACCGTGCATGCCGCCACGCTGGGCGACGCGCTGAACCAGTGGGACATCACCCGCACCAGCGACGAGGCCGTGAAGACCTTCTACATGGCAGGTCCCGCGGGCATCCCCACGCAGGTGGCCTTCAGCCAGAACACGCGCTGGCCCAGCCTGGACATGGACCGTGCCGAGGGCTGCATCCGCTCGTACGATCATGCCTTCAGCAAGGAAGGCGGCCTGGCCGTGCTCACCGGCAACATCGCCAAGGACGGCTGCGTGGTCAAGACCGCGGGCGTGGACGACTCCATCCTGGTGTTCGAGGGCCCGGCCCATGTGGTCGAGTCGCAGGACGAGGCCGTGGAGAACATCCTAGCCGACAAGGTCAAGGCCGGCGACGTGGTCGTCGTGCGCTACGAAGGCCCCAAGGGCGGCCCCGGCATGCAGGAAATGCTCTACCCCACGAGCTACATCAAGTCCAAGGGCCTGGGCAAGGCCTGCGCGCTGCTGACCGACGGCCGCTTCTCGGGCGGCACCTCGGGCCTGTCGATCGGCCACTGCTCGCCCGAGGCGGCAGCCGGCGGCGCGATCGGCCTGGTGAAGAATGGCGACCGCATCCGCATCGACATCCCCAATCGCACCATCGACGTGCTGGTGAGCGACGAGGAACTGGCCAAGCGCCGCGAGGAGCAGAACGCCAAGGGCTGGAAGCCGGCCCAGCCGCGCCCACGCAAGGTATCGGCCGCGCTCAAGGCCTACGCCAAGCTGGTGATGTCGGCCGACAAGGGCGCGGTGCGCGACCTGTCGCTGCTGGACTGATGGCCGGCGGCTGACCGCCCCCACCGAAAACGCCAGCCCGCGGGCTGGCGTTTTTCATGGGCGAGGCGCCCGCCCGGCTGGAATAACAGATATCTCAGCGGCGGCGCACGCCCTGCCCCAGCGCCTTCTTGCTGCGGTCTATGCGCGCGGCCTTCTTGGCGTCTTCCTTTTCCATGGCACGGCGCTTGGTGTAGCCCGACCAGTCAGCCCAGGCCCACCACAGGGCGGCCAGCGCAAATGGCCCCAGCACGGCCACCCACGACCATTGCGCCACCGGTCCGAATTCCAGGACCTTCATCAGCAACAACACCACTCCCAGACCCAGCAAATACATGGGCATCCTCCCTGTTTTCGACCGGTGCGCCTGCGCCACACCGGTCCGTTTGATGACGGTAGAATGCAATGTAACCCAAGCATAGGAGAACACACGATGAAGCGTATTTTGGTTGCCTCGGTTCTGGCCATTGCCGCATCGGCGCCCGCATGGGCCGACCAGGCCCTGGCGCAATCCAAGAACTGCATGGCCTGCCACGCGGTGGACAAGAAGGTGGTGGGTCCGTCCTACAAGGATGTGGCCGCCAAGTACGCCGGCCAGAAGGACGCCGTCGACAAGCTGGCCCAGAAGATCCTGAAGGGCAGTTCCGGCGTCTGGGGCCCCGTGCCCATGCCCGCCAACGCGCAGGTGAACGAAGCCGACGCGAAGAAGCTCGCCACCTGGGTGCTGACGCAGAAGTAAGCAGCAATGAAAGGCCCGCGGGCCTGCATAAAAAATGGCGCCTCGGCGCCATTTTTTATGCCCTGAACCGCTTCATTTCAGCCACTGCTGCGCGGCCTTGCGCAGTTCGCCGCGGCTGTCCTGCAGGCCCCAGGCGAACTGCATCACGCGGGTGTAGTCCGCATCGTCCTTGGGCAGCATGAAGCCCAGCTGGTTGACCGGCGTGAGCGGCTGCTCGACGAAGGCCGCGGCCAGGCGCGGATCGGCCTTGCTGTAGTGCAGCGCCTCGTAGGTTTCAGTGATCATCACGTCGCCCTTGCCCTCGGCGATCAGGCCGGGAATCTCGGCGTTCTTGTCGTGCGTGCTGACCTGGGCGCTCTTGAGGTTCTCGAGCACATAGGCCTCGTTGGTGCCGCCGGGGTTCTTGATGACGCGCACGCCCGGCTGGTTCAGGCTTTGCGCCGTAGCGAACTTGTCCTTGTCGGCGGCGCGCACCAGCGCCACCTTGCCGAACGGCGCATAGCCCGGCAGCATCTCGGCCTTGGAGATGCGCGCCACGTTGCGCGTGATGCCGCCCACGGCCACGTCGAACCTATCGGCCTGCAGGTCTTCCATCAGCTTGGGCCACGAGGTGTCCACGTACTGCACCTTCACACCCATGTCCTTGGCCATGCGCTCGATCAGGTCGATGTCGTGGCCGCTGTAGGCGCCGTTGGCCTTAATGGCGAAGGGCCGATAGTCGCCCGGCGTACCCACGCGCAGCACCTTGGTCTCGAGGATACGGTCGAGCCGCGGTCCGGCTTGCGCTGGCGCGGCCACCGCCATGACCAATGCCGCCACGGCCAGCGCCGCCCCTGCCATTTTTGCTTTCATCGTTTGCCTCCAAAAGCATCCATAGTAGCGGCGAACCCGGGCAGCGCGGCGTGGCAGCGTCAGTAGCGCGAGATCTGGCCCTGGTTGATCTGCACGCGGTCGCCCTGACGCAGGTCGCCCGGATGGGGCACGTCGTAGATGCGCTGGCCGCCGTTCTGCAGGTTGATGACGATGCGGTAGCCCTGTTGCTGCTGGTAGCGCGGGGTCTGCGACTGTTCGATGGCATTGCCCGCCACCGCGCCGCCCACGGCGCCCGCGGCAGTGGCCGCAGCACGGCCGAAACCGCCGCCGATCTGGTTGCCGACGACGCCGCCCACCACGGCACCCAGGATCGCCCCGATGCCGCTGCTGCCGCCGCGCGGCGCCTGGGCATTCAGCACCTCGATATTGGCCACATAGCCGTACTCGACACCCTGCGGCGCTTGCGCGGACGGCGGGTACGAGGGGTAGCCGGGCTGCCCCTGCTGCGGGTACTGCTGCTGCGGATAGTTGGGGTAGCTCTGCGGCTGGTTGGGATAGCCGCCCGGATATTGCTGGCGCGGTGCTTGCACGCAGGCGCTGAGGGCAGCGGCCAGCCCCAATGCGGCCACCAGGCGGGCACTGCGTTTTGCTTGCATGTTATGGATCATCTTCTTCTCCTGTGCGATGCCTAAATGGGTTGGAAAGGCGCCGGGCCTACTTGGTTCCGGTGGAGCCGTAACCGCCCTCGCCGCGCGCGGACACGTCGTCGAAGTCCTCGACCAGGTTGAAGCGCGCCTGCACCACCGGCACGATCACCATCTGCGCCAGCCGCTCCATGGGCTGCAGCACATAGGTCTCGGGGCTGCGGTTCCAGGCGCTCACCATCAACTGGCCCTGGTAGTCGCTGTCGATCAGCCCCACCAGGTTGCCCAGCACGATGCCGTGCTTGTGGCCCAGGCCCGAGCGCGGCAGGATCATGGCCGCGTAGCCGGGGTCGCGCAGGTGCATGGCCAGGCCCGTGGGCACCAGCTGCCAGGCGCCGGGGGCCAGGGTGAGCGGGGCGTCCAGGCAGGCGCGCAGGTCCAGGCCGGCGCTGCCGGGGGTGGCGTACTGGGGCAGTTGGTCGCGCATGCGCGCATCCAGCACCTTGATATCAACGATCATGGATTTCTCTTGCTTTTAGGTTCAATCAAACAGACAACGCGCGAAGGCCGCGCCGCGTGCACGCAATGCTAGGGGCAATGCGACAAGGCACCGCCGCACAGCCCCACTTTTACCGGTGCTTACGCCTGTGCGCGGCGCGCTTCACGCGCACTTTTCACTTCTTCGCCGCACGCAGGTGCTTGCCGACGAAGTGCAGGATCAGCAGGATGCCCACGGGCGGCAGTGCAATCGCCAGGCCCAGCATGAACAGCCAGCCCAGCAGCTTGACCCAGTTGAACGATCCCGCAGGCGCCTGTGCCACGGGCTCGCGGCCCCACACCTCGGTGCGCGGCTTGCCTGCAGCCTCCTTGGCCTTGGCGGCCTGCTTGAGCCGCTCCAGCAGCTGCGTGGCCGCATCCACCGTGCTGCCGGCCTGCGGCTGACGGACGGCGCCGGGCGACCGGGCGGCGGCAGGCAGCGATGGCAGCGTGGCCACCACACCCGCCTTGCGCGCGTTGTCCGCCAGCAGCTGGTCCACATAGCGCACGAAATCGCCGTTCTTCGGGCCCTCGTACATCCTGCCGATGACGGTGGACGAATGGTTGTGCACGACCATGTTCATGCTCAGGCTCCCGCGCCACCCTTCACCCGGGCGGCAATCTCCTGCACCAGCTGCTGCGCCAGCGCCTGCTTGCTGGCGCGCGGCAGCTCGCGGTGGCCATGCTCATCCACCAGCAGCAGCGCGTTGTCGTCCTGGCCGAAGGTGGCCGGGCCGATGTTGCCCACCAGCAGCGGCACCTGCTTGCGCCGGCGCTTGGCATCGGCGTTGGCCAGCAGGTCCTGGCTTTCGGCGGCAAAGCCCACGCAGTACAGCTCGCCACTTTGCGCGCGCGGCAGCCGCGCCACGCCGGCGAGGATGTCGGGGTTCTCCACGAAGGCCAGCTGCGGCACCTGGCCGCTGCCGTCCTTCTTGATCTTGTGCTCGGCGGCGTTGGCGGGGCGCCAGTCGGCGACCGCGGCGGTGGCGATGAAGATGGTCGCCGCCGGCGCCTGCTGCATCACGGCGTCGTGCATGTCCTGCGCCGAGCGCACATTGATGCGGCGCACGCCGCGCGGCGTGGGCAGGTGCACCGGCCCGGCGACCAGGGTGACCTCGGCGCCCGCGGCGCTGGCGGCCTGCGCGATGGCGAAGCCCATCTTGCCGCTGGAAAGATTCGTGATGCCGCGCACCGGGTCGATGGCCTCGAACGTGGGGCCGGCCGTGACCAGCACCTGCTGGCCGCGCAGCAGCTTGGGAGCGAAGAAGCGCTGCAGCTCCTCCTCAATCTCGGCGGCCTCGAGCATGCGGCCGTCGCCAGTCTCGCCGCAGGCCTGGTCGCCGTTGGCCACGCCCAGCACCTGCGCGCCGTCGGCCTGCACCTGGCGCAGGTTGCGCTGGGTGGCGGGATGGGCCCACATCTCGCGGTTCATCGCCGGCGCCAGCAGCAGCGGCACGCGCTCGATGGGCCGGGCCAGGCACAGCAGGCTCAGCAGCTCGTCGGCGCGGCCCTGCACCAGGCGCGCGATGAAATCGGCGCTGCACGGCGCGATGACGATGGCGTCGGCCTCGCGGCTGAGGTTGATGTGCGGCATGTTGTTGGGCTCGCGCGTGTCCCACTGCGACAGGTAGACCGGCCGCCCGGACAGGGCCTGCATGGTCACCGGCGTCATGAACTGCTGGGCCGACTCGGTCATCACCACCTGCACGGTGGCGCCGGCCTTGATGAGGCGCCGGCACAGTTCGGCCGACTTGAATGCCGCCACGCCGCCGCTGAGGCCGAGAACGATGTGTTTGCCGCTGAGCTGGTTCATGGCGCCGAATGTAGCAGACGCCGAGAGGCCTTCCGGCCGCCACATGCCCCCGAGGCATGCGGGTGATCGGCGGGCATCTATAATCGCAATTTCCCACCACCTCAAAGACATGACCAAATTTGTCTTCGTTACCGGCGGTGTGGTGTCTTCCCTGGGCAAGGGAATCGCCTCTGCCTCGCTCGCCGCGATCCTCGAATCGCGCGGCCTCAAAGTCACCCTCATCAAGCTGGATCCGTACATCAACGTCGATCCCGGCACCATGTCCCCCTTCCAGCACGGCGAGGTGTTCGTCACCGACGACGGCGCCGAGACGGACCTGGACCTGGGCCACTACGAGCGTTTCATCGAAACGCGCATGAAGCAGTCCAACAACTTCACCACGGGCCGCATCTACCAGAGCGTGCTCGAGAAGGAGCGCCGCGGCGACTACCTGGGCAAGACGGTGCAGGTGATCCCGCACGTCACCAACGAGATCCAGGAGTACATCAAGCGCGGCGCCGGCCTCGGCACGCCTGATGCCGTGGACGTGGCCATCTGCGAGGTGGGCGGCACGGTGGGCGACATCGAGTCGCTGCCCTTCCTGGAAGCCGTGCGCCAGCTGGCGCTCAAGCACGGCCCGAACAACTCGGCCTTCGTGCACCTGACCTACCTGCCCTACATCGAGGCGGCCGGCGAGCTCAAGACCAAGCCCACCCAGCACACGGTGCAGAAGCTGCGCGAGATCGGCATCCAGCCCGATGCGCTGCTGTGCCGTGCCAAGCATGCGGTGCCGGGCGACGAGCGCGACAAGATCTCGCTGTTCACCAACGTGCCCGCCTGGGGCGTGATCTCGATGTGGGACGTGGACACCATCTACAAGGTGCCGCGCATGCTGCACGAGCAGGGCCTGGACGGCCTGATCTGCGACAAGCTGCGCCTGAACAC
>JBLZYV010000092.1:0-14767 GCA_050282565.1 Comamonas sp.
GACACGCGCGTGGCCACCGAGGTGACGAACAGCAGCCCGCCCACCGGCGGCGTGATCATGCCCAGCGTGAGGTTGACGATCACCACCATGGCGAAGTGCGTCGGGTCGATGCCGAGCTTGAACGCGATGGGCGCGAGGATGGGCACCAGGATCATCACGCCGGGCAGCGGCTCCATGAAGATGCCGAACAGCAGCAGCAAAATGTTCACCGCGACCAGGAACATGGTGGGCGAGAGCTGCCAGCTCACGATCAGCTCGGACAGATACTGCGGGATGCCTTCCACCGTCAGCACCCAGGCGAAGGCCGCCGACGTCGCCATCACCAGCAGCACCGACGCGGTGAGCATGGCCGAGCGCGCCAGGATGCCCGGCAGCGCCGACCACTGCAGCGTGCGGTAGATCCACTTGCCGCAGATGAGCGCGTAGAACACGGCCACCACCGAGGCCTCGGTGGGCGTGAAGATGCCGAAGCGGATGCCGACCACGATCAGCACGATGAGCATCAGCGCGGGCACGGCCTTGAAGCTGTTGACCCACATCTCGCGGCCGCTGGGGCGCGGCTCGGTGGAGCGGTAGTCGCGCTGCTTGCACACCCACCAGTTGACCGCCGCCATCGCGATGGAGATCAGGATGCCCGGGATGAAGCCGGCGATGAACAGGCCGCCGACCGAGACGTTCTCGTCCTGCAGCGCGTAGATGATCATGCTGACCGACGGCGGGATGATGGGGCCGACGATGGCCGTGCTGGCCGTGAGCGCGGCCGCATAGGGGCGGCTGTAGCCGGCCTTGTCCATCATCTTCACCATCATCGAGCCGGGGCCGGCCGCATCGGCCAGCGCCGAGCCCGAGATGCCCGAGAACAGCGTCAGCGATAGCACGTTGGCATAGCCCAGGCCGCCGCGCAGATGGCCGACGAACTGCGCCGCGAAGCGCAGCAGCACATGCGTGAGCGCGCCGCCGGACATCAGCTCGGCCGCGAGGATGAAGAAGGGCACGGCCATCAGCGGAAAGCTGTCGATGCCGGTGAACATCTCCTTGAACACGACGAGCTGCGGGTAGCGGCCGCCGACGAACACGGCCAGCGAGGCCGAGATGGCGAGTGCGAAGGCCACCGGAAAGCCCAGCGCGAGCAGGACGACGATGGCGAGGAAGAGGGTGAGGGCCATGGGGATAGCTATGAAAAGATGAGCTGCTGGCGCTTGCTGTTGCTATGTATTAAATACAAAAGTATTCAAGATGATTGAATGGCAAGCGCGAGAAGCTCACTTTTTTGAAGAGGTCGATCAGATCGACGCGGCGGCGTCGGCATCCATCTCGTCGGATTCGGCAAAGGCGCCGGCCTGGATGTAGCCGCGCGCGATGAACAGCAGGTGCGCCAGCATCAGCACGAAGCCCACGGGCATCGCGGCGTAGACATAGGAGATCGGGATGTCGGTGGCCGCCGTGGTCTGGAAGCGCGTGGCGTACACATACTGCGACGAGGCCACGGCCATCACGATGAAGAACAGCGCCAGCCCCAGCACGATGAGGCGGCGCAGCCCGCGCGCCTGGCGCGCGCCGATGGCGCGGTGCAGGTTGTCGATGGCCACGTGGCCGCCAAAGCGCAGCACCAGGCCCGCGCCGAGGAAGGTCACCCAGATCATCATGTGCCGGGCCACCTCTTCGGCCCAGACGATGGAGTCGCCCGTGGTGTAGCGCAGCACCACGTTGGCGAACACGATGCAGGCCATGGCCAGCAGCAGGACGATCAGCAGCCAGCGGTTGCCGGCCACCAGGGCGCGTTCGATTCGGTTGAGCATGGGAGTGGAGTGGGAAAGATCGGCGCGTGGCACCGGGATGACTCCCTCTCCCCCGGGGGGGAGAGGGTTGGGGTGAGGGCAGGCCGCAGACCCTCACCCCGGCCCTCTCCCGCAGGCGGGAGAGGGAGGGAAGCCAGCGGTCGGAGGTTTACTTGGCGCTGGCGATGGTGTCCAGCGTCTTCTGGCCGAACTTCTTCGCGTACTCCTTGTACGCCGGCTCCAGCGCCGTGCGGAACGCGGCCTGATCCACCTTCTCGACCACCTGCATGCCGTTGGCCTTGGCCTCCTCGACGCCCTTCTTCTCGACCGCGTCGACGAAGGCGCGCGAAGCCAGCGCACCCTTCTTCGCGCCTTCGGTGAAGGCCGCCTTCTGGCTGTCGTTCAGCGTGCCCCAGAAATTGGGCGACACCAGCAGCGCCACCGGCGCGTAGACGTGGGCCGTCAGCGTCAGGTGCTTTTGCACCTGCCACAGCTTGGCCGAGGCCAGCACCGACACCGGGTTCTCCTGGCCGTCGATCGTGCCCTGCTGCAGCGCGCCGATCACCTCGGGCCAGGACATGGGCGTGGGCGAAGCGCCCAGCGTGCGGAAGGCAGTGATGTGCACTGGGTTCTCGGTCACGCGGATCTTCAGGCCCTTGAGGTCGGCCACGGTGTTCACGGCGTGCTTGTTGTTCGTCAGGTGGCGGAAGCCCTGCTCGCCCCAGGCCAGCGCGACCAGGCCGCGCTTGCCGAACTTGGCCAGCAGCTCCTGGCCGAAGGCGCCGTCGAGCACCGCGCGCGCATGCTGCGTGTCGCGGAACAGGAAGGGGATGTCGACCACGCCCACGTCGGGCACGAAGTTGCTCAAGGCGCCGGTGGAGACGATGGCGGCCTCGACCGTGCCCAGCTGCAGGCCCTCGACCAGCTCGCGCTCGCCGCCCAGCGCCGACGACGGGAACTGCTTGAACTTGACCGCGCCGTTGGTGGACTTCTCCACCGTGTCGGCCCAGGCCTGGGCCGCGGCGCCGTAGTGCGAGTTCACGGCCAGCGCATAGCCGATCTTGACTTCCTTGGCCTGGGCGAAGGCGGCGGGCGCGGCCAGCGCGGCGGTGGCGGCCACGGCGGTGGCGACGAAGGTGCGGCGAATCAGGTACATGGCGGGTTGCTCTCGGTTGTTTTCTGGACGCAAAAATTGTAGTGAGCACCAACCCAGGGTTGTCCCCAGGCCAGCAATCGTCTTACGCGCATTGGCCCATCGCGTTTGGCGATGGCGACAGACGTCGCGACGCCCGGCGTATCATCGGCGCTTTGTTCCCGCCACTGCCCCAGCCATGCGCATCCTGCTGATCGAAGACGAACTCGAAATGGCCGCCTGGCTGGTGCGCGCGCTGAGGCAATCGGGCATCAGCGCCGAGCATGCGCCCGACGCGCGGCTGGGCCGCTCGATGGTGCTGAACGCCGAGTTCGACGTGGTGGTGCTCGACCTGCAGCTGCCCGACCAGCATGGCTTCGACTGGGTGAGCGAGATGCGGGCGCAGGGGCTGCGCACGCCCATCCTGATCCTCACTGCGCAGGGCGCGCTGAACGATCGCGTCGAGGGCCTGCACCGCGGCGCCGATGACTACCTGACCAAGCCTTTCGAGCTGCCGGAGCTGGAGGCCCGCCTGGCCGCGCTGCAGCGCCGCAGCCAGGGCCGCGCGCAGGCCATGGTTGAGTGCGGCTCGCTGCGCTTCGACAGCAACCACCAGACCTTCTGGCTGGGCGGCGAGCTGCTGGCGCTGACGCCGCGCGAACACGCCGCGCTCGAGGCGCTGCTGGCCCGCGCCGGCGCGCCGGTGGGCAAGGCGCGGCTGGCGGCGCGGGTGTTTCCGCAGGACAGCACCGTGGGGCCCGACGCGATCGAGCAGGTGCTGCACCGCGTGCGCCGCAAGCTCGCGGGCAGCGACGTGCACATCGTCACCGTGCGCGGCCTGGGCTACATGCTGGAGCCGGCGCCCGATGCCGCATGAACCGCATGGGCAGCAGCGCGGCGCGGCCCTGGGCCTGCGCGCCCGGCTGCTGCTGGTGTTGGCGCCGGTGCTGGTGGTGCTCTTTCTCTTCGACAGCTGGAACGACACGCGCACGCTGGGCCAGGAGCTGGAAAAGGCCTACGACCAGAGCCTGATCGAGCCCGTGCAGGCGCTGGTGGACCGCGTGGCCTGGGACGAGCAGGGCCGCGTGGAGGTGAGCGACGTGGCGCACATCCGCTCCATGCTCGAATCCGTGGGCAGCGCCAACCAGTACCTGCGCGTGGAGCTGCGCTCGCCCGATGGCCAGACGCGGCGCGTGCTGCTGGGGCCCGACGCCTTCCCCGAGCCGCCGCCGCTGCCGGCCGGCGGCCCGATCTGGCAGGCCGCGGACGGCGCCGAGGTGTTCTACAACGCCAGCTACCACCAGCTCTCGCTGCGCGTGGCGGCGCAGCTGCACGAATCGCTGGACCGCGAGGGCCGGCCGTGGCGGCTGCTGGTGCAGGCGGCCCGCGGCACGCGCTCCATCGATGCGGCCAAGCGCGAGCTGCTGTGGCAGACGCTGTGGCGCGATGCGCGCACGCTGCTGGCGCTGGTGGCCGTCATCTGGCTGGGCATCGCCTGGGGGCTGCGGCCGCTGCGCGCGCTGCGGCGCACGGTGCAGGAGCGCGCGCCCCACGACCTGCAGCCGCTGGCCGCGCACCTGGCGCCGGGCGAGGTCGCGCCGCTGGTCGAGGCGCTGAACCAGCACCTGGCGCAGCAGCGGCAGGCGCTGGAGGAGCAGCGCCGCTTCCTGGCCGATGCCTCGCACCAGCTGCGCACGCCGCTGGCCATCCTGCACACGCAGGCGGGCTATGCGCTGCGCGAGACCGACAGCGCCGAGGTGCGGCGCACGCTGCAGGGCATGCTGCAGCAGCTGCAGCACAGCCGGCGCGTGTGCGAGCAGCTGCTGGCGCTGGCCCAGGTGCAGCAGGCCGGGACGGCTGCGTCGCCGCGCTGCGATGCCAACGCGGTGGCGCGTGCGGTGGTGCTGCAGCATCTGCCGCTGGCGCGCGGCCGGCACATCGACCTGGGCTGGTGCGACGCGCGCGGCAGCGATGCCGACAATGATGATGATGGCGAGACCACGGCCGTGGCGCCGGTGCAGGCCGCGCCCGAGGCGCTGCACGAGGCCATCGCCAACCTGGTGCACAACGCCATCGTCTACACGCCGGCGCAGGGCCGGGTCAATGTGTCGGTGAAGCTGCTGCCGGGCCGGTGCGAGGTCTGGGTGCAGGACAGCGGGCCGGGCATTGCGCCGGCCGACCGCGAGCGGGCCTTCGCGCGCTTCGAGCGCCTGGCCGGCCGGCGCGGCGCCGAGGCCTCCGCCGTGCCTGGATCGGGCCTGGGCCTGGCCATCGCGCAGGCGCTGGTGCAGCGCATGGGCGGGCAGATCGCGCTGCACGATGGCGAAGGCGGTGTGGGGCTGGCGGCCTGTGTGCGGCTGCCGCTGATCCCTTAGCGTCGCTACGTAGATACACGTATTTTGCGGCCCGCTGCCGCGTTTGGCAGCTGTTTGGCAGGCCTGCTTCCTAGACTTGGTTCATCCAGTTACAGGAGGCAAACATGCAGACACCCCAGGCACGGAGGCGGCCATGAGCACGCCCCGATTCAACAAGGACTACTACGGCGGCGCGCTGCTGGTCATCGTCGGCGCCAGCGCGGCCTATGCCTCGCAGGGCTACCACATCGGCTCGCTGGAGCACATGGGGCCGGGCTACTTTCCGTGCGCCGTGGGCGTGCTGCTCGCGCTGTGCGGGCTGCTGCTGGTGCTCTCGGGCCGCAAGCAACCCGGCGGCGCGCGCCAGGAGGCAGCGCTGGTGGGGCACAACCACGACATACCGGACTTCCGCGGCGCGGCCTGCATCATTCTGGGCACCGTGGCTTTCTACTTTCTGGGCGAGTACTTCGGCCTGCTGCCGGCCACGTTCGCCATCGTGTTCATCAGCGCGCTCGGCGACCGCAGCAACAGCGTGTGGCAGGCGCTGCTGCTGTCGGCGGCGATGATGGTCGTGGCCGTGGTGATCTTCTGGTGGGCGCTGCAGGTGCAGATGCCGCTGATCAAATTCGGAGGCTGAACCATGCAGCAATCCTTGCAAGACCTGTGGTTCGGCTTCGGCGTCGCCTTCCAGGGCCACAACCTGATGTGGTCGTTCTTCGGCGTGCTGGTGGGCAACCTGATCGGCGTGCTGCCGGGCATGGGCGCGCTGTCGGCCATCTCCATCCTGCTGCCGCTGACCTACACCATGCACCCGGTGCCGGCGATCCTGATGCTGGCCGGCATCTTCTACGGTTCGCAATATGGCGGTGCGATCGGCGCCATATTGCTGAACCTGCCCTCGCACCCGCCGCACGCGGTGACCTGCCTGGACGGCTACCCGATGACCAAGCAGGGCAAGGGCGGCACGGCGCTGGGCATCACCATGATCTGCTCGTTCTTCGCCGCGTCGGTGGGCATCATCGTGATGATCTTCGCGTCGCCGCTGCTCACCAGCATCGCCTTCAAGTTCGGCCCGGCCGAGCTGTTCTCGATCATGCTACTGGGCCTGCTGGCGGGCTCGACCATGTCGCGCGGCTCGCCGCTCAAGGGCGTGGCCATGACGCTGTTCGGCCTGCTGTGCGGCGTGGTCGGCACCGACGTGAACAGCGGCACCTTCCGCTTCGCGTTCGACATCCCTGACCTGAGCGACGGCCTGGAGATGGTGGCCGTGGCCATGGGCCTGTTCGGCATCGCCGACTTCCTGCTCAACGTCAACCGCATGAAGGCGATCACCTCCAACACCAGGATGCGCATCCGCGACATGCGCCCGTCGATGGCGGAGCTGAAGGAGGCCTTCTGGCCCATGGTGCGCGGCACCGGCGTGGGCACGCTGTTCGGTGCCATGCCGGGCACCGGCCCGACCATCACCACCTTCATCGCCTATGCGCTGGAGCAGAAGGTGTCGAAGACGCCCGAGAAGTTCGGCACCGGCCAGATCGCCGGCGTGGCCGCGCCCGAGGCCTCGGCGCACTCGAAGACGCAGGTGGACTTCATCCCCACGATGAGCCTGGGCATCCCCGGCGACGCGGTGATGGCGCTGATCCTCGGCGCGCTGCTGATCCAGGGCATACAGCCCGGCCCGCAGCTCATCACCGAGCACCCGGACATCTTCTGGGGCCTGATCGCCAGCTTCTGGATCGGCAACGTGATCCTGATGGTGCTGAACGTGCCGCTGATCGGCGTGTGGGTGAAGATGCTGCAGGTGCCTTACCGCTACCTGTTCCCGTCGGCCATGTTCTTCATCGCGGTGGGCGTCTTCACCACGCAGAACAGCCTGTTCCACATCTGGGAGGTGCTGGCCTTCGGCGTCATCGGCGCGATCCTGATGGTGCTGGATTTCTCGGTGGCGCCGATCATGCTGGGCTTCGTGCTCGGCCCGATGATGGAGGAGAACTTCCGCCGCTCGCTGCTGCTGTCGCGCGGCGACATGATGGTCTTCCTGCAGCGCCCGATCAGCGCCACCTTCATGGCCATCAGCGCACTGCTGTTGCTGGCGGTGACCTGGTCGGCCTGGCGCAAGACCCGCGTCAAGCGCCTGGAGGCCAGGGTGGATGCATCGCCGCAAGGGCTGGCCCCGGTGTCGGATGCCTGAAACCCCCGGGCCTTGGGCATAAAAAAGGAGCGTGCCTGGCACGCTCCTTTTTGCTGGGACGCCTGCACCATGCAGGTATTTGCTATTGAATATATAGCTTATTGCGATTGATGGACAAGCGCTGGAGGCCGATTTGGCTTGAAGCCGGCATCAGGCCATGGTCATCAGCTGCGCGTTGCCGCCGGCGGCCGCCGTGTTGGTGCTGATCGACTGCTCGTGGAACAGCGCTGCCAGGTCGTAGCCGCGGCCGGCGTGCAGGTCGTCGCCGCTGCGCGCCTCGATGCGCACGATGGCGCCGTCGCGGGCGGCCACCTGCGTGGCGACCTGCTGCAGCGCATCGCCGTCGCCCTCGAACAGCAGCGCGGCCATGGGCGCCTGCGCGTCGGCCAGGGTTTCGGGGCCGGCGCGGTGCAGCCAGGGCGAGGCGCCCGGCATGGCCGACAAGGCTTGCCACAGCGCCGCGCAGGGCGCATCGCCCTCGGGCAGCACCACATGGCAGGGATTGCCGCTGGCCAGCGCCGCGGCCACCTGGGCCAGCAGGCCCAGCGGTGTGCGCGGCAGCGCCCAGACCGGGCCGCGCGGCAGCAGGCGGTAGCGGTTGGATTCGCCGGTGGGGCCGGGCAGCAGCAGGCTGGCGCCCAGGCGCGAGGCCGCATGCGCGGCCTGTGCGATGGCGCGGGCCGGGGCCTGTTCGTCGTCGGCGAGTGCGGTGCTGGGCAGGGCCTGGCGCTGCAGTGCGTCCAGCAGCTGCAGCGCGGGGTGGGCCGCCAGCGCCTCGGGGCGCTCGATGGCGGCCAGCGCCGCATGGGCCGGGCCCTGCGCCAGGCGGTGCAGGTACAGCGGGCCGCCGGCCTTGGGGCCGGTGCCCGACAGGCCCATGCCGCCGAAGGGCTGCACGCCGACCACGGCGCCGATCACGTTGCGGTTGACGTAGAGGTTGCCGGCCTGGATGCGCTCGCTCAGGTGCGCGATGGTCTCGTCGATACGGCTGTGCACGCCGAAGGTCAGGCCGTAGCCGCTGGCGTTGATGTCGTCGATCAGCGCGTCGAGCTGTTCGCGCTGGTAGCGGATGATGTGCAGCACCGGGCCGAAGACCTCGCGCTGCAGGCGCGAGATGCTGTCGATCTCGATGACCGCCGGGGCGACGAAGTGGCCGTTGAGCGGCCCGTCCTGCCGCGTGGCCCGGGCCACGGCTTGGCCGGCGCCGCGCATGCGCTCGATGTGGGCCTCGATCTGCGCGCGGGCCTCGGCGTCGATCACCGGGCCCACGTCGGTGGAGAGGCGGTCGGGGTTGCCCAGCGTCCATTCCTGCAGCGCGCCGCGCAGCATGCCGATGGTGCGCTCGGCCACGTCGTCCTGCACGCACAGCAGGCGCAGCGCCGAGCAGCGCTGGCCGGCCGAGTCGAAGGCCGAGGCCAGCACATCGGCCACCACCTGCTCGGTCAGCGCCGACGAGTCCACCACCATCGCGTTCTGGCCGCCGGTCTCGGCGACCAGCGGGATCGGCCGGCCCGCGGGCGACAGGCGCCGCGCCAGCTGGCGCGCGATGAGGCGCGCCACTTCGGTGGAGCCGGTGAACATCACGCCCGCGACCTGCGGGTGCGCGACCAGGGCCGCGCCCACGGTCTCGCCGCTGCCGGGCACGAGCTGCAGCACGTCCGGCGGCACGCCGGCCTCGTGCAGGAGGGCGACCATCGCGGCGGCGGTGAGTGGCGTCTGCTCGGCGGGCTTGGCCAGCACGGCATTGCCCGCGGCCAGCGCGGCCACGGCCTGGCCGCAGAAGATGGCGAGCGGGAAGTTCCAGGGGCTGATGGCCAGCACCACGCCCAGCGGGCGCTGCGTGGCGTTGTCGAACTCGCGCGCGGCCTGCGCGCCGTAGTAGCGCAGGAAGTCCACGGCTTCGCGGATCTCGGCCACGGCGTTCGACAGGGTCTTGCCCGCCTCGCGCATGATCAGGCCCATCAACGGCTGGCTGCGCTGCTCCAGCAGGTCGGCGGCGCGAGCCAGCGCGTCGGCGCGCGCGGCGGGCGGCGTGCCGGCCCAGATCGGCGCGGCCTGCGCGGCGCGTGCGGCGGCGGCCTGCACGTCATCGGCGCTGGCCTCGCGCACCCAGCCCACGGTGTCGGACAGCTCGGCCGGGTTGCGCAGCGGCTGCCAGCCTTCGGCCTGCGCCAGGTCGGCGGGCAGGGCCGTGGCGGGCAGGGCGGTCGGGTAGGCCAGGTAGGTCTGGCGCGTGCTGTGAAGCAGCGCGGCGGCCAGCGAGGCCAGCTGCTGTTCGTGCGCCAGGTTCATGCCCTGCGAGTTGGCGCGGGGGCGCAGCAGGTCGGCCGGCAGCGCGATGCGCGGGTGCGGCGCGCCCAGCACGCCTTCCTGGCGGGCGATCTGCCGCGCCTCGTCGACCGGGTCGGCCACCAGCTCGGCCACCGGCACCTTGGCGTCGCCGATGCGGTTCACGAACGAGGTGTTGGCGCCGTTTTCGAGCAGGCGGCGCACCAGGTAGGCGAGCAGTGTCTCGTGGCTGCCCACCGGCGCGTAGATGCGGCAGGGGCGGGCCAGCTGGCCTTCGCTGGTCGGGCCGGTCACCTGCTGGTACAGCGGCTCGCCCATGCCGTGCAGGCACTGGAACTCGTACTGGCCGCTGTAGTAGCTGCCGCCCACGGCCTGGGCCATGTGGTAGATGCTGGCCAGCGTCTGCGCGTTGTGCGTGGCGAACTGTGGGTAGACGGCATCGGGCGCGGACAGCAGCTTGCGGGCGCAGGCCAGGTAGCTCACGTCGGTGTAGACCTTGCGCGTGTAGACCGGGTAGCCGGCCAGGCCGTCGACCTGGGCGCGCTTGATCTCGCTGTCCCAGTAGGCGCCCTTGACCAGGCGCACCATCAGGCGGCGGCGGCTGCGGCGCGCCAGGTCCACCAGGTAGTCGATGACCTGCGGGCAGCGCTTTTGATAGGCCTGCACCACGAAGCCTATGCCGCTCCAGCCCTTGAGCGAGGGCGCGGCGCACAGGGCTTCGAGCAGGTCCAGCGACAGCTCCAGGCGGTCGGCCTCCTCGGCGTCGATGTTCATGCCGATGTCGTAGCGCTTGGCCAGCTCGGCCAGGTGCAGCACGCGCGGCAGCAGCTCGTCCATCACGCGCTCGTACTGCGCGCGGCTGTAGCGCGGGTGCAGCGCCGAGAGCTTGATCGAGATGCCCGGCCCCTCGAAGATGCCGCGCCCGTTGGACGCCGCGCCGATGGCATGGATGGCCTGCTCGTAGGCCTGCAGGTAGCGCTGCGCGTCGGCCTCGGTGGCGGCGGCCTCGCCCAGCATGTCGTAGCTGTAGCGGAAGCCCTTGGCCTCGAAGGCGCGGCTGTTGGCCAGCGCCTCGGCGATGTCCTGGCCGGTGACGAACTGCTCGCCCATGAGCTTCATCGCGCGGTGCACGCTCTGGCGGATCAGCGGCTCGCCGCCCTTGCCGATCACGCGCGTGAGCGCCGACGACAGGCTTTTCTCGCTGCTGGTGGAGGTGAGCTTGCCGGTGAGCACCAGGCCCCAGGCCGCGGCGTTGACGAACAGCGAGGGCGAGCGGCCCACGTGCGACTTCCAGTCGCCCTTGCTGATCTTGTCGCGGATCAGCGCATCGCGCGTGGCGCGGTCGGGGATGCGCAGCAGTGCCTCGGCCAGGCACATCAGCGCCACGCCTTCCTGGCTGGACAGCGAGAACTCCTGCACCAGCGCGGCCACGCCGCTGCCGGCGGGCGCATCGCGCAGGCCCTGCACCAGGCGCGAGGCGAGCTGGCGCGTGGCCTCGGCCTGGGCGTCGTCGGGTGCGCGGGCCAGCGGCAGCAGCACCGGCAGGCATTCGGGCTCGGGCCGGTGCCAGGCTGCGGTGATGGCGGCGCGCAGCGCGGTCTGCGGCAGGATGGACTGGGCGAAGGCGAGGAAGGGTTGCACTTCGTGGGCGGCGGCGGGTTGCACCTCGGGCGCGGCCTCGTCGTCGGCCATGCCGTCGGCGGCCGCCAGCCGGATGGTGGTGGCGCCGCGCTCCAGCGCATCGACATACTGCACGACGGCCTGCTTGATCAGCCAGTGCGGCGTGCGGCCCATTTGCTGCGCAGCGGCGCGGATGCGCTCGCGCAGCGCGTCATCGACTTTGATGCCTACGGTGGTGGACATGGAGGAACTCGGTGGGGTGGGTGGAAATCGGGAAAGGTGCAACCTTTCTTGGCGATGAAATGTGGCATGGGTTGCACCTTTTATTAATCATGGTTAACCCTTGGTGTTTGCAACGGGCGTAAAAAAGCCCCTGGCGCGGGGCCAGGGGCTGGGAGAGACGCGGCAGCGATCAGGTCGGCAGGAAGCCTTCCACGGACAGGTAGCGCTCGCCGGTGTCGTAGTTGAAGCCCAGCACCTTCGCGCCCGGCGGCAGTTCGGGCAGCTTCTGCGCGATGGCGGCCAGCGTGGCGCCGGACGAGATGCCGACCAGCAGGCCTTCCTCGCGCGCGGCGCGGCGGGCGTATTCGCGGGCCGGCTCGGCATCGACCTGGATCACGCCGTCGAGCACGGCAGTGTCGAGGTTGCGCGGGATGAAGCCGGCGCCAATGCCCTGGATGGGGTGTGGCGCGGGCTGGCCGCCCGAGATCACCGGCGAGGCCAGCGGCTCGACCGCGAACACCTTGAGCTGCGGGAACTTGGCCTTGAGCACATGGGCCACGCCCGAGAGGTGGCCGCCGGTGCCCACGCCGGTGATGATGGCGTCCAGCCCATCGGGGAAGTCGGCCAGGATCTCCTGCGCCGTGGTCTGCTCGTGCACGGCCACGTTGGCGGGGTTCTCGAACTGCTGCGGAATCCACGCGCCCGGCGTCTGCGCGGCCAGCTCTTCGGCGCGGGCGATGGCGCCCTTCATGCCCTTTTCCTTGGGCGTGAGGTCGAAGCTCGCGCCGTAGGCCAGCATCAGGCGGCGGCGCTCGATGGACATGCTCTCGGGCATCACCAGGATCAGCTTGTAGCCCTTGACGGCCGCGACCAGGGCCAGGCCCACGCCGGTGTTGCCGCTGGTAGGCTCGATGATGGTGCCGCCGGGTTTGAGCTTGCCGGACTTCTCGGCATCCTCGACCATGGCCAGCGCGATGCGGTCCTTGATCGAGCCGCCGGGGTTGCTGCGCTCGGACTTGATCCACACCTGCGCGCCCGGGCCAAACAGCCGGTGGATGCGGATGTGCGGCGTGTTGCCGATGGTCTGCAGAATGTTGTCGACTTTCATGGAGGTCTCCAGCAAGGTGTGGGGGCGGATGGATGAAACGCCCATTGTGGCGCAGTTGTTCCATCCGGGTGCTATATCGATATGCTGCCCACCGCGGGTGGCTTGTGCCTGAAAATCACGCCATGAATCTGCGCTTCATCGAAACCTTTGTGCTGCTGGCCGAGCTGCGCAACTTCCGCATGACGGCCGAGCGGCTGTTCACCACGCAGGCCGCGGTGTCGAGCCGCATCGCCACGCTGGAGCAGGAGTTCGGCGTGCGCCTGTTCGACCGCGGCGTGCGCGAGGTCACGCTCACGGCCGACGGCGCCAAGGCGCTGGTGCATGCCGAGCGCATGCTCAGGCTCATGCGCGAGATGCGCGAGGACATGCTGGACAAGCAGGCCTATGCGGGCGTGATCCGCATCGGCGCCATCGAGTCCATCGTGCACAGCTGGTTTCCCGACTTTCTCGCGCTGCTGCAGCAGCGCTACCCGCGCCTCAGGGTCGAGATCGCCAGCGACACCACGCTGCACATGTCGGAGCAACTGGCCAAGGGCCAGCTCGACGTGTCGCTGCAGGCCAAGCCGGTGGCGGCGAGCGCGATCGCCAACCTCTCGCTGGGCGAGTTCGCCATGGCCTGGGTCGGCAGCCCGCGGCTGGGCATCGGCGACGAGACGCTGAGCCTGGCCGAGCTGGCGGCGTTCCCGATCATGAGCTTTGCGCGCGGCTCCGAGCCGTATGCGGTGATCGAGCAGCTGTTCAGCCCCTTCAGTGCCGACAGCGGCGCCTCGCCGCACCTGAACTGCATCGCCTCCGTGGCGACGATGATCCGCGTGGTCTGCGACGGCCTGGGCGTGGCGGCCGTGCCGCCGGCCATCATCCAGCGCGAGCTGGCCGAGCAGCGCCTGCGACTGCTGCGCGTGGACCGCGAGTTTCCGCCGCTGCCGCTGGTGGCCTGCTGGCGCTGCGACCACCAGAACCCGCTGGCCGAAGCGGTGGCCCATGCCGCCGAGGAAGTGGCCACGGCCTTTGCGCTGAACCAGGGCCCGGCGATCGCGCGCCTGCCCGGCAGCAGCCTCGCGGGAGAGGCGTAGGGTTATCAAAAAAGGAGCTGCTGGCGCTTGTTGCTACTTGGTTTCAAGGTAATTTGGTATTGAAATCAAGCAGGGATGAGCGCCAGCAGCTCCTGTTTTTGATAGCTGGCCGTCAAGCCTGGGCGAGCAGTCCTTCCACCGCCAGCGCCACGGCCAGCAGGCGCCGGTCCTGCCCGGCCGTGCCGGCCAGGCTCAGGCCCACGGGCGCTTCGCCCGCGCGGTGGCAGGGCAGGGACACCGCGCAGCCGTCGAGGAAGTTGACCAGCGTGGGGTTGCGCAGCATCAGGCCGTTGGCCGCGAAATAGGCTTCGTCGCTGGCTTCAAGCTCGGCGATCTTCGGCGCGATGACCGGCACCGTGGGCATGAGCAGCAGGTCATGGTCCGCCATCTGAGCCTCGACCTGGGCGATCCACCGCTGGCGGCGCGCCAGCAGCTCGAGGTAGTCGGCCGCGCTGATGTCCTTGCCGCGCAGGATGCGCGTGCCCACGCGCGGGTCGTATTCGGCCAGGCGCCCGTCGATGTGGTGGCGGTGCCAGGCCCAGGCCTCGGCGGCGGTGAAGCCGCCCTTGGCGTTGATCTGCGCGAGTTCGGAGAACGGCGCCACCACAGCCTCGGTGATCTGCGCGCCCGCGGCGGACAGCCGCGACAGCGCGCGCTGCCAGGCGGCGGCCACGGCGCTGTCTATGCCATCCAGCACCACATTCGTGGGCGCCAGCAGGCGCAGGCCGCGCAGCGACGCGGGCTGCAACTCGGCGTGCTGCTCGCCCGACAGCACCGAATCCAGCGCGGCGCAGCAGCGCACACTGGGCGCCAGCGGGCCGATGGAGTCGAGGTTGGCCGACAGCGGCAGCACACCCTGCATGGACACGCGCCGCGCCGTGGGCTTGAAGCCGGTCAGGCCGCACAGCGCCGAGGGAATGCGCACCGAGCCGCCGGTGTCCGAGCCGATGGCGGCCAGCGCCATGCCGTCGGTCACCGAGATGGCCGCGCCCGAGGACGA
>JBLZYV010000093.1:0-14522 GCA_050282565.1 Comamonas sp.
CCGAGTTCGACATTCTGTTCGGCGAGGGCATCTCGCGCGAGGGCGAGATCATCGACATGGGCGTGAACGCGCGCATCATCGAGAAGAGCGGCGCCTGGTACGCCTACGGCGGCGAGAAGATCGGCCAGGGCCGCGACAATGCGCGCGAATTCCTGCGCGAGAACCGCGACCTCGCCATCGAGATCGAGAACAAGGTGCGCGACAGCCTGGGCATCGCCCTGATGCCGACCGACGGTGTCATTCCCGACCCGGAAGAGAAGGAAAAGGCCAAGTAAGGCCGGCCGATGTCGTTTGCCAGGCTCTCGCTCAAGGGCCGCGCGCTGCGCCTGCTGGCGCTGCGCGAGCACTCGCGCAGCGAGCTGCAGGCCAAGCTCGCGCCGCATGTGCAGGAGGACGAAGACCTGCCGGCGCTGCTCGACGAGCTGGAGGCCCGCGACTTCATCAACCCGCAGCGCGTGGCCGACTCCGTCGTGCACAGCAAGGCCCAGCGCTACGGCGCGGCCCGCGTGGCGCAGCAGCTGCGCAGCAAGGGGCTGGATGCGGAGCTGATCGGCGCGGCCGTC
The DNA here is from genome assembly GCA_050282565.1 of Comamonas sp. GTDB lineage: Bacteria > Pseudomonadota > Gammaproteobacteria > Burkholderiales > Burkholderiaceae_C > Comamonas. The sequence goes on from JBLZYV010000093.1 coordinate 564, forward strand.
GAGCAGCTGCGTTCTACCGAACTGCAGCGCGCCCGCGAGGTCTGGCGCCGCCGCTTCGACGCCCCGCCCGCCACGCCGCAGGAGCGGGCCAGGCAGATGCGCTTTCTGCTCGGCCGCGGCTTTGGCGGCGACGTGGTGCGCAAGGTGCTGGGCGGTGCGGTGGATGAGGACGATGGCGCATAGCATCTCCATGCCGCGCGCGCATACCAGCTAGAAGCCCGAGGCAGTGCCCACGGCCGCCGATTGCGGCCAGAGTGGGGGCTCCACAGGAGATCTCCGCATGCAAAGACGATGCTTTGCCGGCGCCTTGCTGGCGCTGGCCGCCCTGCCGCCGGCGGCGGGCGCGCAGCCCCTTTCGACCAAGCCCATCCGCATCGTGGTGCCCTTCGGCCCCGGCGGCGTGGCCGACCTCACCGTGCGCAGCGTTGCGCAGAAGATGACCGAGCTGATGGGCGGGCAGCCCATCATCGTCGAGAACAAGCCCGGCGCGGGCGGCGTGGTGGCGGCCGAGCAGGTGGCCCATGCGGCGCCCGACGGGCTGACGCTGCTGCTCATGTCCAACGCCAACGCGGTGGCCGAGGGCCTGTTCAAGTCGCTGCCCTACAGCGCGGCGCGCGATTTCGCGCCGGTCTCCACGCTGGGCTATTTCGACCTGGCCGTGCTGGTGGCGGCCGACAGCCCCGTCCGCTCGCTGCCCGAGCTGGTCACCCAGGCCAGGGCCCAGCCCGGCCGGCTCAATATCGGCACCATCAGCATCGGCAGCACGCAGTACCTGGCGGCCGAGCTGTTCAAGAGCACGCTGGGCATCGACGTGCAGATCGTGCCGTTCAACGGCTCGCCGGCCGTGGTGAATGCGCTGCGCGGCAAGCAGGTGGACGCGGCGGTGGAAATCCTCGCGCCGGTGCTGCCCCAGGTCAGCGGTAAGGCGTTGCGCGCACTGGCCGTGATGGGCGGGCAGCGCGCGCCCGAGCTGCCCGGCGTGCCCACCGTGGCCGAGAGCAGTGCGGCCGCCAAGGGCTTTCAGGTGGCTTCGTGGAATGCGCTGGCCGCCCCGGCCGGCACGCCACCCGCCGCCATCGCCCGGCTGAACCAGGCGGCCCAGGCCGCGCTGGCAGCGCCCGAGGTGCGCCAGCGCCTGCGCAGCCTGGGCGTGGAGGCCCGCGGCAGCACGCCCGAGCAGCAGGCCGCGCTGCTGGCCGGCGAGATCCGGCGCTGGGGTGCGGTGATCGAGCGCGCCGGCATTCCCCGGCAATAGGAGCGGATCAGCGCGCCAGGCAGCGCTGGATGCCCAGCGCCACCAGCGCCGTGCCCGCCAGCCCGTTCACGCCGCGCTCCACGCGCAGGTAGCCGGACCGCAGCGCGGGCGTGCCGAACACGGCGGTGATGCCCCAGTGCCAGCCCAGCGACAGCAGGGTGACGAGCACGATGGTGGCCGCATAAAACCACGCAGGTGCGCCCACGGGAAAGATGGCGGCAAACGCACTGGTCCAGAACGCCGCGCCCTTGGGGTTGGTCATGCCTGTCAGCAGGCCGGTGCGGTAGGCGGCCCAGGGCGTGGCATGCCGGGCGGCGGGTGTGTCGGTGGCGGCAGGCCGCGGCGCCAGGGCCGCGCGCAGCAGCTGCGCGCCATACCAGACCAGGTAGGCCGCGCCCAGCAGGCGCACGGCCGTGGTCAGCCAGGGGTGCTGGCTCAGCAGCGTGGACAGCCCGGCCAGCGCCACCGTGACCCAGAAGACCGATCCCGTCACCAGGCCCAGCACCACCTGGCGCGCCTCTTGCCGGCGGCCTTCGAGCGCCATCTGGCTCAGGATGAAGAAATTGGGCCCGGGGCTGGCGAGCACCGCCAGGTAGATGCCGGCGATGAGCAGCAGCGAGGAGAGATATGCCATGGCGGCTGATTGTTCCACTTCGCGCGGCCGGGGTTCATGCGTTTTTCGCAGCGCAGTGATGCGGCGGCGACAAAAAAGGGAGCCCGGGGCTCCCTTCATGGCATGGCCGTGGCCTACGGACGGTCTGCAGCACGCGGGAGCGCCATGCCGCGCAGGTAGCGCTCGATGCGCAGGAACACCACCACCATCATCATCAGCACGAAGGACCACAGCAGGATGGAGAGGATCAGCAGGTTGGACGGCTCCATCAGCCGGTGGAACCAGGCGGTGGTGGCGCCGCTGCTGCTTTCGCGGGCTTCCGAGGCCTTGCTGGAAAAGGCCATGTGGTAGTTCATCAGCAGGTTGTTCACCACGTAGGAGGCGGTCTGGCGGTCGATGCCCTTTTGCACCCTGGGGTCCGCCAGCAGGGTCTCGAAGGCCGCGGGCGCGCCCAGCACAAAGGCGCGGCCGGCGTCGTAGCCATGGCCTTCCATGACGGCGTAGCTGCGCTCCAGCAGTTCCTTGCCGATGGAGACCGCGTCATGCGTTTCGCTCCCTTCGCTGGCAGAGGCGGCAGCAGCAGCGGCCGATGCGGCGTCGTCGGACGCATCGACGGCCGGAACACCGGGGTCGTCCTCCCAGGCCTTGACGATCTGCCCCAGCGTCTGCGCGGGTGCCAGGCCGCTGCCATACTGGGTCTCCTCCAGCGCCGCGCGGGCCGCCGGCTTGCGCTCGATGGCGCCGCGCAGCAGCGCATCGACCCGGGCAAAGGCCTGGACCGCGGCGGCATCGGCGGCCAGCTTGCGGTAGCTCTCGGCCATGTCGACATTGCCATCGTTGAAGCTGTAGTCGAAATCGGAGTAGGTGGTGCGCTTGAGATCGGCGTCGTCGATCTTCACGTCCGACCATTGCACGGTGCTGGCGGCGTGCGCTTCGTCCGCCTTGTCACTCTTGCCCGGCAGTTCCGCCACGAGCCACGCCACCAGGCCGGCCAGCGTCAGCAGCACCAGCGCGATCATCACGATCCGCGCCAGAAACAACAGCCCGCTTTCCAATCTCTGCAACATATCCCTGCTCCCAAAAAGAAAGCGCGCAGTGTGCCATTGCAGGCCGGGCGAGGGCGGTCCGCATGCCTGAATTATTGAAACCTTTGGTTTCAACGTCTGGAATCGGAAAAAATTATCAATCCGGGGCGCCATGGGGCCGATGCCGAAAAGCTAGCATCGCCTTTTTCCCCAGGAGACCTTGCAATGAAATTGGTACGTTACGGCCAGGCCGGCCACGAGAAGCCGGGCCTGATCGATGCCCAGGGCCAGCTGCGCGACCTGTCGGCCCAGCTGGCCGACATCGACGGCGCGGCGCTGGCGCCCGAGGCGCTGCAAAGGCTCGCCGCCCTCGATGCGGCCGGCCTGCCCCTGGTCAGCGGCCCGGTGCGCTACGGCCCGCCGGTGGCGCGCGTGGGCAAAGTGATCGGCGTGGGGCTGAACTATGCCGATCACGCGGCCGAGACTGGCTCGCCCATCCCGGCCGAGCCCATCCTCTTCCTCAAGCCCATCTCGTCCATCACCGGGCCGGACGACGCCGTGGTCATCCCGCGTGGCTCGGTCAAGACCGACTGGGAGGTGGAGCTGGGCGTGGTGATCGGCAAGAAGGCCTCGTGCGTGTCCGAAGCCGAGGCGATGGATTACGTGGCCGGCTACACCGTGGTCAACGACGTGTCCGAGCGCGAATTCCAGCTCGAGCGCGGCGGCCAGTGGGACAAGGGCAAGGGCTGCGACACCTTTGCGCCCATCGGCCCGTGGATGGTGACCCGGGACGAGGTGGCCGACCCGCAGAACCTCGCGCTGTGGCTGGAGGTCAACGGCAAGCGCTTCCAGAACGGCAGCACGCGCACGATGATTTTTTCGGTGGCGACGCTGGTGAGCTACATCAGCGGATTCATGTCGCTGCTGCCGGGCGACATCATCAGCACCGGCACGCCGCCCGGCGTGGGCCTGGGGCAGAAGCCGCCGGTCTACCTGAAGCCCGGCGACACCATGCGCCTGGGCGTCGAGGGCCTGGGCGTGCAGACCCAGGTGACCCGCGCCTGGTCGCGCGAAGAAGCCTAGGGCCGGTCGTCAGGCCGCGCCGGTGATCTTGGAGCTGAACACCACCGCGGTCATCACCACGATGATGATGGCCAGCACGGCGAACCACTTGAGCATCAGGTACTCGGTGCGTTCCTCGGCGGCCTCTTCCTCGGGCGTGGGGATGTGGTTGGGGCGGGTGTAGTCCATTTTCTTGTCTCCGGTGGGGGGCGCGGCGCAGTGCGCGGCATAGGTTTCCTGGGCGGTGAAATTTAACCGAGCCACCGGCCGCCGTACAGGCCAATAGGCCATGTCCACCGGCGCCGGCAGGTCATTGGCGCCGCGTGGCCCACCAGCATACCAGCGAGCCCAGCGTGACCAGCGCCACGCCCTGCCAGAACGACCAGCCCGGGCGCACCGCCAGCCACAGGCTGGCCCACAGCGCCGACAGCACCGGCGTGAAGTACGAGCCCGCCGCCAGCACCGCCAGGTGGCCGCGCTGGATGCCGTGCTCCCAGCACACATAGCCCAGCGCGGTGCTGGCGCCGATGGCCAGCACCTGCGCGGCCACGCCCCAGCTCCAGGCCATGGGCGGCGGCGCCAGCGCCAGCCATTGCAGCCATAGCAGCGTGGCCGTCAGCAGCAGGAACAGGCCCACGGCATTGAGGCCGCCGCCGTACATGCGCGCCAGCACCGAGTAGGCCGGCCACATCAGCGCCGCGCCCAGCGCCAGCGCATAGGCCAGCGGGTTGGCGGCGACGTGGCCGCCCACCTCGGCCAGCGTGGCACCGCTGTCGCCGCCCAGCACCAGCGACAGCCCCCACAGGCACAGCAGCACGCCCGGCCACAGCCACCAGCGCGCCCGCTGCTGGCGGCACAGCACGGCCAGCACGATGGTCAGGCTGGGCCAGAGGTAGTTGATCATGCCCAGCTCCATGGTCTGCTGGCGATCGTGCGCGAGGCCGATCGCCACCGACAGGCAGATCTCGTACAGCGCGAACAGTAGCCCGCAGCCCAGCAGGTAGACGCGCGAGGCCTGGCGCAGCTGCTGGCGGCTGGGCACGCCGCGCACCAGCAGCACCAGCGTGGCGCTGACGCTGAAGAGCACGGCCGCGCCGCCGAGCGCGCCCAGCGATTCGGACACCGAGCGCATCAGGCCCACGGTGCTGCTCCAGCACAGCACGGCGACCAGGCCGATGGCGGTGGCGCGGCGCAGGGCCTCGGGGGAACGGTCGGCGGTGGTCATAGCAGGAGTGGGGATGTCAAAAACAGGAGCTGCTGGTGCTTGTCATGCCAGGATTTCAAGTGAAAAACCATTTGAAATCGTTATATGACAAGCGCTGGCAGCTATCAAAAAATGAAAAGCGGCCCGCAGGCCGCTTTCAGGCAGGCGCGATGCGCCGCTCACAAGCCCAGCATCAGCTTCAGGTTCTGCACCGCGGCGCCGCTGGCGCCCTTGCCCAGGTTGTCCAGGCGAGCGATGGCCACGGCCTGGCGGTACTGCTCGTTGGCGAACACGCGGATCTCGAGGTTGTTGGTGTTGGCCAGCGTGTCGGCGGCGAGCTTGCCGTCATCGGTGGGCGGCAGCACCTTCACCCATTGCTCGGGCAGGTTGGTTTGGCCGTAGTGCGCGGCATAGGCGTCGTGCACGGCAGCGGCCGTGGGCGCGCCGGGCAGCAGGTCGAGGTGCAGCGGCAATTGCACCAGCATGCCCTGCGCGAAGTTGCCCACTGCGGGGATGAACACCGGGCGGCGGGCGAGGCCCGTGTACTTCAGGATCTCGGGGATGTGCTTGTGCGTCAGCCCCAGCGCATAGGCCTCGTAGGGGGCGGCGGTGCCAGCCTCGTAGGTCTCGATCATGCTGCGGCCGCCGCCGCTGTAGCCCGACACCGAGGGCAGCGACACCGCCGCATCGGCCGGCAGCAGGCCAGCATCGACCAGCGGGCGCAGCAGGGCGATGGCGCCCGTGGCGTAGCAGCCGGGGTTGGAGACGCGGCGCGCGCCCTTGACGGCCTCGGCCTGGCCGGCGGCCAGTTCGGGAAAGCCGTAGACCCAGCCATCGGCCGTGCGGTGCGCGGTCGAGGCGTCGATGATCTTGATGGTGCGGCCGGTTTCCTTTTCGATGGCGTCGACCAGCGCGGCCGTCTCGCGGGCCGCGTCGTCGTGCAGGCACAGGATGACCAGGTCGACGCCGGCGATCAGCGCGCGCTTGGCGGCCGGGTCCTTGCGCAGTTCGGGAGCGATGCTCACCAGCTCCACGCCGGGCAGGTCGACCAGGCGGTCGCGGATCTGCAAACCGGTGGTGCCTGCTTCGCCGTCGATGAACACTTTTGCCATTGCTACGCTCCTGGGGAAAACCTGATTGCCGAAGTAAACGCTTATTGTGCGACAAATGCGTTGCAGGCGTAGCGCAATACCGCAGATCGCTGTTGCCCCGCCGCCAAAACCCCTGCATGGCTTCGTGGATTAGTGGGGCATTTGCATGGCCGGGCCCAGGCAGGCCAGGAATCACCGCAGGGCAAGCATATTCTTTGACGGAATGGGCCTCATTCGCAGTGGATATCAGTGCATATAGCTATCAATAACATAGTAATTACGTAGATGTCCTTACCGGAATGCACGTACCGGCAGGGCCCGGAACGCAGTCTGCGCAAGCATTTGCGCGGTGCAGCATGGTAAATTCGCGGCCTGCTAGGCCACTGCACCCTGTGCGCTGCAGGTTTTTTGCAGGCATGGCCCCGCCAGGTTTTCACCATCGTTTGAGAGAGCAATCATGAAAATTCATGAATACCAAGGCAAGGAAATCTTGCGCCAGTTCGGTGTGCCCGTGCCCCGCGGCATCCCCGCGTTCACGGTGCAAGAGGCGGTAGAAGCCGCGCAGAAACTTGGCGGCCCGGTGTGGGTGGTCAAGGCGCAGATCCACGCCGGTGGCCGTGGCAAGGGCGGCGGCGTGAAGGTGGCCAAGACGATCGACGACGTCAAGGCGCTGGCCGGCCAGATCCTGGGCATGCAGCTTGTCACCCACCAGACCGGCCCCGAAGGCCAGAAGGTGCGTCGCCTGTACATCGAAGACGGCGCCGACATCCAGAAGGAATACTACCTGTCCGCCGTGACCGACCGCGCCACGCAGAAGGTTGCCTTCATCGCTTCGAGCGAAGGCGGCATGGACATCGAGGAAGTGGCCCACTCCACGCCCGAGAAGATCGTGACCGTGATGGTCGATCCGCTCGCCGGCTTCACCCAGGCCAACGGCGAAGCCCTGGCACAGGGCATCGGCATGCCTGCCGACTCCACCGCGCAATTCATCGACATCTGCCAGAAGCTCTACAAGTGCTACATGGACACCGATGCATCGTTGGTCGAGATCAACCCGCTGAACCGCGACTCCAAGGGCAACGTGGTGGCGCTGGACGCCAAGTTCAACTTCGACTCCAACGCCCTGTTCCGCCACCCCGAGATCGTGGCCCTGCGCGACCTGGACGAGGAAGATCCGGCTGAAGTCGAGGCCTCCAAGTTCGACCTGGCCTACATCAGCCTGGACGGCAACATCGGCTGCCTGGTGAACGGCGCGGGCCTGGCCATGGCCACCATGGACACCATCAAGCTGTTCGGCGGCGAGCCGGCCAACTTCCTGGACGTGGGCGGCGGCGCCACCCCCGAGAAGGTCACCGAAGCCTTCAAGATCATGCTCAAGAACCCCAAGGTCAAGGGCATCCTGGTCAACATCTTCGGCGGCATCATGAAGTGCGACACCATCGCCACTGGCGTGATCACCGCCTGCAAGGCCGTGAACCTGAGCGTGCCGCTGGTCGTGCGCATGAAGGGCACCAACGAAGAACTGGGCAAGAAGATGCTGGCCGAATCCGGCCTGCCCATCATCAGCGCCGACACGATGGCCGAAGCTGCCACCAAGATCGTCGCCGCCGTCAAGTAAGCCCAGGAGCAGCAACATGTCTATCTACATCAACAAAGACACCAAGGTCATCACCCAGGGCATCACCGGCAAGACGGGCCAGTTCCATACGGAAAAGTGCCAGGAATACGCGAACGGCAAGAACTGCTTCGTGGCCGGCGTGAACCCCAAGAAGGCGGGCGAGAAGATCTTCGACATTCCGATCTTCGGTTCGGTCAAGGACGCCGCCAAGGAAACCGGTGCCACCGTGTCGGTGATCTACGTGCCCCCGGCAGGCGCAGCCGCCGCGATCTGGGAAGCCGTCGAGGCCGACCTCGACCTGGCGATCTGCATCACCGAAGGCATCCCGGTGCGCGACATGCTCGAAGTGCGCAATAAGATGAAGGCCAAGGAAGCCGCCGGCGGCAAGAAGACCCTGCTGCTGGGCCCCAACTGCCCCGGCCTGATCACGCCCGACGAGATCAAGATCGGCATCATGCCCGGCCACATCCACAAGAAGGGCCGCATCGGCGTGGTCTCGCGCTCCGGCACGCTGACCTATGAAGCCGTGGCGCAGCTCTCCGAGCTGGGCATCGGCCAGTCCTCCGCAGTCGGCATCGGCGGCGACCCGATCAACGGCCTCAAGCACATCGACGTGATGCAGGCCTTCAACGACGATCCGGACACGGACGCCGTGATCATGATCGGCGAGATCGGCGGCCCCGACGAGGCCGAAGCCGCCCGCTGGTGCAAGGCCAACATGAAGAAGCCCGTGGTCGGCTTCATCGCCGGCGTGACCGCGCCTCCCGGCAAGCGCATGGGCCATGCCGGCGCGCTGATCTCCGGCGGTGCCGACACGGCCGACGCCAAGCTGGCCATCATGGAAGAGTGCGGTTTCACCATCACCCGCAACCCCTCCGAGATGGGCCGCCTGCTGCAGGCACTGATCAAGTAAAGATACGCAAAATTACGCATGCGCGAGGCGGCCTGCCTCGCTACACTGCGCATCTGCATAAAAGAAGACGCCAGCTCCTCGGATGCTGGCGTCTTTACATTCATAACAGCGGAGATCAACATGGAATTTCTCAGCACCCCCGACTTCTGGATCGGGCTGGTCAAGATCATCTGGATCAACATCATCCTGTCGGGCGACAACGCCGTGGTCATCGCCCTGGCGGCGCGGTCGCTGCCTCCTGAGCAGCAGCGCAAGGCCATCATGTTCGGCTCGGGCGCGGCCGTGGTGCTGCGTATCGTGCTCACCGTCGTGGCAGCCAAGCTGATGGAACTGCCCTTCCTGCAGATCGTGGGCGGCTGCCTGCTGCTGTGGATCGGCCTGCAGCTGCTCACCGGCGACGAGGGCGAAGAAGGCGAAGGCAAGGGCCATAGCAGCATGATGGTCGCCATCCGCACCATCCTGATCGCCGACCTCGTGATGAGCCTGGACAACGTGATCGCCGTGGCCGCCGCGGCCCAGGGCAACATGGTGCTGCTCATCCTGGGCCTGGCCATCAGCATCCCGCTGGTGGTCTTCGGCTCCACGCTGATGATCAAGCTCATGGAGCGTTTCCCCGTCATCATCGTGCTGGGTGCGGCCCTCATCGGCTGGGTGGCCGGCGAAACCATCATGAGCGACCGGGCCCTGCATGGTGCGCTCGAATCCTTCCCGATACTGCACTACGTCGCAGCCGCCGCTGGCGCCATCCTCGTGGTCGCCGTGGGCACCTTGCTCAAGAAGCGCCACGCCCAGGCCGCCTAGCAAACCCCTTCACACTCCAGCAGAAAGGCGCCTTCGGGCGCTTTTTTGTTGCCCAAAGCAGGCGATGAGCGGCTATTGCGCATCGGCGCCTTTGGATGTCGGGCTGATTTTCAATCAAGACAAACTGTCCATTCTATTTTTTCAATAGTCTTTTATTTCTTCATCGGTGTGGATGTTGAGTATGTATTGGAGATCCACGGTCGATCCTCTACTCACAAATGTCAACAAAATAACAAATTGAAACAAATGGGGGCAGCCATCGTAAAATTGCCCTGAAGTATGAAAACGCCGAGACTCATAGTTTCTATTAATGGATCTGTGCTGCACGATATCGTGCTCGGGCAGCCGAGGACCACGCTCGGCCGCCATCCGGCCAACGATTTGGTCCTGGTGGACAGGTCTGTCAGTGCCGAGCATGCCGTCTTCATCCACGACCAGCAGACCGGCATCGTGATGGTCGAAGACCTCGACAGCACCAACGGAACCCGCGTCAACGGCGTGCGCATGCGTACCCGCGTGCTGCAAAGCGGCGACCTCATCGACATTGGCACGGCCCGCGTTCGCTTCCTGCTCGACCACCACAGCGCGAACGCCGGCGATGCCGCACTGCCCGAGGCCGCTGGCCCGGCCGCCATCTCGGAACTGTGGAGCTCCGAGTACTCGCACACCGCTCCGGTCGAACTCGGCGCCATGCCTGACTCGGTGCCTTCTCCTTCGCTGGTCAGTGCCCGCCTGCGGGTGGTCTCGGGCAACGACGAGGACATCGACCTCGCCAAGGTCGTCACCACCATCGGCAAGCTGGGCGTGGCCGTCGCCGCCGTCATCCGGCGCCAGCACGGCTACGTCATCAACAAGCTCGACGGCCGCGACGAAGCCACGCTCAACGGCCAGCCCCTGGGCACCGAAGCCCAGCCCCTGGGCCACGGCGACCGCGTGGCGCTGGCGGGCATCGTGTACGAATTCACGGGGCACTGAGCAGGCCCTCTCTGCCGGTCCCACTTCCGGGCAAGATGCAATGCCACGCTTGGGCTGCTGCTGACGACCCTTCACGGGTGCTTACAAAAATGTAAGACAAGATCGTCAATTTTTAACAAATAAGCGCAAATTTGTCGCTTCTGGTTACGTTTGTCGCTGTGTTTCTGGCTGGCATGCCGATTGCCTCTATGGCTGCGGACCTGTGGAATGTCTCCGCGGGCTACCAAGCTTTCGCTGATAGAGAGGAATGGACATGAACCGCATGAACCGCACCAAGCGCGCCCTGCAAAAGGGCTTTACGCTGATTGAATTGATGATCGTGGTGGCGATCATTGGTATTTTGGCTGCCGTGGCGCTGCCGGCTTATAAGGACTACACCGTCAAAGCGCGCGCTGCCGAAGTGGTGCTGGCGGCATCCCAATGCCGGACTACCATCAGCGAGGCTGTGCAGACGATGAAGGAGGATGTCATTCCTGCGGCCAACTCTTGGGGTTGCGAGGCAAATACGGCCAAAGTGGCGACCGCTAACCCTACCAAGATGGTGCTCTCCATTGCAACGAGTGGCAATGGTGTGATTACCGTGACTCCTGATGCTTCTGCTTTGGGCGTGACCATGGACACGGCGAAGGATTTCATTACGCTGAGCCCCTTCTGGAACGATGCCGGTACGGCAACGGCCATTAGTCTTGCTGCTGCAAATGCAGACCAAGGTAAGCAGATTTCCGAGTGGAAATGCAAGCCTTCTGCTACTGCCGTGTCTATTCAAAAGTACCTGCCCGGCTCCTGCAAGTAATTAGTCATGAATAAAAAGGGGGCTTGGGCTCCCTTTTTTTGTTTGCATATAGAGATCGTGCCCTATGCTTAGGCCACTTTGGCTGGCAAAAATCCGTGCCTTTTCCATTCATTGGCTGCTCAGCATGGCGCTGGCCTTGTTGGCTGCAGCGCTGGTGTTCGGCCTTTGGTATCCCTATCCCTATAGGGATATTTCGGGAGGGCGCGAGTTATTCTGGCTGGTGGTGTCCGTCGATGTCGTGCTGGGGCCTTTGATCACCCTCACGGTATTCAATCCAGTCAAGTCGCGCAGGGAAAAGCTGCTTGATTTCGGGGTGATTGGCCTGCTGCAACTCGGCGCATTACTCTATGGCCTGTGGGCCGTGGCGCAGGCGCGCCCGGTGCATACGGTTTTCGAGTACGACCGCTTTCGGGTCGTCCATGCGGCGGAGATCATTCCGGAGTTACTTGGTAAAGCGCCCGCAGAACTGCAAGCCTTGCCCAAGATGGGGCCTACTTATATATCGCTGCGGCCCATGGTATTGCATGAGCAATTGGATATGACCATGGCTGCGCTGGGTGGGATGCCGCTATCCGCCCGCCCGGAGTTATGGCAGTCCTATGAAGCAGGGCGCGGTGCCATTCTGCAGGCGGCGCACCCGGCCTCGACGCTGGCGGGACGTTTCCCGCTTCAACGGCCGGAGATTGAGCGTGGGCTCGCGGATACCGGTGTGCCCATTGATGAGTTGGTGTATCTGCCTCTCATGGCGCGCAAGGAGACCGTCTGGACGGCCATTCTGGATCGGCGAGATGCGCGGGTCGTGGGGTATTTGCCCCTGGATTCGTTTTGATTCGGCGGTGTGTAACTCACCCCGCCACAAAACTCCCCGACTTCCCCCCGTGCTTTTCCAGTAGCCGCACGCCTGTCATCACCATCCCCTTGTCCACGGCCTTGCACATGTCGTAGATGGTGAGCAGGGCGACCTGCACGGCGGTCAGGGCTTCCATTTCCACGCCGGTCTGGCCGGTGGTCTCGGTGCGCACGGTGCACTGCACGGCGCAGGGTTCGGGCAGCAGTTCGAACTCGACGGCCACCTTGGTGAGCGCCAGCGGGTGGCACAGCGGGATCAACTCGCTGGTCTTCTTGGCACCCATGATGCCGGCGACGCGGGCGATGCCGAGCACGTCGCCCTTCTTGGCCGTGCCGCCGGCGATGATGTCCAGCGTGGCGCGCTGCATCTCGATGCGGCCCTGGGCGATGGCGATGCGGTGCGTGGCGGCCTTGGCGCCGATGTCGACCATGTGGGCCTGGCCCTGCGCGTCGAAGTGGGTAAGGGTGTTCATGTGTATCCCGGCGAAACTGTTGCCTTGGCAGTGCATCATACGGGAGCATGCCAACTCTTATGGATATGATGAAAAAACGCCGTCAAACGCAATTGCAGAAAGCGCTGACAGCTCTTTTTTTAGGAGCGAGTGCCTGGGGGATCGTGCCGCTGGTGCACGCACAGAGCCATCTGCCGGCCATGGGCGAGGGGGCCGAGATGACGACCAGCGACGAGCGCCGGCTGGGCAACCGCATCATGCAGCAGATCTACCGCGACCCGGACTACATCGACGACCCCATCCTGTACGAGTACGTCAACGGCATCTGGCAGCACCTGGTGGCGGCAGCCAAGCAGCGCGGCAACCTGGGCGAGGAGCAGGCCGAGCGCTTTGCCTGGCAGGTGCTGCTGATCCGCGACCCGACGGTGAACGCGTTTGCGCTGCCCGGCGGCTTCATGGGCGTGCAGACCGGGCTGATCGGCGTGGTGGGCAGCCGCGACGAACTGGCTTCGGTGCTGGCGCACGAGATCAGCCACATCACCCAGCGCCATATCGCGCGGATGATGGCGCAGGAAAAGCGCATGACGCCGGTGATGATCGGCAGCATGATCCTGGGCGCGCTGGCCGCCAGCAAGAACCCCGCCGCCGCGCAGGCGCTGGCGATCGGCGGCACGGCGGCGGTGGTGCAGACGCAGCTGAACTTCTCGCGCGACATGGAGCGCGAGGCCGACCGCACCGGCTTCGGCCTGATGCAGCTCGGCGGCTTTGCGCAGGGCGGCTTCGTGACCATGTTCGAGAAACTGGAGCAGGCCAGCCGCATCAACGACAACGGCAGCTGGCCCTACCTGCGCAGCCACCCTCTGACCACGCAGCGTATTGCCGACATGCAGTCGCGCCTGCCGGCGGGCGCGCGCTCGTCGATGGCGGGGCAGGACAGCGGCCTGGTGGCGCAGATGATGGGCGCGCGCGCCCGCGTGCTCTCGCGCCCCGGGCCCGGCGCGCTGCGGCAATGGGCCGAACAGCCGGCCAACAGCACGTTTGCCCGCAAGGCCCCGCCGCAGCAGGCGGCGGACCTGTATGCCGCGGCACTGGCCTGCAGCCAGCTGGGCCAGCATGCGCAGGCCCAGACGCTGTGGGAGCAATTGCTGCAACTGGTGCAGACCCATGGCCAGGGCGAGGCGCTGCGCCAGGCGCGGCTGCTGCAGGCCGATCTGGCGCTGGCGGCTCGCCAGCCGGCCCAGGCTCTGCAGGCGCTGGAGCCAATGCTGCAAGCAGGCAATGGGGCCGCGCCTGCAGCGGCCGGAGCCC
>JBLZYV010000094.1:0-14416 GCA_050282565.1 Comamonas sp.
CCACGTCGGCCTGGGCGATGAGCTTCATCGCGGCCTTGGAGCCCTGGTAGCCCAGCGGGCCGGCCCACAGCGGGTGGCTGGCGGGGAAGGCGTCGTTGCGCAGGTAGCCGGTGGCCACCGGGGCGCCCAGGCGCTCGGCCAGAGCCTGCAGCTCCTTGACGGCATCGCCCATGACCACGCCGCCGCCGGCCAGGATGACCGGGAACTTGGCGGTGGACAGCAGCTCGATGGCCGCGTTCAGGGTTTCCTCGCCGCCGGCGCCGCGCTCGATGCGGATGGGCTTGGGGATCTCGCACTCGATGGTGCCGTAGAAGTAGTCGCGCGGGATGTTGAGCTGGGTCGGGCCCATGTCGCTCATCGCGCGGTCAAAGCAGCGGGCGGTGAACTCGGCCATGCGCTTGGGGTTGCACACGTGGCCCTGGTACTTGGTGAACTCCTGGAACATCGGCAGCTGGTTGGCTTCCTGGAAGCCGCCCAGGCCCATGCCGTTGGTGCCGGTCTCGGGCGTCACGATCACCACCGGGCTGTGCGCCCAGTAGGCGGCGGCGATGGCCGTCACGCAGTTGCTGATGCCGGGGCCGTTCTGGCCGATGGTCACGCCGTGGCGGCCGCTGGCGCGGGCATAGCCGTCGGCCATGTGGGCCGCGCCCTGCTCGTGCACCACCGGGATCAGGCGGATGCCTGCCGGGGCGAAAATGTCCATCGCATCCATGAAGGCCGAGCCCATGATGCCGAACATGTCGGTGACGCCATTGGCCACCATGGTTTCCACAAAGGCCTCGGAAGGCGTCATCTTCTGCACGCCTTGAACGACGGTGCGTTGATCCTGACTCATGGCATCTCCTTTAAAAAATGGAACAAATTGTTCTGCATTTTGCATGCGAGGTCATTTTTGCGGAGACACAGGGGCTTGTCTAGAACCAGTACGCTTGCATCCTAGGAACCAGCGCCCCGCCGCGCCCGCGGTGGACGCCCGGCACAGGGCCAGAACAGGGCGCCTGGGCGCTGGATCCAAGAATATGAGAGCTGCTGGCGCTTGATCTGCAAGGTTTTTGGATATAAAACCATCTGAAACCAATGCATGGAAAGCGCGATCAGCTACGTTTTTTGTATAAACGGCGTGGTAGGCACTTTCCCCAACCCCGACGAAGGCAACCCGCATGAAAAGGCAAGCAATGGCAAGGGACGAGCACGACGACGAGAACAGCTCCTATACCGCGACACCGACGGTGCGGCTGTTCCTGTTCCTGGAGGCCATCGCGCGCCTGTCCTGCCATTTCACGCTGCAGGAGATCGTCAACGAGACCGGCATGCCCAAGCCCAGCGTGCACCGCGTGCTGCAGCAGCTCGAGGCCGCCGGCATCGTGCAGCGCGACGGCGACGACCGCCACTACGTGCTGGCGCCGCGCATGCGCCGCATCGCCAACGATCTGCTGCTGCGCGACAGCCTCTACGCGGCGCGCCACGCCGTGCTGCGCGACCTGCGCGAGGCCGTGGGCGAGAGCTGCAACCTCACCTCGTTCCAGAGCGGCGAGGTGCTCTACCTGGACCGGGTGGAGACCATGGCGCCGCTGCGCTTCTTCCTGCAGCAGGGTTCGCGCGTGCCGGCGCACTGCTCGGCCACCGGCAAGCTGTTCCTGTCGCAGCTGGCGCCGCGCCAGCAGAAGCACCTGGTCGAGGCGGCGTCGCTGGAGCGCTACACGCCCAACACCATCGTCACGCCCGAGGCGCTGTACGAGGAGGTGGCCCAGACCAGGAAGCGCGGCTACGGCATCGACAACGAGGAATTCCTGCACGGCCTGGTGTGCTTCGCGGTGCTGGTGCCGTCGGCCAGCGGGCTGTCGAACCTGGGCGTGGCGATGCAGGGCCCATCGCTGCGCCTGCCGGTGGATACGGTGGACAAGTACCTGCCCGCGCTGCGCAAGGCCGCCGAGGCGCTGGCCAGGCTGGAGGGCGAATGAAGAACGGCCCCCTTGCCGCAGGGCGCGGCGAGGGGGCCGGTGGCGGTGCGCGGGATCAGGCCGCCATCTCGGCGGCCGCGATCTGGCGCACGCCCATGGCCTGGAGGGCGTCGGCCACGGCCGCGACCGCGCCGGGGATACCGGCCTCGCCGAAGTGGCCGATGCAGCCCACGCGGAAGGTCTCGAGCTGCGTCAGCTTGCCGGGGTAGAGGATGTAGCCGCGCTGCTTGACCTGCTGGTAGAAGGCCTTGAACTCATAGGCCGGATCGGCCGGCGCGTGGAAGGTGACGATGATCGGCGCCTGCAGATCGTCATCGAGGTAGGTGCGAAAGCCCAGCGCGCGCATGCCGTCGATCAGCGCCCGGCAGTTGCGCGCGTAGCGGCCGCCGCGCGCCGGCAGGCCGCCTTCGTCCAGGTACTGCGTCATCGCTTCGTCGAGCGCCGCGACGATGTGCGTGGGCGGCGTGAAGCGCCACTGCGTGGTCTTCTGCATGTAGACCCACTGGTCGTACAGGTCGAGCGCCAGCGAATGGGCATTGCCCTCGCATTGCTCGAGCACGCTGCGGCGCGCGATCACGAAGCCCATGCCGGGCGGGCCTTCGAGGCACTTGCCCGAGGCGGCGATCACCGCGTCGAACGGGGTCTGGCGCGCATCGATCTCCAGCGCGCCGAACGAGCTCATCGCATCGACGATCAGGCCGCGCCCATGTTGGGCCACCACCTGCGCCACCTCGTGCAGCGGATTGAGCACGCCGGCGCCGGTCTCGCAGTGCACCAGGGCCACGTGGGTGATGGACGGATCGGCGGCGAGCGCCCGGTCCACGTCGGCGGGGCGCACCTGCTGCTCCTCGCTGTAGTCGATGGTCGTCACCTTGCGGCCCAGCACGCGGCAGATGCGGGCCAGGCGCGCGCAGTAGGCGCCGTTGCTGGGCACCAGCACATGCCCGTTGTGGGGCACCAGCGTGCCGATGGCCGCCTCGACCGAGAAGGTGCCGCTGCCCTGCATGGGCACGCATTCGTGCGTGCCCTGGCCGTGCACGATGTCGAGCACGCGCTGGCGGATGCGGGTGGTGATCTGGTTGAAGTCGGCATCCCACGATCCCCAGTCGCGCAGCATGGCCTGGCGGGTGCGGTCGGAGGTGGTCAGCGGGCCGGGGGTGAGCAGGACGGGGTAGGGGGCTTGGCTCATGGAGGACTCCAGTGGGTGGGAGGGGAAGGGGGAAACCGGTGGTTCAGCCGCGGCCGAGGTGGCGCCAGGCCTGGGTGCGTGCCAGCAGCACGCGCGTGGCCAGCGAGTAGGCGATGCAGACGATGGTGGAGGTGACGACGATCAGGCTCGCCAGCGCCGCCGCGGGGCCGATGTCGCCGGCCTCGTCCAGGTGCATGATGGCCACCGACGCGAGGATGGTCTCGGGCGTGTACAGGAAGATCGCGCACGACAGGCTGGCCATCGAGACCACGAAGAAGTAGCGCGCGATGTCGAGGATGGCGGGCAGGCACACCGGCACCGTCACGCGCAGGAAGGTCTTGAAGAACGGCACCTTCAGCGAGGCCGACACGGCCTCGAACTCGTTGTCGATCTGCTGCAGCGCGGTCACCGCCGTGAGGTGGCTGGAGGTGTAGTAGTGCACGACCATCGACACCACCAGGATCGCCATGGTGTTGTAGAGCACGTTCAGCGGGTTGGCCGGGTGGTTGAAGAACATCACGTAGCCCAGGCCCAGCACCAGGCCGGGCACGGCCATGGACAGCACGGCCATCAGGTGCATGGCCGGGCGCATCCAGCCGAGGTTGCGCGTCTTCTCGATCAGGTAGGCGCCGAGGAACACGATCACCGAGCCGATCGCCGCGGTGCACAGCGCCACCAGCAGGCTGTTGGTGTAGGCATCGGCCATGTCGCTCTCGACCAGCGCGAAGTGGTAGTGCTTGAGCGTGAACGTCAGGTCGTAGGGCCAGAGCTTGATGACCGAGGTGTAGATCGCCATGCCGATGGTGGCCAGCAGCAGGCCGCAGACCAGCACGCAGAACAGCGCCAGCAGCGCATCGCCCACGCGGTGGGGCTTGGGCACGTAGGGCACCGAGCGCGCGGTGAGCTGGGCCTTGAGCTTGCGGCGCACGCTGTAGTCGATGCTGAACGACACGATGGACGGCACCAGCAGCAGCAGGCCCACCACCGCGCCCATCGAGAAGTTGTGCTGGCCGACCACCTGCTTGAACACGTCCACCGACAACACGTTGAAGTTGCCGCCGATGACCTTGGGCGCGCCGAAGTCGCTGACCACGTAGGTGAACACCACGGTGACGGCGCTGATCAAACCATATTTGCACGAGGGCAGCGTGATGGTGGTGAACTGGCGCCAGCCGGGCGTGCGCAGCGCGGTGGCGGCCTCGTACAGGCGGCCGTCGGCCAGCGACAGCGCGGTGACCAGGATCATCAGCGCATGCGGGAAGGTGTTGTAGACCTCGGCCAGGATGATGCCCGGCGCGCCGTAGATCGAGGCGCCGCCCAGCAGGAACTTGAGCGCGCCCTGGTTGCCGAACCACTGCACGAAGGAGATCGCCGACAGCAGCGAGGGTGCGAGCAGCGGGATCAGCGCGATCAGCCGCACCGTGGCCTTGAACGGCGTGGGCAGGCAGGTGCGGGTGAGCGCATAGGCGCAGACGAAGGCGGTGGGCACCGAGATCAGCGCGACCACGGCCGCGACCCATACCGAGTTCCAGGCCGCGCGCAGCAGGCTGGGGGTCTGGAAGTAGGTGACGAAGTGCGCCAGGCCGGCGAAGCGGCCGTCCTTGTCGAGCACCGCGTTGACCAGGATGGACGCCAGCGGCGCCAGCAGGAAGGTGAGCAGCAGCGCCATCACCGCGAGCAGCACGGCGCGGGCGATCAGCGCGTCGCGACTCCACTGCAGGCGGGGCATGGCAGGGGTGGAGGCCGGCATGCGGCCGGCGGTTGCGGTGGCGCTGCTCATGCGGCCGCCCGGGGTGCGAAGACGCGGATGCGGTGGGCGCGCAGCGCGATGTCGATGCGGTGGCCCTCGCGGATGTCCAGGTCGTGCATCTGGTTCAGCGAGAAGTGCAGGCCCAGGTGCTGGCCGTGCAGCGCGTCGGACGTGACCTCGGCGATGCACAGGCCGCCGAGGAACTCGACCTTGGTGACCAGCGCGTTCAGGCGGTGCGGCGTGTCGGGCTGCAGGTTCTCGGCCACGCGGTCCTCGGGGCGCAGGTAGAGGCAGGCCTCCTGGCCGGGCTCGAAGCTGCTGTCGCAGGCCTCGCACTCCAGCTCCATCTCGCCGACGCGAAAGCGCTTGCCGCCCAGCGCCTCGCCGCGCAGCACGTTGACCTTGCCGACGAAATCGGCGACGAAGGGCGTGGCGGGCCGCTCGTAGATGTCCATGGGCGTGCCCACCTGTTCGATCACGCCGTGGTTCATGACCACGATGCGGTCGGCCATGGACAGCGCCTCCTCCTGGTCGTGCGTGACCATGATGGTGGTGATGCCGACCTGCTTCTGCAGCCGGCGGATCTCGGCGCGCAGCCGCACGCGCACGGTGGCGTCCAGCGCCGACAGCGGCTCGTCGAGCAGCAGCAGGCCGGGGTTGGTGGCCAGCGCCCGCGCCAGCGCCACGCGCTGCTGCTGGCCGCCCGAGAGCTGGCTGGGGTATTTGTGGCCCGAGGTGGGCAGGCCCACCAGGGCGAGCAGCTCGGCGACGCGGGCCTGGACCTGGGCCTTCTTCATGCGGCTGTTGACCAGGCCGTAGCCCACGTTGTCGGCGATGCTCAGGTTGGGGAAGAGCGCAT
This sequence comes from Comamonas sp., assembly GCA_050282565.1. Lineage (GTDB taxonomy): Bacteria > Pseudomonadota > Gammaproteobacteria > Burkholderiales > Burkholderiaceae_C > Comamonas. The sequence goes on from JBLZYV010000094.1 coordinate 5,760, forward strand.
ACGACTGGAACACGATGCCGTAGTCGCGCTTGTCGGCCGGCAGCCACGAGATGTCGCGGCCGTTCTGCACGATGCGGCCCGAGCTCTGCGTCTCCAGCCCGGCGATGATGCGCAGCAGCGTGGTCTTGCCGCAGCCCGAGGGGCCGAGGAAGCACAGCATCTCGCCCGGGCGCACCGTCAGGTTCACGTCGCGCAGCGCGCTGAAGGTCTCGAAATTCTTGTGGATGCCGGTGATTTCGAGCGCGGGGGTGGTGCTCATGGCCTCGGCGATCAGTTTGGCGGCGGTCATATCCATGGTGGGGCTCATCGTGGGTGGAAGGGCCCCCGCGGCGCAGGCCGCGGGGCGATGGATGGCGGGCACGCCGCCTGGTTGCTGGTTTACTTGGCCTCGGCCTTGCCCTCGTAGCGCTTGCTCCACTCGGCCAGGATGCGCTCGCGGTTCTTCGCGGCCCAGTTCAGGTCGTTCTTGGCCAGCAGCTGCTCGTAGTTCTCGGGAATGCCCTCCAGCTTCTTGGCCACGCCGGGGTAGGCCACCACGGCCCACCAGTTGGCGGTGACCTCGTTGGCCTCCTTGCTTGCGAACCAGTCGGCCGCGCGCTTGGCCAGTTCGGGCTTCTTGGTGGTCTTCATGATGGCCGTGCCCTCGATGTCCCAGCCCAGGCCTTCCTTGGGGAAGACCAGCTCCACCGGCGCGCCCGAGCGCAGCACCTGGTGCGCGCGGAACTCGAACGAGATGCCGATCGGGAACTCGCCCGCGCCGGCCTGCTTGCAGGGCTTGGAGCCGGAGTGCACGTACTGCGCGATGTTCTCGTGCAGCGCGTCCATGTACTTCCAGCCGTCGGCGTCGCCCCACATCTGCAGCCACGACGACACATCGAGGTAGCCGGTGCCGCTGGACGCCGGGTGGGGCATGACGATGGCGCCCTTGTAGATGGGCTTGGCCAGGTCCTTCCAGGTCTCGGGCTTGGGCAGGCCGCGCTTCTTGGCCTCGACCGTGTTGAAGCAGATGGCCGCGGCCCACACGTCCATGCCCACCCAGGCCGGGGGCCGGGCGGTGTCGGAGTAGGCGGGCGTGAGCTTGTCGAAGCCCTTGGGTTCGTAGGCCTGGAGCATGCCCTCCTGCTGCAGCAGCGCCAGGCTGCTGGCGGCCACGCCGGCGACCACGTCGGCCTGCGGGTTGGCCTTCTCAGCCAGCAGCTTGGCCGTGATGATGCCGGTGGAGTCGCGCACCCACTTGATCTCGATATCGGGGTTGGCCTTCTCGAAACTGGTCTTGTAGAGCTTCATCGCATCGGTTTCGAGCGCGGTGTAGACCAGCAGCGGTGTGCGCTGCTGGGCGGCCGCCGCGCCCGCGGCCAGGCCCAGCACCGCAGCGCACAGGGCCATCGTGATGCGGCTTGCGCCGGTGGTGGTTTTCATCGTCTTGTCTCCTGTTGGTTCTGTAATACAGGACTCTTGCGGCCCCGCCGACAGTCGTGGAGTGCCGGTGGAATGCAATGTAGATTGTGAACTGAAGACTGTCAATAGAAAACTGTTGACAGTTTGCAATCGACGCAGAACAATGGCATCCATGGACTCGAAACAACCCCCCTCCGCCCTGGCTTTCCTGCAATCGAGCTCGCTGCCCATGCTGGTGCAGGAGGAGATCGAGCGCCTGATCATGACCGGCGAGCTGCCCGTGGGCAGCCGCCTCAACGAGAGCGAGCTGTCGCAGCGCTTCAACACCAGCCGCGGTCCGATCCGCGAGGCGCTGCGCGCGCTGGAGGAAGCTGGCCTGCTGCGCACCGAGAAGAACCGCGGCATGTTCGTGCGCGAGATCGCCTTCGAGGAGGCCGACGAGATCTACGAACTGCGCGAGGCGCTGGAGGAGATCATCGGCCGGCGCGTGGCGCGGGCCATCACGCCCGACGGCATCGAGCGCCTCAAGGCCATGACCGAGGCCATGCGCGTGGCCGCGCAGGCGCAGGAGCTGGAGCAGTACGCGCAGCTCAACCTGCAGTTCCACGACATCCTGCTCGACACCGCGGGCAGCGCCAAGCTCACCGAGACCTACCAGCGCCTGATCAAGGAGCTGTCGCTGTTCCGCCTGCGGGCGCTGGCCGGCGGCGGCGGGCTGCGCGTGTCGGCCGACGAGCACCGCGAGATCGTCGATGCCATCGCCTCGCGCGATCCCGAGCGCGCCGGCCGGGTGCTGCGCCAGCACGTGGCCGACAGCCGCGCCCGCATGCACAAGGCCTTGGGCCGCGGGCAGGGTGAGCCCCAGCCCGCCACCGGAGCGCCGGCCGCCAATACCTCTTCACCCACCAAGGAAGCCTGAGATGACGACCCCCCAGACCATCGAAGTCAACAACCGCAGCTACCGCTGGATGCCCCGCCCCGTGGTGGTGGTGTGCGTGGACGGCTGCGAGCCGGCCTACCTCGACGCGGCCGTGGCGGCCGGCGTGGCGCCGTACCTGGCGCGCATGCGCTCGCAGGGCGCCGACCTGCTGGCCGACTGCGTGGTGCCTTCGTTCACCAACCCGAACAACCTGTCCATCGTCACCGGCGCGCCGCCGGCCGTGCACGGCATCTGCGGCAACTACTTCTTCGACCGCGACCTGGGCGAGGAAGTGATGATGAACGACCCCAAGTACCTGCGCGCCGGCACCGTGCTGGCGGCCTTCGCCGACGCGGGTGCCAAGGTGGCCGTGGTCACCGCCAAGGACAAGCTGCGCAAGCTCCTGGGCAACCGCATGCAGGGCATCTGCTTCTCGTCCGAGAAGGCCGACCAGGTGACCGAGGAAGAGCACGGCATCACCGGCGTGCTCGACCTGGTGGGCATGCCCGTGCCCTCGGTCTACAGCGCCGAGCTGTCCGAGTTCGTGTTCGCCGCCGGCGTCAAGCTGATGGAGACGCGCCGGCCCGACCTGATGTACCTCTCGACCACCGACTACGTGCAGCACAAGGCCGCGCCGGGCAGCGAGGCCGCCAACGCCTTCTACGCCATGATGGACCGGTACCTCGCGCAGCTCGACGCGCTGGGCGCCACCATCGTGCTCACCGCCGACCACGGCATGAACGACAAGCACAGCGCCGACGGTAGCCCCAAGGTCATCTACCTGCAGGACCAGCTCGACGCCTGGTACGGCCCCGAGCGCGCCCGCGTGATCCTGCCCATCACCGACCCCTATGTGGTGCACCACGGCGCGCTGGGCTCGTACGCCACCATCTACGCGCCCGACGAGGCCACCGCCGCCGAATGGATCGCCCGCATCCGCGAGCTGCCCGGCGTGGAGCTGGCGCTAACCCGCGCCGAGGCCGCGAAAAAATTCGAGCTGCCGGCGGACCGCATCGGTGACATCGTCGTCGTCAGCGAGCAGAGCACCGTGCTCGGCACCGCGGCCAGCCGCCACGACCTGTCGGGGCTGGACGCACCGCTGCGCTCGCACGGCGGCATCTCCGAGCAGCGCGTGCCGCTGATCTGCAATCGCCCGGTCAGCGGCATCGCCAGCAGCCGGCGGCTGCGCAACTTCGATGCCCTCGACCTTGCCCTGAACCACGCCGCCGCCTGACCCATCCGGAGACACGAGCCATGAGCCTGCCCCAAGCCAAACCCATCGAGATCCGCCGAGAAGCCCTGCGCATCGCCGGCGAGAAGGTCTACCGCGACGAGGTGATCGAGGTCACCTACCCCTACACCGGCGAAGTCATCGCCACCGTGCCCAAGGCCACGCTCGAAGACGTGCGCCGCGCCTACCAGATCGCCCGCGATTACAAGCCCACGCTCACGCGCTACGAGCGCTACCAGATCCTGATGCGCGCCGGCGAGATCATCGCCTCGCGCCTGGACGAGATCTCGCGCATCATCACGCTCGAGTCGGGCCTGTGCCGCAAGGACTCGCTGTACGAAGTGGGCCGCGCCTCCGACGTGCTGCTGTTCGCCGCCAACCAGGCCCTGGTCGATGATGGCCAGGTGTTCTCGTGCGACCTCACGCACCACGGCAAGAGCCGCAAGGTCTACACCACCAAGGAGCCGCTGCTGGGCGTGATCACCGCCATCACGCCCTTCAACCACCCGCTGAACCAGGTGATCCACAAGGTGGCGCCGGCCGTGGCGACCAACAACCGCGTGGTGCTCAAGCCCAGCGAGAAGACGCCGCTCGCCGCCTACGTGCTGGCCGACATCCTGTACGAAGCCGGCCTGCCGCCGCAGATGCTCTCGGTCGTCACCGGCGATCCGCGCGAGATCGCCGACGAGATGCTCACCCACCCCGACGTCGACCTCGTCACCTTCACCGGCGGCGTGGCCATCGGCAAGTACATCGCCGGCAAGGCGGTCTACAAGCGCCAGATCCTGGAGTTGGGCGGCAACGACCCCATCATCGTCATGGAGGACGCCGACGTGGAGGAGGCCGCCACGCTGGCCGCCAGCGGCTCGTACAAGAACTCGGGCCAGCGCTGCACCGCCGTCAAGCGCATGCTGGTGCACGAGGCGGTGGCCGACCGCTTCGTCGAACTGCTGGTGCAGAAGACCCAGGCCCTGAAGTACGGCGACCCCATGGACCCGCACAACGACATGGGCACGGTGATCGACGAGGAGGCCGCCATCCACTTCGAGCAGGTGGTCAGCGAAGCCATCGCCCAGGGTGCCAAGCTGCTGGCCGGCCATGTGCGCCGCGGCGCGCTCTACGCGCCCACCGTGCTCGACCATGTGCGGCCCGAGATGACCGTGGTGAAGCACGAGACCTTCGGCCCCGTGTCGCCGGTGATCCGCTTCAAGGACATCGACGAGGCCATCCGCATCTCCAACGGCACGGCCTACGGCCTGTCTTCGTCGGTGTGCACCAACCGGCTGGACTACATCACCCGCTTCATCCGCGAGCTGAACGTGGGCAGCGTGAACGTGCGCGAGGTGCCCGGCTACCGGCTGGAGCTGACGCCGTTCGGCGGCATCAAGGACTCGGGCCTGGGCTACAAGGAAGGCGTGCTGGAGGCGATGAAGAGCTTCTGCAACACCAAGACCTACTCGCTGCCCTGGTGAGCCGAGGCCAAGCCATGAGCCTCAGCATCGACGACATCGTCCACCTCTTCGAGACCAAGGGCCATGCGCAGTACGACGGCGAACCCGTCACGCAGCTGGAGCACGCGCTGCAGTCCGCGCACTACGCGGAGCAGGCGGGTTCGGGCAGCGCGCTGATCGCCGCGGCGCTGCTGCATGACCTGGGCCACCTGCTGCACGACCTGCCGGGCTCGCCCACGCAGGCCGGCGTGGACGACCTGCACCAGTACCGCTGCATCCCCTTCCTGCGCGGGCTGTTCGGCGAGGCGACCATCGCGCCCATCCGCCTGCACGTCGATGCCAAGCGCTACCTGTGCGCACGCGAGCCCGGCTACCTCGAAGCGCTGTCGCCCGACTCGGCGCGCAGCCTGGTGCTGCAGGGCGGCGTGTTCGACGCTGCCCAGGCCGAGGCCTTCGGCGATCAGCCCTACGCGCAGGGCGCCGTGGCGCTGCGCCGCTGGGACGACCTGGCCAAGTCGGCCGACGCCCGGGTGCCCGGTCTCGCGCACTTCGTGCGCCACCTTGCCCTCGCGGCGGACGAGCACCGCGCCCAGCGCACCGCCGCCGCACCTGCCACCACATTCGCCACCGCCACGGAGTAAGCACCATGCGCCCCTTCTGGATCGAGCAGGCCTTGTTCAACGACGGGGCGCTGGCTCCAGCCTTGCAGGGCGCGCAGCAGGCCGACGTGTGCATCGTCGGCGGCGGCTTCACCGGCCTGTGGACGGCCATCCAGTGCAAGCAGCAGCACCCGCAGCTTGACATCGCCATCGTCGAGAGCGACCTCTGCGGCGCCGGCGCCAGCGGGCGCAACGGCGGCTGTTTGCTGACCTGGTCGGCCAAGTTCTTCACGCTGCGGCGCCTCTTCGGCGAGGCCGAGGCCGTGCGCCTGGTTCGCGCCGCGGACGATGCCGTCGGCCACATCGAGCGCTTCGTGCGCGAGCACGGCATCGATGCCGAGTTCCGCCGCGACGGCACGCTCTACACCGCCACCTCGCGCGCGCAGATCGGCACGCTGGCGCCGGTGATCGCCGCCTTGGCCGAGCGCGGCATCAACTCCTACCAGGAGCTGCCGCCCGAAGAAGTGGCGCGCCGCTCGGGCTCGGCGCGCAACCTGGCCGGCGTCTTCTCGCCCATCGCCGCCACGGTGCACCCCGGCAAGCTGGTGCGCGGCCTGCGCCGCGTGGCGCTGCAGATGGGCATCCGCATCCACGAGCGCAGCCCCATGGTGGCGCTGGAGCGCGGCCAGCCCGCCGTGGTGCGCACGCCCTGCGGCAGCATCACCGCGCCCAAGGTGGTGCTGGCGATGAACGCCTGGATGGCCAGCAGCTTCGCGCAGTTCGAACGCAGCATCGCCATCGTCTCCAGCGACATGGTCATCACCGAGCGCTGCCCCGAGCTGCTGCGCGCGGCGGGCCTGACCGATGGCGTCTCGGTGCTCGATTCGCGCACCTTCGTCTACTACTACCGCACCTCGGCCGACGGCCGCCTCATGCTCGGCAAGGGCGGCAACACCTTTGCGCGCGGCGGGCGCATCGCCCCGGTGTTCGACGAGCGCTCGCCCTACGAGGCCGAGCTGACGCAGGCGCTGCATGGCTTCTTCCCGTCGCTCAGGGACGTGCCCGTCACCGCGAGCTGGAACGGCCCGTCCGACCGCTCGGTCACCGGCTTTCCCTTCTTCGGCCGGCTCGACGGCGCGCCGCACATCTACTACGGCTTCGGCTACTCGGGCAACGGCGTCGGGCCCACCTACATGGGCGGGCAACTGCTGTCGTCGCTGGTGCTCGGCCAGGACAACGCCTGGACGCGCAGCCCGCTCGCGCGCGGGCCGTTGGGCCATTTCCCGCCCGAGCCCTTCCGCTATGCCGGCTCCATCGTGGTGCGCAACGCCATCCGCCGCAAGGAGCGCGCCGAGGACGAGGACCGCACGCCCTGGTGGCTGGACCGCCAGCTCAGCAAGCTGGCCAACGCCGCGGGCAAGGCCGACAAGGCTTAGTCAAAAACAGGAGCTGCTGGCGCATATTGTTATTGGAATTCAATGTGATTTCTATCTGAATCCATTGCATGGGAATCGCTGGATGCTATGGTTTTTGTCAGAACCCCGGCGCGCCGCCCGCATAGGCCTCCAGCCCCAGCGCCACCACGGCCGCCACGTCCTCGCCCACCTCGGCGCGGAACTCGGCCTCGGCCTGTGCCACCGCCAGCTCGAAGGCCTTGAGCCAGAGCAGCCCGGTCTCGGTGAACTGCACGCGCCGCGCCCGCGCATCGTGCGGGTCGGCGGCCTTGCGCACCAGGCCCCAGGCCTCGCACTGGTCGACCAGGCTGGCCATGGCCTGTTTGCTCATTCCCGCGCGCTCGGCCAGGTCGGTCAGCCGGTCGCCGGCCAGCGACAGATGCCGCGTGATGTGGATGTGCGCGGCGCTCACCTGGTCGCGTGCCGCCAGGTTCGACAGCGCCAGCGGCACGTCGATGTCGCGCGCCATCAGCTGCAGCACGCGCGCATCGAAGCGGCGCATCGCATGGCCGAGCAGGCGGCCCAGGTGGGTCTGGCGCCAGGCGTCCGAGGCCGGCGTGGTGGGTTGCAGGGGGTGCATGGAGGTTGATTTTAGTCAGGCAAACTGATTAAAAATAGGGTTTCCGGTAAAGTATAGGTCGCATAAACTACTGTTCAAGCATCCAGCCTGTCGATCCATTCAGGTGCATGCAAACCCTCTCACCCTTCAAGGAGCACTCCATGGACGCCGCCACCAAGAACGCCAAATCCACCGCCGACAACAGCGAAAAGGCCAAGGCCCTGCAGGCCGCGCTGGCCCAGATCGAAAAGCAGTTCGGCAAGGGCACGATCATGAAGCTGGGTGAAGGCGAGGCCATCCAGGACATCCAGGTCGTCTCCACCGGCTCGCTGGGCCTCGACATCGCGCTGGGCGTGGGCGGCCTGCCGCGCGGCCGCGTGATCGAGATCTACGGCCCCGAATCCTCGGGCAAGACCACGCTGACGCTGCAGGTCATCGCCGAAATGCAGAAGCAGGGCGGCACCTGCGCCTTCATCGACGCCGAGCACGCACTCGACACCAGCTACGCCCAGAAGCTCGGCGTGAACCTCGGCGAAGTGCTCATCAGCCAGCCCGACACCGGCGAGCAGGCGCTCGAGATCGTCGACTCGCTGGTGCGCTCGGGCGCCGTGGACCTGATCGTCATCGACTCGGTGGCCGCGCTCACGCCCAAGGCCGAAATCGAGGGCGAGATGGGCGACCAGTTGCCCGGCCTGCAGGCCCGCCTGATGAGCCAGGCGCTGCGCAAGCTCACCGCCACCATCAAGAAGACCAACTGCATGGTCATCTTCATCAACCAGATCCGCATGAAGATCGGCGTGATGTTCGGCTCGCCCGAAACCACCACCGGCGGCAACGCGCTGAAGTTCTACGCCTCGGTGCGCCTGGACATCCGCCGCACCGGCACCATCAAGAAGGGCGACGAGGCCATCGGCAACGAAACCAAGGTCAAGGTGGTGAAGAACAAGGTCTCGCCCCCGTTCAAGACGGCCGAGTTCGACATTCTGTTCGGCGAGGGCATCTCGCGCGAGGGCGAGATCATCGACATGGGCGTGAACGCGCGCATC
>JBLZYV010000095.1:0-14241 GCA_050282565.1 Comamonas sp.
CCAAGGACGCGGGCAGCAACCATTTCGTGCTGGTCGACACGGGCTTCAACGAGCTGATGCGCCCCGCCATGTACGGCAGCCACCATGCCATGCACATCCAGCGGCGCGGCGCGGGCGTTCTCCCCGACGCACGCGACGCCGTGGTCGCCGGGCCGCTGTGCGAGTCGGGCGACGTCTTCACCCAGGGCGACGGCGGCGTGGTGCTGCCGCGCACGCTGGGCGATGCCCAGGTGGGCGACCTGCTCGTGATCCACGACACCGGCGCGTATGGCGCCTCGATGTCCAGCAACTACAACACCCGCCCGCTGGCGGCCGAGGTGCTGGTCGACGGCGGCCAGGCGCGCCTAATCCGCCGCCGCCAGACCGTCGACGAGCTGCTCGCGCTAGAGTTGGGCCTGTAAGCACCCAACGACAAGGAGACTGGATATGGCAGCAGCGCAGCCCGTGGTGGGCCTGATCGGCGTCGGCCTGATGGGCCACGGCATTGCCCGCAACGTGGCCCGCAAGGGCTTTGCGCTCCAGGTGCTGGAGCACCCCGGCAACCAGCCGCTCGATGAACTGCTCTCGCTGGGCGCCCAGACCTGCCGCACGCCGGCCGAGCTGGCAGCGCGCTGCGACGTCATCATCCTCTGCGTGACCGGCTCGCCGCAGGTCGAGGCCGTGCTCACCGGCGGCGACGGCGTGCTCGGCCAGCTGCGCCCAGGCGCCATCATCGTGGACTGCTCGACCTCAGTGCCCGCCTCCACCGAGCGCATGGCCCAGGCCGTGCAGGCCGCCGGCGGCCGCTTCATCGACGCGCCCATGACCCGCACCGCGCAGCAGGCGCACGACGGCACGCTCAATCTGCTGGTCGGCGGCGACGCCGCCGTGCTCGAAGCGGTGCGCCCGGTGCTCGCCAGCTTCACCGAGACGCTGACCCATGTCGGCCCCATCGGCGCCGGCCACCGCATGAAGCTGCTGCACAACTTCGTCTCGGTGGGCAGCATGGCCCTGCTCGCCGAAGCCACCGCCTGCGCGCGCGGCGCCGGCATGGACATGCAGGTCTTCCACGACGTGCTGGCCGGCGGCGGCGGCGCGGGCGTGGCGCTGCAGCGCCTGTCGTCCTTCATCCTGCGCGACGACCCCTCGGGCATCGCCTTCTCGGTGGCCAATGCCGCCAAGGACCTGGGCTACTACAGCACCATGGCCCACGACGCCCAGGCCACCAGCCGCATCGCCGACGCGGCCGCGGCCAACCTGCAGTCGCAGGTCGATGCAGGGCATGGCGCGGCCATGCTGCCGGAGCTGATCCGGCTGCTGGCCACCGACAGGTAATCCGCCATGCGCCTGTGGTCGCTGCACCCGAAGTATCTGGACCCGCAAGGCCTGGTGGCCTGGTGGCGCGAAACCCTGCTCGCGCAGGCCGTGCTGCACGGCGAGACGCGCGGCTACCGCCACCATCCGCAGCTCGACCGCTTCAAGCGCCACGCCGATCCGCTGGCGGCCATGTCGCAATACCTGCAGGCCATCCACGCGGAGGCCGAGGCACGCGGTTATTCGTTCGACAAGAGCAAGATCAAGCCGGCCGCAGATGCCGGCCTGCTGGCGGTCACGTCCGGCCAGATGGCCTACGAATGGACGCACCTGCAGGCCAAGCTGCAGCAGCGCAATCCGGCGGTGCATGAGCGCTGGCAGGGTGTGGAGACACCCGAACCACACCCGCTGTTCGAGGTCCACCCCGGCCCCATCGAGCCGTGGGAACGCCCGTAGGCAACGCTACCCAGCGCTATTCGGCCCGCGGCTCGCGCGCCATCAGCGCCTGCACGGCCTCGTGCACCGGCAGCGTGCCGGCCAGCAGGGCCACCACGGTTTCGGTGATGGGCATCTGCACCCGCAGCGCCTGCGCGCGGGCCAGCACGGTGCGTGCGCTGTACACGCCCTCGGCCACATGGCCCAGCGACTGCACGGCCTGCTCCAGGCTCTGGCCCTGTGCCAGCAGCAGGCCGATCTTGCGGTTGCGCGACAGGTCGCCGGTGGCCGTGAGCACCAGGTCGCCCAGGCCCGACAGGCCCATGAAGGTGTCGGCCTGCGCACCCAGCGCCAGACCCAGCCGCGTCATCTCGGCCAGGCCGCGGGTGATGAGCGCGGCACGCGCATTCAGCCCCAGCGCCAGGCCATCACACAGGCCGGTGGCGATCGCCAGCACGTTCTTGACGGCGCCACCCACCTCGACGCCGGTGATGTCGGCATTGGCATAGACCCGCAGGTTGCCGCCATGGAAGGCCTGCACCAGCGCATCGCGCACAGCGGCATGCGGGCTGGCCGCCACCAGCGCCGTGGGCTGGTGGCGCGCCACCTCCTGCGCAAAGCTGGGGCCGCTGAGCACGCCGGCCTGCAGCCGCGGCGCCACCTGCGCGCAGACCTCGCTGGCCAGCAGGCCGTAGGTGCCGGCAGGCGCACCGGCGGGCACGGCCTCGAAGCCCTTGCACAGCCAAGCCAGCGGCAGCGGGCAGTCGCGCAGCTCGGTCAGCCAGCCGCGCAGCGCCGCCATGGGCGTGCCCAGGATCACCAGATCCGCATCTGCCAGCAACGCCTGCACATCACCGCCCACAACCTGCAGCGCCGGCGGAAAGGCTATGCCCGGCAGATAGCGCGTGTTCTCGCGCTGCGCCTGCATGGCCTGCGCCTGGGCCGCGTCGCGGGCCCACAGGCGAACCTCGTGCCGGGCCGCCGCATTCATGGCCAGCGCCGTGCCCCAGGCGCCCGCGCCAATGACCACCATCTTCATAGCAAACTACCTTTGTCCAATCTGCGCCAACCCGATCATAGGGCGTATAGATGACAAAGGCCTCGTGCCCGTGGGGGCAAGAGGCCTTGCGCGAGGCGGATGCCGCCCGTTTACTGGGGCAGCGACTCGGTGGCGCCGTTGGCGGCAGCCTGCTGCTGCTCGTACATGGCCTGGAAGTTGATCTCGGCCAGGTGCACCGGCGGGAAACCCGCGCGGGTCACGATGTCGGCCACGTTGCCGCGCAGGTAGGGGTAGATGATCTGCGGGCAGGCCACGCCGATCACGGCACCCATCTGGTCTTCGGGGATGTTGCGGATCTCGAAGATGCCGGCCTGCTTGGCCTCGACCAGGAACACGGTCTTGTCCTGGATCTTGGTCTGCACGGTGGCGGTCACGGCCACCTCGAAGATGCCTTCGGCCACCGGGGTGGCTTCCACGCCCAGCTGGATGTCCACGCTCGGCTGCTCCTGCTCGAGCAGGATGGCGGGCGAGTTCGGTTGCTCCAGCGACGCGTCCTTCAGGTACACGCGTTGGATCTGGAACACGGGATTGTCTTGGTCGGCCATGTGTATGTCTTTCGATGAAAACCGTTGAGAAATGGGAAAAATCTGGAAGCCGCCGGAGCGCCAGCGCGCATTATGCAGCGCGCAGCCCTGCGCGATCAGTTGCCCAGCAGGGGCACCAGGCCGCCGCGCTGGTCCAGCGCCATCAGGTCGTCGCAGCCGCCCACGTGGGTGTCACCGATGAAGATCTGCGGCACGGTGCGGCGGCCGGTCACCTCCATCATGTGGGCGCGCTGGCCGGGGTCCTGGTCGATGCGGATCTCCTCGATCGCCTCGACGCCCTTGGACTTGAGAATCTGCTTGGCCCGGATGCAATAGGGGCAGACAGCCGTGGTGTACATCTTCACGGGTTGCATGGCGCTACTCCTTTCAGGCCTTCTCGATGGGCATCTGCGCATCGCGCCAGGCCTTCATGCCGCCGGCCAGGGCCTGCGTATTGGCATAGCCAAGCTTCTGCGCCACGGCCACGCCGCGCTGCGCACGCTGGCCCTGGGCGCAGACCAGCACCACCGGCAGCGCCTTGTTCTTGGCCACCTGGGGCAGCTTTTCCTCCAGCTGCGCCAGCGGCACGTGCTTCGCACCGACGATGTGGCCCTCGGTGAATTCAGCCTCGTCGCGCACGTCCACCACCACGGCCTTCTCGCGGTTGATGAGCTGCACTGCGTTCGCCGCGGACAGGGAGCCGCCGCCCATGCCCTTCATGGCGGGCATCAGCAGCAATGCCCCCGAGCCAATGGCCAGCACGATCAGATACCAGTTGTCGATAAAGAAGCTCACACCAATCCTTGTACAAAGCCGCAAAAAGCCTTGCATTTTAGAAGCCCCGCGGCGGCACGCCGGCAAATGGGCCTTTTCGGTGACAGTGCCGTGAAACCGGCCCTCTACAATGTGGCCCCAATACGCCCACCCGGCGACCCGTTTTCACTAGCATCCTCGAGGAAATTCATGCACAAGCTCGTTCTGATCCGCCATGGCGAATCGACCTGGAATCTGGAAAACCGCTTCACCGGCTGGACCGACGTGGACCTGACCGCCACCGGCATCGCCCAGGCCAAACAGGCGGGGCAACTGCTCAAGGCCGAGGGTTATGACTTCGACATCGCCTACACCAGCGTGCTCAAGCGCGCCACGCGCACGCTGTGGCATGTGCTGGACGAAATGGACCGCACCTGGCTGCCCGTGGTGCACAGCTGGCGCCTGAACGAGCGCCACTATGGCGGCTTGCAGGGCCTGAACAAGGCCGAGACCGCCAAGAAATATGGCGACGAGCAGGTGCTGGTCTGGCGCCGCAGCTACGACACCCCGCCGCCGGTGCTGGAAGCGGGCGATCCGCGCAGCGAGCGCGGCGACCGCCGCTACGCTGGCCTGGCCGACGGCGACGTGCCGCTGACCGAGTGCCTGAAGGACACCGTCGCCCGCGTGCTGCCGTTCTGGAACCAGGCCGTGGCCCCCGCCATCCAGAGCGGCCAGCGCGTGGTGATCGCCGCGCACGGCAACTCCATCCGCGCCCTGGTCAAGTACCTGGACAAGATCTCCGACGACGAGATCGTGGGCCTGAACATCCCCAACGGCATTCCGCTGGTGTATGAGCTGGACGCACAGTTGCAGCCCATCCGCCGCTACTACCTGGGCGACGCCGAGGCGGCCCAGGCAGCCGCCAACGCCGTCGCCAACCAGGGCAAGGCCTGACCGGCCCAAGCCCCAGGTAAAGACCGTGCAAAAGCTCCAGCACTCCGGAACCCCTGCCGACGGCGGGGCTCTAGGGTGTATATTGGAGCGCTATTGAATTGATGGGATATATGGGCGAGAAACTCAAGATTGCCGGCTGGGTGTCACTGGGCGTGGTGGCTGGCGCGCTCACCACCGTTTCGCTGCAGACCGTGGCTCGCGGCTCGCTGTCGCCGATGCCGCTGGAGGAAATCCAGCAGATGTCTGCCGTCTTCGGCCTGATCAAGACCGACTACGTCGAATCGGTGGACGACAAGAAGCTCATCACCGACGCCATCTCCGGCATGGTCTCGGGGCTGGACCCGCACTCGCAGTACTTCGACAAGAAGACCTTCAAGGAATTCCAGGAAGGCACTTCGGGCAAGTTCGTCGGCGTGGGCATCGAGATCACGCAGGAAGACGGCCTGATCCGCATCGTCTCGCCCATCGAGGGCTCGCCCGCCGACCGCGCCGGCCTCAAGACCAACGACCTGATCACGAAGATCGACGAAGCCGCCGTGAAGGGCCTGTCGCTGAACGATGCGGTCAAGCGCATGCGCGGCCAGCCCAACACCAAGGTCACGCTCACCATCTTCCGCAAGGACGAGAGCCGCACCTTCCCGGTGACCATCACCCGCGAGGAGATCAAGACCCAGTCGGTCAAGGTCAAGATGGTCGACTCCGGCTACGCCTGGGTGCGCATCTCGCAGTTCCAGGAGCGCACGGTGGATGACTTCGTGCGCAAGGTGGACGACCTGTACAAGCAGAACCCCGATATCAAGGGCCTGGTGCTCGACCTGCGCAACGACCCCGGCGGACTGCTGGATGCGGCCGTGGCCCTCTCTGCGGCCTTCCTGCCCAAGGACGTGACCGTGGTGTCCACCAACGGCCAGCTGGCCGAAAGCAAGGCCATCTTCCGCGCCAGCCCCGAGTTCTACGCGCGCCGCGGCGCCGATCCGCTGCGCTCGCTGCCTGCGGCGCTCAAGAGCGTGCCGATGGTGGTGCTGGTCAACGAAGGCTCGGCCTCGGCCAGCGAGATCGTGGCGGGCGCGCTGCAGGACCACAAGCGTGCCGTGCTGATGGGCGCGCAGACCTTCGGCAAGGGCTCGGTGCAGACCGTGCGCCCGCTGGGCCCGGACACCGGCATCAAGCTCACCACGGCCCGCTACTACACCCCGAGCGGCAAGTCCATCCAGGCCAAGGGCATCGTCCCCGACATCATGGTGGACGAAACCGCCGAAGGCGACCTGTTCGCGGCGCTGCGCATGCGTGAGGCCGACCTGGACAAGCACCTGGCCAGCGGCCAGGGCGCCGAAGAGAAGGACGAAGCCCGCGAAAAGGCCCGCGAAGCCGCCCGCAAGCGGCTGGAGGACGAGGCGAAGAAGCCCGAGTCCGAGCGGCGCCCGCCCGAGCTGGGCTCCGACAAGGACTTCCAGCTGCAACAGGCCCTGCTCCAGCTCAAGGGCCAGCCGGTCAAGGTCAGCCAGACCAAGACCGAGCGCCCCGAAGAGAAGAAGGACGACGACGGCAAGACCCCCGCCCCCAAGGAGGACAAGCCCTCCGGCGGTACCATTCAGAAGAAGTAAGGCCACCGCTCCCCCACCCCAGGCTGGTGCCGCAAGCGCGCACCAGCCTTTTCTTTGCACTGCACTGCCATGGACGACCAACAACTGCTGCGCTACTCCCGGCACCTGATGCTGGACGAGATCGGCATCGAGGGCCAGGAGCGGCTGCGGGCCGCGCATGCGCTGGTCGTCGGCGCCGGCGGCCTGGGCAGCCCGGCGGCCCTGTACCTGGCCTCGGCGGGCGTGGGCACCATCACGCTGGTGGACGACGACGCGGTGGACCTGACCAACCTGCAGCGGCAGATCGCGCACACCACGGCGCGCATCGGCATGCCCAAGGTGCAGTCCTGCGCCGCGGCGCTGCACGAGATCAACCCCGATGTCGTCGTACACCCGGTCCAGAAACGGGTGGCGCAGGATGAGCTGGGCGCGCTGGTGGCCCAGGCCTCGGTGGTGCTCGATTGCACCGACAACTACCTTACCCGCCAGGCCATCAACCGGGCCTGCGTGGAGCACGCCAAGCCGCTGGTCAGCGGCGCGGCGATCCGCTTCGACGGGCAGATCTCGGTGTTCGACCGGCGCTCGTCCACGGGCCCCTGCTACGCCTGCCTGTTCTCGCCCGACGAGCAGTTCGAGGAGGTGAGCTGCTCCACCATGGGCGTGTTCGCGCCGCTGGTGGGCATCATCGGCGCGATGCAGGCCTGCGAGGCGCTGAAGATCCTCGCCGGGGTCGGCGAATCGCTCGACGGCCGCCTGCTGATGCTGGACGCCAAGCACATGGAATGGACCCAGATGACCGTCGGCGCCAACCCGGATTGCCCCGTGTGCGGCCCCGGGCGCACGCCCGGCTGAATTGGCATTTGTCCTACCTGCGGAGCGGTCCCGGACTGTCTTTCGCCCCATAGGGCGCTGCTATGATCGTTACAGTGTGACACAGGTACCGATTGTGCTGCCGGTATGCCCAACAAGCTGAGAACCTATCTGGTGGAGGACAACCCCACCATCCGCGACAACCTCATCGCCACGCTCGAAGACCTGGCCGAGGTGGTCGCCATCGGCTATGCGGAAACCGAAACCGCCGCCAAGTCCTGGCTGCGCTCCAACGAAGACTCCTGGGACCTGGCGATCGTGGACATCTTCCTGCAGGAAGGCAGCGGCCTGGGCGTGCTCGAGCACCTGCAGCAGCGCGGCGCGCACCAGCACATGGTGGTGCTGAGCAACTACTCCACGCCCAGCATCCGCGCCCGCTGCACCCAGCTGGGCGCAGACCGGGTGTTCGACAAGTCGCAGGACATCGACGCCCTGATCGACTTCTGCGTCGAGTATGCCCAGAGCGGCAACCTGCCGAAGCAGTAGCGCCCTCAGTCGATCAGGCCCTTCTTGAGGGCGTAGTACGTCAGGTCGCTGTTGGACGACAGCGCCATCTTCTCCATCAGCCGGGTGCGGTAGGTGCTCACGGTCTTCACGCTCAGCGAGAGGGATTTGGCGATGTCGCCCGCGGTCTCGCCGCGCGCGAGCTTGAGGAAGACCTGGAATTCGCGCTCGGACAGCTGCTCGTGCGGCGGCACGTCGTCCTTGCGGTTGAGCTGCTGGGCCAGCAGTTCGGCCACAGTGGGCGTCAGGTAGCGCTTGCCCAGCGAGATGGTGCGGATCGCCTCGACGATCTCCAGCGGATCGCATTCCTTGTTCAGGTAGCCGCTGGCGCCCTGGCGGATCAGGTTGATGGCGTAGTGCTCCTCGGGGTAGCCGCTGAGGATCAGGATGCCCATGTCGGGCGCCTTGGCCCGCAGCATGGCGAGCGCGTCGATGCCGCTCTGGCCGGGCATGGACAGGTCCATCACCAGCACGTCGATTTCTTCGTTGCGCACCAGGTCGATGGCCTCGCGGCCATTGGCCGCCTCGCCCACCACCCGCAGGTCCACATGCTCGCCGAAGAACTGCTTGAGTCCGGAGCGCACAATGGCGTGGTCATCCACAATCCCGACCTTGATCATTCAGACTCCTGTTCTTGCCGTCGGTACAAACCCGACTGCTCTATTATTCACAAATCTCCGATACATCCAAACAAAGGAAATAGCATGCGTTGGTCGCACCTGCGCAAGTGGGCCATCAGCCTGCCTGCCGCCTTCCTGGCCGCAGCCATTCTGATCGGCATCAACGAAATCGGGTACTTCCGCTCGCACCAGGCACTGGAGACGCTGAACGGGAGCTTCCACACCCGCACCGCCATCGACAAGCTGCTGCAGCAGATCGTGGATGCGGAGACCGGCGTGCGCGGCTACCTGCTCACCTCCGACAACAGCTACCTCGACCCGTACAAGGCCTCGGTCACCAACATCAACAGCACCATCGACAACCTGCGCAAGGCCTACGGCGCGCATTCCGAGGACCAGCTGGCCTCGTCGCGCCTGGGGCTGGAGGTGTCGAAGAAGATCGCCGAGCTGGACATGAGCATCCAGCTGCACGACCAGGGCTTCGACGGCGCGTGGAAATACATCATCTCCCACCCCTCGGCGCAGGACAACATGGACAGCATCCGCCAGCTCGCGCGCCAACTGGTGGAGCACAGCGACAACCAGCGCGCCACCAACGAGGCCGAGATCGTGCGCTCGCTGATGCTGGCGCGCCTGGGCATCGCCATCGTCACCGTGATCGGGCTGATCGCCTTCTACCTCTACCTGCGCCAGAGCGGCACGCTGACCGAGTTCATGATCCGCGAGCAGAAATCGCTGGAGCAGGAGCGCGACCGGCTCGAAGCCCTGGTGCGCGAGCGCACCGCCACGCTGGGCGAGCTGGCCACGCACCTGCAGCAGGTGCGCGAGGACGAGCGCGCCCACCTGGCGCGCGAGCTGCACGACGAGCTGGGCGCGCTGCTGACGGCGGCCAAGCTCGACGTGGCGCGCCTCAAGTCGCGGGTGGACATGCAGTCCACCGACGTGTCCGACCGCATCAAGCACCTCACCGACACGCTCAACAGCGGCATCGCGCTCAAGCGCCGCATCATCGAGGACCTGCGGCCCTCGTCGCTGTCCAACCTGGGGCTGGCGGCCTCGCTGGAGATCCTGACCGAGGAGTTCGCCAAGAGCAGCAACATCACCGTGGACCTGAACATGGAATCCATGGAACTGGCCGAGGCCACCGAGCTGACCATCTACCGCCTGGTGCAGGAGTCGCTGACCAACATCGGCAAATACGCCCAGGCCAGGAACGTGCTGGTGAACGTGCAGAACTACCCCAGCCACATCGCCATCCAGGTGCGCGACGACGGCGTGGGCTTCGATGCGCAGCAGGTGCGCCCCAGCTCGCACGGCCTGGCCGGCATGAAGCACCGGGTAGAGGCCGCAGGCGGACGCCTGACCGTGGCCTCGGTGCGCAACCAGGGCACGCAGATCACCGCCGTGCTGCCGCACGACTCCGCCAAGCCGGTTGCCGCATCCGCTACCATGCGGGTGGGCGTGACGCCGGCCGCGCCGCCCCTCGCGCCCCCCGTGCCGCCGCTGCCCTGAAAGGCCTGCGGCCGCCACTCCATCCGTTACCCATGTTGCATTTGAAATCCCTGCTGCCCGTCTGGGCCGAGGAATGGCGAGACATCATCGTCCCCGGCCTGCAGATCGTCCTCATCATCGCCATCGCCGCCCTGCTGCACTATCTGCTGCGCAAGCTCACGCGCCGCATCGCGCAGCGCTACGACTGGCCGCTGGAGCTGGAGGTACCGGTCAAGGGCGTGCTGCGCTGGCTGATCGTGGGCATCAGCTTCCTGCTGGTGCTCGAGCGCGTGGGCGTGAGCGCCAGCGTGCTGTGGACTGCGATCTCGGGCTTTGCCGCCGTGGGCGCGGTTGCCTTCTTCGCGGCCTGGAGCGTGCTGTCCAACTTCTTCTGCGCGCTGCTGATCTTCACCGCCCGGCCCTTCCGCCTGGGCGACCACATCGAGGTCATCGACACCTTCGACAAGCCCGGCGCGCGCGGCCGCGTGGTCGATATCAACATGCTCTACACCACCATCGAGGACGGCAGCGCCGAGCATGGCGGCGCCGCCTTCCTGCAGGTGCCCAACACGCAGATCTTCCAGAAGACCGTGCGCCGCTGGAAGCACCCGCCCGCGCCGCACACCTTGTCGCCGGTGGGTGAGATCATTCAAAAATAAGAGCTGCCAGCGCTTGATGCACAAGGATTTCCAATGCAAATGCATTGAAATCCTCTAGCTATCAAGCGCTGGCAGCTCCTTGTTTTGAAGCGCCCGCCCTGGCTCAGGGCAGCAGGTCCAGCGCGCGCATGTAGGCCGGCTGCACCATCAGCTCGTCCCAGACCTGCGGCGGGGTGTCGGGCAGCAGCGCCAGGCGGCGCGATTCGCTGTCCTCGTCGGGCGTCCAGCGGCCGCTGCGCTGGGCCTCTTCCATGCCGGCCAGCAGCCCGTCCAGGTGCTCGCCAAAGCCCAGGCTCTGGTTGCACAGCAGCACCATGTCGCAGCCGGCCGAGAGCGCGGCCAGCGCCGCATCGGTGTAGCCGATCAGTTGGCCACCGATGCGCCGCGCGCCCTCCATGCTCAGGTCGTCGCTGAAGATCGCGCCGTCATAGCCCAGGCGGCCGCGCAGCACGTCCTTGAGCCACTTCTCGCTGAAACCCGCGGGGCGCGCATCGACCTTGGGATAGACCACGTGCGCCGGCATCACCGCGGTGAGCACGGACGACAGCCAGGGGTACGGCGCCGCGTCTTCGGCCAGGATGGCCGAGAGGCTGCGCCGGTCGACGGGAATATCCACATGCGAATCGGCCTTGACGAAGCCGTGGCCGGGAAAGTGCTTGCCGCAGTTGCCCATGCCGGCCTGCAGCAGGCCGTGCATCAGGCTCTTGGCCAGCGCCGCAACCACGCGCGGGTCGCGGTGGAAACTGCGGTCGCCGATGACGCTGCTCTCGCCGTAATCGAGGTCGAGCACCGGCGTGAAGCTGAAATCCACGCCGCAGGCGCGCAGCTCGCTGCCCAGCACGTAGCCGGCGGCGGTGGCGGCGTTCATGGCCCGCATCGCGCCACTGCCCTCGCCGGCCTTGCCGTCCTGCATCCACAGCTCGCCGAAGGCGCGCATCGCCGGGATGTGGGTGAAGCCGTCGGTCTTGAAGCGCTGCACGCGGCCGCCTTCGTGATCCACGCAGACCAGCAGGTCGGGCTTGATGGCCTTGATCTCGGCGCACAGCTGCACCAGCGCCGCGCGGCTGCTCCAGTTGCGGGCGAAGAGGATGATGCCGCCCACCAGCGGATGGGCCAGGCGCCGGCGGTCCGCGTCGGTCAGTGCGGTG
This sequence comes from Comamonas sp., assembly GCA_050282565.1. Lineage (GTDB taxonomy): Bacteria > Pseudomonadota > Gammaproteobacteria > Burkholderiales > Burkholderiaceae_C > Comamonas. Next base: position 11,895 of record JBLZYV010000095.1, read on the forward strand.
CCGGCAATGTCGATGATCAGGGGCGCATGCAGGGTCATGGCAGATGGATACTATGAAAAAATGAGCTATTGGCGCTTTCTGGATAAGCGCCAGCGATCGATTTGGCTATCAATCCTTCTCGACCACGCAGAAGCTGGCGGCGTACTCGGACTCGTCGGTGACGGTGATGTGCGCCTTCAGCCCCTGGGCCTCGAACCAGGTCTTGAGTTCGCCGTGCAGGCGGATCTCGGGCTTGCCCGAACGCAGGTTGACGATCTCGCAGAGCCGCCAGGTCATGGGCATGCGCATGCCCAGGCCCACGGCCTTGGAGAACGCCTCCTTGGCCGAGAAGCGCGTCGCCAGGTAGCGCACGCCGCGCTCGGGCCAGCGCGCCGAGCGCGCCTGCCAGACCTGCCATTCGCCCTCGGCCAGCACCTTGCGCGCAAAGCGGTCGCCATTGCGCTCGAGCGCTGCGCGAATGCGGCGGATGTCGCAGATGTCGGTGCCTATGCCGTAGATCATGGTTTTGAAGGAAATCAGCCTCTGGCGCTCATGCAGCAAGCGCTAGCAGCTATCAACCCAATAGCACGCCGTCCGGCCGCGCCTCGAGGCAGCGCAGGTAGGCGCGCACGGCCTCGGCGTAGCCGATCTCCAGCGCGTCAGCGACGAAGGCATGGCCGATGGACACCTCGAGCACGCCCGGCACCTGCGAGACGAAGGGCGTGAGGTTGCGCAGGCTCAGGTCGTGCCCGGCGTTCACGCCCAGGCCGGCCTGCTGCGCGGCCTTGGCCGCATCGGCATAGCGGCGCAGCTCGGCGGCCTGCTGCGCGGTGCCGAAGGCCGCGGCATAGGGCTCGGTGTACAGCTCGACCCGGTCCGCGCCCACGGCCTTGGCCGCGGCCATCTGCTCGGGCGCCGGGTCCATGAACAGGCTCACGCGCACACCCAGGGCCTTGCACTCGGCGATCAGGGGCTTGAGGCGCTCGGCGTCCTGCGGAAAGCTCCAGCCATGGTCGCTGGTGAACTGGCCTTCGCTGTCGGGCACGAAGGTGGCCTGCGAGGGGCGCAGCTCGCGCACGAAGTCCATCAGGTTGTGGAAGGGATTGCCCTCGATGTTGAACTCGCGCGGCTCGGGCCAGGTGGCCAGCACCTCGGCGAGCTTGTACACGTCGTCGGGACGGATGTGGCGCTCGTCCGGCCGCGGATGCACGGTGATGCCCTGCGCACCGGCCTCCAGGCACAGGCGCGCGGCCCGGGTCACGCTGGGAATGCCCAGGTGGCGCGTATTGCGCACCAGGGCGACCTTGTTGAGATTGACCGACAGCGCAGTCCTGGCGGTCTTGGAAGCAGTAGGCGTCATAGCGATTGAATGTCCATCATCAGCTGGCGGGTGCGCAACACCGTCTGTCCGCAGTGGTGTTGCAGCAAGGTCCTCAATTGGGCTTTTAACTCGCCGGCACACAACGCGCAAGCCCGCAGCACGGCCGGATAGGGATTTGGAGCCGCCAGCGCCGCCTCGAGTTCCAGCCAGCGCGCGCCGGCCAGCCCCGAGCGCTCGGCATCGCCGGCGGCGCGCAGCCCGGCCTCGGGTGTGATCACGTAGCGCTGCGCGGGCGCCAGCGCCTGCAGCGACAGCGTCTGCGTATCGAGCGCAGGCAGCAGGCCCAGCTCGCGCAGCAGCAGCAGCTCAAAAGCGCGCAGCACCGGCTCCAGGGCGTCGCCATGGTCGCTGGCCAGCACGCGCACCACGCCGGCATACACGTCGAACAGCGCGGCGAACGGGTCTTCGCGCGCCAGCAGACGCATGAGCAGCTCGTTCAGGTACAGGCCGGCGAGCAGGCTGTCGCCACTGGGCATCACATGGCCGCCCGCCCATTCGGCGCTTTTCAGCGTGTGGATGTCGGAACTGCCCTCGGCAGCCATGCCATAGGACAGGCGCAGCGGCTGCAGCGCCAGCAGCACGGGGCGGAAGCTGGAGGTGGGCTTCTTCGCCCCCTTGGCCACCAGCGCCACCCGGCCGCAGTGGCGGGTGAAGCACTCCAGGATCAGGCTGGACTCGCTCCAGTCGTAGCGGTGCAGGATGAAGGCCGGCTCTTCGGAGACGCGTTTGATCGCCATAAGCTACGGCGCAGTGTGTGCCAGAGGGCGCTGTGGTTTCGGCGCCGGGCCGCCCCAAGGCGAAACGCGGCCCCCTCGGGGGGCAGCGACTACACGCAGTGAGGAAGCGTGGGGGCCATCGTTCATTCGTAGCCGAACGAGCGCACGCGGGCCTCGTCGTCGGCCCAGCCGGAACGCACCTTGACCCAGACTTCGAGGAAGACCTTGGCATCCATGAGCTTTTCCAGCTCCTGGCGGGCCTCGGTGCTGA
>JBLZYV010000096.1:0-14232 GCA_050282565.1 Comamonas sp.
CCAAGGCCTATTTCAAGGGCCTGAACTTCCTGCTCAACGAGCAGCAGGACAAGGCCATCGACGCCTTCATCGAAGCGGTGCAGAACGATCCGGACACCGCCGAGCTGCACTTCGCACTGGGCAACCTGTTTCGCCGCCGCGGCGAGTACAACCGCGCCGTGCGCGTGCACGAGCACCTGCTGTCGCGCGCCGACATTTCCAAGGAAGAGCGCGACCGCGCCCAGCACGCGCTAGCGCTGGACTTCCTGAAGGCCGGCCTGCTCGACCGGGCCGAGGACGCGCTGGCCAAGCTCGATGACACGGCCTTCGAGAACGAGGCCCGGCTGTCGCGCCTGGCCATCTACGAACGCGCCCACGATTGGCCGCAGGCCGCGGCCATCGCGCGCCAGATGCAGCAGCAGGGCCAGGGCGAGTACAACGTGCGCATCGCCCACTACCTGTGCGAGCAAGCGCTGCAGCAGCAGGCGAACGGCCAGCTCGATGCCACGCGCGAGCTGCTCGACCAAGCCCTCGCCACCGCCCCCGAGGCGCCGCGGCCGCACATCGAGCTCGCGCGCCTGCAACAAAAGAAGGGCCAGCCTTCGGCCGCGCTCGATACCCTAGTGGTGCTGGCCCAGGCCTCGCCGGCCTCGGTGGCCCTGGTGGCGCAGCTGATGACCGAGCTCGGCCGCGCCACCCAGCGCCAGGCCGAGGTGCGCCAGCTGCTCGAAGCCAACTACCTGCAGGCGCCGTCGCTGGATGTGCTGCAATGCCTGGTGAGCCTGGATGAAGAAGCCCCGGCCGGCGGCACCGGCCCGCAGGGGCGCGAGCGCTACGTGCAGCACCTGCAGCACGAGCCCTCGCTGGTGGCGGCCAGCCGCTGGCTGGAAGGCGAGAAGCTGGAGCACCAGCAGTACCATGCCGCGGTGCAGCGCGCGCTGGACAATGCCACCAAGCCGCTCACCCGCTACCGCTGCGCGGCCTGCGGCTTCGAGGCCCGGCAGCATTTCTGGCAATGCCCGGGCTGCCAGACCTGGGACAGCTACCCGCCGCGCCGCGTCGAAGAACTGTAGGGCAATCGCAAAGGGGCGATCAACCGCCCTGCAGGCGCCGCAGCGCCTGGTCGCGCTGGATCAGCTGGTCGTTGCCGATCAACGCCGCGAGGCCGATGGCCACGATGGCGGTGAACACGGGCAGGTCCATCGAGCTGATCACCGCAAAGCCCTGCGGCGTGGCAAAGCGCTTGGCCACCGTGGTGCAGATGAAGTCGGCCGCCGCCATGCCCGTGTAATGCATGGAACAGACGGCGAGCCCCATCACCGCCGCCGCCAAGGCCCGCAGCGACACCGAGCTGGTGCGGAAGGCCAGCCACAGCGCCGCGCTGGCCGCGAACATCGCGATCAGGATGGACAGTCCCACGATCTCCATGGACCAGACGATGTAACCCGGAAAGCGCATGCCGTACATGCCCAGGTAGTGCATGAAGGCCACGCCCAGGCCGAGCACGCAGCCCGCGCTCAGCAGGCGCACGCTGCTTTGCGGGCGCGCCGCCACATAGGCCAGCGCCGCCGACGTGGCGCCGATCGCCGCCACCAGCGACACCAGTGTTTCGACCATGGAGTAGCCCGAAGCCATGCCCAGGTTCAGCGCCAGCATGCCCGTGAAGTGCATGGACCACACACCGATGCCGCCCAGCGCCGTGCCTGCCGCCAGCAGGTTCAGCCAGCTGATGCCGCCCTTGCGGCCCCGGATGCGCTGCGCGGCCGTCAGCGCCACGAAGGCGCCGAGCACCGAGATGCCATAGGACATGACCACCAGCCCCAGGCGGTACGAGGTCTGGGCCAATTCACCCGCTTGAATCGTTTCATTCATGTGGACAGCTCCTTGTGCAAAAACTGGTTGACAAAGATCTGCTCCGACCGAATGTCGGCTGATGGCAGCATCCGCCCCTCCCTGCAGATCCCGATTTCTTATAGTCACCAAATGTAATGAATTTAAAACGGAATTGCACGAATATTCACAAATTGCAAACTACCTTTCATTGAAAAAATCTCTTGCCTTGAAGATTTTTGCCATTTTTCTTTGGATGCAGGCATTTTTAATATCCATTAAATCTATATCTTTTAGTTATTCGCAGATATATGCATCGGCCCGCCGGCTGCGGTAACAATGCCGCCATGCCCTCTCCCCACCAGACCCAGACCCCGCGTGCCCCCAGGATGGCGGCAGGCCCGTTGCCGGGAGGCCTGGCCATGGGCGGCCTGGTCTGGCTGCTGGGCTGGGCCGTGGCCTTTGCGCTCGAGGGGCATGCCGACCAGGGCAGCCAGGCGCTGCCGCTGGTGCTGGCCGTGGCCATGGCCGGCCTGTGGTGGCCGTCGTGGATGGCCGTGGCCGCCAGCGCCGCCACGGTCGTGGCCTTCAACTGGTGGTTCATCTCGCCGCGGGGCACGCTGCAGGTGTCGCTGCCGCGCGACCTGCTGTTCCTTTGCTCCATGCTGGCCGTGAGCGGCGGCGTCACGCTCATGATGGCGCGCCAGCGCCGGCTCGCCGCGGCCAGCGAGCGGCACGCGCAGCGCGTGCAGGAGCTGTATGCGCTGTCCGAGGCGCTGCGCGTGGCGCAGACCCCGGCGGCCGTGCATGCCGCGCTGGATGCAGCGCTGTCGGCCTCGTGCCAGGCCACGGACGCGGCCAAGGCCCTGTTCCGCGCGGCATCTGCCGAGCCCGGCGCCTGGCAGCCGTTTGGCGCACCCAGCGACGACGAGGCCAGCGGCCTCGCGCTGTGCTGCCGGCAGGACCAGCCCATGGGCCCTGGCACGCAGGTGTACGACAACCAGCCCGGCTGGTACCTGCCGGCGCACGGCATGCGCGCCGTGCAGGGCGCGGTGCTGCTGCAGCCGCCGCCCGCCCTGCTGCACGACACGGCCCAGCGGCGCCATGCCCAGGCCATGTGCGACCTGGCGGGGCAGGCGGTGGAGCAGCTGCATGCCGCCGCCGCCGCGCAGGCCGCGCAGCAGGCGGCGCAGGTGCATGCCTTCCGCAACACCATGCTGGCGGCGGTGTCGCACGACTACCGCACGCCGCTGGCCAGCATCCTGGGCGCGGCCTCGTCGCTGTGCCAGCAGGACGATCGGCTCACGCCGCCGCAGCGCCAGCGCCTGGCGGCCACCATCGTCGACGAGGCCACGCAACTCAGCCGCCTGACCGACAACGCGCTGCAGCTCGCCCGGCTCGACGGCGGCGCGGCCAGCCTGCACCGCGACTGGGAATCGCTGGAGGAGCTGGTGGGCGCGGTGCTGCGCCGCGTGCGCGCCCGCGACCCCGAGCGCCGCGTGCGCGCGCGGCTCGGCGCGCGGCTGCCGCTGGTGCAATGCGACGCGGTGCTGATGGTGCAACTGCTGGAGAACCTGATCGACAACGCGCTCAAGCATGCCGGCGCCCATGCGGCCATCGACATCGCGGGCCGCAGCCGCCATGGCCAGGTGTGGCTGGCGGTCTGCGACCGAGGGCCGGGCATCGCCGAGCCCGAGCAGGCGCGGCTGCTGGCGGCCTTCGAGCGCGGCGGCGGCCAGCCCCTGGGCACGCGCGGCGCGGGCCTGGGCCTGGCGCTGTGCGAGGCCGTGGCCCGCGCGCATGGCACGCAGCTCGCCATCCGCAACCGCCGCCGGGGCGGCTGCTGCGTGGGCCTGTGCATGCCCGTCGCCGAGCCGCCGGCGATGGAGCCGGAGGAGTCGCCATGAGCCTGCGCGTGCTGCTGGTCGAGGACGACCCCGAGCTGCGCGCCACCTTGCGCGAGGTGATGCGCGTGGAGGGCTATGAGGTGGCCTCGGCCGCCAGCCTGGCCGACGCGGCCATCCAGTTCAGCCATGCGCAGGCCGCCGGCCAGGAGCTGCGCGCCTTCGACCTGGTGGTGCTCGACCTGGGCCTGCCCGACGGCGAAGGCAGCGACTTCCTGGCCACGGTGCGCCGCCAGTCGGCCTGCCCGGTGCTGATCGTCTCGGCCCGGCACGACGACGGCCAGAAGATCGCGCTGCTCGACGCCGGCGCCGACGACTACCTGGTCAAGCCCTTCAGCGCCGGCGAGCTGCTGGCGCGCATGCGCGTGGCGCTGCGCCACCGCGGCCGGCGCGTCGAATCGGCGCTCACGCGCTTCAGCGGCCACGGCGTCGAGGTCGATCTGGCGCGCCGCGCGGTGGCGCGCGACGGGCAGCCCGTGCACCTCACGCCCAACGAGTTCGGGCTGCTGGCCGTGCTGGTGCGCAACGCCGGGCGCGTGGTCACCCACCGGCAGCTGCTGTCCGAGGTCTGGGGTCCCGAGCACACGGCCGACACCCACTACCTGCGCCTGTACATGGCGCAGCTGCGCGCCAAGCTCGAGGCCGAACCGGCCGACCCGCAGCTGCTGCTCACCGAGACCGGCGTGGGCTACCGGCTGGCGGAAGAGCGCTGAACGCACACTTCCAAAAACATAGCATCTCGCGCTTTTCATATCGGACTTGCAGATACAAAGATATCTACAAACCAATGGAATCAAGCGCTAGACGCTATTGTTTTTGACATACCGGCTTCCATATGCTTTCCTGATACGCGCGTGCCGATACTGCGGGCTGGACTACTTTGCATATCCGCACATGAACAACAACCACCAGCACGAAGGCGGCGGCCATCTCGGCAAGCAGGGCCTGGGCGCGCTGACGCTGGGCGCCATCGGCGTGGTGTATGGCGACATCGGCACCAGCCCGCTGTACACCGTCAAGGAAATCTTCGCGCCCCACACCGGCGTGGTGCTGAACGAGGCCAACCTGATCGGCGCCATCTCCACCATCTTCTGGGCGCTGATGCTGGTCGTCACGCTCAAGTACGTGATCCTGATCCTGCGCGCCGACAACCACGGCGAAGGCGGTGGCCTGGCGCTGACCGCGCTGGCGGCCGCCGCAGTCAAGGGCAGCCCGCGGCTGCGGCGCGCGCTGCTGCTGCTGGGCGTGTTCGGCGCCAGCCTGTTCTATGGCGACAGCGTCATCACGCCGGCGATCTCGGTGCTGGGCGCGGTCGAGGGCCTGCAGATCATCACGCCGGGGCTGGAAAGCCTGGTGCTGCCCATCACCGTCGTGGTGCTGGTGGGGCTGTTCATGGTGCAGCAGTTCGGCACGCACCTGGTGGGCCGCTTCTTCGGGCCGGTGATCGTGCTGTGGTTCGTGGTGCTGGGCTGCGTGGGGCTGTGGCACATCGCGCAGCACCCGGCCATCCTGGCGGCGCTGAACCCGCTGCATGCCTGGGACTTCATCGCCGCGCGCGGCTGGAAGCTGCTGGCCACGCTGGGCGCCATCGTGCTCGCGCTGACCGGTGCCGAGGCGCTGTATGCCGACATGGGCCACTTCGGCCGCCGTCCCATCCAGCTCGCCTGGACCAGCCTGGTGCTGCCCGCGCTGGCGCTCAACTACATGGGCCAGGGCGCGCTGCTGATGGGTGAGCCGCAGGCCATCGAGAACCCGTTCTACCGCCTGTTCCCCGAGTCCTGGCTGATCCCCGCGCTGCTGCTGGCCACGCTGGCGGCCATCATCGCGTCGCAGGCCGTGATCTCGGGCGCCTACTCGATGACCAAGCAGGCCATGCAGCTGGGCTTCCTGCCGCGCATGACCATCCACTACACGTCGGCGCGCGAGGCCGGGCAGATCTACATCCCCTCGGTCAACTGGCTGCTGCTGGCGGCGGTGATCGCGGCCGTGCTGCACTTCGGCAGCTCGTCGGCGCTGGCCTCGGCCTATGGCATCGCGGTCACGCTGACGATGGCGATCACCACCATCCTCACCTTCTTCGTGGTGCGCAGCGCCTGGAGCCTGCCGCTGCCGGTGGCGCTCGGGGCCACGGCCTTCTTCCTGGCCGTCGACGCGCTGCTGGTGGCGGGCTGCGCCGTCAAGTTCTTCGACGGCGGCTGGTTCCCGCTGGTGCTGGGCGGGCTGCTGTTCACCGGCATGAGCACCTGGGCGCGCGGCCGCCAGTTGCTGCTCGACGGCATCCACCGCGACGGCCTGGAGCTGGCGCCCTTCATCGAAAGCCTGGACCCGCGCAGCCTGCCCCGCAGCACGCGCACCGCGGTCTACCTGGCGGCCGATCCGTCCACCGCGCCGCAGGCGCTGCTGCACAACCTCAAGCACAACCAGGTGCTGCACGAGCGCAACGTGGTGCTGACCGTGCGCTTCCACGACGTGCCCTGGGTGCCGATGGCCGAGCGCATCGAGGTGCAGCCGCTGACGCACTGCTTCTGGCAGGTGACGGTGCACTACGGCTTCATGAACGTGCCCGACGTGCCCAAGGCGCTGGAGCTGACGGCTTCGCACGGGCTGAAGATCCCCACCTTCGAGACCAGCTTCTTCGTCAGCCGCGAGACCGTGGTGCCCACGCCCGGCTCGGGCATGGCCAGCTGGCGCGAGCGGCTGTTCGCGGCCATGAGCCGCAATGCCGGCGGCGTGGTGGAGTTCTTCCGCCTGCCCGACAACGCGGTGGTCGAACTGGGCACGCGGGTGCAGATTTGAACCCAATCTGCCTCCAGCGCTCATCCAGAAAGCGCCAACAGCTATTTATTCAATAGCATCAACCCAGCGCGAAGCGGAACACCGCGCCGCGCTGCGGCTGCTGCAGCAGCTCGATGCGGCTGCCGTGCAACTGCAGGATGCGGTGCACGATCATCAGCCCCAGGCCGCCGCTGCGCCCGCCCGCCGGCGCGGCCAGCCCGGTGAACGCCGGGCGCTCGAACAGCCCGGCCCGCAGCGCGGCAGGAACGCCCGGCCCGGTGTCGCTCACCGTCACCTGCACGCCGCCGCCGCTGGCGCGCAACTGCACCACGATCTCGCCGCCCTCGGGCGTGCTGCGCACCGCGTTGTCGAGCAGATTGACCAGCACGCGCTCGAGCATCGCCACGTCGGCGGTGACGGCCGGCAGGCCGGGCGCGATGTCGGCCACCAGGCGCTGGCGGCGCGCCTCGGCCGCCAGCTCGAACTTCTGGAACACGTCCTGCACCAGGTCGGGCAGGCCGAAGCGCTCCAGCTCGGGCTTGACCACGCCGTACTCCAGCCGCGCCAGCTCGAACAGCTCCTGCGCCAGCCGGCCCACCTTGCGGCTCTGGTCCAGCGCGATGTCGAGGTAGCGGCGGCGCTCGTCGGGCGCGAGCAGGTCGGCCTTCATGCGCAAGGTCTCAAGATAGCCGTGCAGCGAGGTCAGCGGCGTGCGCAGGTCGTGCGAGAGGTTGGCGAACAGCTCGCGCCGCTGCTGGTCCTGCGCGCGCAGCGCCTGCCACTGCTCGGCCGTGCGCCGCGCCAGCCGCGCGAAGGACTGGGCCAGCTCGCCGATCTCGCCGCCGCCCCGGCCGGCGCGCTCCAGCAACGGCTCGGCCTGCGGCCAGGCGGCCTCGATGCCGTCGGGCTCCAGGCTGCGAACCGCCGCGGTCAGCGCGCGCAGCGGCCGCGTGATGAGGCGGAAGGCCACCAGCCCCGCCACCAGGCCGAGCAGCGCCACCAGCGCCGTGGACCACAGCAGCGTGCGCAGCGCGCTGCTGGCGCCCAGGCTGGCGGCCAGGGTCTCGCGGTCCTCGCCCTGCAGGATCACGTAGACATAGCCCGCGTCCCGGCCCTGCGACTGCAGCGGCGCGGCGCTGAAGACCTTGCGGCCACCCACGCTGCGCGGATCGTCGCCCAGCACCGGCAGCATGGCGCCCTGCAGCAGCTGGCGCACCGGCGCCAGGTCCACGCGCTCGCGCTTCACATGGCCGGGCGGTGCCGCATGCGCGGCGATGCGGCCATCGGCGTCGAGCAGGTAGACCTCGACGCTGGGGTTCACCGCCATCAGCTTGTCGAACAGCTCGCGCACCGCGCCGGCGTTCAGGCCCTGCGGCTGCATCAGCGCCGGGTAGCCGGCGATGTGCGCGGCCAGGCCGCCGGACAGGCGCTGCACCACCTCCTGCTCGTGGCGCTCATTGGCCCGCATCTGCAGCGCGACCGATATGCCGCAGCAGGCCAGCAGCAGCGCGGCAAAGACCAGCGACAGACGCTGCGACAGCGACAGGCGCGCGATCATGATGCGGCCTCCGCCAGCTTGTAGCCGCGGCCCCAGACGGTGAGGATGCGCCGGGGCTCGGCCGGGTCGGCCTCGATCTTCATGCGCAGCCGGTTGATGTGGGTGTTGACGGTGTGCTCGTAGCCGTCGTGCTGGTAGCCCCAGACCTGGTTGAGCAGGTCGAGCCGCGAGAACACCTTGCCCGGGTGCCGCGCAAAGAAGTGCAGCAGGTCGAACTCGCGCGGCGTCAGCTCGATGCGCCGGCCGTCGATCTGCACCTCGCGCGCCAGCGGGTCGATGGACAGGCCGCCCAGCGCCAGCACGCCGGCGTCGAGCTGCGCGTTGCGCGCCAGCGCGTCGCTGCGGCGCAGCAGCGCGCGCACGCGGGCCACCAGCTCCAGCATCGAGAAGGGCTTGGCCAGGTAGTCGTCTGCCCCCAGCTCCAGGCCCAGGATGCGGTGCACCTCGCTGGAGCGGGCGCTGGTGATGATGATGGGCGTGTAGTGCGTCATGGCGCGCACGCGCCGGCAGATCTCCAGCCCATCCACGCCAGGCAGCATCAGGTCGAGCACCAGCGCGTCCCAGCCGCCCTGCTCCACCGCGCGCATGCCGGCATGGCCATCGGCGACGTGCTCCACCGCATAGCCCTCGTCGCGCAGGTGCATGCGCAGCAGCTCGGCGATGTGGGCATCGTCCTCGACGATCAGTACGCGTTTGCTCGGATTCATGCCGCCATTGTCCCGCAGCGCCCCGCGGCCAGGTATCACGATTTTTTGAACTCTTGGTGAGGACTTCGGGACCGTCCGCTTTCCACAATGCAGCCATGTCCTCCGCAACCCGCCCCACCCCGCCCGCGCCGCCGATCCAGCCGCTGTGGCTGCGCGTGGCCCACTGGACCAACGCGCTCGCCGTGCTGCTGATGGTGGCCAGCGGCTGGCGCATCTACAACGCCTCGCCCCTATTCGGCTGGCGCTTTCCGAACGCCCTCACGCTGGGCAGCTGGCTGGGCGGCGCGCTGCAGTGGCACTTTGCCGCGATGTGGCTGCTGGCGCTCAACGGCCTGGCCTACCTCGCGCTCAACCTGCTGTCCGGCCGCATGGCGCGGCGCTTCCTGCCGCTCACGCCGGGCGGCGTGTGGCGCGATGCGCAAGCCGCGCTGCACGGCCGGCTGTCGCATGCCGACCTGCGCCACTACAACCAAGTGCAGCGCCTGGCCTACCTGTTCGCGGTCGCCGACCTGGTGCTGCTGGTGCTGTCGGGCCTGGTGCTGTGGAAGTCGGTGCAGTTTCCGCTGCTGCGCGAGCTGATGGGCGGCTACGAGGGCGCGCGCCGCGTGCACTTCGCGGCCATGGCGCTGCTGGTGGCCTTCGTCGCGCTGCACCTGGCCATGGTGGCGCTGGTGCCACGCTCGCTGCGGACCATGCTTTCGGGCCGCGCCCGGCCCCGAGCCGACAAGGAGCCGTCATGAAACACGCCTCGTGGCTAGCCAGCCAGCGCGACGCCATCCTCGCCGAGGCGCGCCGCGTGCTGGCCCCGCGCCTGCCGCAGCCCGCGCGGCGCGACTTCCTGCGCCGCGGCCTCACGCTCGGCGGCCTCGGCCTGCTGAGCGGCTGCAGCCTCAGCGACAACGCGGGCGTCGAGGCCGCGCTGCAGCGCATCTCGCGCTTCAACGACGAGGTGCAGGCCCGGCTGTTCGACCCGAACCGACTCGCGCCCACCTACCCCGACTCGATGATCACCCGCCCCTTCCCGTTCAACGCCTACTACGGCGAGGACGAGGTGCGCGTGGTGCGCGAGCAGGACTTCGCGCTCGAGGTCACCGGCCTGGTGGCGGACCGCCACCGCTGGACGCTGGCCGAGCTGCGCGCCCTGCCGCAGCACAGCCAGGTCACGCGCCATATCTGCGTGGAGGGCTGGAGCGCCATCGGCAAATGGGGCGGCGTGCGCTTCTCGGATTTCCTGCGCCGCGTGGGCGCCGACCTGGGCGCGCGCTACGTGGGCTTCCAATGCGCGGACGACTACTACACCAGCATCGACATGGCGACCGCCCTGCACCCGCAGACGCTGCTGGCGCTGAGCTGGGACGACGGGCCGCTGCCGCCGAAGTATGGCTTTCCGATGAAGCTGCGCATGCCCACCAAGCTGGGCTACAAGAACCCCAAGCACATCCAGGCCCTCTTCGTGAGCAACACCTTTTCCGGCGGCTACTGGGAAGACCAGGGCTACAACTGGTTCGGTGGCAGCTGAGCACCGCTCGGCTGCCCTGAAGCTTCGGCGCAGCGCGCCTTTTTCGCAACCTCAAGCAAGGAGATCACCATGAACCGATTCACCGCCAGCCTCCTGGCAGCCTGCGTGGCCCTGGGCAGCGCCTCTGCCTTTGCCGACGACATGAAGAAGGACGCCATGGGCAAGGACCAGATGGGCATGGCCAAGGATGGCATGAAGAAGGACGCCATGGGCAAGGATTCCATGGCCAAGGACACCATGGGCAAGGACGGCATGAAGAAGGATGCCATGGGCAAGGACGCGATGTCCAAGGACGCCATGAAGAAGGACGGCATGGCCAAGGACGGCATGAAGTAAGCCGCACCTTTTTTGATGAAAATAGCTGAAACCGCTTGCTGCACAAGCGGGTTCAGCTATCTTTTTTGCATATCCCGGTTTTCGCAGCGCGCAAAGATGTCCAGCGCCGGCTGGTAGAGCCGGGTGCGCACATCGGCCAGGCCCAGCACGGAATGGAAGTAGTTGTCGTGCGAGATGCGCTGCTGCGCCAGCGAGCCCTGCAGGCAGGCCAGGTCTGCACCCATGCGCTGCTGCATCGCGGGCGACAGCCAGGTGATCCAGGGGATGTGCTTCTGCACGTCGGGCGCCACCGAGTACGGCAGGCCGTGCAGGTAGATGTTGTTCTCGCCCAGCGACTCGCCGTGGTCCGCCACGTACATCATGGCCGTGGGCTGCTGCGCGCGCGCCTTCGCCAGCCACTCGATCAGCCCGCCCAGCATGCGGTCGGTGGCGACGATGCTGTTGTCGTAAGCGTTGACCAGCTCCTGCCGGCTGCAGGACTGCAGCGCATTGCTCGCGCACTCGGGCAGGAATTTCTTGTCCTGCGGCGGCGAGCGCTTGTAGTACGCCGGCCCGTGGCTGCCCATCTGGTGCAGCACCAGCACCACGCCGCGTTCGCGCTGCTCGCGCGGCAGCGCGGCGATGCGCTCGTCCAGGTTCTCGAGCAGCACCATGTCCAGGCATTCGCCGTCGGCGCACAGCCCGGGATGGTCGGCGGCGGTGTCGGCTGTCTTGGCCGCGTGGACGCGGTCGCACACGCCCTTGCAGCCAGCCTGGTTGTCCACCCACAGCACCGCCAGGCCGGCGCGCTGCAGCACGTCGAGCAGGCTCTCGTAGCGCTTGCTGTCGTCGTACTCGGCGCGGCCCAGGTGCGAGAACATGCAGGGCAGCGACACCGCCGTGCTGGTGCCGCAGGACCAGGCGTTGCGCGCCACGACCAGGTCGCTGCGCGCCGACAGCATCGGCGTGGTGGGCCGGGCATAGCCGTCGACGCCGAAGTTGCCGGCGCGGCCCGTCTCGCCCACCACCAGCACCACGAGCGGCGGCGCGGACTGCCGGGCATAGCTGGCCCCCGGCGCGGCATCCTCGGCGATGGGGTGCAGGCTGGTGTCCGGATGGCGCAGCTTGATCGCCGCGAGATCGCCGGCCGCATAGAGCATGGCCAGCGGGTTCATCATGTAGCGCAGCTGCTTGTGGTTGCGCATGGCGCTGGACAGCGGCTGGAAGGCCAGCAGCCCCGCCGCCAGCGCCAGCAGCACGCCGGCCAGCGCCAGCCCCGCGCCGCGCGCCACCTGGCGCAGGCCCTGGGCGGGCGCCAGCCGGATGCGCAGCAGCCACCAGGTGGGTGGCAGCGCCAGCGCGCCGACGATCAGCGCCATGCGCCAGTGCAGCAGGTCCGCCGACTCGCGCACATCGGTCTGCAGCACGTTGATGAGCATCACGGTGTCTATCGCTATGCCGTAGGTGAGCATGAAGTAAGCAGCGAACGCCGCCACCCACACCGACAGCAGCAGCACCGGCTTGGCCGCGCGCCCCCAGGCCAGCAGCGCGAGGATGGCGACCATCGCGCCCGCGATCATGCCGGCCATGCCCAGCCCCAGCGCCAGGCTCTGCACGCCGGTCCATTGCGGCAGGCCGGCGATGCGCTGCCACAGCGCCACGTTGGAGAACACCGCCAGCCACAGGCTGACCGCCACCACGGCGCGCCAGCGCGGGACGGCCGGCCCTGCGCGCAACTGCGCCTCGCCTCGGCCGCGCGCGCCGCGGGCCATTCCACTCCATTGCATGCCCTGGAACATCGTCAGGTCCTCACGGGCAGGTATGCACCAGCACCTGGCCTTGCGGCGCGTGCCAGACCGAGATGTCGCCAGTGCGGAACACCGGCGTGACGGCGGCCAGCTCGGGCACCTGGAGCACATAGTCCTGGCCGCTCGCAGCCACCCAGATGCCCTCCTCGCTGCACACCAGCTCGCGCAGCCGCGCATAGCCGATCAGGTGCGCCGCCTGCTCCGGCGCGGCAAAGCCGGCGGCATCGGACAGTTCCTTCTTCCAGTTGTCCTTGCGGGCGATGTCGGGATCGTTCCATTGCGAATAGATGTAGGGCTCGCCATGCACGCGCAGGTAGAACGGCAGGCCGTAGGCCATGCCGTCCAGCATGACCAGCTTGTCCTCGGGCTGCACCGCGAACTGGCGCAGCGGCCGCAGCAGCGTGGACTGCGGCGCGGCCACCGTCCCCAGCACCACAGCCAGCGCCGCGCACACGAAGGCCGCCCCGGCCACCCAGCGGCGCAGCACGCCGGCCTGCTGCGGCTGCGCAAAGCGCCACAGGGCCAAACGCGCCAGCAGGTAGGCCAGCGGCGGCAGCGCCGGGAGTATATAGCCCACCAGCTTGCTTTGCGGCAGCGAGAAGAAGCCCACGACCACCACGGCCCACACCACCATCAGCTGGTCGACCGGGTTCAGCGCCGGCAGGCGGCGCGCGCCCATGAGCCTGCGGCTGGCCAGCAGCACCGTCCACGGCAGGCAGGCGATCAGGATGACGCCGGGGTAGAACCACAGCGGCTGGTGGTTGTTGAAGCTGCTCTGCGTGAAGCGGCGAAAGTGCTGGGTGACGATGAAGTAATCCCAGAACTGCGGGTAGTGCCGCTGCATCACCCACATCCACGGCCCGACCACCGCCAGCGCCACCACCCAGCCGGGGCTCCACAGCAGCAGCTGCAACTGCCTCCAGCGCCGGCCCCAGGCGCTCCACAGCACCAGCACGGCTACCGGCAGCACGAAGCCGATCAGCCCCTTGGCCAGGAAGGTGACGCCCGCGAACGCATAGGCGCCGGCCAGCAGGCCGCGCCAGGGCAGGCCCTCGTGGTGGCGCAGCGCGGCCGCCGCGCCCAGCAGCACGGTCACCGCCATGCAGCCGGCCACCAGCATGTCCATGTTGGCGTACTGCGCCCCCAGGTAGAACAGCGGCGTGGTCAGCAGCACCAGCCAGGCCAGGCGCGCCAGGCGCTCCGTGGCGAACGCTCGCAGAAAACCGTAGACGCCGGTGGCCGCCATGCTGGCACCCAGCAGCGAAGGCAGGCGCCCGACCCATTCGTGCACGCCGAAGAGCTTCAGGCCCGCGGCGCAGATCCAGTAGAACAGCGGCGGCTTGTGGAAGAACGGCATGCCGGCCAGCCGGGGCGTGAGCCAGTCACCGGTGCGCAGCATGTCCAGGGCCACGCCCACGTAACGCCCTTCGTCGGGGTTGCTCAGCGGCCGCACCCAGGCCAGCGCCGCCAGCCAGGCCAGGCTGAGCAGCAGCACCAGGGGCAGCGAGAGCGCCAGCGGATGCCAGTCGGCGCGCGACGCGTGTCCGCCGGCCAGCGTGCCGCGGCTGGAATAGGAAAGATTCATAGAGCTAGAGCGTGTTATGCACTTTTACGTACCCGCGTTGGCCCGCAGGCCGGATGATCGCAAGGCGCAGTGCGCAGCCAAGGCTCATGCCTTGGCAAGCGCTGCAACACAGCGAGCGCCGGCCTGCGGGCCAACCCTTCGGGAAAGCCGGGGAAAGGCCCGGCCACTTTGTTGCAGTCCGCGAGCGGTGTGCGAACCGCTGCACGGCCTGCGTCGCGTTGCCGGGCCTTTCCCCGGCTTTCGCGGGCACGT
>JBLZYV010000097.1:0-14207 GCA_050282565.1 Comamonas sp.
TCTTCAGGCGCTGCGTCGATTTCGTCGTACTTCTTGGCTTCGCCGCCGAACTTGGCAGACAGCACGGTTGCGATCGCTGCCGTCAGCGTCGTCTTGCCGTGGTCCACGTGACCGATCGTGCCCACGTTCACGTGGGGCTTGGTGCGCTCGAATTTTCCTTTTGCCATTTTCGACTCCGAAAAAACCTAAATCTTATAAAGAGATTGAAGCGCAACCAGAACCGTGCGCACATTTATATGTGGTGCCCATGGGCAGGATCGAACTGCCGACCTCTCCCTTACCAAGGGAGTGCTCTACCACTGAGCCACATGGGCATAAAACCTCACCGCATTAACACAGCGCTGGAGCGGGAGACGGGAATCGAACCCGCGTCATTAGCTTGGAAGGCTAGGGTTCTACCATTGAACTACTCCCGCATCAACCTCACACAAGCATCACGCGATGCCTGCATGCCATTGCTGCCGTTAAGCTCTTCTTACCATTACTGGTGGAGGGGACTGGATTCGAACCAGTGTAGGCGTAAGCCAACAGATTTACAGTCTGCCCCCTTTAGCCACTCGGGCACCCCTCCGAAGAAGAATTCGATTGTAGCATTGTTTTTGCAGCTTTTGAAGAAACTGCCAGATTTCGAATTCTTTGCCTCCGCGCGACTCACCTCATCAGGCTGACCAGCACCGGCATCAAGAGCGCCGTCGCAATTCCATTGAGCGCCATGGCCAGCGCCGCAAACCCCGCGGATTCAGCGCTGCGCTGGATCTCCCGCGCCGTGCCGATGGCATGGGCCGTCAGCCCCATCGCCACACCCCGCGTAGCGGCGTCGTCGATCCGCAGCACGCGCAGGACTGGATCGGCCACGATGACCCCGACAATACCGGTGATGGCCACCGCCACCGCTGCCAGCGACGCCACGCCGCCGAACTCTGCGGACACCGCTGTGGCTATCGGTATCGTGGCCGACTTGGGGGCAACCGACATCAGGATCTCCATGCTTCCCGAAAACAGCCAGCCTATCCCCACGGCGGACAGAATCCCCACGGAGCCACCCACCAGTACGGCCAGCGTGATCGGCAACCACAGCTTGCGCAGCCTCGACCATTGGGCATACAGCGGAACCGCCAGCGCCACAGTCACCGGACCGATCAGCGTATTCAGAAAGGCGACACCCCGGTAGTACTCGTCATAGGGCACGCCGCAGCAGGTTAGCACACCCACCACCATGAGCACCCCCGTCAGCACCGGAATCAATACCGGCCGGGAGCCACCCCGCACATACAACTGCTGCGCCAGCAGATAGATCAGCGCCGTCAACGCCACCCAGGCAACCGCAGAGCCATGCAACACCTGCGCAGCTAGCCACTCAGACACCACGCGCCTCGGAATCCGCGCGGGACTGCAACCGCATCGCCCAGCGCATCGTGAGGGCCGTGGCCGCCAATGTCACCACCGCACCCAGCACGCATGCCGCCATGAAGGGAAGCCACTCTGCGCGGATGCGCTCCTGCTGCACCATGACGCCCGCCACTGTCGGAATGAACACCAGCATCATGTGCGGCAGCATCGCCTGCGTGGTCGACTGCAGCCAGTCAGGAATCCGACGCCAAGCCACCAGCAATGCCAGCAGCAGTAAGGCTCCCGTCAAGGCCCCGGGAATAGGCAGATGGAGCAGCCGGGTCAGTATGTCACCCAGCCACTGCAAGCCAAAGAGTAGTGCGACAGCTTTGATCATGGCCGCATTGTCGGCGCATTCGCATGCCGCACCGACTAGGTATGCACCCCCGGCAACAGCCTCAGAAATCCAGCGGCCGCCCGTCGTCCGGCCCGCCCCAGGCTTCATGGCCATCACCATGCCGGGCCTGCGACTCTCCCGATGGCTGCATAGCCCGACGCTTGCGGGTGACGTGATAGGCCGTCAACACCTGGTGCACCACCATGTCCAGGCTGGGCCGATGCTGGCCTTCGCGATCCACCCATACCTTGGGCGTAAGGCTGCCCGACAAGGCCACGCTGTCTCCATCCCCCAATCCCAGCAACGCAGCCACCGGCGCGTCATCGAAGGCAATCACATTCACAAACAGGCTTTCGCCGTCGCCCGACGCAGCCCGCACCTTGGCCAACGCATACGGTTTGCCCGTCTTGCTCGTGCGCTCGGCCGGCTGCCCATGAATGCGCCCCATCACCAATCCATCGATCATCGCCATCTCCCAGAATGCATCCTGATGCCCATCCACTGCACCATATACCTATAGTAGAGGCCGCAACAGACAACAAAAAACCCGCATGCGGCAAACATGCGGGTTTTGAAATACGTCGAGACTATCTGAGATAGCCTGATGGCGCGGCTGGCGGGGATCGAACCCACGACCCTTGGCTTCGGAGGCCAATACTCTATCCACTGAGCTACAGCCGCTAAGAGGTTTGCCGTGCAAGCAAACCGTGCAACTGAGGATTATCGCACGGCTGACCGACCATCCAACACTAGCCCAGCCTTGGCAGCCCTGCATCCTGGCCAACCGGGGTGTGCAAGCGGAACCCCAGCCCCCTCAAATAGGCATCCACTGCGGCAGTCCCCACAGGCATCAAGAGGAAATTGCCGCCGTTGAGCACCCAGCCATGGACCAAGCCCACAAAGAGCGAATGCAACCCCAGCGCCGCCTGGACCGGAGACATGGATAGCTCCAGGCCCTGGTCCTGCGCCGCCTGCGCGATCGCTCCGGCAAATTTCTCCTGGCTGCTGCGCGCACTCTCTATATGGCGTGCACGCACACTCTCCAGTTCACCCACGTATTCCATTTTGAACAGCGCCGTATCGAAAATGCGCAGACGGCGCTGGTCGCCATCCATGCTCTCGAATACGGAATGGATGGACCCGCGGATCCCCTCCAACGGCGAGAGACTGCTGCAATGCTCGGCACAGACCTCATCGAAGGGCATGCAAATGCGATCCAGCATGGACAGGAACACATCGACCTTGTCCTTGAAATGCCAATACACCGCGCCACGCGTCGCACCCGCCTGCTGCGCGATTTCATTCAGCGATGCGCGGGCCACGCCCTTCTCATAAAAAACCTGCTCTGCGGCATCGAGCAGCCGGCTGCGGGTTTCGTCCGCTTCCGCTTTGGTTCGTCGAGCCATGTCACCTCCTCCACCCGAGCCGGCTCCAGACAGACGACAACTTCATGAATGCCTGTGCAAGCTCATCGGGTTAATTATACATTTATGCATGTATGTATAATGGCGCAGCAATTTTGTGGGGAATCCGATACGCTCTCGCGATCCAGACCACCGAACCAGCCAGTGCCAGCCATCGGCCCAAAACCAAAAACCGATACGCTGGCAAGCTAGCAATTGCTTTGACGCCGGGAAGCGATGCGCATCGCCATCCCGGCATTACTCGTTTCGTACAACATACCGGAAGGACTTTCATGCGATCCATGTATGAAAACACCCGCGCTTCTGAAGATCGTCAACCCGCGCTCTCCCAGTCTTCGCGTTCGCTGGTGGTGGGGTTGACCTTGGTGGCGGCGTTAGCGCTGGCAGCCTGCGGCAAGAAGGAAGAAGCCGCCCACGCACCGGCCGGTGGCGGCCATGCGCCCGAAGTCGGCGTGGTCACCGCCAAGCCGCAGGATGTGTCGCTGGTTACCGAACTCCCCGGCCGCCTCGAAGCCTTCCGTGTGGCGCAAGTGCGCGCGCGCAGTGCCGGTATTCTGCAAAAGCGCCTGTTCCAGGAAGGCAGCGACGTCAAGGCCGGCCAGTCCCTGTTCCAGATCGACCCGGCCCCGTATGCCGCCGCCGCCGACAGCGCCAAGGCCAGCCTGCAGCGAGCCGAAGCCAATCTGGCCCAGGCCAACGCCCTGCTCAACCGCTACAAGCCCCTGGTGGCTGCCAACGCCATCAGCAAGCAGGACTATGTGAACGCCGAGGCATCGCAGAAACAGGCTGCTGCCGACGTCGCTGCCGCCAAGGCCTCGGTCACCACAGCCAATATCAACCTCGGCTATGCCAGCGTGACGGCGCCCATCGCCGGCCGCATCGGTCGCGCGCTGGTGACGGAGGGCGCCTTGGTCGGCCAGGGCGAAGCGACGCAGCTCGCGGTGATCCAGCAGATCAACCCGATCTATGTGAACTTCACCCAGTCCTCGGACGACGTCTTCCGCCTGCGCCGCGCGCTGCAGGACGGCAAGCTGCAAAAAGCCCCCGGCACCGATGCCGCCAAGGTGAAGATCCTGATGAGCGACGGCACGCCCTACAGCAACGACGGCAAGCTGCTGTTCACCGACCTGACGGTGGACCCGACCTCCGGCCAGGTCACGCTGCGCGCCGAAGTGCCCAACCCGCAGGCCGCCCTGCTGCCCGGCCTCTATGTGCGCGTGCGCATCGAGCAGGCACAGGTGAGCAATGCGATCCTGCTGCCGCAGCAGGCCGTGACCCGCACCGAGCAGGGCAACTCGGTGAGCATCGTCAGTGATGACGGCAAGATCACCAAGCGCAACATCACGATCAATGGGTCCAAGGACAACCAGTGGATCGTGACCGAGGGCCTGCAGGCCGGCGAGAAGGTGCAGGTCGACGGCTTCCAGAAGCTGCAGATGATGCCGCCCGGCACGCCGGTCAAGCCCGTGGAGTGGAGCCCGAACGGCAACAAGCCGGTGCAGGCCGCTGCTGCGGACAAGGACGCGGCCAAGCCTGCGGCACCGGCGGCCGACGGCAACGCCGAAACCAAGAAGTAAGAGGCCCCAGCTATGGCCAAGTTTTTTATTGATCGACCCATCTTTGCCTGGGTGATCGCCCTGTTCATCATCGTGATTGGTGCAATGGCGATGACCCGGCTGCCGATCGCGCAGTACCCCAAGGTGGCGCCTCCCGCCATCGTCATCAACACCGCCTACCCCGGCGCCTCGGCGCAGGTGCTGGAGGACAGCGTGCTGTCGGTGATCGAGCGCGAGATGAACGGCTCGCCCGGCCTGGTGTACATGGAGTCCGTGGCCCAGGCCGACGGCACCGGCAGCATCACCATCAGCTTCGAGGCCGGCACCAACGTGGACCTGGCGCAGGTGGACGTGCAAAACCGCCTGTCGCGCGCCACGCCGCGCCTGCCCGCCTCGGTGACGCAGCAGGGCGTGCGCGTGGACAAGGCATCGCGCAACTTCCTGCTGTTCGTGATGCTGTCCTCCGACGACCCGGCCTTCGACCCGGTGGCGCTGGGCGACTATGCCTCGCGCAACATCGTGCCCGAAATCCAGCGCCTGCCCGGCATCGGCCAGGCCCAGCTGTTCGGCTCGGAAAAAGCCATGCGCATCTGGTTCGACCCCGCCAAGCTGCGCGGCTACAACCTGTCCGCCGAAGATGTGGTGGCCGCCATCCGCAGCCAGAACGCCCAGGTGGCCAGCGGCTCGATCGGCGACCTGCCCAACATCACCGGCCAGAAGGTGGCCGCCACGGTGACGGTGCGCGGCCAACTCTCGTCGGTGTCCGAGTTCGAGAACATCGTGCTGCGCGCCAACGTCGATGGCTCGACCGTGCGCCTGAAGGACGTGGCCACCGTGGAACTCGGTGGCCAGAGCTATGCCACCTCGGCCCGCCTGAACGGCAAGGATGCCGTCGGCATCGGCGTGCAGCTCACCCCCAGCGGCAACGCATTGGCCACCTCGAAGGCCGTGCATGCCCGCCTGGAAGAGCTGCAGAAATACTTCCCCAAGGGCGTGAAGTACGCCGTGCCTTACGACAGCTCCAAGTTCGTGAGCATCTCCATCGAAAAGGTGGCGCACACGCTGTTCGAAGCCGTGGCGCTGGTGTTCCTGGTGATGTTCCTGTTCCTGCAGAACTGGCGCTACACGCTGATTCCCACCATCGTGGTGCCCATCGCGCTGCTCGGCACCTTCGGGGTGATGCTGGCCGTGGGCTTCTCGATCAACGTGCTGGCCATGTTCGGCATGGTGCTGGTGATCGGCATCGTGGTGGACGACGCCATCGTGGTGGTGGAAAACGTCGAGCGCATCATGGCAGAGGAAGGATTGCCGCCACGCGAAGCCGCCCACAAGGCCATGGGCCAGATCTCGGGCGCCATCATCGGCGTGACCCTGGTGCTGATCGCGGTGTTCATCCCGCTGGCCTTCTTCTCGGGCTCCACCGGCAACATCTACCGCCAGTTCTCCATCGTGATGGTCGCGTCGATCGCCTTCTCGGCCTTCATGGCGCTGACGCTGACGCCGGCGCTGTGCGCAACCCTGCTCAAGCCGGTGGAAGCCGGCCACCACCACGAGAAGAAGGGTTTCTTCGGCTGGTTCAACCGCGGTTTCGCGCGCACGGCCAAGGGCTATGAAGGCTGGGTATCGCGCATGCTCAAGCGTGCCGTGCTGATGCTGGGCCTCTACGTCGCCATCATCGGCGCCGCCGTGGTCGTCTTCCGCGGCCTGCCCACGTCCTTCCTGCCCAGCGAAGACCAGGGCTACTACATCGTGAACATGCAGCTGCCGCCCGGCGCTGCCAAGGAGCGCACGCTGGAAGTGGTGAAGACCGTGGAAGAAGCCGTGCTGAAGCAGCCCGAGGTGGCCAACATGGTCAGCGTGGTGGGCTTCAGCTTCTCGGGCCAGGGCCAGAACGCCGCCCTCGCCTTCGTGCCGCTGAAGGACTGGTCCGAGCGCACCGATCCCAAGTCCACGGTCGACAGCCTGGTCGGCCGCACCATGGGAGCGATCGGCGGCATCCGCGACGCCTTCGTGTTCGCGATCAACCCGCCGCCCATCCCTGAACTGGGCAACGCCACGGGCTTCTCGTTCCGCCTGCAGGACCGCGCCGGCCTCGGCCACGAGGCCCTGGTCAATGCGCGCAACATGATGCTGGGCATGGCCTCGCAGAGCAAGATCCTGGCGGGCGTACGCCCGGACGGCCTGGAAGATGCACCGCAGCTGCAGATCGTGATCGACCGCGACAAGGCCAACGCGCTGGGCGTGGACTTCTCGTCCATCAACACCGCGCTGTCCACCGCGCTGGGCTCGGCCTACGTGAACGACTTCCCCAACCAGGGACGTCTGCAGCGCGTGGTGGTGCAGGCCAATGCCACGGCGCGCATGCAGCCGGAGGACATCCTGCAGCTGAACGCACGCAACACCAAGGGCGACGCGGTGCCGCTGTCCACCTTTGCCACCACCAAGTGGGTCAAGGGTCCGCAGCAGACCATCCGCTACAACGGCTACCCCTCCATGCGCATCGAAGGCGGCGCGGCCCCCGGCTTCAGCTCGGGCGAGGCCATGGCCGAGATGGAAAAGCTCGCGGCCAAGCTGCCTGAAGGCTTCGGCTACGAGTGGACCGGCCAGTCGCGCGAGGAAAAGCTCGCCGGCTCGCAGGCCATGTTCCTGTACGCCTTCGCCATCCTGGCCGTGTTCCTGTGCCTGGCGGCGCTGTACGAGAGCTGGTCGATCCCGCTGTCGGTGATCCTGGTCGTGCCGCTGGGCGTGCTGGGCGTGGTGCTGGCGACGCTGCTGCGCCAGTACTCGAACGACGTGTACTTCCAGATCGGCCTGGTCACCGTGATCGGCCTGTCGGCGAAGAACGCGATTCTGATCATCGAGTTCGCCAAGGATCTGCAGGCCGAAGGCAAGGGCCTGATGGAGGCCGCGCTGGAAGCCGCCCACCTGCGGTTCCGCCCCATCATCATGACCTCGCTGGCCTTCGGCCTGGGCGTGGTGCCGCTGGTGCTGGCCACGGGCGCAAGCTCGGCCAGCCAGCGCGCCATCGGCACCGGCGTGCTCGGCGGCATGGTGACGGGCACGGTGCTGGCCGTGTTCTTCGTGCCGGTCTTCTTCGTGGTCGTGCGCAAGCTGTTCGGCAGCAAGACACCGCCACATGCTCCCGCCGCTGCGGTCACGCACGGAGGTGTCAACCATGGCTAAGCAACTCATTCCTACCCTGCTGGCGAGCGCGCTGCTGGCGAGCGGCTGCTCGTTCATCCCCACGCTCGACAAGCCGGCCGCGCCCGTGGCCGCCAGCTACCCGGTGGCCACCGAGGCCAGCGCCTCGGCGGCGGCCGACATCCCGTGGCAGAACTTCTTCACCGATGCGCGCCTGCAGCAGCTGCTCTCCATGGCGCTGGAGAACAACCGCGACCTGCGCGTGGCGGTGCTGAACATCGAGCAGGCGCGAGCGCAGTACCAGATCCAGGGGTCCAAGCTGCTGCCTGAAGTGGGCGCGGGCGCCACGGCCACCCGCGGCGCCAGCCAGACCGACGGGAAGATCGGCAACTCCTACACGGCCGGGCTGACCATGCCGAGCTGGGAGATCGACTTCTTCGGCCGCCTCGCCAGCCTGAAGGAGCAGGCTCTCGCGCAGTACCTCGCCACCGAAGAAGGCCGCAAGGCCGCCCAGGTGAGCCTGGTGGCCGCTGTGGCCAATGCCTGGCTCAACCTGCAGGCGGACGAGGAACTGCTCGACATCTCGCGCCGCACGCTGACCACCCGCGAGGAATCCATCAAGCTGACCAAGCTGCGCTTCGACGCCGGCGCCGCCTCGGAGCTGGACTACCGCCAGGCCCAGTCGCTGACCGAGAACGCCCGCGCCACGCTGGCGCAGCAGCAGCGCCAACGCGCGCTGGACCTGAACGCGCTGACGCTGCTGGTCGGCCAACCGCTGCCCGAGGAGCTGCTCTCCAGCCTGCAGGGCAAGAAGCTGGCCGACCTGCCGCCACTGGCCGATGTGCCGGCCGGCCTGCCGTCCGACCTGATGCTGCGCCGCCCCGACGTGCGCCAGGCCGAGCAGGCCATGGTGGCGGCCAACGCCAGCATCGGCGCGGCCCGCGCGCTGTTCTACCCGAACATCTCGCTGACCGCGTCGGCAGGCTTTGCCAGCAACGAGCTGTCGGAGCTGTTCAAGTCCGGCTCCAAGGGCTTCAGCATCGCGCCGTCGCTGTACCTGCCGATCTTCACCGCCGGCCGCAACCAGGCCAACCTGGAAGCCGCCGAGGCCGGCAAGAAGATCGCCGTCGCGCAGTACGAGAAGGCCATCCAGGGCGCGTTCCGCGAGGTGTCCGACGCGCTGGTCAGCCGCGCCACGCTGGCCAACCAGCTCGACGCACAGCGCGCGCAACTCGAGGCCGAGTCGGTGCGCCTCAAGCTCTCCGACCTGCGCTACACCAACGGCGTGGCCAGCTACCTCGACCTGCTGGACGCGCAGCGCTCGCTGTTCGCGCTGCAACAGGCCACGGTGCAGATCCAGCTCGCGCAGTTGCAGAACCAGGTGCTGCTGTACAAGGCGCTGGGCGGCGGCTGGAGCGAAACGCCCGCTGTCGCCGGTGCAACTGCCACTGTAGGCTCCGCGCAACCCACTGCAGGCAAACCATAGGCCCGCATCCGCCGGCTCTGAAGCACAATGGCTCGCCACACCATGTGGCGAGCCATTTTTTGCATGACCTGCATCAGGACTGTGGCGGAAAGCGCCGCCGTGCCTGCCTGCATGGCCATGGAACGGAGGCCGTCGATATAATCGGCCGGACCTCGCCTACAACGAACGATAAGCCCCCGATACTCTTGAGGACGCAATGAGCGACATGCAGCACGAAGAAGCACACACCGGCCCCATCAAAACCCCCAAGCAACTGCTCTGGGCCAGCATCGGTGCTTTTGTGGTTCCCGTCTTTGCCATCATCGGCCTCGTGACCTACGTCACCTCCGCCAACAAGCCCGGCGCCGGCGCCAGCAACGATGAGAAGTCCGTGGCCGCCCGCATCCAGAAGGTCGGCACGATGGAAGTGCGCGATGCCAACCGTCCGCTGCGTTCGGGCGAGGATGTGTTCAAGGCCCAGTGCGCCGCCTGCCACTCCACCGGCGCCGCCGGCGCGCCCAAGTTCCAGGACGCTGCCGCCTGGGCCCCGCGCCTGAAGACCGGCCTGGATGCGCTGGTGCACTCGGCCCTGGCCGGCAAGGGCGCCATGGCCGCACAGGCTGGTGGCGACTTTGACGACACCGAGATCGCGCGCGGCGTGGTCTACATGGCCAACGCCGCCGGCGCCAAGTTCGCCGTGCCCGAGCGCCCCGCCGCCGGCGCTGCCGCTGCACCTGCCGAGGCAGCACCCGCTCCGGCTGCTGCTGCCGCTGCTCCGGCACCCGCCGCCGAACCCGCACCGGCTGCCGCCGCTGCACCTGCCGCCGCCCCGGCCGCGGAATCCAAGTCCGCCGCCGGCAAGGCCCTGTACGAACAGACCTGCGCGGTCTGCCATGGCGCCGGCGTGGCCGGTGCGCCCAAGTTCGGCGACAAGGCCGCCTGGGCACCGCGCATCGCCGAGGGCATGGACACGGTGGTCAAGCTCGCGCTCAGCGGCAAGGGCGCGATGCCGCCCAAGGGTGGCTCCAGCGCATCGGACGACGAAGTGCGCGCCGCCGTCGAATACATGGTGGAGCACTCCAAGTAAGGCGCTTCAAAAACAAGAGCTGCTTGCGCTTACCAACAGGGCGATTGAGACATAAAACTATCTGAATCCCTTGCCCAGCAAGCGCCAACAGCTCCTGTTTTGATAGAGATCCAGGCCGACCCCGCGTCGGCCTTTTTGTTGCCCGTTAGCCGGACTGCGCCAGGCCTTGCGGGCTGCGCACGAAGCCGAAGCGCGCTGCCAGCCCCTGCCGCTCGACCAGCTCGGGCTGCGGCAGCAGCGCCAGGTCGAGCGCGGTGGCGGCGTCCAGCATGTCCTGCGTATGCACCGAGCCTAGGCCGCGGTCGGT
Organism: Comamonas sp.; assembly: GCA_050282565.1. Taxonomy (GTDB): domain Bacteria; phylum Pseudomonadota; class Gammaproteobacteria; order Burkholderiales; family Burkholderiaceae_C; genus Comamonas. Next base: position 10,707 of record JBLZYV010000097.1, read on the forward strand.
GTGCAGGTAGAGCTGCCCTTCCTCGTCCAGCAGCACCGCGCGCACCGCGCTGCGCTCCAGCAGCTCGCCGGTGTGGCTGCGCAGCTCCAGCGCGTCGGCCGTGCAGCGCAGGCGCCAGACCCAGGGGGCCAGCTGCAGCTCCACGTACACGCGCTGCGGCCCGTTCTGGAAGAACCAGCGGCCATCGGGCTCCGCCAGGTAATTGCGGGCGATGAAGTCCGCCAGCTTGTCGTGGCGCACCCGCGATCCCTTGGCGCCGTCGGCGCCGCTGCAGAAGGTGCCGCGGGCCTGCGCCTCGGCATCCCGCAGCCACCATTGCCCCCGGCCGTCGAGGCCCAGCCAGCCGTAGCAGGCGGGCACGTTGGGCCATTTCGCCATGGCCTGCTTCACGATATCGTCCATGGGCCGATTGTGGCGCATCGCCGCCGCAGCCGCCGCCACGGCTGTCAATCGCTTACATTGGCGCGAATGGTTCTCTGCAACAATGCCGCGAGAACCGCCACAGGAAGGGAACCCCATGAAGCGCCTTGTCATCATCCTCGCCGCCACGCTGGCCCTGTCGGGCTGCGGCTACAACGACTTCCAGCGCCTCGACGAGAAGAGCAAGGCCGCCTGGAGCGAGGTGCTGAACCAGTACCAGCGCCGCGCCGACCTGGTGCCCAACATCGTGGCCTCGGTCAAGGGCGAGGCCAATTTCGAGCAGGAAACGCTGACCAAGGTGATCGAGGCGCGCGCCAAGGCCACGTCCATCCAGGCCACGCCGGAGCTGGTCAACAACCCCGAGGCCTTCAACAAGTTCCAGCAGGCGCAGGGCGAGCTGTCCAGCGCGCTGTCGCGCCTGATGGTGGTGGCCGAGCAGTACCCGCAGCTCAAGGCTAACCAGGCCTTCCGCGACCTGCGGGTGACGCTGGAGGGCACCGAGAACCGCATCGCCGTCGCGCGCGAGCGCTACATCGGCACGGTGCAGGCCTACAACGTGCTGGCCCGCAGCTTCCCGACCAACATCACGGCCAAGATCTTCAGCTACGCGCCCAAGGCCAACTTCACGGTGCAGAACGAGGCCGAGATCTCCACGCCGCCGAAGGTCGACCTCTCCACCGGCAACAAGTGATCTGAGCCCAATACGGCCATGATGCACATCCTGCGAGCGCTGATAGCTACTTTATTGATAGCAATCAGCTGGGGCACGGCCCAGGCCCAGGTGCAGGCCATCCCGGCGCTCAGCGGCCACGTGGTCGACGGCACGGCCACGCTGTCGGCGCAGGAGCATGCCGACCTCGAGCAGCGCCTGGCCGAGCTGGAGCGCAGCACCGGCTCGCAGGTCGTGGCCCTGCTGGTGCCCACCACCGCGCCCGAAGACATCGCCGCCTACGCCAACCGCGTGGCCAATGCCTGGAAGATCGGCCGCAAGGACGTGGGCGACGGCGTGCTGCTGGTCGTGGCCAAGAACGACCGGCGCATGCGCATCGAGGTGGCCAAGTCGCTGGAAGGCGCGATCCCCGACCTGCGCGCGGCCCGCATCATCGACGAGCGCATGGCGCCCGAGTTCCGCAACAACCGCTACGCGGCCGGCCTGGCCGGCGCAGCCGATGCCATCGGCGCCGCCATCCGCGGCGAGAACCTGCCTGCGCCCACCGCGGCGCGCAAGCCCCAGGGGCCCGCCTCGCTGCTCGATGGCGTGGACTTGCCGACGCTGGCGATCTTCTTCTTTGTCTTCGTCTCGATCGCCGGCTCGGTGCTGCGCGGCATGCTGGGCCGGCCGCTGGGCTCTGTCGCGGCCGGCGGCATTGCCGGCGTCAGCGCCTTCGCGATCACGGCCAGCCTGCTGCTGGCCGGCGGCGTCGGCGTGGTGGCCTTCCTGATGGTGTTGCTCACCGGTGCCAGCGGGCGCGGCAGCTCGCTGGGTGGGCGTGGCGGCCCCGTCGTGCTGGGCCATGGCGGCGGCTGGAGTTCGGGCGGTGGCGGCTGGAGCGGCGGCTCGTCCTCTGGCGGCGGCGGAGGCTTCAGCTCCGGCGGGGGCGGCGATTTCGGTGGCGGCGGCGCCTCGGGAGATTGGTGATGGGCAACTGGTTCTCACGTTCGGCACGGCAGCTGCGCCACCGCTTCCGCGACCAGCGCACGCGGCAGGTGCTGCCCGCGGCCATGCACCAGCGCATCGGCGATGCGATCGCCGAGAGCGACCGGCGCCACACCGGACTGATCCGCGTCTATGTCGAATCCGCCCTGCCCTGGAGCTACATCCGGCGCGACGCCCCGGTGCGCGAGCGCGCCATCATGCAGTTCAGCAAGCTGCGCGTGTGGGACACCGAAGAGAACAACGGCGTGCTGATCTACCTGCTGCAGGCCGACCGGGCCATCGAGATCGTGGCCGACCGGGCCCTCGCCCGCGCTGTGCAGGCCGCGCAATGGCAGGCCCTGGTGCAGCAGATCAGCCAGACACTGCGCAGCCAGTCGTACGAGGCCGGGCTGCTGCAGGCCGTCGAGATGGTGGCAAGCCTGCTGGAGCAGCATTTCCCGCCGGCGCCTTCGCCATGAAAAAAGCCACCCTCGCGGGTGGCTTTTGGGTCGCACGAGGCGCTGAAGGGATCAGCGCTTCTGGCGGTACTTCTGCAGGGCGGCAACCTGGGCGGCCAGCACAGCCAGCTCGGACTGGGCCTTGGCCAGGTCCAGATCGCTCTTGGCCAGCTTGACGGCTTCTTCAGCCTTCTTCTTGGCTTCCTGGGCTTTCTTCTCGTCCAGATCCTTGCCGCGCACGGCGGTGTCGGACAGCACCGTGACACGGTCCGGCTGCACTTCCAAGATCCCCCCGGCCACGAAGATGAATTCCTCGCCGCCATCGGGTTTCTCGATACGCACCGAACCCGGCTTGATGCGGGTGATCAGCGGAATGTGGCGTGGGTAGATGCCCAGCTCGCCCATCTCGCCGGGCAGCGCGACAAAACGCGCCTCGCCGGAAAAGAGGGACTCTTCTGCACTGACCACGTCAACGTGGATGGTGTTCATCTTTGCTCCTAGAAACAGTGGGTCATCGAACAGGCGCCGCCACTACCGAGCGGAAGCGCCTCGTACGCATCAACCCACCTTCTTGGCCTTTTCCATCGCTTCGTCGATGGTGCCGACCATGTAGAAGGCCTGCTCGGGCAGGTGGTCGCACTCGCCGTTCACGATCATCTTGAAACCACGGATGGTTTCGGCCAGCGGCACGTACTTGCCGGGCGCGCCCGTGAACACTTCGGCCACGTGGAACGGCTGCGACAGGAAACGCTGGATCTTGCGAGCGCGAGCCACGGTGAGCTTGTCTTCGGGAGCCAGCTCGTCCATGCCCAGAATCGCGATGATGTCGCGCAGTTCCTTGTAGCGCTGCAGCGTGCCCTGCACGGCGCGGGCCACCTTGTAGTGCTCTTCGCCAACGACCTGCGGGTCGAGCTGGCGGCTGGTGGAGTCCAGCGGGTCCACGGCGGGGTAGATACCCAGAGCGGCGATGTCACGCGACAGCACCAC
>JBLZYV010000098.1:0-14087 GCA_050282565.1 Comamonas sp.
GTTGGTATTGTTGAACTGCAGCGTGCGCTGGCCCACTTCCACCTCGTACGAGGGCGACGTGGTCAGCTCGCGCATCACCGGCTCGGCATGTGCCACGTTCACCAGCGTGGCCAGGTCGCGTGCGCTCGACTGGTTCGAGCTGGACAGGCCCGTGGGCTCGACGTAGCGCGTATCGGTCATGCCCAGGATGCGGGCCTTCAGGTTCATCTGGTAGACGAAGGATGCCAGCCCGCCTGGATAGGTCCGGCCCAGCGCATGGGCCGCGCGGTTCTCACTGGACATCAGGGCCAGGTGCAGCATTTCACCGCGGCTCAGCGTCGTGCCCACGCGCAGGCGCGAGCTGCTGTTCTTCTCGGTGTCCACGTCGTCCTGCGTGATGGTGATCATCTCGTCCATCGGCAGACCCGCCTGCGAAATGATCAGTCCCGTCATCAGCTTGGTGATCGAGGCGATCGGCAGCACGGCCTGGTCGTTCTTGCTGAACAGCACCTCATGCGTGTCCTGGTCCACCACCAGCGCCACGCTGGACTTGAGCGACAGCGGATCGTTCACGTCGTGCAGGCCGGCCATCTGTCCGAACGACAGGCGCTCGGGAATGATCACCGGTGCTGCCGCCACGGCCGCGTGCGCGCCATGCTTGCGCAGCTTGGCGGTCAGCATCTTCTCGCCCTTGCCACCCTTGCGCCCGCCGCGCTCGGCCACCTGGGTGTGCTTGGCACCTTTCTTGGTGGTGGCAGCCACTTCCTTCTTGCTGCGCCCGTTGCGCTCGCCCTTGGCCACGGCCGCCTTCTTGGTCGGCTTGGCCGCCACATGCGTCTTCTGCGAAGCAGTGGACGCCGCCTTCTTTTTCTGCGCCGCCTGTGCCGCCGGCAGCGAAATGCTCACCGTCAACGCCAAAATTGTAAAAATTTGCGTAAAACGACGTAAAACGCTGCAATGACGGGTGGCCATGGTGCTATCCCCAACAAGAAAACTGAGCTGCTATCACATTTCGTTAATTGAAAAATCGCGCAATTTCATAGACTTACGCGACTCTTCAATTATTTAAGTGAAATTATATTCCGAAGCCTCAGCCTTGGGCAGCCACCCGCTCGGTTTGATCTTGTAACTTGTTCAGCGCACTGATGTAGGCCTTGGCCGACGCCACCACGATATCGGGGTCAGCACCTACTCCGTTCACGATGCGGCCGCTGCGCTGCAGGCGCACCGTCACCTCGCCCTGGCTCTCGGTGGAACCACTGATGGCGTTCACCGCGTAAAGCACCATTTCCGCGCCGCTGTGCACCTGCGACTCGATGGCTTTCATCGATGCATCGACCGGGCCGTTGCCGGTGGCTGCGCCCTTGACCTCGGTGCCGTTTGCCACGAACACCACCTCGGCGTGCGGCTGCTCGCCGGTCTCGCTCGACTGCGACAGCGACACCAGGCGGTACATCTCGCCGCTGGCCTCTGCGCCTTCGGTGTTGACCAGCGCCAGGATGTCCTCGTCGAAGATCTCGCTCTTGCGGTCGGCCAGATCCTTGAAGCGCGCAAAGGCGGCGTTGATTTCGCCCTCGCTGTCCATCACCACGCCCAGCTCCTGCAGGCGCTGCTTGAAGGCGTTGCGGCCGGACAGCTTGCCCAGCACGATCTTGTTGGCCGACCAGCCCACGTCTTCGGCGCGCATGATCTCGTAGGTGTCGCGCGCCTTGAGCACGCCGTCCTGGTGGATGCCGGAAGCATGCGCGAAGGCATTCGCGCCCACCACCGCCTTGTTCGGCTGCACCACGAAGCCGGTGGTCTGGCTGACCATCTTGCTGATGCCGACGATGTGCTGCGGGTCGATGTTCAGCTCCAGGCCGAAATAGTCCCTGCGGGTCTTGACCGCCATGACGATCTCTTCGAGCGAGCAGTTGCCCGCGCGCTCGCCCAGGCCGTTGATCGTGCACTCGATCTGGCGCGCGCCGCCCAGCTTCACGCCGGCCAGCGAGTTGGCCACGGCCATGCCGAGGTCGTCGTGGCAATGCACCGACCAGATGGCCTTGTCGCTGTTCGGGATGCGCTCGCGCAGGCTGCGGATGAACTCGCCATACAGCTCGGGCACGGCATAGCCCACCGTATCGGGCACGTTGATGGTGGTCGCGCCTTCGTTGATGACGGCCTCGAAGACCCGGCACAGGAAATCGGGATCGCTGCGCGAGGCGTCCTCGGCGCTGAACTCCACGTCGCCGCACAGGTTGCGCGCAAAGCGCACCGACAGCTTGGACTGCTCGAACACCTCGTCGGCCGACATGCGCAGCTTCTTCTCCATGTGCAGCGGACTGGTGGCGATGAAGGTGTGGATGCGAGCACGGTTGGCGGGCTTGAGCGCCTCGGCCGCGCGGGCGATGTCGCGGTCGTTGGCGCGGGCCAGCGAGCAGATCGTCGAGTCCTTGATGGCCGCGGCGATGGCCTGCACGCATTCGAAGTCACCGTTCGAGCTGGCCGCGAAGCCCGCCTCGATCACGTCCACGCGCAGGCGCTCCAACTGGCGCGCGATGCGCAGCTTCTCGTCCTTGGTCATGGACGCGCCGGGGGACTGCTCGCCGTCACGCAAGGTGGTGTCGAAAATAATCAGTTGGTCGCTCATCGTGTCAATCTCCAATAGGTATCCGTGTTCTTGCAGCTGGCTGCCGAAGCTGGCCCCGCCGGGCTACGGCGAACATAACCCGGCAGTTTAAGCGTTTTCAGGCTTCGGCGGCTTCGGGCTGCTCCTGGGGCAAGGCGATCTGCGCGCTGCGCTGCAGGCCGCTCATCACGGCGCGTATCGCGGCCTGGGTGATGTTGCTGTCCATGCCGATGCCGTGCAGCGTCTCGCTGTCACCGATGCGCAATTCCACATAGGCCGCTGCCTGCGCGCCGGCGCCAGAGGCGATCGCGTGCTCGTGGTAGTCGAGCACCGCGATGGGCATGCCGAACACCGCGGCTGCGGCATTGACGAAGGCCTCCAGCGGACCATTGCCCGTGCCCTGCACCGCATGAGTCGCCGAGCCCCAGTGCATGTTGCCGGAGATGCTCACCTGCGAGCCATCGTCCGCAATTCGGCATTGCGACAGGCTGCGCGTCGCGCTGACTCGGTACTCGCGGTCCACCAGCTGCCAGATGTCGTCGGCTGTGAACTCCTTGCCCTCCACGTCCATCGCGCGCTGCACCACCTGGCTGAACTCGATCTGCAGGCGGCGCGGCATCACGAGGCCATGGCTTTCCTCGAGCAGGTACGAGATGCCGCCCTTGCCCGACTGGCTGTTGACGCGGATCACGGCCTCATAGCTGCGGCCCAGGTCCTTGGGATCGATCGGCAGGTACGGCATCTCCCACACATCGCCGTCGTTGCGCGCGGCAAAGGCCTTCTTGATGGCATCCTGGTGCGAGCCGGAAAACGACGTATAGACCAGATCGCCGGCATACGGATGGCGTGCGGGCACGGGCAGCTGGTTGCAGTGCTCCACCTCGGCGCGGATCGCGTCGATGCCGGAGAAGTCCAGCTTGGGCGAGACGCCCTGCACATACATGTTGAGTGCGACGTTCACGATATCGAGGTTGCCGGTGCGCTCGCCATTGCCAAAGAGGCACCCTTCCACGCGGTGCGCACCTGCCAACAGCGCCATCTCTGCACTGGCGGTGCCCGTGCCGCGGTCATTGTGCGGGTGCACCGACACCACGACCTCCGGTCGGCTCTTGAACTGGCGCACCATCCACTCGATCTGGTCGGCAAACACATTGGGAGTGGTGTTCTCCACCGTGGTGGGCAGGTTCAGGATGATGTCGCGGCCAGCACCCCAGGCGGCAATCGCGGTCTCGCAGGCCTGCAGCGATACGTCCAGCTCCGCGAGCGAGAAGGTCTCGGGCGAATACTGCAAGATCCATTCGGTGCCAGGCTGGGCATCGGTCAAGGCCTTCAAGTGGCTGACTTGCGATTGCACCAGATCCATCACCTCTGGCACGCTCATGCCAAACACCACCTTGCGCCATACGGGAGCAACGGCGTTGTAGATGTGAACAATGGCGCGCGGCGCGCCTTGCAAGGCTTCGACAGTGCGGGTGATCAGCTCGGGACGGGCCGGTGTCATCACCTGGATCGTCACATCGGCAGGAATGCGCTTTTCCTCGATCAATTGGCGCACGAAGTCGAACTCGATCTGCGACGAGGCTGGAAAGCCCACCTCGATCTCCTTGAAGCCGATCTTCACCAGCAACTCGAACATGCGCAGCTTGCGCGCCAGGTCCATGGGCTCGATCAGGGCCTGGTTGCCGTCGCGCAGGTCGGTGGACAGCCAGATCGGCGCCTTCGTGATCTGGGCATCGGGCCAGGTGCGGTCGCGCAATTGGATGGCAGGGAAGGCACGGTACTTGGTTGCTGGGTTCTTCAACATGGTGAAAGGTCTTTCTCAAATCATGGGTGGCGATTCGGAGACCAGCAACCTGCAAAAACAATTCGGCCCGTTGCTGGTGCTAACGGGCCGATGGGGTTGGTACTTGCTTGCCGTACCTGTGTCTGTCGTTGGTACGCGCGCTACCGCCTCTGCCCGTGGGACATCAGTAGTAGTGCTAGCGACAGGTTTTGCATGCGGGTCACTTTATCACAATTGCTGCACTGCGCAAGCGATGCATGGAAAAATCAATCGTCGTGCAGGCCGCGTTCATCGGGCTCGTCCTTCGACGTGGCGACGATGCTGACCGGATGGCCCTTAGCCTTGCGCCAGGCGTAGATCACGTAGCCCGAGAGCGAGTAGCCGACGAAGATCAGGAACAGCATGGTGGCCGGCTCGATGCTGACCACGCCGATCAGCAGCGCGATCACCACCAGGATCACGAAGGGCACGCTGCGGCGGCCGCCGAAATCCTTGAAGCTGTAGTACGGCGTATTGGTGACCATGGTCAGCCCGGCGAACATGGTGACGGCGAACATGATCCAGCTCAGGTCGTCGCGGCTGGTGGGCAGGCCGCCGAACAGCGAGATCACGTCGCCGAACAGCGGCACATCGCGGTGCGACACCAGCAGTGCGCTGGTCAGCCAGATGAAGCCGGCCACGAGGGCGGCTGCAGCCGGCGAAGGCAGGCCCTGGAAGAAGCGCTTGTCGACCACGCCGGTGTTCACGTTGAAGCGTGCCAGCCGCAGCGCCGCGCAGGCGCAGTAGACGAAGGCTGCGATCCAGCCCCAGCGGCCCAGCGGGCGCAGCGCCCATTCATAGGCGATCAGCGCGGGCGCGGCGCCGAAGGAGACCATGTCGGACAGCGAGTCCATCTGCTCGCCGAAGACGCTCTGGGTGTGCGTCATGCGCGCGACCCGGCCGTCCAGGCTGTCGAGCACCATGGCGCAGAACACGCCGACGGCGGCGGATTCGAAGCGGCCGTTCATCGCCATCACGATGGCGTAGAAGCCGCCGAACAGCGCTGCCAGCGTGAACAGGTTTGGCAGCACGTAAATGCCTTTGCGCCGCTTGCGCTGCGGCAGACCGGCATCCGGTTGGTTGTCAAGCATCAAATAGGACTCCAGCGCAGGCACGGCAAGCGCTTCTAGCTCTCGAATTCATAGTCCGCCACCACCGGCATGCAGTGAGCGGATGCGTGCGCCAGTGTAGCGGTTTTGCTCCGGGCCGCCCATGAAAAAGGGCCTCGTGAGAGGCCCGATGCTTATCAAAAAAGGAGCTGCCAGCGCTTGCTCTGCAATGGATTGCAATAGTTTTCTATTGCAATCCCTTATGCAGCGAGCGCCAGCCGCTCTCTTTTTTAGTTGCGGGTCTGGTCGACCAGCTTGTTCTTGGCGATCCAGGGCATCATGGCGCGCAGCTGGCCACCGACCTTTTCGATCGGGTGATCGGCGGTGTTGCGGCGGCGGGCGGTCATTGCCGGGTAGTTCAGGCGGCCTTCCTGGATGAACATCTTGGCGTAGTCACCGTTCTGGATGCGCTTGAGCGCATTGCGCATGGCCACGCGCGACTGCTCGTTGATGACTTCGGGGCCGGTCACGTACTCGCCGAACTCGGCGTTGTTCGAGATCGAGTAGTTCATGTTGGCGATGCCGCCTTCGTAGATCAGGTCCACGATGAGCTTGAGCTCGTGCAGGCACTCGAAGTAAGCCATCTCGGGCGCGTAGCCGGCTTCCACCAGGGTCTCGAAGCCCATCTTCACCAGCTCGACGGCGCCGCCGCACAGCACGGCCTGCTCGCCGAACAGGTCGGTCTCGGTCTCTTCCTTGAAGTCGGTTTCGATGATGCCGGCCTTGCCGCCGCCGTTGGCCATGGCGTAGGACAGGGCCAGGTCACGGGCCTTGCCGGTCTTGTCCTGGTGCACGGCGATCAGGTGGGGCACGCCGCCACCCTGGGTGTAGGTGTTGCGCACGGTGTGGCCGGGGGCCTTGGGCGCGACCATCCACACGTCCAGGTCGGCACGCGGGATGACCTGGTTGTAGTGCACGTTGAAGCCGTGCGCGAACACCAGCGAGGCGCCCTGCTTGATGTTGTCCTTGACGTTTTCGGAGTACACCTTGGCGATGTCTTCGTCGGGCAGCAGGATCATGACCACGTCGGCCGCCTTGACCGCGTCGTTCACTTCCATCACCGTCAGGCCGGCCTTCTCGGCCTTGGGCCAGGAGGCGCCGCCCTTGCGCAGGCCGACCACGACCTTCACGCCGCTGTCGTTCAGGTTCTGGGCGTGTGCGTGGCCCTGGCTGCCGTAGCCGATGATGGCAACGGTCTTGCCCTTGATGAGGGACAGATCACAGTCCTTGTCGTAGAAAACTTTCATGTTGGCTCCTGATGAATCGGAAAATTCGGGGGTGGAAAAAAGAAAAAACTGCGCCGTAAACGCTGGTTCAGGGTGGTTCAGACGCGCAGGATACGCTCGCCGCGGCCGATGCCGCTGGAGCCCGTGCGCACGGTCTCCAGGATGGCGCTGCGGTCGATGCCGTTCAAGAAGGCATCGTTCTTGGCTTGGTCGCCGGTGATCTCGATGGTGTAGCTCTTCTCGGTGACGTCGATGATGCGGCCGCGGAAGATGTCGGCCATGCGCTTCATCTCCTCGCGCTCCTTGCCCACCGCTCGCACCTTGACCATCATCAGCTCGCGCTCGGTGTAGGCGCCTTCGGTCAGGTCCACGACCTTGACCACTTCGATCAGCCGGTTCAGGTGCTTGGTGATCTGCTCGATCACGTCTTCCGAGCCGGTGGTGGTGATGGTCATGCGCGACAGCGAGGCGTCCTCGGTGGGCGCCACGGTCAGCGACTCGATGTTGTAGCCACGGGCCGAAAAAAGCGCCACCACACGGGACAGCGCACCGGGTTCGTTCTCCAGCAGAACGGCAATGATGTGTTTCATGAGAGAAGATTCCTCTTTTTGCGACGGCAGCACGATCAACAAGTGGTCGCAGAAAACTGCCGTTTTTCGCTGCCCTCCCCCGACACCGGTAAGTGCTGGGCTCGGCAGGCAATAGATTCGTCAAAAAATGCTATTTAAAGAATAGCTGCTCACGCTTGATGGACAAGCGCTGACAGCCCATTCGCTTACAGGTCCTCGGCTCCCAGCAGCATCTCGGTGATGCCCTTGCCCGCCTGCACCATCGGGAACACGTTCTCGGTGGGATCGGTGCGGAAGTCGAGGAACACGCTCTTGCGCTCTTCGCGCACGATGCGGCGCGCCTCGCGCAGCGCGGCCTCCACATCCTGGGGCTTCTCGATCAGCATGCCGGCGTGGCCATAGGCCTCGGCCAGCTTTACGAAGTCGGGCAGCGAATCCATGTAGCTGTGGCTGTAGCGGCCGGAGTACTCGATCTCCTGCCACTGGCGCACCATGCCCAGGTAGCGGTTGTTCAGCGCGCAGATGACGATGGGCGTCTCGTACTGGCGGCAGGTGGCCAGCTCCTGGATGTTCATCTGCACCGAGCCTTCGCCGGTGATGCAGAACACCTCGCTGTCGGGCTTGGCCAGCTTGATGCCCATGGCGTAGGGAATGCCCACGCCCATGGTGCCCAGGCCGCCCGAGTTGATCCAGCGGCGCGACTCCTCGAAGCGGTAGTACTGCGCCGCCCACATCTGGTGCTGGCCCACGTCGGAGGTGATGTAGGTGTCGGCGTCGCGGGTCATGTTCCACAGCGTCTCGACGACAAACTGCGGCTTGATGACCTCGGTGTTCTCGCGGTCGTAGCGCAGGCAGTCGCGGCTGCGCCAGCCCTCGATGGTCTTCCACCAGGCTTCCAGCGCCGCGGCGTCGGGACGGGCCGTGGCCTCGCGGATCATGGCGATCAGCTCGGTGAGCACTTCCTTGACGTCGCCGACGATGGGCACATCGACGCGCACGCGCTTGGAGATGCTGGACGGGTCCACGTCCACATGGATGATCTTGCGGTCAGGCACCGACATGAAGTGCTTGGGATTGCCGATCACGCGGTCGTCGAAGCGCGCGCCCACGGCCAGCAGCACGTCGCAGTTCTGCATGGCGTTGTTGGCCTCGATCGTGCCGTGCATGCCCAACATGCCCAGGAACTTGCGGTCCGACGCCGGATAGGCGCCCAGGCCCATCAGCGTGTTGGTCACCGGGTAGCCCAGCATGTCCACCAGCGTGCGCAGCTCCTGCTCGGCACCGCTCAGCAGCACGCCGCCGCCGGTGTAGATGTAGGGGCGCTTGGCCGCCAGCAGCAGCTGCAGGGCCTTGCGAATCTGGCCGCTGTGGCCCTTCTTCACCGGGTTGTACGAGCGCATCTCCACCGTCTGCGGATAGCCGGCGTACAGCGTCTTCTTGAACGACACATCCTTCGGGATGTCGACGACCACCGGGCCGGGACGGCCGGTGCGCGCCACATGGAAGGCCTTCTTCATCGTGATCGCCAGATCGCGCACGTCCTTCACCAGGAAGTTGTGCTTGACGATGGGGCGCGTGATGCCGACGGTGTCGCATTCCTGGAACGCATCGAGGCCGATCGCCGCCGTGGGCACCTGGCCCGAGACGATCACCATCGGGATGCTGTCCATGTAAGCAGTGGCAATACCGGTGACCGCATTGGTCAGGCCGGGGCCGGATGTTACCAGCGCGACGCCCACGTCGCCCGTGGCCCGGGCATAGCCGTCGGCCGCATGTACCGCCGCCTGTTCGTGGCGCACGAGCACGTGCTGCATGGTGTCCTGCTTGTACAGGGCATCGTAGATATAGAGGACGGCGCCACCGGGGTAGCCCCAGATGTACTTGACGCCTTCGGCCTGAAGTGACTTGATCAGCACTTCAGCGCCCATCAATTCTTGGGGTTGCTGCGCTGCGGCAGCTGCTGACGAGAGTTCAGCCTTGGACATTTCCATGATCAACCTTTGTGAATTTCTCTGACGAAAAACCTAGGGTGCTCCTTGTGCAGCTCTTGTGAAGCCCACTCGGAACTTGAGGCCAAGGACATAGGCGAGATGCTTGCGACGCCGGACCGTGACCCTTTTGCCATTTGTAAAGATGAAAATACATTATCGCACTGCAGCATCGCATTTGTGCGACTAAGCTGGAAAAAATTACCTGCGGTGCGATAATCGCACGTTTTCACGGTGCATTTTGGATGTACAAAAAGCACAACACTGCATCCCGAAATGCCTAGGCTTGACTGAGATTGGCTACTGAAAGAGAACTCTCCGACTTCCTCAAAAGCGTTGAAAAGCGAGCTTTCAAGCGCTCGCTTTTTCATGTGCGCGACGAGGACGCGGCCTTGGACATCGTGCAGGACAGCATGCTCAAGCTGGCCGAGCACTATGGCGACAAGCCGCCCGAGGAGCTGCCCATGCTGTTCCAGCGCATCCTGTCCAACAGCACGCTGGACTGGTTCCGCCGCCAGAAGACGCGCAACGCCATCTTCAGCAACATGAGCGACTTCGAGCGGCCGGACGACGACGGCGACTTCGATCTGCTCGAGACGTACAATGCCTCCTCAGGCGAGACCGAGCAGAGCGCCGAGGACCATACCCGCCGGGTACAAACACTTGCACTGATCGAAAAAGAGATACAAGAGTTGCCAGCGCGTCAACGCGAAGCGTTTCTCATGCGTTACTGGGAAGAGATGGACATTGCAGAGACTGCTGCAGCCATGGGTTGTTCCGAAGGGAGCGTCAAGACCCATTGCTTCCGTGCCATCCAAACCCTGAGCAAAGTGCTCAAGGCCAAAGGAATCGTGCTATGAACCGCAACCAACCAACTTTTTCTCAGACCGTCAGCGCCGACGCATTCGCCCGTCGCCTTGCAGCACGCCTGACGGAAGGTGAATCCGAACTCGGATACGACATCTCCGAGCGGTTGCGAGCGGCCCGCGAACAGGCCCTGGCCCGCCGCAAGGTCGTGGCCGAGCCCGCGATCGCCCGCCACCCGGCACCGGAGACCGCCTCCGCGATCTCGGGCGTGCGCAAATGGTGGCGAGCGGCCGTGTCTGCCGTGCCGCTGGGCGCACTGATGGCCGGCCTGGTCTTCTTCAACGGCGTGCAGGCCGACGAAGGCGCCAGCGAAATGGCCGCATTCGATGCCACGCTACTTGCTGACGAACTGCCTCCCAGCGCCTATACTGATCCTGGATTTGCCCAGTATCTGAAAAACGCGATGGTGGCGCAGCCCGCCGCCAAGTCTGTTGACAAGCATTGAGACACGATCAGCCCGCCCCAACACCTGAAGAGAGTCCCAGGTCTCCCCTGATTCTCACCACGACAGCCAGCATCTTGCTGGCTGCTTTCGCTATGGGCGGCTTCTGGGCCGTCTCGCACTCCAGCAATATCTACGGCAGCGCGCCGACGGACTGGGTTAGCGCCCCCACCACGATCCGTGGCGGCACGCCGCGCGCCGGCGAAGGCCCCGGCTGGGACAGTCTGGATGCGGACGAGCAGAAAGTCCTCGAACCACTGGAGGCCCACTGGGACCTGATCAGCGAGCCGCAAAAGCGCCGCTGGATCCTGATTGCCGACAGCTTCGACGATTTCTCGGCCGACGAGCAGGCCCGCATCGGCGAGCACATGAAGGAATGGGCCAAGCTGGGCCTGCGCGAGCAGAGCCAGGCGCGGCTCAACTATTCGAACATCAACAGCCTCTCGCCGGAGCGCAAGCGCGAACTCTGGGAGGAGTACCAGGCCCTGAGTGCACGCGAGCGCAAGCGCCTGGCCCAGGTCGGCCTGCACACGCCCGGCGTGGCGCTGGCGCTACGCTCCAGCTCCAAGGCCTCGTCGCGCCTGGCCAAGATCCCGGCCGCGGCCATCAACCCCAACCGCGCCAACCCGCCCAAGATCCTGCCGCCGCCGGAGATCAAGATCCAGTCCCGCCCGCCGGTGACCACGGTGGAGATCGGCGCACCAGCTCCGTTGCCGCCTTCTGGCAGCAGCCCGGCCAGCCCACCGCCGCCGCCACCACCGCCCCCGGTGGAAACCTCGCCGGTGCAGACGCCGGGGTCGGTGACACCGACGCCGCTGCCTCCCGCCAGCCACCAGGGCGCCTCCGCCGAGCTGTCCTATGGCGAAGGCTCCTGAGCAGCCCATGCAAGAACCGAGCATCACCCTGCGCCCTGATGCGGGCGCGCCCGCACTGCAGGCGCCCGGGCTGGCGCGGCGCATGGCGTGCTGGCTGTACGAGGGCATGCTGCTGTTCGGCGTGGTGTTCATCGCCGGATACCTCTACGGCACGCTGAGCCAGACCCGCAACGCCATGGACAACCGCCATGGCCTGCAACTGTTCCTGTTTGTCGTCTTCGGCATCTATTTCGGCTGGTTCTGGCACAAGGGCCAGACCCTGGCGATGAAGACCTGGCACATCCGCGTGGTGGACCGGCAGGGCCGGCCGCTGAGCCAGTTGCGCGCCTTTGGCCGCTATTGCATGAGCTGGCTGTGGTTCCTGCCGCCGCTGCTCGTCACCCTACCCTTCCACTTGCCGGTGCTCGAAACCTCCGTGCTGCTGGTCGGCTGGATTGCCGTCTGGGCGCTGGCCAGCCGCCTGCATCCGCAGCAGCAGTTCTGGCATGACGCGCTGGCAGGCACCTGTTTGGTGCAGAATCTGCCTGTTGCGAAGAAGTAGCAAGCGCTACCAGCTATATAAGCCATAGCAACCGGCTGCATTTCCCCCTATGTCCCGCCCGCCAACTCCCGATCCCTACGCCCAGGTCAATCCGCAGAAGGCCCGCACCGGCCTGAGTCGTATCTGGCACGCTGCCGGCTATTCCGTGGCCGGGCTTAAGGCAGCCTGGCGCGAGAAGGCCTTCCGCCAGGAGGTGCTGGCCGCCGTGGTGATGCTGCCCGCCGCCGCCTGGCTGGCGCGCGACTGGCGCGAATGGGCGCTGCTGGCCATGCCGGTGGTGCTGGTGCTGGTGGTCGAGCTGCTCAACAGTGCGGTCGAGGCCGCCATTGACCGCTTCGGCCCCCAGTGGCACGAGCTGTCCAAGAACGCCAAGGACATGGGCAGCGCCGCGGTGCTGCTGTCCATCCTCCTGTGCATCGCCGTCTGGGGCGCGGCGCTTTACGAGAGATTTGCATGAACTCCCCTTCAACTTCCCCCAACGCGCCGGCATTTTCCATCTGCGTCTACTGCGGCTCGCGCCCGGGCAACGATCCGCTGTATGCGCAAGCCGCGCAGGCGGTGGGCCACTGGATCGGCCAGCATGGCGGCCAGTTGGTCTATGGCGGCGGCAAGACCGGCCTGATGGGCACGGTGGCCCATGCGGCGCGCGAAGCCGGCGGCCGTGTGGTCGGCATCATTCCGCAGGCGCTGGTCGACAAGGAACTGGCCAACGAGCTATGCGACGAGCTGCATGTGGTGGACACCATGCACGAGCGCAAGGCCTTGATGGCCGAGCGCAGCGACGCCTTCGTGGCCCTGCCCGGCGGCATCGGCACCTTCGAGGAACTGTTCGAGGTCTGGACCTGGCGCCAGCTCGGCTACCACGACAAGCCCATCGGCCTGCTCAACGCCGGCGGCTACTACGACAGCATGCTGCAGTTCCTGCAGCAGTGCGTGGGCCATGGCTTCATGGGCGAATGGCAGATGGGGCTGATCGAGGCCCATGCCGAGGTGCCGCCCCTGCTGGCCCGGATGGTGGAGAACGCCGGCCTGAGCGCCGTCTCGGACGATCTGCGCAAGCTGCTGTAAGCGCTGCAAGAGCCCCCATACACATGAAAAATGCGCCCCCAGAGGCGCATTTTTTTATAGCAGCTCGCGCTTGCTGCACAAGCGCTGGAGGCTGTTTTGGCTTAAACCGCGGCTTCGTCCAGGTCGCCGGTGCGGATGCGGATCACGCGCTGCACTTCGGTCACGAAGATCTTGCCATCGCCGATCTTGCCGGTACGCGCGGCGTTGACCACGGCATCGACGCAGCGGTCCACGTCCTCTTCCTTGACCACCACCTCGATCTTCATCTTGGGCAGGAAGTCGACCACGTACTCGGCGCCGCGGTACAGCTCGGTATGCCCCTTCTGGCGGCCAAAGCCCTTGACCTCGCTCACCGTCAGACCGGTCACGCCCACTTCGGCCAGCGCCTCACGCACTTCGTCGAGCTTGAACGGCTTGATAACGGCGGTAATCATCTTCATGGGAAACACTCCTGGAATTTGCGAAAGGGCGGATTGGCCTATTGTGGCATGGGCAGGCATCAGCCCCGGAAGCGGTTGGTGATCGGATAGCGCCAGTCGCGCCCGAAGCCGCGCTCGGACAGGCGCGGCCCCACGGCCGCCTGGCGGCGCTTGTACTCGTTGATGCGGATCAGGCGCACCACGCGTTCCACGTCGGCGCGCGCATAGCCGGCCTGCACGATGGGCTCGATGCCCTCGTCCTGCTCCATGTAGCGCACGATGATGGCGTCCAGCACCTCGTAGGGCGGCAGGCTGTCCTGGTCCTTCTGGTCGGGGCGCAGCTCGGCGCTGGGCGGACGGGTGATGATGCGCTCGGGGATGGGGTTGCGGCCGGTGCCATAGGGGTCATGGGCATTGCGCCAGCGCGCCAGCTCGAATACACGGGTCTTGGGCACATCGCGCAGCACCGCAAAGCCGCCCGCCATGTCGCCGTACAAGGTGCAGTAGCCGGTGGCCATCTCGCTCTTGTTGCCGGTGGTCAGCACGATGGTGCCGAACTTGTTGGACAGCGCCA
>JBLZYV010000099.1:0-13225 GCA_050282565.1 Comamonas sp.
GGAAGCACTTGGTGATCTGGTAGTAGCGGTCGTAGCCGGCCACCATCAGCATCTGCTTGTACAGCTGGGGCGACTGGGGCAGCGCGAAGAACTGGCCGTCGTGCACGCGGCTGGGCACGAGGTAGTCGCGCGCGCCTTCAGGCGTGCTCTTGCCCAGCATGGGCGTCTCGATGTCGATGAAGCCTTCCTTGTCGAGGAAGTTGCGCACCTGGATCGCGGTCTTGTAGCGCAGCATCATGTTGCGCTGCATGGCGGGGCGGCGCAGGTCCATCACGCGGTGCGTGAGGCGCACGGTCTCGGACAGGTTCTCGTCGTCCATCTGGAACGGCGGCGTGACCGAGGCGTTGAGCACGGTCAGCTCATGGCACAGCACTTCGATCTGGCCGCTCTTGAGCTTGTCGTTGGTCGTGCCGGCGGGGCGCGCGCGCACCAGGCCCTTGACCTGCACGCAGAACTCGTTGCGGATGCCCTCGGCGGTCTTGAACATCTCGGCACGGTCGGGATCGCAGACCACCTGCACATAGCCTTCGCGGTCGCGCAGGTCGATGAAGATCACACCGCCGTGGTCGCGGCGGCGGTTCACCCAGCCGCACAGCGTCACGGTTTCGCCCATCTGGGCCTCGGTCACCAGACCGCAGTATTGGGAACGCATTGCCATTTTGTTTCTACGCCTTCTAGTACGGCGCCTCGTGGGCGCCCGATTCATTTATTTGGAACCTGCGGGGCGCGGCTCGGGGGCCACGACTCCCATCGATACGATGTACTTGAGCGCTTCGTCCACGCTCATGCTCAATTCCACGCAGTCGCGCTTGGGTACCGTCACCAGGTAGCCGCCCGTGGGGTTGGGCGTGGTGGGCACGAAAACGCTGACGAACTCCTCGTCCAGATGCTGCGCCACCTCGGCGGCGGGCGTGCCGGTCACGAAGGCGATGGTCCGCATGCCGGGGTGCGGCCACTGCACCAGCACCGCCGTGCGAAAGGCGTTGCCGCTGTCGGAGAACACCGTGTCCGACACCTGCTTGACGCTCGAATAGATCGAGCGCACCACCGGAATCCGGCTGACCAGCGCATCGCCCCAAGACACGAGCTTGCGGCCAACGAAGTTGCTGGCGATGCCGCCCACGGCGAGCAGGATGCCCAGCGTCAGCAGCACGCCGAAGCCGGGGATGTGCAGGCCCAGCAGCGCATCGGGCTGCCAGCGGTCGGGCAGGATGTTCAGCGTCTGGTCGAGCGTGCCGACGATCCAGCTCAGCACCCAGACGGTGATCACGCCGGGCACGATCACCAGCATGCCGGTCAGCAGCCATTTGCGCAGCGTAGCCATCGGTATTCCCTGCCCTTTCCGTGCGCCGCGTCAGGCCGAGGCGGCGGGAGCCGCAGCGGGTGCAGGCGCGGGCGCCGGGGCCGCAGCGTCGGCGCCCGCAGCACCGGCTGCCGGTGCGGCTGTGGGCGCAGCAGCGGGGGCCTTGGCCTTGCCGCTGAAGTCCGTGGCGTACCAGCCCGTGCCTTTCAGTTGAAAGCCGGGCGCCGTCAGTTGCTTGGAGAAATGCGCTTCACCACACGAGGGACACTGCGTGATCGGCGCATCCGACACCTTCTGCAGGACGTCCTTGGCAAAGCCGCAGGCACCGCACTTGTATGCGTAAATGGGCATGTCGCTAGATCAAAATCGAGGAAAACCCTTGATTATAGACGGTAGCGTCACTGCACCGGTGCGGCCCCTGCGCCGCCGCGGGGCTCCTCGGGCTCGAACGGCTCGACGGGCGTGTGCTGGTTGCGCACCCACTGCGGCAGCAGCGAGCCGGCCACCATGCCGGCCATCGCGGCGAGCACGCCCGCCAGCTGCGCCGGGAACTGCGCGCCCCAGGCCATGTTGAGGCCGGACAGCCACACGCCGATGCCCAGCAGCACCGCGGCCAGCGCACCTTGCGTGGTCGCGCGCTTCCAGTACAGGCCGAAGGCCAGCGGCACGAAGGCGCCGACCAGCGGCACCTGGTAGGCGCCCGACACCAGCTCGTAGATCGGCGTGCCCTGCATCCTGATCGAGTAGGCCAGCACACAGGTGGCGAACACCAGCACGCTGATGCGCATGGTGAGCAGGTTCTCGCGGTCGCTGATGTGCGGGCGGAACTGGCGCCAGATGTTCTCGGTGAAGGTGACGCTGGGCGCCAGCAGCGTGGCCGACGCGCAGGACTTGATGGCCGACAGCAGCGCGCCGAAGAACAGCACCTGCATCAGCAGCGGCATGCGCTCCATCACCAGCGTGGGCAGCACCTTCTGCGGATCGTCCTTGAGCAGCGAGGCCGTCTGCTCGGGCATGATGAGCAGCGCGCTGGCGACCAGGAACATGGGCACGAAGGCGAACAGGATGTAGGCGCTGCCGCCGATCACCGTGCCGCGCACGGCGGATTTCTCGGTGTTGGCCGACATCACGCGCTGGAACACGTCCTGCTGCGGGATGGAGCCCAGCATCATCGTGATGGCCGCGCCAAAGAAGAACACCATCTGGTGCCAGGTCGGCTCGGGCCAGAACTTGAACAGGTCGCGGCTCACCGCGAGGTCGATCACGCGCGCGGCGCCGCCGGCCATGTCGCTGGCGAAGAAGGCCAGCACCAGCAGGCCGACGACGAGGATGATCATCTGGATAAAGTCCGTCACCGCCACCGACCACATGCCGCCGAACAGCGTGTAGGCCAGGATGGAGACCACGCCGATGAACATGCCCATCGAGATGCCGATCGCGCCGCCCGACAGCAGGTTGAACACCAGGCCCAGCGCCGTGACCTGGGCCGACACCCAGCCCAGGTAGCTGAGCATGATGATGAGCGAGCAGATGATCTCGATGCTGCGGCCGTAGCGCGTGCGGTAGTAGTCGCTGATGGTGAGCAGCGTCATGCGGTAGAGCTTGGCCGCGAAGAACAGGCCCACCAGGATCAGGCACATGCCGGCGCCGAACGGGTCCTCGACCACCGCGTGCAGGCCGCCGCCGATGAACTTGGCCGGCACGCCGAGCACGATCTCGGAACCGAACCAGGTCGCGAAGGTGGTGGTGATGATCATGTACATCGGCAGGTGCCGGCCGGCAATGGCGAAGTCGGCCGTGTTCTTCACGCGCCGCGCGGCCCACAGGCCGATGGCGATGGTGGCGAACAGGTAGGCGATCACCCACGTCATCAAGTGGTTCATGGTCTCTATCAAATTCAGGAGCTGCTGACGCTTGTCCATCAATGATTTCAAATGGTTTTCACATTGAAATCTTTGATGAATGCGCGCCAGAAGCTATCATTTTTGACCCATCGTGGTTCAGAACAAGCGCAGCCGGATCACCAGCTGCACCACGACCAGCCCCAGCACGAAGCCCACGCCGCCGCACACGATCATGCGCAGCAGGCGGTTGGTGCGCTTTTGCTGCTCCAGCAGTTCGCGGATCAGCACCTCGTGCGACTCGCCCTGCCGCTCGAGGTAGCGGTGCAGCAGGCGGGGCATGTCGGGCAGCAGCTTGGCGTAGCGCGGCGCCTGCGCGCGCAGCTCGCGCCACAGCCGCTGCGGGCCCATCTGGTCCAGCATCCATTTCTCGAGGAAGGGCTTGGCCGTGCTCCACAGGTCGAGGTTGGGGTCGAGCTGGCGGCCCAGGCCTTCGATGTTGAGCAGGGTCTTCTGCAGCAGCACCAGCTGCGGCTGGATCTCGACCTGGAAGCGCCGCGAGGTCTGGAACAGCCGCATCAGCACCATGCCCAGCGAGATCTCCTTGAGCGGCCGGTCGAAGTACGGCTCGCACACGGCGCGGATGGCGGATTCCAGCTCGTCCACCCGCGTGGTCGGCGGCACCCAGCCGCTCTCGATGTGCAGCTCGGCCACGCGCTTGTAGTCGCGCCGGAAGAACGCGGTGAAGTTCTGCGCCAGGTATTCCTTGTCGTACTCGGTGAGCGTGCCGACGATGCCGAAATCGAGCGAGATGTAGCGCCCGAAGGACTGCGGCGCCAGGCTCACCATGATGTTGCCCGGGTGCATGTCGGCATGAAAGAAGCCGTCGCGGAACACCTGGGTGAAGAAGATGGTCACGCCGTCGCGCGCCAGCTTGGGGATGTCCACGCCCGCCTCGCGCAGCGTCTCGACCTGGTTGATCGGCACGCCCTGCATGCGCTCCATCACCATCACGTCCTGGTGGCAGAAGTCCCAGAACACCTCGGGGATCAGCACCAGGTCCAGCCCCTCCATGTTGCGGCGCAGCTGCGCGGCGTTCGAGGCCTCGCGCATCAGGTCCAACTCGTCGTGCAGGTAGTTGTCGAACTCGGCCACCACCTGGCGGGGCTTGAGGCGCTTGCCGTCGGCCGACAGGCGCTCGACCCAGGCGGCCATCGTGCGCATCAGCTCCAGGTCGCTGTCGATCACCGGCAGCATGCCGGGGCGCAGCACCTTGACCGCCACCTCGCGCAGCTCGCCCTCGCGCGTGCGGATGGTGGCGAAGTGCACCTGCGCGATCGACGCGCTGGCCACCGGCTGCTCGTCGAACTGCACGAAGACCTCGCCAATCGGCTTGCGGAAGGCCCGCTCGATGGTGGCGATGGCGATGCGCGAATCGAAGGGCGGCACGCGGTCCTGCAGCAGCGCCAGCTCTTCGGCGATGTCGGGCGGCATCAGGTCGCGCCGCGTGGACAGCACCTGGCCGAACTTCACGAAGATGGGCCCGAGCCGCTCCAGCGCCTCGCGCAGGCGCACGCCGCGCGGCTCGTGCCAGCTGCGGCCGAGCCGCGCGACAGAGCTCAGGCGCTTGAGCCAGGGGTGGCTGAAGCTGGACAGCACCATGTCGTCCAGCCCGTACCGGAACACCACCCACAGGATGGTGAAGCCACGAAAGAAGCGCTTCATGAATCGGACGCAGGAGCTGCGGGTGCCTCGGGCCGGCCGGGCTGGCGGCGCGAAGCCACGGTGCGCATGCCGGCCGCGACGAACTGGCGCAGCGCCTGCGCCACGCGCTCGCCGGCCGAGGCGATCCAGTGCGCCGGCGTATCGCCGATCACGCGCGCCAGGTCTTCCTCGACGTCCCAGCGCACATGGTCGACCAGCCACTGGATCTCGGCGGCGAACTGCACGTCGCCATCGATGCGGATGGCCGGACGCTCGCCCTGCAGCACGCTGCCGGCCAGCGCCAGCGGCGACTCGTCGGCCACATGCACGCGCAGGTCGGGCGTGGCCGAGGCAGGCGCCAGGTCGAGCAGCCCCGCGGGCGTGATCTGCAGCGCCAGGCTGATGGCGCGCCACTGCACATGCACCACGCGCCCGCTCTGGCGCGCCAGGCGGTCCATGGCCTCGGCCTCCTGCATCAGCACATGGTTGAGGAACAGCACCACGCGGTGTTGCAGCTCATGCGCCAGCCACTCGGGCGGCCGCGCCGACGCGAGCACACGCTGGACCAGATCGCCAGCCAAAGAAAAAGGGGACTGTGTTGCCATAGTCCCCCATTTTATCTGTGCCGCACTAGCGGCCTAACGGCAAAAACCGTTCATTGCAGCGCCTGCAGGCCTGCCACCAGCCAGCCGCTGGTGCCGTCCTTGGGCTTGGTCATGTTCCAGACTTCGCGGAAGGGGCTGGGGCCGGTGTGGCTTTCCTCGCGGATCATGCCCGAGAACTCCACGCTGGCCATGTAGGCATGGCCCATGTCCTCGATGCCGAGCAGCTGCGCGTCGAGCATCACCACGTCGGTCTGGTTCGGCTGTCCGGCCTGCTGCGGGGCGCCACGGTGCTGCTCGCGCTCGTCGAGCTGGCTGCGCACTTCGCTCAGCATCTCGTCGGTCATCATCGAGCGCAGCGTGGTGACGTCGTTGCGGTCCCAGGCAGCCTGCAGCGTGATGAAGTTGCGCTTGGCGGCTTCCAGGAAGCCCTGCGTGTCGAAGCCTTCCGGCACACCCCAGTTCTGCGAGCCGGCCAGGCCCGAGCCGATCATGCTGCCGCCAGCGGTGCCCACCGCGGCGCCCTGCTCCCAGGGGCGCGCCGAGGCGTCGTTGCCGATCTTCTCGGGGTTGTACTGGCGTGCCACCGGTGCGTTCTGCGGCGCGCTGTCGGCCGCGCTGGGCGATGCGCCCGCGCCCTGATAGGCAAACGGCGACTGGCTCGCCGCCGCGCCACCCGCCTTGCGGCGCATGATCATGCCGATGATGGCGAACGCGGCCAGCGCCAGCAGCGCGATCAGCAGGATGTTGCCGAACGCTGCGCCCAGGCCCAGCGAGTTGGCCAGCCAGGCCAGGCCCAGGCCAGCGGCCAGGCCGCCCAGCATGGCGCCCCAGGGCTTCTTGGGTGCGGCGGCCGGCGCCTGTGCCGGCGGCGTGGCCGGACGGCTCTGTGCGCTCTGCGCAGGCGCGGCGGTGCTGCCGGGCGCCTGTGCCGGCGCGGCTTCGCGCTGCGTCACGTTGCTGGACTGGCGGCCCATGGATTTGCCACCCCCCATGCGTTTGGCATCCGCATCCAGGTGCACGACTGCCAGCAGCAGCACCAGCACCATCGACCAGATCTTCGTTTTCATCGTTCCGTTTCTCCTGTTTGCGAAGGCCGGGCTCGCGCCGCCTTCCTGTATGCCCCATGCTTCGCCATCTGATGCCTTTTGTGTTGTATTTCAATACGCGCTGGGGAAAACGCGCATCTTTCGACCATCAGAAAGCCAGATTCAGCACTTGATGCCGACGTGCAGCGCGGTGATGCCCGCCGACATGTTGTGGTAGTCCACGTGGCCGAAGCCCGCCGCCTGCATCATGCGCTTGAGCTCGTCCTGCCCCGGGTGCATGCGGATGGACTCGGCCAGGTAGCGGTAGCTGTCGGCGTCGCCCGCCACCAGCTTGCCGATGCGCGGCAGCACCTGGAAGGAGTACAGGTCGTAGGCCTTGGTCAGCGGCTTGGCCACCTTCGAGAACTCCAGCACCAGCAGCCGGCCGCGCGGCTTGAGCACGCGGTTCATCTCGGCCAGCGCCTGGTCCTTGTGCGTCATGTTGCGCAGGCCGAAGGCCACGCTCACCACGTCGAAATGGTTGTCGGGAAACGGCAGTTCCTCGGCGTCGCAGACCAGCGTGGGCAGCACCAGCCCCTTGTCGATCAGGCGGTCGCGCCCCACGCGCAGCATGGCTTCGTTGATGTCGGTGTGCACCACCTGGCCGGTCGGCCCCACCTTCTTGGCAAAGGCCATGGACAGGTCGCCGGTGCCGCCCGCGATGTCGAGCACCTTCTGGCCGGGTTGCAGGTTCGCCACCATCACCGTGTACTGCTTCCAGACGCGATGGAGCCCGGCCGACATCAGGTCGTTCATCACATCGTATTTGCTGGCAACGGAATCGAACACGCCGCGCACCTTGCGCGCCTTGTCCTGCTCGTCAACGGTCTCGAATCCAAAATGGGTGGTGGTCATGGTTCCAATGCTAACCAGCATTTGTCCCGCGGGCGGATACAACCCCGCCGTGCTACAGGGTATGGCTCAAGCCATATCGGCCGCTGGCGCGCTATCAGCGGGCGCAACCCGCTATCAAATCGATATCAGTGGTGCGAGCAGCCGTGCCCGCCCTTGGGCGCCATGGGCTGGTCGCGGTCGAGCCCGGCCTGCTGCAGGCGCTGCAGGTGCTCGGCCCACAGCTCGTCCTGGCGGCTGCCCAGCTCGTACAGGTACTGCCAGCTGTACAGGCCGCTTTCGTGCCCGTCCGTGAACACCGGCTTGATCGCGTAGTTGCCCACGGGCTCGATCTGCACGATGCCCACGTCGCGCTTGCCGGTCTGCAGCACCTCCTGGCCCGGGCCATGGCCCTGCACCTCGGCTGACGGCGAGTACACGCGCAGAAACTCGAACGGCAGGCGAAAGCGCGCGCCGTCGGCATAGGCCACTTCCAGCACGCGCGAGGTGCCGTGCACGGTGAGTTCGGTGGGGGTCGGGGTCTGCTGCGTCAAGCCAGCCATAGGTATCTTTCAGCTCTTGTGGGCCAGGGCGGCCAGGCGCTCGTGCATCAGTGCCTCGGCGGCCGGCAGCGCGGCGCGTACTTCGGTTTCGCGGGCGGTGTCGCGCTCGCGCTGGGCCGCGGCCCAGACCGGCGACGGGAAGTGGCTGTCCCAGCCGAAGCGGGCAATCACATGCCAGTGCAGGTGCGGCACCATGTTGCCCAGCGCGGCGAGGTTGATCTTGGTCGGCGCGAGCCGCTCGCGCAGCGTCTGCTCGACCACGGCCACGGCGTCCATGCAATGCGTGCGCCCGGCGGCCGACAGCTCGGAGAACTCGGCCGCATGCGCGTTCCACACCACGCGGTAGAAGGCCGGGAAGCCGCGCTCGCCCTCCTCGTCGGCACGGATCACGCGCAGTTGGTCGCCGCGCCAAACCAGCGTGCCGCCATCTGCATCACACAGGGGGCAGGTCATACCAGCACCCTTTCGATGCCGCCGTTGTTGGCGCGCTGCACGTACTCGGGCAGCCAGTTCTCGCCCAGCACCTCGCGCGCCATCTCGACGACGATGTAGTCGGCCTCGAGCAGGCCGTTCTGCAGGTCGTCCTGGTAGCGGCTCAGGCCCTGCAGGCAGCTTGGGCAGCTGGTGAGGATCTTGACGTTGTCCTTGGCGCTCACGGCGCCGCTGTCCTTCAGCGCCGCCTCGCCCTTGAGGATCTCCTCGGTCTTGCGGAAGCGGATCTGCGTGGAGATGTCGGGGCGCGTGACGCCCAGTGTGCCCGACTCGCCGCAGCAGCGCTCGCTCTTGAGCACGTTGTCGCCCACCAGCGCCTTGACGGTCTTCATCGGGTCCTGCAGCTTCATCGGCGTGTGGCAGGGGTCGTGGTACAGGTACGCGCCCTTGCCCTGCAGCGTGATGCCCTTTTCAAGCAGGTACTCGTGGATGTCGATGATGCGGCAGCCGGGGAAGATCTTGTCGAACTGGTAGCCCTGCAGCTGGTCGTAGCAGGTGCCGCAGCTCACCACCACGGTCTTGATGTCCAGGTAGTTCAGCGTGTTGGCCACGCGGTGGAACAGCACCCGGTTGTCGGTGATCATCTTCTCGGCCTTGTCGCTCTGGCCGCTGCCGCGCTGCGGGTAGCCGCAGCACAGGTAGCCCGGCGGCAGCACGGTCTGCACGCCGGCATGCCACAGCATGGCCTGCGTGGCCAGGCCGACCTGGCTGAACAAACGCTCCGATCCGCAGCCGGGGAAGTAGAACACCGCTTCGGTCTCCGACGTCGTGGCCTTGGGGTCCCGGATGATCGGTACGTAGTCCTTGTTCTCGATGTCCAGCAGCGCGCGCGCCGTCTGCTTGGGCAGGCCGCCCGGCAGCTTCTTGTTGATGAAGTGGATCACCTGCTCCTTGATGGGCGCGGTGCCCACCGTGGCCGGCGGGTGCGCGGCCTGGCGCCGGCCCAGGCCCTTGAACAGGTCGACCGCGGCGCGCTGGGCCTTGAAGCCCACGCCCACCATGGCCGAGCGCATGAACTTGATCGTGTCCGGGTTGGTGGCGTTGAGCATGGCCATGGCCAGCTTGTTGCCGGGACGCAGGCTCTTCTTGCCCATCTGGCGCAGCAGGTTGCGCATGTTCATGGTCACGTCGCCGAAGTCGATCTTGACCGGGCACGGCGTGGCGCACTTGTGGCACACGGTGCAGTGGTCGGCCACGTCCTCGAACTCCTGCCAGTGCTTGATGGACACGCCGCGGCGCGTCTGCTCCTCGTACAGGAACGCCTCCACCAACAGCGAGGTGGCCAGGATCTTGTTGCGCGGGCTGTACAGCAGGTTGGCGCGCGGCACGTGCGTGGCGCACACCGGCTTGCACTTGCCGCAGCGCAGGCAGTTCTTCACGCTGTCGGCGATGGCGCCGATGTGGCTCTGCTGCATGATCAGCGACTCGTGCCCCATCAGGCCGAAGCTCGGCGTGTAGGCATTGGTCAGGTCGGCATACATCAGCGACTGGCGCGGGCCGCCCTCGTGCGTCTGCGCCAGCAGCACCTTGCGCTCCTCGATTCGCAGCAGCTTGCCCTTGTTGAAGTGGCCGTGAGGATCGATGCGGGCCTTGTACTCGGCAAAGGGGCGCAGCTCCTCGTCCGACAGGAATTCGAGCTTGGTGATGCCGATGCCGTGCTCGCCCGAGATCACGCCGCCCAGGCTGCGCGCCAGGTCCATGATGCGCGCCACGGCCTTGTGCGCCGTGGTCAGCATCTCGTAGTCGTCGCTGTTGACGGGGATGTTGGTGTGCACGTTGCCGTCGCCCGCGTGCATGTGCAGCGCCACGAACACCCGGCCCTTGAGCACGCGCTGGTGGATGGCCACCACCTCGTCCATGATGGGCTGGTAGGCCGAGCCGGCGAAGATCGCGGCCAGCGGCGTGCGCAGCGCGGCCTTCCAGCTCGCGCGCAGCGTGTGGTCCTGCAGCTGGCGGAACTGCTCGCCCACATGGGCAAGCCAACCCTGCCACTCGCGCCGCACCTCGGTGATCAGCACCAGGGCCTGTCCCACGCGGTCCTCCAGCAGCTCGGCGCTGGGGATCTCGCTGGCGTCGTCCTCCTTGCCCAACGGCAGGTTGCCGTTGGCGAAGAAGGCATGCAGCTCGTCGCAGAGCTTGATCTTGTTCTGCAACGACAGCTCGATGTTGATGCGCTCGATACCGTCGCTGTACTCGGCCATGCGCGGCAGCGGGATCACCACGTCCTCGTTGATCTTGAAGGCGTTGGTGTGCTTGGAGATGGCCGCGGTGCGCTTGCGGTCGAGCCAGAACTTCTTGCGCGCCTCGGGGCTGATGGCGATGAAGCCCTCGCCGCTGCGCGAGTTGGCGATGCGCACCACCTCGCTGGTCACGCGCGCCACGTCGTCGGGGTTGTCGCCCACGATGTCGCCGAACAGCACCATCTTGGGCAGGCCACCATGCTTCTTGCTCTTGGTGGCGTAGCCCACGGCCTTGAGGTAGCGGTCGTCCAGGTGCTCCAGGCCGGCCAGCAGCACGCCCGAGCGCTTCTGCTCGGCGAACATGTAGTCCTTGATCTCGACGATGCTGGGCACGGCGTCCTTGGCGTTGCCGAAGAACTCCAGGCACACGGTGCGGGTGTGCGAGGGCATGCGGTGCACGATCCAGCGCGCGCTGGTGATCAGGCCGTCGGTGCCTTCCTTCTGCACGCCCGGCAGGCCCGAGAGGAACTTGTCCGTCACGTCCTTGCCCAGGCCTTCCTTGCGGAACACGCTGCCGGGGATGTCCAGGCGCTCGGTGCGGATGGGCGTCTTGCCGTCGGCGCGGAAGTACTGCAGCTCGAAGCTCGCCACTTCCACGTCGTGGATCTTGCCGAGGTTATGTTGCAGGCGGGTGACCTCCAGCCACTCGCCGTCGGGCGTCACCATGCGCCAGCTGGCCAGGTTGTCGAGCGCCGTGCCCCACAGCACGGCCTTCTTGCCGCCGGCGTTCATGGCGATGTTGCCGCCGATGCACGAGGCCTCGATGGAGGTGGGATCGACCGCGAACACGAAGCCCGCGCGCTCGGCCGCGTCGGCCACACGCTGGGTCACCACGCCGGCCTGCGACCAGACGGTGGGCACCTCGCGCTCCACGCCGGGCAGGCGCACGGCCTCCACCTCGGTCATGCGCTCGAGCTTCTCGGTGTTGATGACGGCGCTGCGCCAGGTCAGCGGAATCGCGCCGCCGGTATAGCCGGTGCCGCCCCCGCGCGGGATGATGGTCAGCCCCAGCTCGATGCAGGCCTTGACCAGCGAGGCGATCTCTTCCTCGGAGTCGGGCGTGAGCACCACGAAGGGGTATTCGACGCGCCAGTCGGTGGCGTCCGTCACGTGGCTCACGCGCGAGAGGCCGTCGAACTTGACGTTGTCCTTGGCGGTGATGGACTTGAACGCCCGCGTCACCTTGCGGCGCAGGCTGGCGGCCTCCTGCAGCGTGGCGTCGAACTCGGCCACCGCCGTCTGGGCCGCGTCGATCAGTTGGCCCACCAGCGCATCGCGCGCGGCGTCCGCCTGCGGCGTGCGGCGCTTTTGCACTTCGCCGAGGCGGTGGTGCAGGGCCTCGACCAGCTGCTTGCGGCGGCCGGGGTTGTCCAGCAGGTCGTCCTGCAGGTAGGGGTTGCGCTGCACCACCCAGATGTCGCCCAGCACTTCGTAGAGCATGCGGGCGGAGCGGCCCGTCTTGCGCTCCTCGCGCAGCTGGTTCAGCAGGTCCCAGCTCGCGGAGCCCAGCAGGCGGATGACGATTTCCCGGTCGGAGAACGAGGTGTAGTTGTAGGGAATTTCACGGAGCCGGGCCGGCCCTTCCACTTGGGCCTGAAGGGTTGCCAGTGCAATCGGTGCATTCATGGGATCAGTCTTCTGCGAGGCGCGGCGCCTCGGGGATCGGTGGGGATGCAAATTCTAAGTGAGCGGGCCTTTGCACAGCCGCCGGCTCCGGTAAAGGCGCTGGGCGCGGGCGGACATAGCAGGTATGCGGAATTGCGGATTCGTTTTTTTTCTTATTTGATTCATTGAGATCGATTGCCGGGCCGTATCCTGCACACAATCTCTTCTACCCGACACCGAATGCGACAGTTTGTCGATCTTTTTGCACCGATGCCGGCGCTGGCTCAGGGTTTTCATCTGCCGCCCCCGCCGCCGCACTACAATCGTAAGACCATGTATTTGCTGAGAGTTGCTGCACCAATGCAGGGAATGCCCTGCTTGCGGCCGCTACGGCAATATGCGACAAAGTCACGAAACTTTCATCGACGCCAGATACGATTCCTTTCTGTGCGTTTTTCACCCTTCCTTACCCTAGGAGTTTCCATGCAATTCAAGCGCTTGGCCATTGCGGCGGCAATCGCCGCCTCCACGAGCCTGTCCGCCCATGCCGCCACCGAGATCCAATGGTGGCACTCCATGAGCGCCGCCCTGGGCGATTGGGTGAACGATCTGGCCAACCAGTACAACGCCAGCCAGACCAACTACAAGATCGTGCCCACCTACAAGGGCCAGTACGACGAATCGATGACCGCCGCCATCGCCGCGTTCCGCGCCGGCAATGCGCCCGACATCCTTCAGGTGTTCGAAGTGGGCACCGCCACGATGATGGCCTCCAAGGGCGCCGTCGTCCCCGTCACCAAGGTCATGAACGACGGCGGTTTCAAGTTCAACCCCGACGAGTACATCTCCGCCGTGGCCGGCTACTACACCGCGCCCAATGGCCAGATGATGAGCTACCCGCTCAACAGCTCGACCACCATCTTCTACTACAACAAGGACGCCTTCAAGAAGGCCGG